>CACJXQ010000066.1 GCA_902597385.1 uncultured Pseudomonadota bacterium | reverse complement strand
CACAGGGAATATAGGAGGATCTACATCTCACGAATTTCATGTGCTAGCCGAAGCAGGGGAAGATTCTATTGCCTATAACGAGGACGGAAGTTTCGCGGCCAACCTTGAGATGGTTCCAGTCGTAAGGCCTAAGCAGACCATAGCGTTTAATAAATCAGCTGATTTCAAAGAGATAAAAACTCCTAACCAACACACTATGCTGGAGGTTTCTAAATTCCTAGGCCTACCATTGTCACAAGGCATCAAGACTCTAATTGTCCAAGGCGAGAAAGGTTTGGTTGCATTGTGTTTGAGAGGCGATCATGAGCTGAATATTATAAAAGCACAAAATTTACCCGAGATTGCCGCCCCCATGAGAATGGCCAGTTCATCTGAGATTAAAAAGCATCTAAACTGCGCTCCTGGCTCGATCGGACCAGTAAGCTTAAATATTCCTTTAATCATTGATTACAGCGCAGCGATAATCGAGAACTTCTATTGCGGAGCGAATCGAGATGGTTACCACCTTACAGATGTCCACTGGGGAAACATTCAACCCACACCTGCAATTGCTGACCTCAGAAATGCAGTGGCTGGGGATCCTAGTCCAAACGGAAAGGGAAAACTAAGCATACAAAAGGGCATAGAGGTTGGACATATATTTCAACTCGGGACTAAGTATAGCGAAACAATGGAGGCAAAAATTATAAACAAAGAGGGCAAGGAATCTCCTATGGTGATGGGTTGCTACGGGATAGGTGTTTCTAGAATTGTCGCTGCAGCGATAGAACAAAATCACGATGCGAATGGAATAATATGGCCTCACAGTCTATCTCCGTTTAGTTGCGCCATGGTGATTTTAAAAAAGAAAGGCGATTCTACTCTCGAAGAAAAAGGTATACGAATTTATGACAAACTCTTAGAAAATGGAATCGACACCTTACTCTATGATGAAGATAAAAGACCAGGTGTAATTTTTTCTGATATTGACTTAATCGGAATACCAATTCGTATAGTGATAACAGAGCATGGACTGGCTGAAGGACTAGTAGAACTAAAGTTAAGAACAGGAAAGAAACCTTTTAACATCGAATTAGAGCAACTTATAGAAGTTATAAAAAAGATGATAGACGAGCCCTCCTAAAATGATAGAAATCTTAATCCTATACTACAGCAGATCAGGTCATACAAAAGAATTAGCGAGAGAAATACAAAAAGGAGCACTCACTGTAAAAAACTGCGAAACTAAATTACGAACTGTCCCTCCAATTCATACGAATGAGGAAAATACAAGAAATTATGACACATCAACCCCGTTTGTCACCAAAACAGAGCTGAAAAATTGCGATGGAGTCGCGTTAGGATCACCTACCCGTTTTGGTACCATAGCCGCCCCAATGAAAGTTTTTTTCGAGCAGACTTCTGATATTTGGCTTTCAGGGAATCTTATAGACAAACCTGCGGTAGTCTTCACCTCTACGAGCAGTTTACATGGGGGACAGGAAGCGACGCTTCTCTCTATGACTGTACCGCTACTTCACCACGGAATGATTATCTTAGGAATCCCTTATAGCCACAATGCTCTTATGGATACCAAAACCGGTGGAACCCCCTATGGGGCAAGCCACCAGGCGGGCTCTGACAACGCAAACTCTCTAAGCAAGGAAGAAAAAACAACAGCCAACGCGCTCGGAAGAAGGCTAGCTAATGCTGCCTTGAGACTCAAGGGCCCAAAACTGTAATTTTATCATTTGAAATCGTCGGAGTTAAAAAAGTCTCGAACAAAAGGGACGGTTAACAACCTGTTATGCTTGAGAGAGTATTCGTCTAAGTCCTTTAACAAGCCAACCAAACTGGCCATGTCCCGCTTACTTTTTCGTAGTATGTAGGCCCACACAGGGTCATCTGCCTTTATACCCATACGTGTCGCGATCATTTCTATAGCCTGCACCTTTTCTAGGTCTGCCAATTTCCACAATTTGTAAACAGAATGAGAATTTAGACGTGAAATTAGGTCTTTCAGTACAAACCCTTGACGATAAGGGTGATCTTTTGCTGATAGAAGCAAACGAGCTCCGTTTGATACTACTAAATTAAAAAGATTGAAAAGAGACTCCTCAAATTCTAATTTACCA
>CACJXQ010000065.1 GCA_902597385.1 uncultured Pseudomonadota bacterium | reverse complement strand
ATGAGGAAAGCTAAGGGGTGGTTCACTGGGTACAACTCAAACGTAGAAGGTCACGAGGAAGGCCGCACTCGGTATTTCGTATATAACGGTGGTACCCCGAAGTATGTAAAGACCATTAGAGAGGTAGCGGACAATAACTATGAAGGAGTCACTCTTACCAAGAATGGTGTAGCCGAAAGCGTGGCTACGGAAAGAGCCTCTTGAAATAGATTCATTTCGATCGGCTCCAAGTTTCCGATTTTTCGAAATAAAAAGGGGGATTTATGAAAATAGGCACTGCTATAAGAAACATGGGGCCAGCTGCCAAGAGAGATATTATTTTATCCTGTGCGCAAATGGCCGAGGAGGCCTCGCTGGAGCACATTTGGGCTGTCGATCATGTAGCAATTCCTCCTGATGAGTCGGAGGGGTCTGACGGAATTTGGTTGGACCCTCTCGCAGTATTATCTTTTTTCGCGGCCGCGACCAGCGAGATAAAGATTGGTGTCAGCGTCCTGGTGCTACCCTATCGTCCCCCTTTGCTAACTGCAAAGTGGGTAGCAAGCATACAAGAATTGTCCAACGAAAGGCTGTTGCTTGGCGTAGGACCGGGTTGGATGGAAGCGGAGTACAAGATTTTGGGGGTGGAGAAAAGAAAGCGCGGAAAATTAACAGACGAAGTCTTAGATTTTTTACGTACCTGTTTCGAATCAAAGGATGATGTAGTGAACCTTAATGGGCAGGATTTTTATTTTCGGCCTAAACCGAAGTGTCCCCCAGTGTATGTGGGAGGTATGACGGACGCCGCCCTTCGTAGGGTCGTTGAACGCGGTGAGGGGTGGATGCCAGTTGGTTTAGATCCGATAAAGATAAAACCTCTTGCGGCGCAGTTAAAAGGGCTGTCGGAAAGCGCGGAAAAACCAATTCCAAAGATCATGGTGCTGGGAAGTCTGCCGGATGATAACAACAAAGCGTTAGATGATTTATCAGAGTGCCAGGATTTAGGTGTAACCGACTATATTCAGGCCTCTCGCTATTCCAGCATTGAAGAATTTGAAAATATAATCGCGAGATTAACAGAGCTTAAAAGTCAGCTAAGTTCATGAGACGTATAAGGGTAGTTGGCGCAGGGATCGTCGGTGTGCAATGGGCCAGCGTCTTTATTGAGGTTGTTCCCGTCTAACCTGATGATCAATAAATCTCTAGGTAGGTACCCGTTTTTTGTTTGTTAGTTTTGAGTTTCATAAAACGATTATGGGCTGCAAGAAACCCTGAAAAGAGCGAGCTTTCGCAGCTTTCAGTGAAGGCAGAGGGGTTTTCTGGGAAAATTCGCCAAAATGTTCTCTCGATCACTGACTCACTTATTAGTTCTGCCTTGTCTCCACAAGCTCTCATAAACTCTTTAAGAAATAGCATGAACGACTCAGGGGTCGAGTCTTTAATCTCAAACACAGTCCTGAGTTTACTGTATACCTGCATGCCGATTTGTTTGGCACAAATCAGGCCAACTCTTTCAGCATTTTCAGCGCCAAGGATTTTTGGCAATAGGGGAAGAGCAGTGCGTAGGTACTCCATCGCATAGTTACGATATGCCTTCGCTTTTCGTTCATCAGGCCAAAGTTCATGGTTTAATACTGGAAGTGTTTTGCTATCGATAAGAGGACACTCCAAATCGAAGCGAAATTGGAGGCGTTGTTCTGGAGATAAGGGTTGTGGATGTTGGAGATAGAATCCTTCTAATCCAGGTGAGCCTTCGACGGTTGTACCGGTACACACGAACCCTAGTCGAGAATTTTTCAAGGTGACTCCATTCTGGGCATGCCATCCATATAACATCGCTCGATTAACATTTTCGGGAACAGCACAAATGGTACTATCTTGCCAAATCCAACGCGGTGGAGGATAGCGAATCCAAGCTTTGATCGGGCTTTCCTCAAAATACTCGACCGAAACACCCCCTAGTTGATTGGAAAAATAGTGGTACTTTGCGCAAGCTACAGCGTCAGGTTCCTTATCAAGGTCTAATTTAGTCAGTCCCTTCAGGAATTTTTCCGTGTGTTGAGCGCGGAACAGCCGAAAAATAAATTCTTCCGCGGTATTAGGGCCTATTTTTGAAATGATCGATAAGGCTAAACCCGTGAGCCAGTTGTGA
>CACJXQ010000064.1 GCA_902597385.1 uncultured Pseudomonadota bacterium | reverse complement strand
GTAGCGCTTTTTTAGAAACTGCATAAGCACCCCAGAAAGGTTTGGCGATTTCAACCTCAGGGGCTAATGTGAAAATAATATTGGAAGACTTCTTTTTCTCAAAGATGCCGTCGAGATGTTTTAACAAAAGAAAAGCAGAATGGATATTCACTTGAAAAACTCGTGCCCAAACCAACGGGTCGTAATGGGCAATCGGAGCAAGCTCCCCCAAACTAGCTGCATTTAAAATCAACGAATTTATTGTTGAATGTTTTTGTTCTATCCTAGAAGCTATGCTCAAATAGTCATCTATAACCGCACCCTCGAAGTTCACGGGAAGTAAAAGGGCCTCGTGATGATACTTTGTAACAATTTCATCATAAACAATCTCTAGGTCCCGTAAATCTTTGTCGCATAGTATTAACTTTGCACCAGCATCAGCACATTTTAGTGCTAATGAACGCCCAAGACCCTTGGCTGCTCCTGTTATAAAAATCACTTTATTAGACAAGGGTGTCAACTTATCGTTCATCAATCCTCCTGCGGATCCAATAATGTATCTTCATTATACTTTTGATTGCTTTCCGGATAATCTAACGTGTAATGGAGTCCGCGACTTTCCTTTCGATGTGTTGCCGATTTTATAATTAGATCCGCCACTTGTACTAAATTTCTAAGTTCTATCAAATCACTCTTCATCTTATAACTTCCATAAAATTCTGCGATTTCCAGTTTAAGTAAATCTATTCTTCTACGAGCTTTTTGTAGCCTAGAAGAGCTTCTGACTATACCCACATAGTTCCACATGACTCGCCGAAGTTCGTCCCAATTGTGAGAGACAACTACCTCTTCCTCTGAATCCACCACTAAACTTTCGTCCCAATCTGGAATTTTGACAAATGTTGATTTTTTATCCAGCTTATCGGCTATAGCAGCCGCCGATGATTCAGCCAATACCAGACATTCTAGTAATGAATTACTAGCCATTCTGTTGGCTCCATGTAAGCCCGTACAGCCTGTCTCTCCTATTGAGTAAAGATTTTCTATATTAGTCCTACCTTTTAAATCTGTTACCACGCCACCGCAAAAGTAGTGCGCAGCTGGGACTATTGGAATTGGTTGAGAGGAGAGATCAAAGCCAAATCGAAGGCATCCTTCATAAGCATTGGGAAAATGCTTCTTTATAAAATCCTCAGACTTGTGAGATATGTCCAAGTAAACATGATCATATCCTCCTTTCTTCATTTCGGTATCGATAGCCTGTGCCACCGCGTCTCGCGGGGCCAACTCTCCCATGGGGTGATATCCCTCTGCAAACCTCCTCCCATTTGGGAGGCGAAGGATACCGCCTTCACCTCTTAATGCCTCGGTGAGGAGAAGAGATTTGGCGTCAGGATGATAGAGACATGTTGGATGAAATTGAACAAATTCCATATTAGCGACCCTACAACCAGCCCTCCAAGCCATTGCGATACCATCACCGGTGGATACATCAGGGTTGCTGGTGTAAAGGTACACCTTTCCTGCTCCTCCCGTAGCTAGAACGGTTATTTTAGCTCCAATACTTCTGATTTGGTTATTTGATTTATCTAGAACAAAAACTCCATCACAGCGCTTAGGCAAAGAGTGTGAGCAAATGAGATCGATAGCAATATGATTTTCAAAAAGACCCACGCTGCTCTTGCGAAACCGACTGACAAGTGCATTTTCAATAGCTTCACCAGTTTTGTCGGCCGCATGCACCACTCTCCTGGCGCTGTGTCCACCCTCTTGTGTTAAGTGGAGCTCCTGTCGACCAGACTTTGAGCGCCTTTTTGAAAAAGATACCCCTTTAGATGACAACCAATCTATACTTTCGCGACCTCTCTCTACGATGAACTGAACGGTCTCAGGCTTGCATAAGCCTCCTCCAGTCCTGACGGTATCCTCGACATGAGCTGCGATAGAGTCGCTATCATCTATTACTGCGGATATTCCTCCTTGAGCATAGAAAGTAGCGTTCTCTTCAATAGTCGTCTTGCTTAAAACAGCGACTTTAAGAGAATCTGGCAAGGAAAGCGCAAGGGTTAGGCCCGCTGCGCCGCTACCTATGATGAGTACGTCATAGTATTCTTCGTTATTCACTCACACTTACCTACTTAGCTTAGTCTATATTTGCTATAATTAAAGGATATCCAAAAATTGATAGCACAAATGAAAGGGTTTATTCATTACAAATTCAAGGATCTCGCGCATACTATCATTGTACGATCGTCTTTCCTAACGAAGGCGTATAACCATTTATTTAATTTATATTCAAACAAAAATCAGCGATACCTGAGGAAATAGGAATTAAGCAATAATGAAAAAACAGT
>CACJXQ010000063.1 GCA_902597385.1 uncultured Pseudomonadota bacterium | reverse complement strand
TTTCTGAGTGGCCCACATTTCCTCAACTATTCGTCAAAGGAGAATTGGTAGGAGGATGTGATATCGTACTTGGTATGTTCCAATCTGGTGAACTTCAAACACTTTTGAAGGATGCTCAATCAGATTGAGATAGCTTTAGACTGACCCCCTTAAAAGTTGAGTTACGGCTCCCAGATACAATTATCGCTTCTTGAAGAAATTCGTTCCAAGGCAACATGGTGAGCTCGAAAATCATTGTCAGACAGGCTTAAAACCTTCAGGTCTTTCTTAACAGCCTTTAAATTCACTCCTCGTGACGGTTCGCTCGCCCTATCCGACAACTCGAGCTCTAAAGTGGTTTGCCCACCTGTCATTGAAAGATAAACCTCTGCCAATAGCTCCGCGTCAAGTAATGCTCCATGCTGGGTGCGATGCGTATTGTCTATTTCATATCTCTTACACAAGGCATCTAGGCTATTACGTTGTCCAGGATGAATTTTCCGGGCGAGCTGTAATGTATCCAATATCTCGCAGTGGTTAGTTATTTGGCCCCAGTCACCGCTTATTGAAGAGAGCTCGTGGTCCAAGAATCCGATGTCGAAGGGCGCATTATGAATTATTAACTCAGCCCCTTGGATATAATCCAAAAACTCTTTAACAATTTCAGAAAACCTGGGTTTCTCCTGAAGAAATTCCCTGCTTATACCATGCACCTGTTGCGCGCCAAGTTCGATTTCTCGGTCTGGATTTAAATATTGGTGAAATCTGTTGGACGTTATCCTGCGATTGAAAATTTCTATACAACCGATCTCTATAATTTTGTGCCCTTGAATCCACTCAAGTCCTGTAGTTTCGGTATCTAAAACGATTTGTCTCATAGTATCTGCGTCTCCAACGAGCTAGGCTTACGTTTCTGATAAAAACTCTGCAATCGCAGCGTTAGCAAGAAAATCAGCAATTTCATTTCCTTCATTACCTGCATGGCCTTTAACCCATTCCCAAATAATCGTTCTGTTCTCGCAAAGCACTTCGAGAGCCTGCCACAAATCGACATTTTTAACGGGCTTTTTGGAGGAAGTCCGCCATTGGTTTTTTTTCCAATTCTCAATCCAAATGGTTATGCCATTCTGCACATATTTCGAGTCAGTGAACAATGTTATATGTTTATCAGCGTCCAGAACCTCTAGCGATTTTATAACCGCTGTCAGTTCCATCCTGTTATTCGTTGTCTTAGGGTCATACCCTTTAATTTTCGTTTGCTTCCCGCCCTCAATAATCACTGCACCCCATCCACCAATCCCCGGATTACCTTTGCAGGCCCCATCCGTGTAAACTTGACAACTGGCTCTGTTCATTTCTTTAACCAAGCCTCGCCTCCTGTGCAGCTCACACTGGGCTTAGCAAGACCGCTTTCAAAAATTTTCCTAGTTTTTGACCATTTTCCTCTAACAGCTTTCAAGCCCTCAATCTTTTTTTTCGCCACTAGAAAGTAACTATTGCCCAACCTAGGGAACAAGTATTTCATTAATTTTTCTCCGTTTCCAGTGACGCCACTCCAACCTTCACCTTTCAAGCTTCCATATCCAACCCTACTTATGATAAGGGTCTCGAAGCCCAGTACATGTAACCAATCTTTTAACCGAGGAGCGGCAATAAAATTACAATTCCAAGGCGCTGTGTCCTGCCACCTCTTGAACACAGTTGTCAAACCAAAAAAGCTCCAGGGGTTAAAACCAAAAACAACCAAGTAACCCTCCCCAATCAACACTCGCTCTGTTTCCCTTAATATTATGGAAGGATCCCTTCCAAATTCGAGAAGATGTGGCAAAATCATCAAATCGACTGTCCCTTCTGCAAAAGGTAAAGCCTCCACGTCGCAGGCAAAATCTAAAGGAGAACAGATTGTGCCAGAGAGCCCTACAAGTATCTTGTGCTGCATCCGGCTTGAGGCCATGATTTTGGTTGGATAATAATCGCCTAGCTGGACAATGTAATAACCAAAGACATCCGAAAAAAAATCGGCGGCTGCACTTGCCTCCAAAAAAATTAAATTTTTAGCATCATCACTCGAGAGCCATCGGCTGATACCGTTTAGACTGTTATCTACCTTGATCATAGGTCTTTCACTCATGAGTTTCGGGACAATTTTTAGATTATTTTCGGAAATTTAGACTGCGATTACAAATTTGAGGTAAGCTATCACAAATATCCCAAGGGGTTTTTTTTTGTTTTCTCAATTATTGCATCGTCAATTAGCCTTTTTTTGCAGAACTTTTTTAGGCATTGTTGTGAAACCTCTGTTCACCGTGAAAGTGCAAGGGATTAACAACTTTCCAACTTCCGATGAAAAAATCGTAATAATTGCCAATCACCAATCGCCATTAGAT
>CACJXQ010000062.1 GCA_902597385.1 uncultured Pseudomonadota bacterium | reverse complement strand
AAATACAGAATATTAGCAGAGGAGAAGGGGGAAGGGGTGTAGTTCACAAGCGATCTGCGGCGGCAGTTTTACATGCCGGAAGGGCCAGTATGAGAGTTCTTGATTCAGCTGTACAAATACACGGAGGAATGGGTTTCATGAGAGAGAGCGAAGTTAATCGGCTTTATAGAAGCGGGAAGGTTCTAGAAATAGGAGCGGGCACAAACCAAGTGAGACAATTGATAGTAGCGAATGAACTTCTAAGGGAATCAGTCTGATTTTCAGGAGGTGTCTTCATTCGCTATCTGCTTTCCCTTTTCTGCTTGAAACGTCTCATTCCACCTAACCACCTTTCGTAATCGGAGGCCTTTCGCTGTATGTAGGTTAGAACTTCGGGGTGTGGCAGTATTAAAAATTCTTCGTCATATACACTTTGTAAAACAACTTCCGCAAGGAAGTCTGGTTCAAGCATACCATCAACACTAGCGACGCTATCCTCTCTGCCTAATGTCATGGCAGTTTTAACTGCTTGCGGGCACAATACAGACACCTTGATGCCCTTTGAACCATAATTAATGGACAAATATTCAGCGAAGCCGATAGCGGCATGCTTGGTAGTAGAATAAGTGGCTGAATCTATATGTGTTAATAGACCAGCGGCCGAAGAGGTGTTAATTAGGTAACCACTTTCTCTTTTTATCATGCCCGGTAGAACTGCTCGAGCAGCATAAACATGTGCCATTACGTGAATAGACCAGTTTCTCATCCATTCTTGATTCAACGTATTCTCATCACCTTCTACATAAATTCCAGCGTTTGACATGAATATATCGATTACTTTGGTCTGAAGGGTTACTTCGTTTACAAGTGCTTTGACACTTTCCTCATTGGAAACATCGCAAACAATCGGAATAGCTCCTATCTCTTCTGCGGTTTTATTCAATAAATTTTCATTTAAATCGGCTAAGAATACTTTGTCAGCGCCTTTGTTCACCATTAGCTTTCCTACAGCTTTTCCAATTCCACTTGCGCCGCCTGTGATGACGACGACTTTCCTCTCAATATCCATTTGAACAATAACTCCTTAAAGTTAACTTATTTGATTGGGGCTCCAACCGCTTTCTATTTCTCTTCCTATAACTATTCTTTGTATGTCATTTGTACCCTCGTAAATACTTAAAACTCGAGCGTCTCTATATAACTTTTCGATACCAGTTTCCTGGAGATAGCCATCACCCCCAAAAATTTGTATTGCGCTTGAAGTGACTTTTTCAGCAATTTCGGAAGCGTAAATCTTCGCCATGGAGGATTCAGCAATACATCGTTCCCTCGCGTCTGCTTTTTGTGCAGCAAATAAGGCCAATTGTCTAGCGCTGATAATTTGGGTAGCCATGTCTGTTAAACGGAAGGACAGGCTTTGGTGATTTATGAGAGTTTTACCGAACGTTTTTCTTTCAAGTGCATAAGATCGGGCTTTCTCAAAAGCCGCAGAGGCGACGCCTATTGCTTGCGCCGCCACAGCTATGCGCCCAGTATTTAGTAGGGTCAAGCAAATTGAATAGCCGCTCCCGAGTTCACCCAATAACGTATTATCAGAGACTTTACTATCATCGAAAATCACATCTGCTGTATCTATATTTCGGTGTCCCATCTTGTTTTCCAGTCGACCTATTTCGTAGGATTCCCTAGGTACCAAAAATAAGGATATGCCCTTCTTTCCGATATTCTTATTGGTTTTTGCTGCGACCAGCGCCACTGACGCTGATGCTCCGCCTGTTACGAATTTTTTCCTTCCATTGATGACGTATCCGCCGGATACTTTTCTTGCGGTGGTTTCTATTGAGGAAGCATCCGAACCGCTGCTTGGTTCGCTTAACATAAAACAGCCAATCGTTTTACCTATTGCCATTCCATTAAGGTACTGGGATTGTTGGTATGCGGAGCCGTATCTCTCTATAGCCATAGCGACCGGTGAGTTGCTTACATTTACCAGGTTGGTAAGTCCGCAGTCTCCCATCGCTAAAATTTCCGTGATTTTTGTATAGTTAGCAATGCTTTGGTTTAAACCACCGAATTTATTGTCTATTAAAATTCCGAAATAGCCCAAGTCGCCAAGCATTTTTATCACTTCGGATGGCACTCCTTTACCCTCATTTTCCCATAGGAGGGCATACGGAGCGATCTTGGTCTTTACCAATTTCTTGGTCTGTTCAAGAATTAAATTAATATTTTGATTTTGGTCTAGACTCATTTTTTTTATTACCGGTTCAAAATAAACTCTTCTGATTTGTCTTAGTGTCAGGGATAAAATTTGAAAAAGCGGTTCCCAATAGTCGATATTGAGTATTTTTGGTCTCATCTAGCCTTGCTAATAATTCTTTTGCTTTCTCCTCTAGATATTTGGGACCTATGCAATTAAAGTCTATCCGCATCTGCCTGGAAAGTGTTTTGAAGTCTGAGGTTCGAATCTTTACTGAAAAAGTCCTTGGTTTTCCCTTTGTATTTTTTAATTCACTGTAAGTTGTCGATACAAGCTCAGGAATGAATTTTTCAATCTCTTCCAAACACAGATCCGTGGTAAAAGTTCTTTCCTTTGAGAGAGATTTTCTAGGTCGTGCTGTTATTACTGGGCTTTCATCTCTGCCCTTCGCTAAAAGGTATAGGCGATAACCGAATTTACCGAATTTCCATATTAAAAAATCTAATGGGC
>CACJXQ010000061.1 GCA_902597385.1 uncultured Pseudomonadota bacterium | reverse complement strand
GTTAACCGAAAAAATACCGTCCTTGATTTATAGTCATCTATTAAACCTAAAACAGAGAATGCTGAGGAAGCCAGAAGCCAGGGGTATAGCTCTTGAAACAAAAATGGGGAATGATTTACGGATATCCAAAGACTCATGAAAATTGCTATTCCGCCACTTGTTGGGGTAGGTTTAACATGCAGGCTACGCGAATTGGGTGAATCTATAAAGCCTAAACCGCTCAGAAATCTAAACGCGAAATATGTCAAACAAAATCCCCAAAAAAAAGAAAAACATAAGTGAGTGAAGAAATCATTTAGCATACTAGATGGTATTTTTGCAGTGGAAAGAAATTTCGATGTTCATCCTACTCACATCCGCAGAGGAAAACCACCCTACAACTAATGTTAGTGGAACAAATTTTCTCGTATCCTGTTAAATCTTCAACCGACGTTCATTCTCTTATATAGTTCTAGAAAGACATTATTAATTCTGCACTCCGAGAATTCACTCTCAACTATTTCTCTACCTTGCTTACCTAGCCCTTCACAGAGCTCTAAATCATCCAATAAACTCTCTAAGGCTAAAGCTAGTGTGATGGAATCTTTCACTGGAACTAAGAGACCATTTTGTCCAGGTCGGCAAATTTCTCTACACCCGGGGACATCCGCAGCCACTAACGGCCTACCTGATGATGCGGCCTCCAAGAGAGATTTTGGAAGCCCCTCGCGGTAAGAAGGTAAACATACAATTGTGGATTCCTGATATAGGTGGCGCATGTCTTGAACTTCACCTACCCAATCAATTATTCCCTCTTCAATCCAACTTTCGATCTCACTTTGGCAAATTGCTGACGGATTTGTGGGATCCAACCCTCCAGCAATCACAAACTCAACATTACTTCGCCGAGACATAATGCTCCTTGCGGCTACGACAAATTCCTGAATTCCCTTGTCGATCAAAAGTCGCGCTGGAAATAAGACCTTGTGTGCTTTGTCCTTCGGAATTTTCGAGTAAGGAAAAAAATCTGTGTTTACACCTGAACCAGGGATCATCAACAATCGGGCGCTATCGCCCCCGCGGACTCTTTGAATTAGCTCTAAATCTTCCTTATTTTGTACAACACTCCAGTAATTTATGTTGGAGAGCAGCAGCCTCAGTGTTAATTGGACAATAAACTTTAATAACTTTGCGCTAACCTTGGTCGAGGTGAACAAATGGCCCAAACCTGTAAATGCACACAGAAGCGCACTACCTCTAACTCGCCACATACAAAGCGCAGCTAAAATAGAAATTTTCAGGGAGACCGCATGCACTATGGCGGGCCTGTGTTTTCTTATACATTCACTAAGTGCAACAAGGATGCGAAACTCCTCTCGAAGCCCTCCAATCGACCTATTGAATGGCATCTCTATGACCGTGAATCTCTCTTTTGAAAGTCTAAGCTTGCTGGAGTCATTAGTCGCTACAATGACATCATAGCCCTCCTCTTTCGCAGATTGCGCCAGAGAGAGCCTATGCGATAGGAAGTATTTTGCCTCAGCAACTAAAAACAACACGCTAGGCTTGTTTTTTTTTGAAAAAAAACTGTCAGCCTTGCTGGAATTGTTCATTGGGTTGCCATTTTTTTAATCGAACTACTGCTTTAGTCCTTTTGCCAAAAAGAAAAATAGCTATAGTAGCTGCCCTCATCAAACTATCGCCCCACGCAGTGATAATGGAACCCCGCTTTTTCCACGGCCTCTCGCTCATATATGTTGCGTAAATCTATAAAAACCCGACCCCTCATTTGACTTATAATTTTTTCGAAATTTAACGCCCTATAAACATTCCACTCTGTTAAAATGACTATAGCATCCGCAGCTTGAAAGACATTATCTAAATCCGCACAATAGACCATCTCCTTAGGCAGCAAGCACTTTGCTGCTTCAAGCCCTTTCGGGTCATGGGCAACTATGTTTGCTCCTCCTTGAACCAGTTGTGGTAAAATTTTAAGAGCAGGAGACTCTCTCACATCATCAGTTTCAGGTTTAAAAGTCAGGCCAAGAACAGCCAATGTTTTTCCCGCTTCACTGCCACCGACAGCCTGTCGAATTTTTGCCACCATTTTTTCTTGGTGGGCGGCATTTGCTTCCACCGTAGCACTCACTATTTTTAATTCGTTGCCGTACTCTAAAGCAGTATTAAGTAGTGCCTTGGTATCCTTGGGGAAACAAGAGCCCCCATAACCTGGCCCCGGGTGCAGAAACTTCGACCCTATTCTCGCATCCATTCCCATCCCTTTTGCAATTGCATGTACATCTGCATTAACGCTCTCGCACAAAGATGATATCTCGTTAATAAAGCTAATTTTCGTTGCTAAAAAAGCATTCGATGCATATTTTATAAGTTCAGCGCTCTCAAGATCAGTTACAAGTATGGGGGTCTCTCTGAGATTCAAAGGCCGATACAATTCGGTTAGCAAGGCTTTTGCTCGATCACTCTCTACCCCTAATACGACCCTGTCGGGTCTCATAAAATCGGAAATTGCCGCGCCCTCTCTTAAAAACTCTGGGTTAGACGCGACGTCAAAATCGGCAGTCGCATTAGTTTCAGCAATGAGTTGAGATACCTTTCTCGCTGTTCCAACTGGTACAGTCGATTTGTCTACGACGACCGTATAACCGTCTAAATTTTTTGCTATTTGGGTAGCTGCCTCATAGATAAATGCAAGGTCAGCAGCCCCGTCACCCCTTCGCGATGGTGTG
>CACJXQ010000060.1 GCA_902597385.1 uncultured Pseudomonadota bacterium | reverse complement strand
TATTTTAATAAATGCCCGTAGGTAGCATATTTAAGCGAATTCAAAAAGTTTTTAAAAAAAGTCTATTTTTTGCTAAAGTTTTTGAGGTCTGTTGCCGATATATAGTTTAGTAGGATTCCATCTGGGATTCTCGGCATGGGTTTTATAACGGTTTGTATGATTTTATTAGGGATAGAGGTCAAAGGCATGGCTAGTGGAGAAATAGGTTCAAATCCGGCTGTAACGAAGATTGCTGCTCAATCTGGGGGCTCACAAATAGCAGTAAAGAAGAGTTCTGGGGCTGATATATCCATAAAGCGCAATGAACTGAACGTCAAATCTGCGCAAGATATTGTGGCTGGGGTCAGCCCTACTAGGGAAGGATCTCTTGCAAGAATACAGACTCTACAAAGTGACCTCAGTGAGGCTCTGCAGTCGCTAAATCAGTCCACCGCACTAAATTTCTCAGTAGATTCCAGCTCGAATCGGTTTGTGGTCAGAGTAACTGAACCTGAGTCAGGGGCGGTCGTTTTTGAGGTTCCATCAGAAGCAATTCTTCGAGTCGCCCGAAATATTGAGTCTTTGCGAGGGGTGCTCTTCGATAAAGAGATGTGATATCTCGGACTGGAAACTTAAGAATCGGACTGAAGCAGTTTCTCTAATAGGCCGGTTTTTTCACCTCTTTCTTTGAGTTCCTTTATAACTTTTTCTGCCAAATCCCGGTTATCAGTATTCAGCAAAATTTCTATTAATTCTTTATTTTTATCAATGGTTTCTGTCATATTATTATAGCTAGATTTATTAAAATTTTAGGAAAAAGTCGGAAGCTGAAAGTCCTTCTTTCCATTGATTAAAAATGCCTGTAAGCGCCTCTTCCCAAACTCTGGCGTAGCGTTGGGTATCGAACAGCTGGTACTTCTTCACGTTTTCTTTTACCTTGCGCCTGATCAACTCAAGCTTCTCCTTATCATTGATAAGTTCGTCCAGTAATTGATAATAGTTGTCATATGACTCCGCTATCAGTTCTGAACAAGCAATGTGGTGCAGTGCGGAGGCTGCAACCCTGGACGCGAAGGTCTCTCCAGCAATGGTCACAATAGGTATTCCCTGAAATAGCGCATCTGTAGCCGTTGTGTGACCTACGCAGGGATAGGTATCCAGAAAGATATCCACGTGAGCTAAGCGGCCGATATGGTGCTCTTGATCTAAAAAGGAGGCGAAAATAATTCGATTCGGCTCTATTCCGGCCATGGTAGCTAATTTGAGCAGCCTGCTTTTACCTGAAGCACTAGTTTCCGTTAGCCATAGTACGCACTTTGGGTGTTTTGACAGTAGCTTTAACCAAATATCGTAGATCTCTGGGGTTAATTTGTAGATAGAATTGAAGGCTCCCAACACTATAGAATCCTCAGCAACGTCAAGGTGAGAGGTTCTATCGGAGGATTCGGCCCGAGTGCGACTTGAATCTGGAGGCTGATAAAAAATAGGTAGAGTAATTAGCCGTTCACTAAATTGTTTACGATTGTTAACGGTTAACGTATAGGTGTCCCCTACAAAATAATCTATGTAAGGCATCCCCATCGAGGCTGGATAGCCTAAATAATTGATTTGAAGGGGTGCGGGTCGAGAATGAAGTAAAAAAGGTCGGCCATTCTGGGTGAATCCTTTGAGATCTATCGTAATATCGATCTTTTCGTCCCGTATAGATGCACAGATTTGCTCATCGCTCCACTGGCTCACCTCTAGGAAGTTATCCCCAACCGCTTTTCTGATTCTTTTTCGGAACGGGTCATCAGCCTGATTTGTACCATAGGAGAAAAGGTATATGTCAAACTTTTCTCGGTCGTGACTTTCCAAGAGTCCCGCAATTAAAAATGCGGTCGCGTGAGAGTGAATATCGGCAGAAAGATAAGCAATTTTGAGTTTTCCTGTTTTTCGAGGTATGAGAGGAGGGTGGTTCTGGGCGGGTAGCTCTGAGTGAGCCTCTACACTCCTCTCTAAAAGGTGGGATTGCAACTTTAATGAATCAAACATTGTGGTGGCCGAGAAGGCGCAGCTGGCAAGCATCCTGGCGCCTCTGAGGCTGGAGGTGCCTTGCTTGAAAGAGTGGGCGATTGCCGAGTTACAGGCATTTTTCAAGTTATCCCTATCTTCCCAGTTGCAGAGATGACTTCTTTGATACAGCGCATGAAATGCAGTTGCCGCGTCATTTTTGTCCATCTGAAAGGCTAAATAATATAGATCTGCTGCGGTTTCTCTGAGTTGCAAATTGGAGAAAATCAAGGCGATGTTATAGACAAAGGCAGCGTTTGATTCTTCCATGGGTAATTTGCTTATGGAATGGGTAAGGCTGGTCGTGAGGGCGCCGAGATGGTCTCCTAACCGAGATTGAGCACTGGAGAGCACCGCGCGTAAGGGTTTTTGTTCATCCTCCGGAATTTGATCTATTGTTTTTTGTTCTGCTATAAATGGTTTTAGTAACCGGATAGCATCAGTGTGCCTGCCTAGTGAAAGAAGGTGCTCCCCGTAACAATACAAAAACTCTCCTTCAGCGGTGGCTGAAAAGTTCTCGGAATCCAACATCATTTTGCCTTTTTCGAGGATTTTCGTGGCCAATTCCATCGATTCTCTTTGGGCGGCGTTGACCTGAAGGGTGATCAAAATGGGGTTCAACTCAACAGTTTCTATCGGTAAGAGTTTCACCAAATCTTGTTTGCCAGCAAGGCGAATTGGGTGGCGGAACTCGATCAGTAGATTTGGGTCTTGCGTTTTTCTTAAATATTTTTCT
>CACJXQ010000059.1 GCA_902597385.1 uncultured Pseudomonadota bacterium | reverse complement strand
ATGGAAACATAAAAATGAACATCCTTTCGCAGCTGGGGCTCTAGCTACTGGTGGAGGTATAGTTTTTAGCGGTGATCAGGCTGGTAATGCCATAGCGCTAGATGACTCTACTGGCGAACTTTTATGGCAGTTTCAAACTGGATCGGCAGTTAGGAGTCAACCCGTGACGTGGAAAGCGGACGGTAGACAGTACGTGGCGATTGCAAGTGGCCTCGGAGGTTTGGTTCCGAATCTAACTGGAAGGGCCCAAAATGTAAACCGTGGTGGAACCTTAGTGGTATTTGCGCTTCCGGAGACTAAATGGTTTTGGGAGTAAAGTCATTTTCAGCGATGTTGTTGATGGGGGTTGCACTTCTCGGTGTTCCCCCCCTCGAGGCTAATGCCAATTCTGCGAAACTAGAAATTTGTCTATTAGAAAACAACCTACCTTATTCCAGTCGAGCGAGTCAATCTGGTTTCGATTATGACGTTGGAAAACTACTGGCTAAAAAACTGAAGAAGGAATTAGTACCGATTTGGTCATCCAATAGTAGGCAGATATTGGAGATTGAGAGTGATTTTCCCTTGAGGAGGTTAGTTGGAGGCGATTGTTCTTTAATCTTGAGTGTGCCGGGTCCAGAAAAAAAGATGGGAGAAGGTAGTAATCCCGCGGTGACTTTGGGAAAACCCTATTATGGGGCGGCCTTCGAGGTAATTTCCACCACTAATGAGGGACAACTTTCTTTTAGAAGACTCAAAGGAAAGCGCGTAGCTATTATGTCCCAAACAGTCGCTCACTTCGCGTTGAATAAAGTGGGGGCCTATCCAGTTACCTACTTCTCAGTTGAAGAAGCATTGAAAGGAATTGTCGAGGGTGAGGCTGATGCCGCGCTCTTGTGGGGTCCAACGAGTGGATGGATTATGTCGGGGTTTGATGTGTCTACAGAGGCGAACTTGCTCATGACAAAGCGAAAACCCCCTGCTGGACTTAGTTGGAATATTCATTTTGCCTCAAGAACCGAAGATCAGGTTTTTCGTGATGAGGTGTCTGCAGGATTACAAGCACTTCAAGAAAATGGCCAGCTTATGTTCCTGATGCGAAAATACGGTATCCCTCGTAGAGGCTCATTCGAGTCCACCCATACCCCAACTACCTTCCTAGAACTTCGATAAAATATTCTCCCTTGGCAGAACTGTATTTTGTTGCAATAGATTTTGAAACGGCAAACAATGACCGTTTCAGCGCGTGTCAAATAGGGATAGTTGCTTTCGATCGCGCCGGAATTCAACTCGAACAGAAAATAAACATTCGACCTCCTAGTGAATATTTCTTGCACTCAGAGATTCACGGAATAACCTGGTCTGACGTGTATGACCAACCTAGCTTTGAGGATGTGTGGCCCGAAATAGAGGGGTATCTCTCAAGCGCTGACTATTTGGTAGCCCACAACGCATCCTTTGATAAAAGTGTGTTGGAGGCTTGCTGTGCGTACTATAAACTTGCTAACAGAAATCGACGGTGGTTGTGTACTTTTAGAGATGTGGCGAGACGACTTTGGCCAAACCTGCAAAACCATAAGCTGCCTACAGTTTGCCGAGAGCTAGGGATATCTATCATGCATCATGATGGATTATCTGATGCTCGCGCTTGTGCGAAAATTATTCTTGCAGCTTATCAAAAAAATCCTCGATGGTTAGAGACTCTAGGTTCTTGATTAGTGTACCTGCTCTTATTCGAAGCAAGAGGTCTCAGAGTGGCAAATAGGAGTTGGGAATGAGTGATGATGGCAAGGTAAGATGTGCTTGGTGTCTAAGCGACTCACTTTATATCGATTATCATGATAAAGAGTGGGGTGTTAAAGTAGTCGACGCTGAAAAACTCTTTGAGATGCTTTCTTTGGAAATGATGCAAGCTGGCCTCTCTTGGATCACTATCCTTCGTAAACGAGAAACGATGCGGGAAGCATTTTTTGGATTCAAGCCATCTAGACTGGCAAGGGTAAAAGAAAAAGAGGTGGATAAATGGCTTAATAATAAAGGTGTAATCAGACACCGGGGAAAGTTAGAAGCGCTCGTAAATAATGCAAAACATTTCGAATTGGAAGAAAACTTTAGCGATTTGTTATGGTCATTTGAGCCACTAAAAGAAAACATAAAAGGAGTGGTTCCTACATTCACCGAGGAATCTACGGCAATGTCTAAAATGTTGAAGAAAAAGGGATTTAAGTTCACGGGACCTACTACCTGTTACGCGTTTATGCAAAGTTGCGGAATGGTAAACGACCACGATCCGACTTGCTGGAAATATGATCTTTTCCCCTATTAAGACCCTATAAGAATTCATAATGAGAGATAATATAAGTAACACTTGGATTATAGGGGCGAGTAGCGGAATTGGAGCGGCCTTGGCTCAAGCCTTAGCGGTTGAGGGAGGTAATCTATTTCTTTCAGCAAGAAGCTCAGAGTCTTTGGCAAATATTAAAGAGACGATTAACGCTGATGGTAGGCGGAGTAACGTAGAGTGTTATCCACTTGATGTGGTAAATCCGACAGAAGTCTCGACAGCTGCTGAAGAAATTTTTCAGGAGGCGGGAAGGCATCGGGTGATTTTCATGGCTGCACTCTATGATCCCATGCCTATAAAGGAACTGGATCTGAATGCATCAGAGAAAATAATTGATGTGAATCTCAAGGGTCTCTTAAATGTCCTCGCATGTGTAGTGCCCGTTTTAAGGGAGCGCACAGGCTGTCAAATAGCCATTTGCAGTAGTCTTGCAAGCTACAGGGGGCTGCCCAACGCCCAGCCTTAT
>CACJXQ010000058.1 GCA_902597385.1 uncultured Pseudomonadota bacterium | reverse complement strand
TTGTAATCGGTACAACATTCCTCTCCATTGCCCAGCGTATAGAACGCTCGGACGTGGCAAAGGGCATAAACATATCCAACATTTTATCGTTATACAGTCCAGGGGCAATACCGATTTGTTTTATAATGCCGTTCTCGTCGCATCCTTTTCCAAATTCGTGAGCTACGTCCTTTGCTGGCCAATTAATATTTTCAGTTGGAATCTGCCAATGCTTTCCCTTATGTTCAAAAACATCATTAGTCCATGCCTTCATTATTATTTCGAAGTGCTCTTCAAAAAGCTCTCTTTTTAGCTCCTCATACTCCTCTCCTTGACCGGGAGAACCTAGACCAGCTTTTTGTCCCAAAACATTTACCCAGCGAGGTTGGTATCCACGGGCGAACCCAGCGAAAGCTCTCCCCTCGTTCATCTGGCTCATCATAGCTATATCTTCTGCCAAATTTACAGGGTTCCTAGAAGGCAGAACATTACCTAATTGGCCGAACTTCATGTTTTTGGTTTTACTACCAAAATAAGTATTGAGCATCACCGGATTGGTGGAAACTTCCTCCCCTTCGATGTGAAAGTGGTGCTCGGTCGTCCCGCAACCGTAGTATCCAAATTCATCAGCATATTGGAGTTGTTCGGTAATCTCTTTCAGCATCATCTGATAGAGATCAGTTCGTTTTCCTGCCATCCCTTGCTCGATGTCTTCTTTTCTCCCAACAGAGGGGAGATAAAACAACCCAACTTCCATTTTCATCCTCCTAACTAATCGTTCGGCATTCTTTCAGTTAACCGGCGAACAATTTAAAGTAAATCCACTATTGACTTCCCAATAGATTACTACGAGCGCATTCGCGATACCAGTCCCAAATAACCAACAAATTATGCGGCCAAGCAACAAAGCCTCTATTTAGCTGCCACAGCCTCAATCTCGACTCTCCATTCAGGCAACACTAAGGATTTAACTAAAATTGTCGTCGCTGCGGGTCTGGGTTCGCCTAAATACTTCGCCCTCACCTCTGCAAAGACAGGATAATCATCCAAGTTGACCAGATAGGCAGTAATTTTAACTATATCCTGAACGTCCATTTCAACGTCCTTTACACACGCCATCAAGTTTAGCCACGTCTGTTCTACTTGCTCTCTCAAATCATCTGATACCGTTCCATCCTTTCGTACACCAACCTGACCGGAAATGTGTGCCACCCTACTTCCGGGCGGTATCACAACTGCGTGACTATATGCACCATTAAATGGCTCTATTATGCTATCAGGGTTTATTCGTTCCAGAGTCATTTTCTACCTCCATACTGCGAAAATTTTTGTCAGTTCCTTATAGTGCTGAGGTTCCCACTATACATAAGTTCCGTTACAGGATAGATTATCCCACCTCTACAGCAGAAATACGAGAATAGCCGGCGGCGAAGAACTTGGCCGAATTAATCTACTGCTGACAGATTCATTTGAACTAAATTATTTGGAATAGAGGCATTTTTTTGTTAGAGGATATTTAAGTGGGAATACTAAAAGATAAAGTAATACTCATAACCGGAGGAAGCTCCGGTATCGGAAAAAGCACGGCTGAATTAGCTGCGTCAGAGGGTGCGGTTGTAGTGATTGGCGATATTCAAGATGAAGAGGGAAAAGAGACAGCGAGTAAGATTGTTAAAAACGGCCACCAAGCAAGCTACTTAAGAATGGACGTGACCGATTTCGAATCGGTTAAGAAAGTAACCGAAGAAGTATCCTCGCGGCACGGCAGGCTGGACGGTGCTTTTAATAATGCTGGCATTGAGGGACCAACCGCTAAAATCTCGGACTATGAGAATTTGGACTGGAAAAAGGTTCTAGATGTAAATTTAACTGGGGTATATAACTGTATTAAATGTCAAATCGATGAAATGCAAAAACAAGCGAGTGGGGGAAGCATAGTAAGTACGAGCTCAGCAGCTGGATTAATAGGAATCCCCGGGGCGAGCGGTTACAATAGTGCCAAACATGGGGTTATAGGGCTAAGTAAGACCATAGCGCTTGAGTATGCCTCGAAAAACATCCGAGTCAACGCCGTGTGTCCGGGGTTTATTGAGACTCCTATGCTTGAAAGAGTAACGGATGCCAGCATTAAAATTAGAGAGCAACTTATAAAAATGGTTCCCATGAAAAGAGTTGCAAAACCTTCGGAAATTGCCGACGCGGTAGCATGGCTCCTGTCCGAGAGATCTTCTTACGTTACAGGAGTTGCTCTACCAGTTGACGGGGGTTGGATCGCGCAGTAGACGATAAAGTAGAAAATTGCTAGCTGTAATTAGAAATTTAGGAGAAGATAATGCCGGTGGAAGAAACCATAAAAACGAGCCAGCACTTTGTTGAAAAAGAACCATATTATGAAGCTATTGGCGACGAGGTAGATGTCTTTTCAGCAGCCTATAATAACCAACTGCCAATACTGCTGAAAGGTCCAACCGGCTGCGGTAAAACCCGTTTTATTGAGTATATGGCGTGGAAACTGAAACGCCCTATGGTAACCGTAGCCTGTCATGATGATTTAACCGCCTCAGACCTAATTGGCAGATATTTAGTTAAAGGCGGACAGACGGTTTGGGTTGATGGCCCTCTGACAGACGCGGTTAGAAATGGAAGTATCTGCTATCTAGACGAAGTAGTGGAAGCTAGAAAAGACACCTCTGTAGTAATACACCCCCTTTGTGACGATCGTAGAATTTTGCCAATCGAAAAGCTAGGGGAATTAATGCAAGCGCCACCCGAGTTTTGCCTGGCTATTTCATACAACCCAGGCTACCAGAGCGTTCTAAAAGACCTCAAGCAAAGCACGCGCCAACGATTTGTAGCAGTCGAATTTGCTTACCCCGACTCCGACACAGAGCTAAAAATAATTT
>CACJXQ010000057.1 GCA_902597385.1 uncultured Pseudomonadota bacterium | reverse complement strand
GGATAACTTAAAGCACTGCACGGCGAAATGAAGCAAAGGAAGTTACATTATTATGAATTCTCAAAAGATCGATGAATCAACATTCAGAACTGCATCGGGCCTTTGGGCCACAGGGGTATCTATAGTTACCACCGCGGATCTATCAGATAATCCTTTTGGACTCACGATGAATTCTGTGACTTCTTTGAGTCTGCATCCTCCTATGTTCTTAGTTTGCGTAGACCTGGGTTCCGACACTATGCAACCAATGCTAGATAGAAGGGCATTCTGCATTAATGTGCTCACCGAAGCACAAAAAGATCTTTCTAACCGCTTCGCCAAGAAAGGGAAAAACAAATTTGACGGTGTTGATTGGATCCCGGGCGTCACTTTGACGCCAGTCCTGAAGGACAGCTTCCTTAGCATAGAATGCAACACAAGCAATGTTTATGACGGTGGGGACCATCGTGTAGTATGCGGAGAGGTCTCACAGTTGCATTTTAATAACGATCCGCTTTCAAGACCTCTGATATACTTTAAAGGCAAATATAACGCACTAGTGGATTAGCGACCTATTGACACCTTACGCTTCGAATGAAAAACTCACCGTTGGGGATTAGGTTTTTTGCAGCACTATCCATTTATCGATAGAATTACAAATGTTCGAGGGGCATGTCTGCACATTACACTGCCGCAGATTTTTAAGTAATTGCAGTTAGAAATTAATAAGGACTTAAGAAATGATAAGAAAATTATCTTCCGTAACAGCAGCGGTCTTTGCCGTGGCGATGGTTCAACTCGGTAACGCTCACGCTCAAAGTGCGAACGAAATAAACACCAGCACGATGAAAATAGACTTCATGGGCGCAGTGCATCTTGAAGAAACAGGAATAGTTGTCGCCGGCCATAATGGACTAGTGGGAACATTGGTCTTGGAAGGAGAAGAGGCTATCCTTTCTACTTTTGACGATGTACCTAATGAGGACTATACCGCCATTCAAAAGATATCAGCATCTGAGGCCTTCATAGGAGCTTCTAATGGGAAACTCTATAAACTGTCAGGCTCTTCTGTCCAATTTGTTGGCGAGGTATCTGAATACGAAGAGCCAGTTTTGGACATAGCCCACTTGAATGGTGTGACTTGGGTGGTCGGAGCTAGAGGCATGGTGGCGAGGAGTACCAACTCTCAAGATTTTGAGATTCTTGAAATTAGAGATGTAAACATGCCCAAGGTTAACTTTCCCGGAGGTCAACCTGCTGACTGGTATTTAGGGGTTCAGAACCTTGATACTGATACCTTAGAATTCAAAGCCTTTGTGAATGGCAAGCCTGCAATCTCAGACGAACACTATCTTCTATATCCTGACGAAGGTTTCATACAAGTTCACGAGCAACTAGACATGAACCCTCCTCCATCAGTGAGTACCCGATTTGCACCAGGTCCTCCCTTTCGGGGCGGAGACGTTTCTTGGAATAAGGTGCTGCTATCTGAAGGCTTGATTACTCTAGCTGGTGAATTTGGATTAATTATTCAAAGCAAAGATGGTGGGGAAACTTGGGTTCGTAGAAATACAAAAATAGTCCCCAGGGAACCCGAACCCGCCTATTGGATGAGTGGTGTTCAGAATGGAGACAACCTCTGGCTGGCTGGTGCAGCTGGGGTCAATGCCTTTAGTAAAGATAACGGTAAAACTTGGAGAAATAACGCCAAGCCAGGCCGAGAAGGTATCTTTGGCGTCGCCCTAGCTGATGATGGCACCCCTGTTATCACGGGAGCAGTAGGCCTTATAGGTCAATTCAAAAACAACGATTGGGAACTGGCCGACAGAACCGAGTTAAGGATCCTCTCTTGGCTTAAAAATCCCGTCGTGTTACCTGATGGAGGCCTACTAGTCTTAGGTGGCAGAGCGACAGCCATTAGTTTGAAGGAAGGCCAATATAAAAAGATCAATGTTAGATTAGCCAACGAAGCTGGTTGAGGCTTAAACTGCCAATATTTGATTAACTTACAAACATTTACGAACATTGTAGACTATAGGCCGGTAGCGGGCACAAAGAAATTCGCTCCCGGCCTATGACCATAGAAATTGCTAACCTTTTTCAGATAACCAGGCGGGCGAGAATACCGAACCCTACGCCAATTCTATCGCTAAGGCGGTAGCCTCCCCACCTCCGATGCACAAACTAGCGACACCTCTCTTGACACCTGCATCCTGCATGGCATGAATCAACGTTACAACGATTCTTGCTCCTGAAGCTCCTATCGGATGCCCCAAAGCACATGCCCCTCCCCTTACATTCACTTTGCTATGTGGAAGATCTAGCTCAGTCATAGCAGCCATAGTTACAACTGCAAACGCCTCGTTCACTTCAAAAAGTCCGACTTCCTCTTTTTTCCATCCAACCTTAGCCAAAACGTCCTTGATGGCCACCACAGGTGCAGTCGTGAACCAAGACGGCTCTTGGGCATGACTGGAGTGCGCCATCAAATAAGCCAACGGTTTAATGCCCTTCTCTGAGGCAGCATGTTCGGACATTAAAATGACTGCGGCAGCACCATCACTTATGCTACTAGAATTTGCGGCCGTGACAGTACCGTCCTTGGCAAAAGCTGGCCTCAGATGTGGAATCTTGTCAAGTTGAGCATTTCCAGGTTGCTCATCCATATCCATGACATGGTCGCCTTTTCGACTTTTAACGGTAACCGGCTCTATCTCCCTTTTAAAAGCCCCTGTATCAATGGCTTTCTGCGCTCGTTTCAGTGACTCGATGGCAAATTCGTCCTGCTCGGTTCGAGAAAATCCATATTTTTTGGCGCACTCTTCCGCAAAAGAACCCATCAGGCGTCCTTTTTCATAAGCATCCTCCAACTGATGAAGTGGCCGCTCGGCGAGAGTTGATCGATCAATTAACCAAAAGGGTTTTCCACCACACTGAACCGGGAATTAATACACCTGGATATAACCTTGATGAAGCTCGACAAGCTTACGAGCTTGAAAATGAACCAGG
>CACJXQ010000056.1 GCA_902597385.1 uncultured Pseudomonadota bacterium | reverse complement strand
CTTTTAGAGGCATCATATTTGATGTCGATCCAACTTTTAGTAACACTGAAGAATGGTGGCAATCGATACCAGAAGATGCCAGGCCCAAGAAAGACCAGCCTTTTTACCATTTGTTGGCAGAGAATGATGAAACAAGCTATGTTGCGTACGTGTCGGATTAGAATCAGCAAAGACAGGATATTTGACCGAAAATCAAGTTATTGCGCTAGTTGAGGAAGTCGGTTTTAGCTTGGAAGCCCGATCTGAAATAAATGCAAACCCTTCCGATCTTGCTAACCATCCAAAAGGTGTTTGGACTTTACCGCCTATGCTTAGGTTAGGCGAGGTTGATAAAGAGAAATACTTGGCGATTGGCGAAAGCGATCGGATGACACTCAAATTCATAAAAAAATGAACTAGTCATAAAGCCCTATCCCTAGTAAGTTACTAGTGTAATTTACTAGGGGATGCCTCTATAGTGGCGCGATGCCTCTCTAACTTACTGCGAACCTCTAAGGTTGGAGCATGAGAAATGGACTTCTCTAGGTCGTGAAGCGCCATCTCTTTTACTCCAGCAGCTAACCACAATGAAACCCTCTCCACATAAACAGAAAAAGGTTCTTCAGTTAGTATAAGCTGGTAACCACAATAATCTAGAGCACTCATATAGTCGCCCTTATCACTCGCTATCTGTCTTAGGTTATTAAACATTCTCATCACAATATCTCGGCCGGAGGCTATGTTTAGGGCGCCGATATCAATCAGCTCATTTCCAGAATCCAGAAGTCCTTTACTGGCGTCAAAAACCTGCAGCGAAAAAGGGTCTACCAATACTCCTTCCACTCGCGCGAGAAAATGGCCAGGATAATTTATCCCCTCCACGAGCAAACCCAAAATTCGCCCCACCCCCATGAGAAGGATAGCCAAAGATATTGGTATCCCCTCTTTTTGTCGAAGCACAAAATTTAGAGAACTATTTTCCTGACGGAAATAATTTTCTGACCCACCAAAACCTTGCCCTCTTAAGTAAGCACAAAGGCTCTTCGCATCACAGACTTCTTCCGTACATCCGCGTGCCAGCCGCTCGAATTCTTGCTCTATCCACAAGAGATCAGTATCCCCATCGATAACTCGAGAAACTAATAACGCTCCGGCCACAGGGTCTTGCGTCCCTCTCACAAAAGAGTAGAATTCGTTTGAGAACTTTAGGTTATCCATAGTGCGCAGATTAAACGTTTAAACATCCACTTTCCACCAAATTAGTGAGCTTTACGAGTTTTTCGGCTCTTATCGGAATAACCGTCCTATCAACATAACACGAGAGAGGAATATAGAATGGCTGATCCAATTAAAGAGGCTAGCGAATCAGGCTGGATTGCAAAACACAGAGAACTTTATTTATCCGATGGAGAAGCAGGACATTTATGGGATTCATCTGTGGCAGGAGGTCCTGGCCCTTTACCAACACTTCTACTCTTTACCAATGGAAGAAAAACAGGAAAAGAGTCGATCATGCCTCTACTCTATGGAAAAACCGATACGGGATACGCGATCATAGCTTCAAAAGGTGGTTCACCAAAGCATCCTGGCTGGTTTCACAATTTGAGCACACAAGGAAACGTTAAAGTAAAAGTAGCTAATGATACGTTTGAGGCGACTACACGCTTAGCTAAAGGAGACGAGCGAAGCACTATTTGGGACAATATGGCAAAAGACTATCCTCCTTTCACAGATTACCAAAAGAAAGCTGGGGACCGAGAAATTCCGGTAGTGGTATTAGAAAAACAGTGACCTCTAGAGTTTAACATCAGATAAACCTTCTCCGGGGATACCAGCATCTAGCTGGACCCCGAAGGAGTTCAAAGCCATAGAAACCAGATTATACTGGCCTACAGTAAAAACGATATCCATAAGCTGCTCTTGGGAGAAGTGTTCAGCTAAACCAGTCCACGTTCCATCAGAAATAAAGGCATCTTTGTGAAGCTCATCCGTCGCCTGTAGCAAGAGCTTATCTACCTCAGATATGCCAATCATATCTGGGCCCTCTTTAGCACTTCTGATTCCTTGGCTGTCAAGCCCACCTTTAAGGGCGATTTGAACATGTTGAGCCCACTCATAACCTGCCTGACATAGAAAACCAATCCTTAGTATGATCAGTTCCTTCTCTCGAATGGGCAAGCTAGACTTAAACAATACATGATTTGCAAACACCATCCAACGCCGCATTAGGTTGGGATGTTGTAGCAAAGTTTTAAAAATATTCATGTCCGCACCGTCAGCAACAAAAGGAGCCATCTGTTTGCTCTCAGCGTCAGACCAACTATCGGGCTCTTTCGGGTAGATTCGGGGTTCATTTAAACGCATAGTGATTCCTCGGTATATTACTGTGTGTAGTTATTTTTGCAGGTATAAAAACATAGCCCCTACCGATAGTCTAGCTGGGCCTATTTATTCCCACTCGCCTTACGAGCCAATCAGGCAAATCGGAACCAGCAAATTTTACACTTAATGCACTGTCAAAAACTTCTTTTGCTAAAGCTCTAGGTTGACCAGACTTGCGACATACGATTTCTGTAAAGGACCCAAATCTGCATAAAATGTGTTCTCCACAAAACATCTCCTGGCCCAACAACAAAGCTTCTTCTAAAATATGAAATATTTGCGATTCAATACGTAAAGAATCTCCGATATTTGCCTCTTGGATAAATTGAATATGTCCTTCCTTAGTTTCTATTTCAATTTCCTCGGTTGTACGGTATGTCTGATCTACGCCAATAAAATCCCATAGTTCGATAGCTGCCGCTTCAAAAGCATAATAATAAAAAGCCACATTCATGTGCTCATTGCAGTCAATCCATTGTTCATGCACTTTCGTTTCGTAAATAAACATATAAATGTATTTATAGGGCCTTACTCAATCCAATCAAACCAATACTCTTGGGTAACTTCTCGATGTATCTCATTCATACCTTGAATTTTGAGCATCACGTGAGTGGATGTCTTAGCATAGTATGGCAACAAACTCTCCAAGTCAGTGACCACCTCAGTGAGGGTTGAGCTTCCAGCCTCCTCTAAAATGATATTGTCCTTAACTTGCGCTTCACTTAGAGAATGACGAACGGTAGCAGTAGCCTCCTCTCGGCCCAAACTACTTTCACAACGAAGCTTCACGCAACGCGCGCAAACATTCTTTTGAAGCCCCAGATATTCATAATCAAGGACTCTCCCGTCTAAATCTACTGACATGCGATTACCCGTTTCAAATCCGCGCTCCTGGTCTACTGATAAGCCGTTCCAGCTGCCTACCCAGGTATTCCATATACCCTCAAACCGTTGATTCATGGATTTCAAAATATTTGGATCCTTTAACTTACGTCTCCAGTTCTCTCGATCTTCGCTTTCAATATCGACAGGTATTTTGTCTAGAAGGCTTTCATTGGCAGACTCAACGTCTCTCAGCCCTTTATAACGTCCCATCTTATCTATAATCAGAGAAGGTAGAACTCTTACAGCTTCCATAGGTTGAGGTCCTTTTTCCGTCTCAAAAGAAGCATCAGAAAACGCTATTTCTAGATGCTCTGAATCTATTTT
>CACJXQ010000055.1 GCA_902597385.1 uncultured Pseudomonadota bacterium | reverse complement strand
GCGCGTCGGACATTCGCTGCATCAACTCAAAACGATGACCACATTTGTCACATTGATATTCATAAATAGGCATCTCAAACTCCAACAACCTAGTAACCACAAATTTCCCAACACTTCGCGAACTTAGTTCAATCCGCAAACAAAAAGCATTATACTACACCTAACTCAATTTTCGGTACCACAAACAGGATTTGACTTTGTTCGACAACCCTGTTGACGAATTTTAAAAACGGCATGTTTATCGAATTTGTTTTTGATATCATGACTTCAGCGAAACCAAAACCACGCACTTGGGCCGTTAGCTCAGCTGGTAGAGCACCGGGCTTTTAACCCGTTGGTCGTAGGTTCGAACCCTACACGGCCCACCACTTTGTGCAGATTAGGTTTGGTGTCGGCCATTTCCGAAAAATAGTTACCCTCCTTGCTGGAGAAACGACAGACCCGCGGTTGTATCAAAACGTTTACGGCATTAAACTAAGAAACCAACCCGAAAGCTATTGGGAAGAAATAAATAAACTACATGGAATGACTAACCATGCTCGGCCCCTCAAAAAGTACAATAATCGGACGTAAAATCCGCTTCGCAGTTGTTGGATGCGGAAGAATTTCAGCACGTCATTTTGAAGCAATAGACACAAATGGTGATGATGCTGAGTTAGTTGCGGTTTGTGATGTTGATAAGAATAAGCTTGAAACTATATGCGAACAACTCAAGGTAAAAGGTTTTGACAATCTCACTGATATGCTAGGGCAGACTCAATGTGATTGTGTTGTACTTTGCACACCAAGCGGACTTCATTCTAACCAGACGATAGAGATTGTCCAAAATGGATACCATGTGATTACCGAAAAGCCGATGGCCACAAGACTTAGTGACGGGAGAGAAATGGTAAAGGCTGCCGACAAGGCCGGGAAAAAATTATTCGTTGTAAAACAAAATCGACTTAACCCTACCTTAAAAATCCTAAAAGACGCGCTAGTTCAACGAAGGTTCGGCAGACTATATATGGCAAACTTAAACGTTTTCTGGACACGACCTCAAGATTACTATGACTCGGCACCTTGGCGGGGAACATGGGAGTTTGATGGAGGCGCGTTAATGAATCAAGCAAGCCACTACATTGACTTGTTAGACTGGCTGATTGGTCCGATCGAAAGTGTACACTCCTATACAGCCACTCTCGCAAGAAATATTGAGGTAGAGGATACGGCTACAGTAAACGTAAAGTGGAGAAACGGTGCGCTGGGCTCTATAAATGTAACGATGCTTACCTACCCAAAAAATTACGAAGGATCAGTCACTATTCTTGGAGAGAAAGGAACTGTAGAAATTGGCGGACTAGCTTTGAACGAAGTCAAACATTGGGAATTCGAGACTCCATGGGACGTGGATAGGACTATATCGGAGGCCAGCTATAAAACCGATTCCGTTTATGGGATAGGTCATCCGCTATATTACAGGAATGTAATAGATGTAATGAGGGGCGCTAACGTTCCTTCGACCGATGGAAGAGAGGGTTTACGATCATTAGAAACCCTTACCGCCATTTACAGTTCTGCGAAGAACGGATGTAGGATATCCCTTCCACTTGATTATTGAGATGGCAGTTAAAAGCTCAAATTTTCATGACACCTCAATCGTCGAAGATGGAGCATCAATTGGCTCGGACACTAAAATTTGGCACTGGACCCACGTCTCACCTGGCGCAAAAATTGGACAAAGATGCTCTCTTGGCCAAAATGTTTTCATAGGAAATAATGTGCTCATCGGAGACAACGTTAAAATCCAAAATAATGTGTCTGTCTACGACAACGTGATAATCGAAGATGATGTTTTTTGCGGGCCTAGCATGGTGTTCACAAACGTCTACAATCCCAGGTCACAAATTTCGAGAAAAAACGAGTACCGCGACACTGTCATACGCAAAGGGGCTTCGCTTGGCGCGAACTGCACCATTGTATGCGGTATAACCGTCGGGATATTTGCCTTTATAGGGGCGGGTGCAGTGGTGAACAAAAATGTTAAGGATTTCGCGTTGATTACGGGAGTTCCCGGAAAACAGATTGGATGGATGAGCAGGTACGGCGAGCGTCTAAAATTGCCCCTTGAGGGCGAGGGCAAAACCGTATGTGAAAATACCAACGAAGTTTATATCCTGAATGATGGTGCTTTGACACTTCTCGATGGAATTTAACCAAATGGAATTTGTAGACCTAAAAAAACAATATCTTTTGCTCGAAGATGATATTAACTCAAACATTAAAAATGTTCTTGAACATGGCAAATATATTAATGGGCCCGAGATAGAAAATTTAGAGGGTGAGTTATCAAGTTACATAGGCAGCACTGGATGCGTATCGACCTCCTCTGGAACAGACGCACTTATGCTAGCGCTTATGGCTTTAGAGATAAAACCCGGAGATGAGGTGATTACCACTCCGTTCAGTTTCATATCCACGGCCGAAACTATAATAATGGCTGGAGCTATCCCAGTCTTTGTCGACATAAACCCCACTTCCTATAACCTAGATCCTACACTCATTGAAAAAGCAATTAATGAGAAGACTAAAGCAATAATCGCCGTGAGCCTTTACGGCCAAATGGCAGATTTCGAATCTATCAACAAAATTGCTAAAAGAAATAGGTTGGCCGTAATAGAGGATGGAGCTCAAAGTTTTGGAGCCACCTTTCGAGAAAAGAAATCTTGCTCAATCTCAACAATAGGATGCACCAGTTTTTTCCCCTCAAAACCGCTAGGTTGTTACGGAGATGGGGGGGCTTGTTTTTCTGATGACTTAGAAATCCTAGATAAAATGAGGAAAATCAGAAATCACGGCCAAGAATCCCGATATCACCACACTCTTATTGGCTTCAATGGAAGACTAGACACTATTCAAGCAGCAGTGTTACTCGCGAAATTCGAGCAATTTAAGTCTGAAGTAAAGAAAAGAAACCTAGTCGGACAAAAGTACTCACAGAAAATACAAGAAATTTGCCCAACCAAAGTCAAAGTTCCAGAAATTCAGGAACACTACACCAGTGTCTTCGCACAATATACAATCCAAGTAGAACACCGAAAAAAAATCGTAGACTTGCTAAAAATGAAAGGCATCCCAACCTCAATCCATTATCCCACACCGCTCCATCAGCAACCTGCGATAGAAAGGGTTTTGACTAAAAAAGAAAGCTTTCCAAAAGCTGAGCAAGCCGCCAAAAAGGTGCTAAGTCTTCCTATGCACCCCTACTTGAGCGACGGCGACATCCAAACAGTAGCAGATGCTCTTAAATTTGCCTTTGATAATATTGAAATTTGAAATTTGCCCTCGACCATAAAAAATGCAGCTAAGATAAAAAGGTTTAAAAATGGAAATAGCCGGAAAGAAATTTCTAGTAATTGGGGGAGCAGGACTTATAGGCTCCCATACCGTAGATAAATTGCTGAATGAAAACCCAAGTGAAATCATAATTTTCGATAATTTTGTGAGAGGACTACAATCAAATTTGGAACCAGCGCTTAAAGACTCTAGAGTCAAGATTTTTGACATCGGTGGCGATATCTGCCAAGCAGACATTTTAAATGATGCTGTGAGAGGAATGGATGGCGTTTTTCACTTTGCCGCACTGTGGTTACTACAGTGTCACGAGTTCCCTGCAAGCGCCTTTGAGGTAAACGTCAAAGGGACATTTAACGTCCTGGAAGCCTGCGTAAGAAACAAAGTAAAAAGACTAGTTTACTCATCTTCTGCCTCTGTTTATGGAGACGCTATAGAGGAACCGATGAAGGAAAATCATCCCTTCAATAACAAGAATTTTTACGGTGCAACAAA
>CACJXQ010000054.1 GCA_902597385.1 uncultured Pseudomonadota bacterium | reverse complement strand
ATATCAAACGCTGAGTATGCCGGTCTTTTCGTAGTATGGGCGGTTACAGACCCTGACGCAAAACCTGGCAAAGGGATATCCTGCTTTATTGTTGAGAGTGACAACCCTGGAGTTTCAATTGGAGCTGGGGAACTCAAGATGGGACAAATTGCTTCCAGCACCAACGCAGTCCATTTCACAGATTGCTTGGTTCCCAAATCTGCTCTTTTAGGAAAGCTAAATGAGGGATTTAAAATAGCGGTTGGAGAATTGACTGGGGGTAGGATCGGCATTGCCTCACTCGCATTGGGTATAGGAAGCGCGGCACTTGAAGAAGCTTCCCGATACATTACCGATAGAAGACAGTTCGGGCAAACTATTTCCGAATTTCAAGGTCCCCAATTTATGATTGCCGACGCTTATACTGAAATGGAGGCCTCTCGCCTACTAACGTTGCAAGCAGCCTGGTTAAAAGAAAATCAAAAGACGTACATGAAACAAGCCTCAATGGCCAAACTGTATGCAAGTGAATGGGCTAATCGGGCATGTTACACGTCCCTACAGCTAATGGGAGGCGCTGGATACACCAAGGACTACCCTCTAGAAAAATATGCCAGAGATGCGCGTGTTACTACTATTTATGAGGGAACCAGCGAAATTCAACGAGTGATTATCTCTAGAGAAATTCTAAAGGATATAGAATGAACTTCGACATACCGATAGAGCTATCCACCTACCTCTCAGAACTGGATACCTTTATAGTCGAAAAGATAAAGCCCTTAGAGGAACAGGATGATAATGTTCGTTTTTTTGATCACCGAAGAGAATATAGTCGAACCGACTGGGAACTAGGAGGACGACCTTCGAAAGAATGGGAAGAATTACTCGCCAAAACTAGAAAAATAGCGGACGAAGCAGGTCACTACCGTTATGCCTTTCCTCGAGAACATGGCGGACGTGATGGCACTAATTTAGGTATGGCTATAATCAGGGAGCACCTTGCTAGCAAGGGTTTAGGTCTACACTGTGATCTTCAGAATGAACATTCAATTGTCGCGAATAATATAGCTCTTCTTTTGATGCTGAACTATGGCAGTGAAGAGCAAAAAGCTACGTGGGTAGAAAAACTAGCTGCGGGTGACGCGATGTTCGCTTTTGGAATAACTGAACCAAAGCATGGATCCGATGCCACCCATATGGAAACTGTTGCCCATAAGACTAGCAATGGTTGGATTATACAAGGAGAAAAAACTTGGAATAGTGGCATTCATTCAGCACCGGCAGATTTAATCTTTGCTCGCACCTCCGGAAAAGCTGGCGATGCCGATGGGATCACTGCCTTTTTAGTGCCTACTGATTCAGCAGGATTTAAATTAGAAGAATTGCTATGGACTTTTAACATGCCGACCGATCATGGTCGTGTATCGTTAGAAAAGGTCCGAGTACCGGAAACCTCGATACTTGGTACAAAAGGGAAAGGCCTCCAAATAGTACAACATTTTTTTAATGAAAACAGAATCCGACAAGCGGCATCAAGCCTCGGTGCCGCTCAGTTTTGTATTTGGGAAAGCATCGAGTATGCAAAAAAAAGAAGCCCTTTTGGGAAAACGCTCTCCCGACAGCAAGGAATCCAATTTCCTTTAGTGGAATTGCAAACACAATGTGAAATGTTGCGCGCTTTGGTACAAAAAACCGCATGGATGATGGATAAGTACGGCGCTTTTTCCGTTTCTGATAAAGTTTCAATGTGTAACTATTGGGCAAATCGTTTATGCTGCGAGGCAGCTGATCGCGCTATGCAAGTGCATGGGGGCTTAGGGTACTCTCGCCATAAACCTTTCGAGCATATTTATCGACACCATCGAAGGTACCGAATAACAGAAGGAACCGAAGAAATTCAGATGAGAAGAATAGCCGGTTATATGTTCGGATTCATGAGACAAAAAGAGCCAAAGGGCGTGGAGAGCTGATGCTGACTATAATAAAAAATTGTAAATACTAGCATTCATTTAAAAGGAGGACTTTAGAAGTGAAATTAGAATTACTACTATCATATCATGCGGTGCTATCCAGCAGTCTCGAAGTTGGAAGCGGAGCATTCGGTAACCGTCTAATAGTCGAGGTTGATGGAGGGGAATTTGAAGGGCCCAAATTAAAAGGGCGTATAAGAAATGCCGCTGCGGCAGATTGGCTCACCTTATCTGAAACACACGGACATTTAGATGTAAGAGCCACCTTTGAAACGCATGATGGAGCATTCATTTATGTTGAGTACACCGGAAAGCTAGAAATGACAGAAGCTGTGGTTAAAGCCATTGGCGGTGATGGCAGTACAGACTACGGTGACCAGTACTTTTTCACCACACCTAGAATGCAAACTGGCGATTCCAGATACTCATGGGTAAATAATATCGTATGCGTCGCCCAAGGTAGATTAAGGCCGGGCCGCGTTGAATATAACGTTTACATGGTACAGAACGACTGAAATTTTCAAATAAAAAAGGCTAGATTAGTAGCATCTAGTTTACTGCACCTCATTAAGCCAGCGAACCATCCGTCATCCGAACTTACAATCTTCGGATGACGGATTGAATTAAAAGAAAATACCCTAGTTTATTAATCGATTCTTATCTTTCCAAAACTCTTCTCTAATTAATTTCTTATCAGTTTTCCCAACCGCAGTTTTAGGAATAGAATTCCAAAATTGAATTGTTTTAGGGGTTTTGACGCTACCCAGTTTAGGTTTTATAACTTCTATTATATTTTCCTCCAAGATAGAATCTGGTACTTTCAAAACAACTATAGCAGTAACTTTTTCGCCCCAGCGTTCGTCTGGAACCCCAATTACCGCACATTCAAGAACCTCCTCGATCTCTAATATAGGGGCTTCTACTTCTGTTGCAAAGACATTAAATCCTCCAGTTATTATCATGTCCTTTTTTCGATCTACTATGTAAAGAAAATTATATTCGTCGAGATATCCAATATCCCCAGTATGATGCCATCCATACTTTCTAACATCGGAGGTCGCAGAAGCTTTTTCGAAATAGCCCGGCGTTACCAGAGGGCCTCTGCAGCAAATCTCTCCTTTCTCGCCAATCGGCAATCTGTGACCATCATCATCTAAAATCGCAACATCCGTGCAACTAGTAACTTCCCCACAACTAAAAACACGTTCAGAATATCTGCCTGTGACTGCGTCTGCTAAAACAGTTGAACTCAACATTGAAATTAGCATTGGCGCCTCCGCCTGACCATAACATTGACAAACGACCGGCCCGAAAACTTCTATCCCTTCTTTTAATTTTGCTGGTGATACTGGGGCAGCAGCTATGAGTATTTGCCTTAAACTTGATAAATCAAATGTAGACGACTTAGCGGCGTCTAACAAAGCATAGTAAGCCGTAGGAGGAAAAAAAATGTGCGTCACCCCATGTTTTTCTATTGCCTTGAGCACCTCTATAGGTTCAAAGGATTCTTGAATAATAGTGGTTCCGCCAACTGCCGAGAAAATGCTAGTCATCAAGCCCGCCGCATGAGTTATCGGAGCGACAGCCAAGTGAACAATTAGCCCTTCAAAAGAATCTACATAGTGCTTTATACCTAGCTCAAACATAGTAATTATATTCTGATTAGTCATTTCCACACCCTTTGAGGGACCGGTTGTCCCTCCTGTCGGCCATCTCGAGAAAACATGGTCTGGCCTACCCGAAGGATCAGACCAATCAAGCACGCTCACTTCGGACGCGTCGCAACAAAAATCGGGTAGAAATTCGTACCCATCAACTGACGCATCAATGCAGATAGCGTTTTTTAGATCTGGCAGTTGAGAGACGACATCCCCCATTCGGTCTAATAAACTTGAATGAAAAAATAACCACTTAGTTTTGACGTAAGCCATATATTCAGCATTTGTAGGTACGGAGTTCCGGATGTTCACAGGAACCCAAGCCCCCCCAGCATA
>CACJXQ010000053.1 GCA_902597385.1 uncultured Pseudomonadota bacterium | reverse complement strand
TTTTCTCACCCAGTGGAATTTGCTATTCCCGAGGGTGTTGCCATTGAAACCCCCAGCCAAACTGAGATTGTTATACAGGGTGTAGATAAACAAGTTTTAGGTCAAGTAGCTGCAGATATAAGGTCATTTCGACCTCCTGAGCCTTACAAAGGAAAGGGTGTACGCTACGCAGGGGAGCAAATCGTCAAAAAGGAAGCTAAGAAGGCATAAAGGTGGATAAGAAAAAAGCATCGCGCATGAAAAGAGCGCTAAAAACTCGAATGAATATTCTAAACAAAAGAACAGCGAGGCTAAGTATATATCGCAGTCCTCGTCATATTTATGCGCAGATAATCAGCGAAGGCGGGGATAAAACATTGGCTGCTGCTTCCACTTTAGACGACCTTTTCCAGGGTTCAGGCGAGCATAAGGGTAATGTTAATGCAGCTGCAAAAGTTGGTAAATTAATAGCCGAAAGGGCTATCGATGCAGGGGTTAAACAAGTAGCTTTTGATCGGTCTGGCTATAGGTATCATGGGCGTGTGAAAGCTTTAGCCGAAGCTGCGCGCAGTGCTGGATTGGTCTTTTAAAGGAGTCGAAGATGGCTAACTTAAATATTCCTGAAGGGAATGAAGGTCTTTTAGAGAAACTTATTTCTGTTAATAGAGTTGCGAAGGTTGTCAAAGGTGGTCGAATTTTTGGATTTTCTGCGCTAACGGTGGTGGGCGATGGTCAGGGGAGGATAGGATTTGGCAGAGGTAAGGCCAGAGAGGTTCCTGTCGCGATACAGAAGGCTATGGAAAATGCGCGTAAAAATATGACCTCTGTCTCGATAGATGGTGGAACATTACAATACTCACTTATCGGAGAGCATGGGGCTGCGAGGGTGTATATGCAGCCAGCTTCTGCTGGCACGGGTATTATCGCGGGAGGTGCTATGCGCGCAGTCTTCGAAGTAGTAGGCGTCACCGATGTATTGGCGAAGTGCATTGGGACGACTAATCCCGTTAATGTAGTTAGAGCCACTGTTAATGGACTGAAAATGATGATCTCACCAGAAGATGCGGCGGCTAAAAGAGGCAAACCAGTGGAATCAATAAGGTAAGAGGGTGGCAACGATGGCCAAAAACCTAAGTGTGAAACTCGTAAAAAGTCTTAACGGAAGGCTTAAAAACCATAAGTTGTGCGCTCATGGTTTAGGACTGAGAAAAATTGGACAAACGAGGTCTATATTGGACACCCTTGAAAATAGAGGAATGATTAACAAGATTTCCTATTTGTTAGAGGTGAGAGAGGAAGAGACATGAAACTAAATCATTTGCGTCCAGCTACTGGTTCAAATAAAGGCAGTAAGCGCCGAGGCAGAGGCGGTGGTTCCGGTCTGGGTAAAACCTGTGGCCGAGGCCATAAGGGACAGAAGTCGAGGTCTGGTGGGTACCATAAAAGCGGATTCGAAGGCGGCCAGATGCCTCTGCAGAGACGTTTACCAAAATTTGGGTTTACGTCTAGACAGAGCAAATATACTGATGAAATAAGATTGGAGGAGATCAAAAACTTAAATTCCGACAACGTAAATTTAGAGGTTCTGAGAGAAGCTGGTCTGATCTCTAAGAAAACGAAAAGAGTTAGGCTCATTGGGACTGGTAAACTTGATAAAGTTATTACCGTAAACGGGCTTCACGTCACCAAAGGTGCTCGGGAGACTATCGAGTCCTTAGGTGGAACTGTCGGGGATTGATATGGTTGCGACTACCGGAAACGTGTCCAAGGGATTGCCTGATCTGAGTAAGCTGACGGAGCTCAGGCAAAGAATTTTTTTTCTACTGGGAGCCCTTCTTGTTTTTCGTATCTGCACGCATATACCTGTGCCCGGAATCAACCCTATCGCACTCGACGCACTATTTCAGCAGCAGCAAGGCTCCATATTAGATATGTTCAATATGTTTTCGGGCGGTGCTTTAGAAAGGTTCTCGGTGGTTGCGTTGGGAATCATGCCTTATATTTCAGCTTCCATTATCATGCAATTATTGACAGTCGTTCATCCTAAACTAGAACAGTTGAAGAAGGAGGGTGAATCGGGTAGGCGTAAAATTAACCAATACACTAGGTATTTTACGGTTGTGCTCTGTCTTTTTCAGGCGGTTGGAGTCTCTATTATGCTAGAACAACAGACTGCAGCAGGTATGAAGCTAGTGATAGAGCCCGGCACAGCTTTCAGAGTAACCTGTGTATCGACCCTTGTGGCTGGAACACTTTTTTTGATGTGGTTAGGAGAGCAAGTAACTGAGCGAGGAATAGGTAATGGGATATCTATGATCATTTTTGCAGGGATAGTTTCGGGCCTACCCGCTGCGATTGCTGGCACGATTGAGCTATCTAGGACTGGCGAATTGTCGGTAATTTTATTATTTATTTTGTTAGCTTTAGCCTTTCTGGTGACGGGTTTTGTAGTATTTGTTGAACGAGGCCAACGCCGAATAACGGTAAACTATGCTAGACAACAACGAGCGGGGCAGAGTTATGCTGGTCAATCTAGTAACTTGCCACTTAAGCTAAATATGGCTGGAGTTATCCCGCCAATCTTCGCCTCAAGTATTATTCTTTTTCCAGCAACGATAGCTGGGTGGTTTGGTAACGCACAGGGAATGGGTTGGCTTCAATCGTTGAGTGCCACACTATCTCCTGGTCAGCCTTTGTACGTTTTATTCTACGCTATGGCAATTATCTTTTTCTGTTTCTTTTATACCGCTCTAGTATTCAATCCCAAAGAAATGGCGGATAATTTAAAAAAATCAGGTGCTTTTGTACCTGGAATTAGGCCTGGCGAGCAAACCACTAGATACATTGACGGAGTTATGACGCGTCTTACTGTTGCCGGCGCTGTTTATATAACTCTAGTTTGTTTGCTACCCGAATTTTTAATTTTACAGTTAAATGTTCCGTTCTATTTTGGGGGAACTTCTTTGCTGATTATAGTGGTCGTGGTGATGGATTTCATGTCGCAGGTTCAAGCACACTTAATGTCTCATCAGTATGAAGGGTTAATGAAAAAAGCGAATTTGAAAGGATATGGGCGGCGTTAAACGCTTTGCTGAAGAGGAGAATATATTGAAAGTTCAAGCATCGGTTAAGAAAATTTGTAGAAATTGCAGGGTGATTAAGCGAAAAGGGGTTGTTCGTGTGATTTGTAAAGATCCGCGTCACAAGCAACGCCAAGGGTAACAAGAGAGGTATAAGATGGCTCGAGTAGCAGGTGTAAATATACCAGACCGAAAGCACGCGGTCGTGGCACTACAGGCAATATACGGAGTAGGAATAACACGCGCCGAAAAGATCTGTGACGAATCTGGTGTGGCTAGAAATGTGTTAGTAAAAGATCTAACGGAGGCCCAGCTCGAAAAAATTCGAAGCGAGGTTACTAAATATTCTATCGAGGGTGACTTGAGGCGTGAAGTCAGTATGAACATTAAAAGGCTCACCGACCTAGGGGCGTATCGAGGGATACGCCATAGGAGAGGGTTAACCGTCAGAGGCCAGAGGACTAGGACAAATGCAAGAACTAGAAAAGGCCCCAAGCGTCCGATAAAAAGATAGGAATTTTGTAAAATGAATAAGCCAGATACTAAAAAGGTTAAAAGGAAAGCAAAAAGAACGCTGTTGGATGGTATAGCTCATGTCCATGCTTCCTTTAACAATACAATTATTACCATAACTGATAGACAGGGTAATGCCCTAGCTTGGGCCACTGCCGGCGGAAGCGGTTTCAAGGGTTCTCGAAAGAGTACGCCTTTCGCCGCACAAGTGGCTGCAGAAAGATTAGCAAATGTGAAAGATGATTTCGGGATAGAAAATCTCGACGTTGTGATAAAGGGTCCTGGTCCAGGAAGAGAGTCAGCTGTGCGGTCTCTCAACGCTGCAGGGTTCAACATAACTAATATAACGGATGTTACACCGATACCTCATAATGGCTGTAG
>CACJXQ010000052.1 GCA_902597385.1 uncultured Pseudomonadota bacterium | reverse complement strand
AGTTATTGAAGCTGTAGAGAAGGCCGAAAAAACGGTCGCGGAGCTAAGGAAAACTGTGCCAGAGCAGGCGGCAGAACGGGTTGGTAAAAATACCGATAAAGTGGCTGTTCAAATCAACAAGTTGAAACAGAAAGTGGACGATCACGGTGTAGAAGCCGCGAAATTTAACAAGTCAGTAGGAGAGTTAAGCAGCCGAATGAGTTCTTTTGAACGTAAATTATCAGATGTAAAAAATCTGAACCTTGATGTAGCAGCACTCGTTAAATTAGAGAGAGAACGATATTTGGAGGCACTTCAAAAGAAAACTGCGATTGAAGAAGCCCAGTTGCGTTCGCAGCTAGAGAAAGAAGAACTTCTGGATCCATCTATTATCAAGTATCCGAAAGCTGTCTCTTCTAACGAAAGCTGATTTTCAAAATATAGGTTTTTATATCGGTTGTTCGGCATCGGTTGGGGAGAGGTCTTCTCTGCCCTGTTCGGAGGAGCCAAGTAGCCTACTGGAGTAAGGCTCTGTTAAACTAAGATCAGTTCTTGAATAGAGCACGGCACACGACTCATCTAAAGATGAAGATAAGCGATTCATATCACCGTCTTGCGCTTTATCAAATTCATATCCAACTTTGTATATTGTTGACGCGTGCTGAGGAGGTATCCAAGAATTAATTACACCCCTCAACGTTGATACATCAACGGGATTTTTTGGTGTCTTTTGGGGTGAACCGTTACCAGCATCGTTTCTTCCATCTTCAAAAATCCTCTCGATATGTTTTTGTAAAACGATCTCATATCGACTTCTTACACTGGATATCTCAGATGAATCTATTCCCTCTGGCTCTTTCCCGCACATCGCATCCCAAAGACTTTTGCCTGATAGTCCAGACAAGCTATTCTTCGATGCTGAGTTTGCTGGTAGATCCTTAGCCTCGGGAATTCTAGATGTCTGAGTAGTATGTAAATTATCAATGGTGTATTGCTCTAAATGATTTATACGATCAATAAGGTAGACCATCAAAACAACCGCTGCTGTAATTCCAATTAGGACTGTGATTAATAGTATGGTGGTCATGCTGATAAACTCGAAATGCTGTTTATTAAAATAATCAAGCAGAAGAGGGCTTTTCTCCAGAGAGTTCTTCTCGTAAAAACCCTAATGCTTCAAAAGTGTCGTCAAGACCAAGATCATCATACACCCTATCTGCAATTATTTGAGCTGCTTCAACTGCCCCTTCAGCATTTAATTGCATGGTCTGATATCTCCCGCCCAAAGCGAACATTTCATCTACGAAGGCTTGCGGAATGTACGCGAATACCTCTCCATTGACGGTTTTGACAAGCTGATAAGGGTTCCCTTTCGGAGGGTTTGGTTTTTCTGATTCAGATGCTATTGCCTGCATCATTGCTTCTTGAAAAATTTCGGTTTTTTTTGCACCGTCTATAAATGTTTTATCCAAATGAGCTCTGCTCCTCAAAGCGATCCGTACCTTTAAAGATCGATCCTCTCTGCTTTCGGGATTTCCTTTTTTGGCTTTTATGTAGGCAGCCTGAGCAGCTTTCATTGCACCTTTGGCCGCATTGCTTTTAAATATCCCCATCTAATGCCTCTTTTACTCCATCAACTAACTAGGAGTTTTCAATTTTTAACTGTCCGCGTAAGGTTTTTACGCAGGCAGATAGAATTTGACTGACGCGTGATTCGCTTACGTCCAGTACTGCCCCTATCTCTTTGAGGTTCATTTCTTCAACATAGTATAAAGACATTACCATTCTCTCGCGTTCGGGCAGTTGATCTATCGCAGCGGCTACTTCTTCGACTAATTCTTCTTTTTCTACCAGGTTCTCTGGTTCGTTAGCGTGACTAGCCGGTTGATCTACTTGCTCTAGCGGTTGGGATTCCAAAGATTCCGTTTGAAATCGATTCGCATGCGTTCTATCTTTTTCAAATGTCTCTAGGTCTTTTCCCAAATATTTTGCCATCTCAGCATTGGAAGGTTGCCTGCCTAACTCGCTTGTCAAGATTTGAGTAGCCTCGTTATGTTGGCGAACGGTTGAAATAGCAGAACGGGGTAAAGGTGAGAGTTTTCTTACTTCGTCTAAAATAGCGCCTCTTATTCTATTTTTAGCAAAAATTTCAAATTCGACCCCTTTCGTTTTGTCGAAAGTTTTAGTCGCTTCAATTAGCCCTATCATGCCTACCTGAACCAATTCATCCAGGTCCATGTATTCTGGTAGTCTTCCCCTCAAATGGCTTGCTACTTTCTTAACCATGCCTATATGAGCCATTATTCCTTCATGTTCATTCTTACCGTCTTGAATGTCTTGATAGAGTTTAACGTCAGACATGATCCTAGTTTCCTTGCCTACGCTGTCTTGGGTAAAGTTAAGCGGTCCATAAAAAACTTTACCCCTCCTAGATCAGATTCTTCGAAGGTTAGTCCAGTAAGTTGCTCAGCCAAATCTTTGAAGTCGCGAGTGGCTTGACTAGTGGGAGCAAAGGACAACACGGGATTGTTAGCCTTTAATGATCGCTCTATCATTTCGTCTGTTCGTATAGAGTGGAGGTATTTAAGATCCCTGTCTAAATATCTGTTTGCCACTGAATTTATTTTTGTAAACAAATTTTCTCCCTCTTCTTGGGTTTTCACTTTATTGGGGATTAAGAAAATGTTGTCTAATCCGTGGCCTTCTATCATTACTTTGATAGTGCCATAGGCATCCGCAATAGAGGAAGGATCGTTGTTTATCACAATATACCTCTCTTGACAGGCCGCCAGGAACATCATGACTGCTTCCGATATACCGGCGGCGGCATCGACCAACATATAATCAATCTCTTGGGTGATCTCTGAAAAGGCGCTGATTATACCTCCGACTTCAATAGAATTCAGGGTTGCCATTCGTTGGATGCCACTAGCGCCAGGAACAAGTGTTAGATTTTCTGAAGCCTTGACTATAATTTCACTTAGAGATTTTTCCCCTGACAATACGTGACTAAAATTGAAGGGAGTCCGACAACCAAGCGCCAACTGAGCATTCGCAAGACCTAAATCAGCATCAAAGAGTAAAACATTTTTTTTCATGGATGCTAAAGTGGCAGCGAGGTTCACAGAAATCATGGTTTTACCTACGCCGCCTTTGCCGCTAGCAATAGCAATCACTCTGGTGTTTGGCTTACTTGACATACCTAGATTACCTCTGTCGCTCCATGTCTCTTTTCAACCATCTTAGAAATCATTAGGAGAGGGTCTGATAACATCATCTCCGGATCTATTTGTCCAGTTTTGAGCTCTAAATTGTCCTGTTTTTTCATGCTTTTGGTATTTTTTAACTCTTTAATTGGTTTATTTTCAATTATTAAGCTATCACAGTCAAAATCTGATGAGATTCCTGATAAAGCTTGCCTCACTAACACCTCTGGTGTTGCTATGGATAGAGCCTTCAGCGAGGCGCTCCCGTTACCTATATAAGAAATTGGTAGTCGGACATTTGTCAATACACTGATCAAAGGCCAGGGATATACTTTTTCATCAGATCTTGAAATCATTACGGTAGACCAAGATTTCTCAAATTTTGAGATAGCATGATTGATAGATGATTCGGACGCATCAGAAGGCACAACTAGGTGAAATAGTGCGCCTCTATTAAGATTTTTTATCTCGTTCAAATGCTCTTCTATATTTACTCCTGGAGTGTCAATAATAATTGTTTTATTTGGCCCTAATTCCTCTACAAGAGCCTTTAAAATCTCAAAATTGTCAGCCCTATAGGTTGCAACCCCTGACTCTGCACCTATAAGTTGAGTTTGAGCCCAGGAACCTAATTTTTCATCCCTATAGCTAATAATAGCAACTTGTTCTGGAGATCGTTCACTAGCAGTCTTGACTGCTAGTTTGCCTGCCATCAAACTTTTTCCGCACCCTGATGTACCCGCCAGCACGTGTATTTTCTCCTGCTCCCAGTCTATTTCAACTTTGTTTAAACCA
>CACJXQ010000051.1 GCA_902597385.1 uncultured Pseudomonadota bacterium | reverse complement strand
GAATTTACTATTTGCGCTTATTTTAGCGTTAGGAAGAGCAATAGGCACGTTTCTTCACTTAAAAATTCGAATCTTTCCTAAGCTGTTTCTTTGTAGTGAGCCCAAATTGTAGTTTATCCATGTAACAAGGATGAGGATTACGATCCCGAGAACGCTATGTCCCTAATTTGGAACTGGGAATTATATGAAGCGTTAGCTCCCGCCAAATCCTAAATCTTATTATCGAATTGGGCAGTGATTAGTAAAAAATTATCTTTTAACTAGCCCGTTGCCTACCCAAACGATAGGCAACGGGCTGCGTTTTTAGCTTGTAGAACATCAATATAATTACAGTAACCTCAAAGCGCTATTGCCGCTAATTCATCTAATTCTGATTTCAATTCATCAGTTCCCACCCCGTTTAGCCATAGAACCACTCTATTAGCACCGGCGGCAGACATTTGTTTAATGGCATCCTTTGACTTCCACTGATTTAAAATTTCAAAAACGGTGAAATCAAGCTCACTCGGATCTCTATTTATATCCGAGCAAAAACCCTTTATCTGCTCCACTCCTTCCTTAAATTCTTCCGGACTCTGGACTAGTGGCAACCAACCATCTCCCCACTCTGCGACTCTTTTTAAAGAGCGAGGATTATTTATTGCTCCTAAGAGCACAGGAGGATATGGATCTTGCGTCGGTTGCGGATAACAGCGTATTGGAGGGAAGTCATTATACTTACCGTGAAACTCAGGCGCATGTTCTGTCCATAGCGCTTTCATTACTTTTACGTTTTCTTTAACGTGAGTCCATCTATGTTCAAAATCGCCTCCTAAAATAGTACACTCCTCAGGATTCCAGCCAGCGCCAATACCAAAAAGGAAGCGTCCTCCAGATGATTGATCCAAAGTGGCAATCTGTTTAGCTGTCAAAATGGCATTTCTCTCGGGAACCAACAAAACTCCAGTCCCTAATTTTATTTTCTTAGTGGCCCCAGCTACGGTAGACAATACAACTAAAGGATCTGGCATTTGCCAAAGATACTCAGGCTCTGGGGATTCCTCGGTTCCCCCTGGGTAGGGCACGCTATACTCAGCAGGCATGATCGTATGATCCGGCGCCCAGTAAGACTCGAAGCCTAAACTTTCCGCGTGCTGCGCGATCTCTACAGCATTACCATGTCGATTATCTCCCTGAAAAACACCTATATCCATAGTCTCCTCTCCTTGAGCATTTTTAAAAATAGTTATAAATTAGCACGACTTAGAAGGTTTTAGTAATAACTACTAGCAGACTTGCAATGTCAAATGCTTATAACATAAATAATCCAACCAAAACTTGCCTACTTGGGCAAAAAAAGTCGGTTATCCCGAATTTAATAAATATTTTGGCTAAACCGATTGACTGATGACTACCTAAAGCAGCTATTATTAGAATACCGTCATACAAAAGATAAACTACCTATGAATGAAGTCGATCCTTTCAAATTTACCGGAAAGACCGTCGCAAAGATCATTGAGAAGCGAATCGCCGATGAAAAGGAGGTGCTCGAAATACCTTGGGCGCCTGTCAGTAAAAAAATCTCTAGTTCTAAGGTTGCCCTCCTAACAACCGCTGGCATATCAATGAAAAACGACGAACCATTTGATATGGAAACAGAACGGATAAAGGGCAACTGGGGCGATCCAACGTGGAGACTAATAGACAGCGAGGCCACATCGAACGACATAAACGTCAATCATCTACATATAGACACTAGCTACATTGAAAGAGATATCAATGTAGCTTTACCTACCGAAGTTCTCAAAACATTGGCCTCCAATCGAGTAATAGGTTCAATAGCAAAAAATCACTACTCTATAATGGGCTTTCAGGGTGAAGACTCTAGCCATTTGGCCAACGTTTCAGGTCCGGAAATAGCAAATCATATGAAACAAGACAAGGTTGATTTGGCAATACTAGCTCCCGTCTGACCTGATTGCTGCCGATCCGTTGGATTGGTCGCGCGAGCTATAGAAAACGCCGGAATACCGACCGTTACACTCAATATGGTTTGGGTTTTTCAAAAAATAATCGGCATGCCTCGAGTAGCTGCCATAGAATACCCTTTTGGACGCCCATTTGGAGATGTGGACGACTTTGACCGTCAAAAAGAAATTCTTCAATGTGCGTTAGACATTTTCTCAAACGCTAGAGGGGCTGGGCATATTGAACACTTGCCATTTAGGTGGCACCAGGATCCAAAAAAAACAAAGTGGCATCCGCCTGTTCCGGCACCAATAATCGCATTCATGAGACGTGAGGGTCAGTTATGACGGCGATAGAGTATGATCCAGTCATATATTGATCGGCCCGTGAAAAACCTTCCTGAGACAATATCGATTATTTATCTGGTAATATGCAGCGTTGTGATCTTTGCGTATTTGTTTTCAAAGATATGAGAATGTAAAAACCTTTTATCCAGCGGCTGAATTTAAACCTGAGATTATTGCTCTTAAAGAAGCAGATACGATGTCTGAATGCATTCCGATTCCCCATAATTCATCACCATCTACACTGAGTTCTATGTAGCAAACAGCTTTTGCATCTGCCCCTGATCCGATCGCATGTTCATGATAGTCTAGAACTGCGACCGTTCCCTCTAAACCAGAGTTAAGGGCCTTGGTAAAAGCCTCTATAGATCCCCCGCCTTCTCCTGTGAATTTTTCTTCTTTTCCTTCGATCGCGATGACCGCCTCAACTTGAGTTCGATCCTTTCCTTCGGCATTCTGACTAGTGTTGAAAGATATCAATTCAAATGGCTTGTTCTTATCTAGATAATGTTCCCTGAAAACACCCCATATTTCCTGGGCTGTAATTTCCTTTCCGGTTGTATCCGTAATGTCTTGTATCACTCTGGTGAATTCGATCTGAAGTCTTCGAGGTAGGTCCAAATCCTGATCGGTTTTCAGCAAATAAGAGACTCCACCCTTTCCAGACTGTGAGTTCACTCTTATCACGTCTTCATAGGTACGCCCAACATCTTTGGGGTCAATGGGGAGATAGGGGACTTCCCAAAGAGGCATGTCAGATTTTGACAGAGCGCTCAATCCCTTCTTGATAGCATCTTGGTGCGAGCCCGAAAAAGCGGTGTAAACTAGGTCTCCAACGTATGGATGCCGAGGATGTACAGGTAATTGATTGCAATATTCGGCTATTCTTCGGGATTCGTTGATGCTAGAAAAATCCAATTCTGGATCCACCCCTTGACTGAATAAGTTAAGGGCGAGGGTAACGACATCCACATTCCCGGTTCTCTCTCCATTTCCAAACAATGTACCTTCGACTCGATCAGCTCCAGCCATCACACCAAATTCTGCCGCGGCCACCGCAGTTCCTCTGTCATTGTGCGGGTGAAGCGAGAGAACCACGGAATCTCGTTGTTTAATCTTCGTGTGAAACCATTCGATCATATCTCCGTAAATGTTTGCAGTACTCATTTCGACAGTCGCTGGTAAATTCAATATAATCGGTTCATCTTTGGTCGGGGCACACACCTCCATCACGGATTCACAAATTTCTTTAGCAAATTCTAATTCCGTCCCCGTAAAACTTTCTGGTGAATATTCATATCGTATTTTTGTGTCGCCCATGTGCTTTTCGTTGGCTTTGCAGCACTCCGCACCTTTTATGGCTATATCGATGATCCCGGCCTCATCCAACCCAAACACAACCCTCCTTTGAAGTGTAGAAGTCGAATTATAGAGATGTATAATTGCTTTTTTCGCGCCCTCAACGCTCTCGAAGGTCCGTTCAATAAGCTCAGGTCGAGCCTGAGTCAAAACCTGTATCGTCACGTTCTCCGGCACAAGATCCTCTTCAATGATATACCTTACGAACTCGAAGTCCGTTTGCGATGCAGCAGGAAAACCTACTTCAATTTCAGAGAAGCCTATCTGGACAAGCTTTTCGAACATCATTCTTTTTCTAGCGCCATCCATTGGCTCGATTAGAGCCTGATTACCATCTCTGAGATCCACACTGCACCAGAGCGGGGCTTTTTCTATCA
>CACJXQ010000050.1 GCA_902597385.1 uncultured Pseudomonadota bacterium | reverse complement strand
GAAGCGAAATGTGGTGTGAAGAAAGACCCTATTTGTCCTAAGTGTGGGGCTTGCGAAAGCGAATCTCTGAATGATGTTTCTGGTACCGTATGCAAGTCTTTATTTCGATGTCTAGCTTGTTGTGAAACTTTCGAGCATTTTAAATGTCTCTAGGTGTTTTGCGAAAATTACGCGTTCAGAGCCTTCGGAAAGAAACAACTGAAGGGTTAGTCGTCGCTTTAGAAATCCCTCAAGCCTTTAGAAAGTCTTTCGGTTTTAAACATGGTCAGTTCTTAACATTGGAAAAGAAGATTAATAGTGAAATAGTCAGGAGGCCTTACTCGATTTGTAGTCAGGCAGTATCAGAGCCGTCCTCACTAGAGATTGGAATAAAAAAAGTGCCGGGTGGACTGTTCTCCTCATGGGCCCATCAGGAGCTTAGTGTAGGAGACGAATTGGATGTTTTACCGCCTGAAGGCGATTTCACATCGTCCGTAAATAGTGAATCTTCCCGGCGCTACTGTTGTATAGCTATTGGTAGCGGCATAACTCCAATCATGTCTGTTTTAAGAACGGTGCTCTCAGAAGAGCCGCGAAGCAAAGTCATCTTGATTTACGGAAACAGACGGGCTTCAAGTACGATGTTTCTAGATGATCTTGGCGAGTTGAAAAACCGTTACATGGATAGGTTGTTGATTCAGCATGTGTTTAGCCGAGAGCAAGGAACTTCAGATCTTTTGAGTGGGAGGCTAAAAGGTAGTTCCGTTCAAACTATTGTTGAGAGAACATTTGAAAATTTGCAATCAGTCGAATTCTTTATTTGCGGGCCGGAAAAGGCGGCCTTCGAAATCCATGATTCCCTGCAGGAAGTAGGTGTATCTGACTCATTAATTCATAGAGAACTTTTCGGTTTTGCAGGTGAAAGCCAGGCTAATGCACCCGTCAGGTCAGATACTGCGAAGGGTAGTAGTATAGTATCTTTAAAGTATGGAGGTCGAATCTATGAACTACTCTTCGAACTTGACCATAAAAACATTCTTGAGGCTGGCTTAGAACAGGGATTGGAGCTACCTTACAGCTGTAAAGCGGGCGCCTGCGTTACGTGTCGAGGTGTGCTAAGGGAGGGAGAAGTGAACATGGACGGTCATCATGTCTTAGATAAAGCAAGTTTGGCTGCTGGCTATGTTTTGACGTGTCAATCTCGTCCAATTTCTAAGCGCATTCTTATTGATTTTGACTATAAGAAATAATGGGAATGTTGACTTTCTGATGAATAACATCTTAAATTTGGCTTCTGTAGGGTATTTGTGGGGAGGTAATATGAGGTTGACCTGCGCGTTTGCGATTTTGGCTTCCATTTCTTTCAGGCTGATGGCAGAAACACCATGTCCTCTAAAGGAGGATCCAGAACTTGGCCTCGAGGGTTATTTATCAGCTATGCAAAAGCACCGCTTTGAGGACGCTTACGGGTTTGTAACTGCTAACATGACTGATGGTAAGTCTATGGAAGACTGGGTAAAGCAACAACAGTATTTCTACATCGGAGGGGAGGTTGTCATCTTCGCAATGAGTATTCGAGATGCCATAGCGGTCCAGGGTGTTGAAGATTGTAAAGCTCAAGCGATTGTCCCTAATGTTTTAAAGTCTAGGGACAAATTTAATAATCAAGGGACCACTGAGTTTGAGTTGTACAAGATGGTTAAAGAGGGCGATGCATGGAAAGTGGATTCTTTAGAAGTCCTTTTCGAAGAGACAGAAATAGCAAAATGGTTTCCCGAAGATCGTATTCCCGAGTTTCAAAATCAACATCCATAAGTGTTAGGAGTTCCCAAGATTATGAACAGCTGAGTGATGGTCTGGAAAGAGATCCATCATTTGTTCGCAGTAATGTACGCTCTCTTTGTGATTGTACACTTCAAATTTCTTCTTTGGTTTCTTCAGACTCCTCGGAAACCTTCCCATCCCAGCCAAAATACAATACCAAGATGTCGGACTATATACTTGGGTAGCGGCTTGAGATTTCAACTCTCCTAGTAGGTCTCCGCCTTTATCCCACGTGTTTATTATCGCTTTCAGCTCGTCACTTATGTTTTCATTTTCTCGGTTAGCGATCCAGTAGTCAGTATCCGAGCGTGAGTTAAGCTTATAGTGGGTAACTATATAATTCTTGATGCCATCAAATATCAGGTTCACTTTCTCATTGGCTTGATCTTTGTAGGTGTTAGATAGGTCACCGCGCACGAAATTTTCTAGAAAAATTTCTACTGTATCCTGAACCACCATGAGTGCCGTTGCTTCAAGTGGCTCTATGAACCCTTGCGATAGTCCAACAGCTAGACAATTCTTTTCCCAACAGTGAGATAGACGTCCGACCCGCATTTTTAGGTGCCGTGCTTCCGTCTCGGATCCCTCAGTCCCAAGATATTTTCTGAGTTCCTTTTCCGCTTGCGACTCGTCTAGAAAGTCTGAAGAATAAACATAGCCGTTGCCGAACCGATTCTTGAGAGGAATGTTCCATATCCAACCACTGCTAGCGGCCTTTGAGATCGTTTGACAAGGTAATTGACCGTCCTCAGGAAGAGGGGTGGGCATAGCAACAGCGCGGTCATTAAATAGCATGTTTTTATAAGAGATAAAGGGTACGTTTAGTTTTTTGCAAATAATTTGACTAGAAAACCCAGTACAATCTACAAAAAAATCAGCCTTCGTTTCGCCCACTTTTTCTGATCGCACTGCTGTTATTTGACCATCTTCTCCTTGGAGAACCTCTTGCACGGTATCTTCAATGTGGGTAACACCTAGCTTTGTTGAATATTCTTTTAAAACCTGTCCTATTCCCACCGCATCAAAATGATATGCATAATCTGTTTCGTAGTTGCTAGACTGCTCGGGCAAAGGCGCTCTCATATTTTTTGCTAAAAAATTAGAAACAAAAAAACTGTCCGGATGGGCGTGAACGTCAAAACTTTTGCTTCTTATTGTTGCGTTTTGATAGAAGGCTCGTACCGAACTATCGTCGCTTGAAGAGAAGAATGGGTGATAGTAACTTTTGAAACCTTTTCGTGTAGACCAATCAGGAAATCTTATGCCGCATTTGTAGGTCGCGTTGCATTTTGGCATCCAGATTGATTCAGGGATTCCTAATTTGTCGAAAAGACGCCTCATTTTTGGTGTTGAGCCTTCTCCAACACCTATTATCCCAATCTGTTTAGACTCGATTAAGGTTATTTCAGCTTTTTCACGCAAGGTGTTTGCCATAAGGGCAGCTGCCATCCAGCCCGCAGTTCCCCCCCCCTACGACCAAGATTTTCATAATTGTAATCCTCTTACATTTCTAAGTGAGTATACGAGTTAAGTCCTTAACTGTAGCAAAAAAAAACCGCGGAACCATTTAGGTTCCGCGGTTAAATTACAGAACTCAGAGTGCTTTACGTTCCGAGTCGACGCATTGCGGTTTGGGTCATATACTTATTGATAAAGTCTTCCGCCGAACCATATTTATCCATAGCGTCCCAATTAGAGGTCCATCCACCTTTACAGGTTTCGGATTGACAGAACCTAGTGAGCCGTTTTGACTGAAGGTCATTACTAATCACCCAGTTCCAGCTCCACTCAGTTCTACCATCAGATGCTGTTTTCTCGTGTGAACCGGCATCTGGTTGAGCCTTCGGATCAATCTTATATTGAGCAAAACCGGGCTCAAAGGTTTTCCAAATTTCACCTCGTCTGTCATATGAAATAGCTTGAGGGTACTCGATGTTTCTGGCATCAAAGTAAACTCTACGTTTGCTCAATGGAGCCCTTGGGAATCCAGTAGGCTCTCCCTCTAACACAATTACTTCTGGTATTAACTGTTTTTGTACGTAGTAGTAGCTATTACCTGCAGGTCCACCGTGAGTTGGGTGTTCCCAGTTCGGCATATCTGGTCTCCAGTTATGGTGCATAGCGCCAAGATATGGGCCTCTGTGAACGATTTTCCAATTACCCCAAGTCAACATTGGGTCACCTGCGGCCCAGGCATCCGAGAGGAATAAGTTGATGCCAGCAACTAAAGGTTCGAATCTTTGGTTGGTTGGGAATCGTCTTACTCTCTTAAAAGCTGGCAGGTAACCGTAGAGTTCGGGGAACCTAGCTTGGTCATACCACCATTCGTTCATGAAGGCTGTGCCTTTAATATCGTTTGGCGAGGTAAACCAAACCGACTGATGCCTGAGCATGTCCTCCTTACCGGGAAGGTAGGGTGCTCCTCCAGCTGAATCCGGGTGGC
>CACJXQ010000049.1 GCA_902597385.1 uncultured Pseudomonadota bacterium | reverse complement strand
TTACGGATGCCGCAGTAGTCCTTGGATACATAGATCCTGAGCATTTTCTAGGCGGCCGAATGAAATTAGACAAGAAAGCGGCGGAAGATGCAGTCGCAGAGCTAGGTCACAAGCTTGCGGAAAATTTGGAGCGTACAGCCTTCGCCATTATTACCGTGGCGAACGAAAATATGATCGAAGCGGTCAAAGAACTCACCATAAATGAAGGGATTGACCCTAGCGAGTCAGTATTAGTCGCTGGTGGGGGTGCCGGAGGACTAGGTGTAGTGCCAATAGCAGCGGAATTGGGCTGTAAAACTGTCCTGGTACCAAGAACTGCTGGCGCACTGAGCGCTGCTGGTATGCAATTCTCAGATATTATCACAGAAACGGGAGCAAGCAGGCTAACGACGAGCGACAATTTCGACTTTGAGGGAGTTACCAATGCTCTTAATAAAATCGATGAGCAACTGGACCATTTTAAAGAAAATCTCGCCAACCGGGGAGTAACTGAGGTCGAAAAACGCTATTTCGTGGAGGCACGGTACAGATTCCAGGTTTGGGAATTGGAAATCGAAATCAAAGACAATAATTTTAAGGAAGAATTGGATGTCGAAGACTTAGTCCAGAGATTCCACCAAATGCATGAAAGAGTTTTCGCTATAATCGACGAAGGACAAATAGTAGAGTGCTTGAATTGGCGGGGTCGCCTTGTCGGAAAAGTTAATGCCACCTCCCTTGAGCCGTCCAGAGTTTCGGAATCTCTTGCTGCTAAATCTGAAAGACAAAAAATCGTCAATTTTGGACAAACCTCTGAAAAAACTGCAATTTTTTCGGGCGATTCTCTATCAGTCGGAGCCAAAGTACAAGGCCCTGCCATAATCGAAGAACCTACCTCTACGTTGGTTGTGTATCCGGGTTCTTCCGTCGTAGTGAGTGATGGCGGAAGATACATCATTAGCGTTTGATTACTAAGCGGAGAAACTTATAGGAATAGTATACGTATTCCTGAGTTGCTCGATACTGTGGTCGTCCAGCTGCAGCTTTTCGACTAAAAAACGCTCAAAAGTCCCGAAATTAGTTAAAATATAACCTAATACACAATCTATGTAAGATTCCCTGGTCACTAGAAGAGGCTCTATTAGAGCCCTGCTTTTAGGATTCTCGGGGTCCAATTCGTATTTTTCATAAATTCTATCTAGCTCTTTCTCATATGGAAAATAACGTTTGGACAACAAAAAGTCCCTTTTTACCTCCTCTTTGGAGACCCCCAGCGCCAGCATGAGTAAGGCAACCCCGACCCCAGTTCTTTCCTTCCCCGCCGAACAGTTCATCAGAAAGCTTCCGTCCTTCAGGGACAAGAGTGCTTCGAATAGGTTCAGATAATTAGAATCCGCATTTGAAACTAGATTAATCATCAGTTTGTGCATCGCCTCTATCACCTCACGAGCGTCAGCTACACTTCTGAATAAATCGTGGAAATATCGGTCATGACCGAGTCCCGGCATGATCGGGGAGCCAAAAAATAAAGGATTGCCTGGCAACTGAGCCGATTCTTTGGCTCTCTCATCATCTACCCTGAAGTCACAAATCACTCTTATCTGAAGCGACTCAAAATTCACCTTATCATTTTCGGTAAGGTTCGATAGGTGTCCTGAACGATACAATTTGCCCCAGCGAATAGCCCTATTATCGCTCGTTTCATAACCACCTAAATCTCTGAAGTTCACCCCGCCCTCAAATCGAATGGCGCGCTCGGCCAAAAATACGTGCTCCCCGCTCTCCGACACCAATTTAAAATAAGGTCTGTCCGATAGTCCAATCTCGACCAAGACTTTCTCTGCGCTAGACGACAAAAGCGGTTCTTTGGAGTTCAGATACTCCGTGGAATCAGCAACAAAAATCTGAACCTCTCCTGGAAAACGCTTTTTGTTAACATGAATTTCATATTGCCCGGGTGCCTTCAATTCCAAAGGTTCTTTGCCTAACGTATCCATCACGCTAATGTCCTCAATTAATTTGTTAGCTCCGATAATTTAAGATCTGCTCTATGCCTTGCCAAAAAATGCAGCTATATTCAAATGCTACATAGAATAATATAAATGATGAACTATCTCTCATTTCAAAATATCTCTTTGCCAGAAACCTCAGGAATTCACGACATAACCTCGAGTTGCGGAGAGCTGCGATTTAGTATTAGTTTACCAGGTAATGGCCCGTCAAAGATTTTCAGTATCACGCCTTTGGTCTTGATACTTCACTACGGAGGCGAACCCACTCCGTTTTACGGTCGCCCGTTAATCGAAGAAATATACGGACCAGCCTGGCAAACTCTGAATGCAATAATGATCGCCCCCGAGTCACTTGGGGGAAACTGGGCAACCGAACCGAACGAAACCCTCGCAATCAATCTGTTCACAAAGGTTTTAGATTATTACAAATGCAGTCGCTTTAGGACACTAGTCACAGGATATAGTGCCGGCGCAATCGGTTCCGCTCAATTAGCACTTAACTATCCCGAATTGTTTTCTGCGGTCATTCCAGTTGCAGGCTATAGCGCTAAAGTAGAAAAATCGATTGTTCCAACTCATTTTCTCCTATCGGACAACGATGAATTATTTCCCTCACCAAAAATTGTGGATTTGCTAGGCGACCCAAATCAGCACCCCAATACAAAGCTCACAATAGTAGACGCTAAATCACATTATGATGTGTCTTCTTATAAGAAACCTCTAAACGATTGTTTAGATTGGATTAATAGTATTTGGAATCTTTAATCTAAAGCTTCTTCAAGTTAGTCATTAAGACGCCGAAAATAACTGCCACTCCTCCCACGACTACGGGCAAACTAGGGACCTCTTCTATGGTGATTAAGGCCAGAAAAACACCAAAAATGGGAATCAAATTAAGATACATCGAAGCATTTACTGGCCCTATTGATTTAATTCCTTCGTAGTACCACAAGAAACCCAAACCCATTGTTAAGACACCTTGGATTAATAGAATTAAGACCACAAAAGGCTCTGATAGTAAATCTAATGCAGACCCCACGTTCAATCCGAGGAGCGGTAACATAAGGATTCCTCCTGTAAGGCAGGAATAGGCAGTCACCCAGATGGGCCGATATTCCTCCAATAGAGGCCGAGCTATAATGGAATAAAGGCTCCAACCTATTATGGCTATCAAAAACATAAATTCCCCCTTATTTATGTTTAAATTCAATAGGTTATATATTCTTCCTTCAGTCACTACTAACACAACACCACAAAAACTCAGAATCACCCCCAACAAACTCAATAGGGTAATTTTTTGTCGGTAGAACAGGAAATTCAGTATCATCACAATAGCTGGAATCGCTCCATTAATGATTGCGCCCTTACCAGCTTCAGTGTGTTCCAGAGCGGCGAACATCAAGTAGTTATGGATGCAAAATCCGAAGAAACCTAAAACGAATAGTTGTATCCAGACAGGCATCTTAAATGGGATAGAAGGTTCGTTGCGCACTCTTGCGACGAAACACAAAAATATAAATGCTATGAAGACCCTAGATACAACTATCGCCTCAGGGGCTTCGTAAACCCCAAGCCATCTACCCAAGGGATAAGAGGTGGCCCATATGAAGGCCATGAGCACTAGCTTTATTTGAAGCAAGGACCCTACCTCTTATTCGATCTTGAGGTTTTGGCCCAGTAGTCTCACGAGCTTGAACTTTCCAAAAACTTTTCTACGTCTAGAGCCGCCATGCACCCTGAACCAGCAGATGTAATGGCTTGACGATAAATAGGATCAGCCACGTCCCCCGCAGCAAAAATATTTGGGGTACTTGTTTGAGTGGCTAAACCGCCTTTTTGTCCAATCAAGATATAACCTCCCTCCATTTCCAACTGACCTTGAAAAATAGATGTGTTCGGCGTGTGACCAATTGCTATAAAAACACCATCTAAATTTATGTTACTTATGGTATTATCTAATTTATTTAAAACCTTTACTCCTGTCACACCACCGTCATTGCCAAGGACTTCATCAAGAACATGATTCCACAGAATAGTAATCTTTCCTTCCTGGACCCTTTCCAACACACGCGACACCAGAATCTTTTCCGCTCTAAAGGAGTCTCTTCTATGAAAGATCGTTACATGCGAAGCTATATTTGCTAGATACAATGCCTCTTCAACAGCAGTATTGCCTCCACCAACTACCGCAACCCTCTTATCCCTATAGAAAAAACCATCACAAGTAGCGCAAGCAGAAACACCTCTACCCAAGAATTTGGCTTCAGATTCCAAACCTAAGTACCTCGCTGAAGCGCCTGTAGCAACAACAAGTGTCTTGGCAAAATATTCGCCTTGATCTCCCTTCAATACGATGATTTCTTCATCTAAATCATAGCTTTGTATCGTGTCGTTGACTATATTTG
>CACJXQ010000048.1 GCA_902597385.1 uncultured Pseudomonadota bacterium | reverse complement strand
TGTGAACTAAACGCAATAGAGCCAGGAAAAAATTATGGTTGGGCAGAAGTTACCTATGGTAGAAATTACAGAACGGGAACAAAAATTGGGGAAGGCATTCAACGAAAAGATGTGGAAGAGCCAGCATACTACTGGATCCCTTCAAATGCTCCCTCCGGCATGGCCTTTTATGACAATTCTAGATTTCCAAAATGGAAAGGAAATCTATTTGTCAGTTCCTTAACCTTCAATCTTATTAGTAGATTGGAGCTGAAGGACAATCTTGTCGTGACCGAGGAACGCTTAATCAATAATCAGTATGGCCGAATCAGGCATGTTCAAGTTGGACCGGATGGGTTGATTTACTTCCTGACAGACAGTCCCAATGGGAAAGTCTTACGGATCGAACCAATATAACAATATGACGAAACGCACTACCATAAATTGAGGGGTTTAAATAGTGGCACTTTTGTTTCATTTTTTGTAATGTCTAGTTAACAAAATTTTTTTGTATTCAGAAAAATCAAATTGGAGAGAATGCAGGATGAGCGCAGTAGTATCGGAAAATTTAATAGAGAAAGATAATCTCAAAAAAAATAACATCAGACCCTTTACGGGCCAAGAATTTCTTTCAAGTTTGGACGATGGTAGAGAAATATGGCTGAGAGGCGAGAAAATAAAAAACGTAGTTGACCATCCCGCCTTCCGAAATTCTGCTCGAATGTTAGCTCGTATGTATGACGCTTTACATGATCCTTCCACGGCCTCCTCACTCACTTGCCCCACCGATACTGGTAATGGAGGATTTACCCACGCCTTTTTCAAGGTCCCCAGGAGCCCGGAAGAAGTAGTTCAAAGTCGAGATGCCATAGCCGAATGGGCGAAGGTCTCTTATGGCTGGATGGGACGCTCGCCCGATTACAAAGCTAGTTTTGTAGGCACGCTTGGGGCAAATGCAGATTTTTACGAACCTTATCAAGAGAACGCGAAATATTGGTATAAAAAAACACAAGAGCGATGCTATTTTCTCAATCATGCGATTATCAATCCCCCTGTAGATAAAAGCCTGCCATTAGACCAAGTGAAAGACGTTTTTATACGTGTGGAAAAAGAGACTGATGCTGGATTGATAGTCAGCGGTGCAAAAGTTGTGGCGACTGGCTCTGCTCTAACCCATTACAACTTCATTGGTTTTTATGGACCGACCCCAATGAACGACCCTAAAATGGCTTTGTTCGCCATGCTTCCTATGGATTCAAAGGGTCTTAAACTACTTTGTCGACATTCTTATGAGTTGAACTCAGCCGTTATGGGCAGCCCTTTTGACTACCCCCTCTCCTCCAGATTGGACGAAAATGATTCGATCCTGATTTTGGACAAAGTATTGATACCTTGGGAGAACGTGTTTGTTTATAACAACATTGAAAAGGCTAATGGTTTCTTCCCCATGTCAGGATTCATTCCCAGGTTTACGTTTCATGGGTTAACCAGGTTCGCGGTTAAGTTAGATTTCTTAACCGGATTGATGCTTAAGGCTACCGAAGCAGTGGGAATATCTGACAGTAGCTCTCCTCAAGTTCACACAGGGGAAATGATTGGCTGGCGAAATACGTTTTGGGCTCTCAGCGAAGCGATGTGCAAAAATCCAGAAGCTTGGGTTAATGGCACTTTTCAGCCCAATGGCGAGACTGGGCTTGCTTATCGTTCTTTGGCTCCAACAGCGTATGCTCGAGTAAAACAGATGATTCAAGAGACTGTATCCAGCGGATTGATCTACCTAAATGGACACGCAGCGGACTTTAAGAACCCTGAACTAAAGCCCTACATTGATCGTTATTTAAGAGGTTCGAATGGCTACAACGCCGAACAACGCGTAAAGCTCTTGAAATTAATGTGGGATGCTATAGGTACGGAGTTCGGAGGGCGGCACGAGCTATATGAGAGAAACTATGCAGGGAATTACGAAAAAATACGCCAAGAAAACTTACTTCTCGCCCAAGCCACGGGCACCGCTGACGAACTGAAAGGCTTCGTAGATAAGTGTTTAGCTGAGTACGATTTAGATGGATGGCGGGCGGAAGACTTGATAAATCCAAGTGATGTAAGTCTGCTACCAAACGTGTTCAAAAATACTTAAACTCATTTCAGCGAGCTTGATAACCTAGGGTTTTCTCCGCTCTTGGGCGCATAAGAAAAGAAAGTATCGTCTTTGTTAATCGTGACTATGTCACCTACAAAATGCGCCTTTGACCGAATAAAAACCTCGTTGGCAACGTCGAACCAAAAAGTAGGAGGGTCGAATGTTCCGGCTTCAACACCAATTAACCCGTCAAAAATTTCTAATTCAATAAACACAGTTGAACCGCACTTTTCGCAAAAATTGGTTTGCCATTTTTTTTGACTTTCACTCAGAAATTCATGCCGCCTCAAGTAATCCTGACGTAATTTCAAATCTATCAAGTGGAAAATAAATAAGCGTCGCGAAAGCGCTTCCTGTCCTCAACTGACAATATCTGCAATGGCATACGCCTGTCAGTTCTGATTGTCCTTGAGTCTCATATCTTACATGACCACATAAACAACCTCCTTTGTGTATGTCCTTGTTCATTCCTAATTCCTTTTCTTCGCAACCATCAAGACGGGAGCCAATAAACCATCGACTATTTGACGGTGCACATTTTGAACCTTGACAGCTGTATTAGACCCCATCACGAGGTGCAAACCAAGAGGTGGGGGACCACCTTCCATTTTCTTCATCATGTTCTCAAAAAAACCGACCGCAAAATCTCTTTTTACATCTATCTCAGTGACTGCAAAACCCTCAGCTTCTAAAATTGACTGATAAGTTTCGGGGGCATCCACAGCACTTCCTTCTTTATTCGAGGCCCAAGGTAAGGGATACGTTAACTGTTGCTCTTTCAAACACATCACGTCGTAGATTACGAATAAACCACGATCTTTTAAAACCCTGTTTACTTCTTTAAAAGTCCCTTTCTTGTCGCTGATGTTCATGCCAACGTGCATCATGTAGGCGGCATCAAAAGAGCTGTGAGGGAAAGATAGCTCTGCTGCATTTCCCTCCATCAAGGTTACGGCGTTGGTCATAGAAACTAAACCGGTCAGCAAATTACCTGTCTTCACAAAATCTGGAGTTAAGTCCACCCCAACAACCTCGCATCCCATCCTATTAGATATAAATCGTGCTGGACCCCCTATTCCGCAGCCCACATCGAGAAGCTTTTGCCCAGCAAAATCCCCAACTTTATCACAGACGAAGTTCGTCGCCTCGCTTCCACCGATATGAAATTCGTCAGCCGCACTGAGATTCTCTGGCGAGAGGTTATCCGTGTTTAGCCCAGCTTTCCGTAGCCCATCCACAATAGACTCGTAGAGGTTACTTCCTTGATAATGCTCTATTATCTCAGTGTTATCTACCGCTTTGCTCATTAAAACCACCCCGTTAATGGTCAGGTTAAACTTTTCATTAGAATAACCCAGTATCCCCATTTCTTCCAATCGGCCCCCATAAAACAGCTTGTTCTATAGATAAACTTCGGTGACCCACTTTTAGTTGGAATTCGATAGCTCGTTAAATGCAGAGAGCGCCTTTTCCCTGGATTCTTTCAAGGAGACGATTGGCTCTGGATAATTTTTACCCAGAGAAACATTAGCCTCTACCAACACCCCTTTTGGTGCTAACCAAGGAGAATGTATGTATTTTTTTGGGATATCAGAAAGTTCAGGTAAAAAGTTCTTTACGTAGATGCCGTCAGGATCAAATTTTTCACCCTGCGTCACGGGATTAAATATTCTAAAGAAAGGAGCAGCATCGGCTCCACTCCCGGCTACCCACTGCCAACTGGCACTATTGTTTGCTAAATCAGCATCAACCAAAGTATCCCAAAACCATCTCTGTCCAAGACGCCAGTCAATCATGAGATTCTTAACTAGAAAGGACGCCACTATCATCCTGACTCTATTGTGGATATATCCGGTGTGCCATAGCTCCTTCATTCCAGCATCAACAACTGGATATCCAGTCCTACCCTCTTGCCATGCCTTTAAGGCAGAATCTTTTTTAACCCAAGGGAAACGATCAAATTTTGGTTGAAGATTTTTTTCAGACAAATCTCGGTTGTGATACAAAAGATTATACGAGAATTCTCTCCATCCCAGTTCGCTTAGAAAATGATCTGAGTCCTTATTTGGAATCCTTTCAGAACTACTCAATACTTCGTGCCAAACCCTGTGGGGCGAAATTTCACCAAAGTGAAGATGGGGAGATAGTCTAGAAACATTTTTTCCGCTGGGAATATTACGACCCGTCTTATAATTGACTATTCCACCTTTCAAAAACTCTTCTAGTCTTTGGTGAGCTCCATCTTCCCCAGGGTTCCAGGCTTTTGCGAGGGAATCGTACCATTTTACCTTTGGCTTGAGACTGAGTTTCGATAGGGTAATTCCCTTCTGGTTGTAATAGACAATCTCTCTAGGAGTACCACAGGGTCTTTCTGGCTGAGGAAATCTACTTAAACAACCTTTCCGAAAAAATGGAGTAAACACCCTGTATGGTGTTCCGTCTTCTTTAACGGAAATGTGAGGCTCGAACAGTAGACTCCCGCTGAAACTCTTTGCGTATATTCCATCTTTTTTGAGCGCCGTTTTAATTCTGGCATCGCGACTCATAGCCTGCGGCTCGTAGCATCTATTCCAAAACACGTGTTTTGCGCCACTTTGCTCTATCACATTTTTTAAAACATCCAATGCTTC
>CACJXQ010000047.1 GCA_902597385.1 uncultured Pseudomonadota bacterium | reverse complement strand
CTCCAACAAAATTGACAAAAAACCATCAATTTCCTTTTCGAGCTCGCTAGTATCTCTAGCTCTTCCCTCAACAATTACGGTAAATTCACCCTTTTTTGCTAGCGGATTCTTTGAAATAGTCGCCAAAACCTCTGAGAGAGACCCTCTGTACAGAGTTTCATACAACTTTGTCATCTCCCTAGCAACCAAGACTCGCCTATCCACTCCCATGATATTTCCCACACTCTCCAAAAACTTTACAATCCGGTGAGGAGCCTCGTAAAAAACCATGCTTCTCGACTCATGCTTTAATTTTCGTAGATGACTGACTCGAGCACTGGCTTTAGATGGCAAAAATCCTTCAAAAATGAACCTGTCTATGGGAACATCGCTGACTGATAAACACGCTATCAATGCAGATGGCCCTGGAATGGGAATAACAGGCACTCCCTTTTCAGAACCCTTCTTCACAATTGTAAATCCCGGATCAGATATAAGAGGGGTCCCTGAGTCAGTCACTAATGCAACTGCAGCAGATTTTTCAAAAATAATTCCTAGGATTTCTTCCACACGGGTCGCATCTGAAAAATCATGATAGGAAAACATCTGGTTTTTTACCTTGTACCGCTGGAGGAGAAGTCCGGTTTTTCTAGTATCTTCAGCTAGAATAAAATCGACAGATTTAAGAACCTGCTGGCCTCGCAGACTAAAATCTGATAAGTTTCCAATGGGTGTACCAACGACATAGATAGCAGGTTTTTCAAGTTCGATATTACTGGAATCCAAAATTCACCTCCCAAAAAAAACACCATGGAAAACGCGATGAAAAAGTTCATTACGTTAATAATACTATCGATTGTAATCGGCGGCTGCTCTAAATACACCACTAAGAAAAATAACCTGGATAATTATGAAACCAAAAAGAACCACTCAGTAGACCGCGTAAGTAAGCCGCAGAAATCCAACTTTGAGTTAAGTTACGCGGAGCGTTACGACATAAAAAAGGTCGCAGTGCTTCTACCATCCGATGAGGCCTTCAGAGATATAAGTGTGGCAATTCGAGATGGTATAATCTCGTCTTGGTATGATAATGTAACTCCACAGTTTCGACCGGAACTGCTTTTTATCGGCACATCATCTCCAACCGTAGAGTTGGTATCAAAAATTAGAGAAGAAAAGGTCGACTTTGTTATTGGCCCGCTTAGGAAAGGTTTGATATCAAAAATAAAAAGTGCACTCCCAGAAGATATAGGAATGCTTGCCCTAAATACCGACAGATCTCTTACAGAAGATAGGGAGCGTTTTTTTCAATTTGCGCTTACGCCTGAGAATGAAGCCATTCAAGTGGCTCGAAAAGCGATAAAAACAGGCCAACGAATGCTTTTAATTTATCCTAATACTGATTGGGGTGCCAGAATTTCCCAAACCTACAGGGAAACTTGGCGTGAGCTAGGTGGAATAATAGTATCAGAGATCTCATTCGACCCTAACGAGGCGGATCATTCTAACTCGATAAAAAAAGCACTAAATATAGAACTTAGTATTGCCCGAAAAAATTCGATTCGCACTTTATTAGGGACGAAACTTCAATTCGAATACCGAAGGCGTGATGATATTGAAATAATAGTCGTGGCGGCGAACGAAGCCCAAGCACGCCAGATACTTCCTCAGCTTCGTTTTCATAAAGCTGAAAATCTTCCTATTTTTTCTAGTTCACATGTATTCTCTGATGTGAATATCGGGGCAAACAAAAAAGATTTAGAAGGGCTAATTTTTGGGGATGCTCCTTGGGTGACAGCCGAAGAAGATTTTTTCCTTAGGAAAATACTCAGGGATACTTCTCACCCAGCGGTGGATTACCCTCGCCTTTTTGCCTTTGGGATGGATGCCTACAATATACTACCTTTTTTGAAGAAAATGGACCTCTCTCCAAGCCTACGCCTTCCTGGCGCCACCGGTGCCTTGTGGGTGGACTTAGACAACGTAATCCAACGAGATCTAAAATGGTATAAATTTAGGAATGGAAAGGCTCGAAGGCAGAACACCAGGACATAAATCACTCGAGTTATTCATGCCCTGGAAATTAAGCAATTTAGAATCTAGAAAAGAAGGTCAGAAGAGTGGAAAACAGGAAATTAGTGCGTTTAATTATTGAGGAAAGCATTAAAGTCAAATCGCTTTGCGCGTCACAATGTCTTGATGAGATAGCGCAAGCTGGCGAAATCATCGCAGATAGCGTTTCTATGGGTAACAAAATTTTATGCTGCGGAAATGGAGGCTCGGCAGCCGACGCGCAGCACTTTTCTGCAGAACTTCTTAATAGGTTCGAGAGAGAAAGAAAGGCTCTAGCCGCCATCGCGTTAACCACTGATAGCTCAACGATAACCTCAATTGCCAATGATTATTCATTCGATAGTATTTATGAAAAACAGGTTAGAGCGTTAGGGAATAAAGGAGATGTACTTCTGGCTATTACCACGAGCGGAAATTCAAAAAACATAACTAACGCTATTATCGCTGGTCAAGAAAAGAAAATGACAATTATTTTACTGAGCGGAAAAAATGGTGGGGATGCAGCCCCGATATTAACAAAAAAAGACTTAGAGTTACGCGTTCCTAGTCAATCCACTGCCAGAATCCAAGAGAGTCATATAATGATGTTGCATTGTATTTGCGCTATAGTTGATCAAAAAATTTATAACTAAATTAGGGTTTGCAAGAAATTTATGAAGTTAAGTTACCTCATGCTTTTTTTTGTTCTTAGTGGATGTGTGGGTATAAACGAATATCGAACAACCGGTACTTTCATCGAGGATTTCTCTATCGAGAGGAAGGTCTCAGGATTTTTAAGAAAGGATCCGGAGTTAAATGAGAGCACTAACGTAAACGCTACAAGTTACAATGAGACATTACTATTGACCGGACAAGTGCCCTCAGAGGCTTTGCGAGATCTAGTAGTAAATAGAGCAAGTAAGATTCGGAAAGTTAAAAAGGTTCATGATTACCTCACCATAGCTGCTCCGAGTTCCATGATTTCTCGGTCGAACGATAGCTACCTAACCACGAAAGTAAAAACCCGAATTTTAGCAACCGCTATTTTTAAAAAGGATAAAAACGTCGAAGCAGACAGAATAAAAGTAGTAACGGAGAACAGCGTTGTCTTCCTGCTTGGTGTACTAACAAAAACTCAGGCTAGCACGGCGTCAAGTATTGCCAGGAAAACACCTGGAGTACAAAAGGTGGTTTCACTTTGGGAACTCCTTTGAACTGCTTTTTACCGTCCGATTACTCTACAAGCTTTAAATTAGGCCCAGATTTTTTCTTGTCTTCGAGGTTCTTTGCAGTATCTTTAGCCAGAGAAGAGGGTGTTAACTCGATTAACCTTCCATCTTTTACCATCACCCCAGCCTGCGTTTCTAGGGCATAAACCATATGTATTGCATCTAAAGGAATCACAACCTGCCGCGCGACTCCCGCGAATCTTGCATTAAAAGCAAGAAAATCGTCATTCAATTCAAAGTCTCTAACGGCATTTGGACCGATATTTAAAGTAATGTAGTTTTCCTTAGTAGCACCTGGTGGAATTTGAATCCCTGTCTTATCAGTTACTGCGACAATATAGGGGGTATGATTCTCGTCACTTATCCAGGCTAGAATTGCTCTGAAGAGATAAGGAATAGCCGGGTGCAAGTCCTAGACTCTCATCTCTCTTTCAAAATCTGAAAGACTGCTTTGAAAGGTTTCCATCTCGAATATCTGTTCAGCATATTTAGTCAACTGCTTTCCAGACAGTCCTAAACGAATGTCCCAGTGCTCTAGCCTCCAAAGGATTGTGGACATACAAAGGTCCACCAAGGAGAATTCATCAGACATGAAATATTTAAATTGGTCAAAAATTGGTGCAAGTATCAATAAATTATCCCTCAATAATTTTTTGCTCTTCTCCGACAAGAGCTCATCACCGTTTTCTATATCAAAGGCGAGCGAGAAAAGATCCTGACTTATTCTATACCTTAGTTGCCTGTTCCCAGCCCTGGCAACAGGGTCAACGGGCATTAAAGGAGGATGAGGATATCTCTCATCTAAATATTCCATCATTATCTGGGAATCATACAGTACTAAATCACGATCAATTAACGTCAAAAGTTTTCCATATGGATTAAGTGTATTTAGATCTTCTGGTTTGTTTTCATCAGTTACGTAATTTATTTCCACATTAATGTCTTTTTCCATTAGGACTAGTCGCACACTATGTCCTTGCAGGTCTTTCGGATCAGCAAAAAGGGTCATCACAGAACGTCTATTGGTAACAGTAACCATGTTAAGTCACATCCCTCCAAATTTCCTTTTTAGTAAAAAAAGCAAAGATGAAAAGTAGACTTAGGAATGCTATTACCCAAAACCCTATTTTATAACGAACTAACCGGGCGGGCTCTCCCACATAAACTAAAAATGAAACCAGGTCGCGAGTTAATTCCTCATACTCAGATTGCGTCAACTTCCCTGGAACAACAGTTTCAAATGAGTAGGTCGCGAGTTGCAAATCACTATCCTCATCAAGCGTTCTGTATCCCTGCAACTCCCAAAGCACATGTGGCATTGCAGTATCCTTGAAGAATAAATTGTTTACTCCAGTTGATTTAGAAGAATCAACGTAAAATCCGTTCAAAAACGAAAAAAGCCAATCTTCTCCTCTAACTCGAGAAATTACTGAGAGATCTGGAGGGGTTACTCCAAACCATTCCGCTGCCTCGTTTGGACTCATGGAAACGTTTACATTATCGCCTATTTTTTGATTTGCAAACATTAGGTTCTTTTTGACAGTTTCTTCTGACAAACCAAGATCGTCAGCCATTCGGTTAAATCTCATATACTTGATCGAATGACAACCAGCGCAGTAATTAAAATATGTTTGTGCACCCCTCTGCAGCGAGTTTTGATGTCCTATATCTACATTCGCATCTAACAGCTTGGCACCACCCGACCCGGCAGCTAAAACGTTTATGCCTATCGCTAGCTGGGAGAAGAAAAAAATTGCTCTAATGGTCATTTGTCGTAACTCTTTTTGGAAGTGGCTTAACTTTGTCAAAACTGGTGTACAGCGGCATTAAGAGAAAGAAAAGAAAATAAACAACAGTGAAAAATTGGGCAACGATAGTTCTCGCAGGCGTTGGCGGTAAGGCACCGAGATATCCCAATATTAAAAAGGATACTACAAAGATGGTAAGGGCCGCCTTTGACATCCAACCTCTATACCTCATAGATCTGACTGGACTACGATCGAGCCAAGGAAGCAGGAAGAAGATCATTACAGCAGCTCCCATAAATACAACACCCCAAAGTTTAGCGGGGACCCAGAAGAAATTAACCGTATTAGCCCTTAAAATAGAGTAGTAAGGTGTAAAATACCACACGGGTGCAATATGCT
>CACJXQ010000046.1 GCA_902597385.1 uncultured Pseudomonadota bacterium | reverse complement strand
ACATAGCCCCAAAAACTACTACGCCAATCGCTACACAAATCCACAAAACAATCATATGGAGGTCGTAAACTTCTTTACTAAAAGGTGTGACTCCCCTTGTTAAGTTTAAGCCCCAGGTGTTGCTATTTACATTTCCTTCTGCCACTGCTGCAACCGGAAGAAAGATAAGCCCCCCTAAGACCAAGCTTCTTAAATAACTCATCAAGTAATCCCTGTTAAATAATATCCTTCGCATCAAAATTCTCTTAGCGGTTTCTAGACCTAGGTGCTCAGCCAACACCTCAAAAGTTCGCTGACTAGGCCCGTGTTTGCATTCTAACACTGTTAGTGCACTGCGTTAATTAAAACCTTGGCAAATTTTTTCTTTTCATCTTCATTTAAAAATTGTCCTAATTCTATCTCCCTTCCAGCATATCTCAAACATAATCTAGACTTGTCAGTCAGCGACGCTGGATTATAGAGCCATACTGTTACCCATCGTTTGTTAGCAGCCAACTTGCACGACATTTCTCTCCCTCCGCTTTCCAAAAAAAGAAAATCATTCTCTATTTTTACTACCTCCCGGGCCATCCCAGAGCTTTGAACGAGATAAAATGCAAAGCAAAAAAAAGCAGCCTCTAAGCCGAAAAACGGAAGAACCAAGGGGAAGCCAAGCAAAAGCGCTGTTGCTCCGATGGAAAAGCTTACTAAGCAGACGCCCATCATTAGGCTTTTTGCAGAATCCCATGACATCGACCGAGTGGGCCGAAGCTCCCACATAAACTTTTCATTGTCACAGTTTAGAAGCACTTTTTCCTCCAAGAGCACCCAACAAAATCTCCGCAAGTGCTTTCCCGGCTTTCGTGGGTTCATCCCTATTAAACACCTGCAACAGTGGATAATTCATATTACTCAATAATGTGTTTTTAACCCTGTCGGGAAATAAAACAGTGTCATCATATAAATTTGCTACCCACCCACACACATTCACATTTGAGTTGTGAAGAGACTCGGCGGTCAAGAGAGCGTGATTAATGCAGCCCAACCTGACTCCTACGACAAGTATGACCGGGATATCTAATTTGGCCGCCAAATCAGCTACGGATATAGCTTTTCCTAACGGCACTTTCCAACCTCCTACTGCCTCCACTACTACCAGATCATAATGGTCCCTTAAATCCTCGAAGGCGGTATGAATTCTATCGAAAGAAATTTCCGACCCATTTAAATCAGAAGCTATATTGGGTGAACAAGGCTCAGGATAGCAGTATTGATTTAATAAACTATGCTCAGGTTTGGGTGTTGAGGCAGAAGCTAGCTTGACAACATCTTCATTTTCTCCAGTTTCAGGAATCACACCCGCAGCAACAGGCTTCATACCGGTAGCTTTTAGCCCTAAAGTGACGGCTCCTCTAATTAGGTGCTCAGAAACAAACGTTTTCCCGCACCCTGTGTCAGTTCCAGTTATAAACACAGCCGCCACTATTTTAATCTCCTAAGCGTGTGCTCAGTTTTCTTTACAGTTTTAACGGCCCAAGCATGTCCGAGGATCACCTCATAAGTTGCTGGAATTTTACCGTTACATCTGTACTTTTCGTATTCTTTCAATATTTTCCGCATTCTAGCAGGCCCGGTTAATGATTTTCGTCGTTGTGAATCAGCATTGGCTGCCCCTATTCCTTTTAAATCACGCAAGAGGCCGGCCGCACTATCATAATTCACAGTTATTTCCTCGCTTTCAATAACAGGGTCTGAGAATCCACTCGAGCTTAGTATATCCCCTACGTCGTGCAAATCTAAAAAGGTGTTTACGTGTGGCATATTAGAATAAGTAGAAAACACATCTCTCAGTTCCCGGAGTGTATCCGGACCTAAGCTGGAGAAAATAAAAAGTGCCCCTGGTTTCAAAACATCCTTTACAGCACCAAATGCCAATCTCAGATTCGGGCACCATTGAATCGCCAAATTTGAATACGCCATATCTGCGATGTTTGGTTTAAGCGGGATAGCTTCGATATCACCACACAAAAATTTTTGCCTCCGGAAAATCCTGTACTTTTTTTTATCTCTTGCCCGGATTAGCATATCTTCAGCTATATCGAGATTTATAACTTCAGACTTTTTACACGATTTCTCAAATAGTTCGCCAGCTCTTCCAGTCCCCGACCCAAGATCTATAATTAATCTAGGTGAGACTAAAATATCTTGCAATCGATCAAACAACCGATTTGACACTTCTTGCTGAAGAAAGTCGAAAGTCTCATAGGTCTCGGCCGCTGAGTTAAACTGCTTCTTTACTCTAGATTTATCAATGCCATTAAGAGTTTGCCTTATTTCCATTTGCTAGAACTTCCTTCAACGCGTTAATCAGGTCCAAAATTTGAGCTTCTGTGTGTTGCGAACTTAGTGTAATTCGTAACCTAGATGTGCCTTCTGGCACAGTAGGGGGCCTAATCGCGCGAGCATAGATCTTCAACTTTTTTAGATCTCTCTCTACTCCAAGGGCCACCTTTGCATCACCAATTAAAATGGGCTGGATTGGCGAGGTACTCTGAGTTATGGGTAAACAAGCACCCTTCGCCGCCTTTCGAAACAAATTAATGTTCTCTTGCAACTTCTTAGTTAGAGCTCCTCGCGACTCTTGCAAAATAGACAAGGCCTCTAAGGCCGCGGCGGCTACCACTGGTGGGGGGGGCAGTATCATAAATAAAGGGACGGGAATTTTGGGTTAAAAAATCTATTATTCTTTTAGGGCCTAAGACAACACCACCACTTGAGCCCAAAGCCTTGCCGAGCGTAATCATAATTAATATTTCTGGGCATTCTCCAGAGAGTTTTTTTAATTCAAAGGCCACTCCCTGCCCTTCGCCCAAGACACCAAAGCCGTGGGCATCGTCAATGTAAAGAGTGGAATTATTTTCGACACAGTATTTACCGAGTGAATTCAAGCAAATTTTATCGCCATCCATGCTAAAAACCGACTCGGTAATTAGATAAGATTTTTTGTCCATTGGTGAGGTATTGGAGGGGACCATAAGATGAGGGTAGCGTCTGTGACGACTACCCGTCATCAATACCGCATCAATAAGTGAAGCATGATTAAGGCGATCGTGAAACACCCAATCTTTCTTGCCAACTAAAGAGCAGATGGCCCCTAGGTTGGCTAAATATCCTGAGGAAAAGAGGAGTGCTGACTCTTGGCCAGTATATGTCGCTAGCTTTACTTCTAATTCGCTATGTAAAGTACATCTGCCGGTCAAAAGCGCGGCTCCCGCTGACCCAAACCCAAATGTTTTTAATTCACGACCGACCCTATCTAGTACTCTTTGGTTACTAGACATACCTAAATAGTCGTTACTGCAAAAATTTAAGAAACGCTCATCGTTTATATTTATTTGCGGCCATTGTGAGGAACGTCTATCCTCCAGTTTCCGCAATAAATTGTTTCCGTTAACGGCCGCTAAATTCTTACTGGGTATGTTTATTACGCAGGCTCCTCATCGAGTTTATTTACTGGCCTTTAGACCAAGCCTTCCGAACAGCTCTTGGTCTTTTAGAAAAGCTGGGTTTTCTGTCGTCAAAAGTTCCTCTCCATAAAAAATAGAATTAGCGCCAGCGTAAAAGCACAAGGCCTGTAATTCATCGCTCATCTCGCTTCGTCCAGCTGATAATCTTACGTAAGAGTTAGGTAAAAGAAGACGAGCTACAGCAATCGTTCTCACAAACGCTATGGGATCTACTTCGGGAGAATCCGCTAAGGGGGTCCCTTTTACTTTTACAAGCATGTTTATTGGAACAGATTCTGGCTGTGGATTTAGATTTGCCAAGGTTTTCAAAAAGTCTATACGATCACTTTCCTTTTCTCCTATGCCAACAATACCGCCACAACAAACCTTTACGCCAGCCGATTGCACATTTGAGATCGTTTTAAGTCTGTGTTCATAAGTTCTAGTGGTTATAATTTGACGGTAATACTCAGAGGAGGTGTCGAGATTATGATTGTAATAATCTAAGCCGGCTTTCCCCAATTGTTTGGCTTGATTTTCGTCTAACATTCCTAGGGTCATGCATGTCTCTAGGCCTAAATTTTTCACCCCTTCAATCATAGGTATAACAGAACTGATATCTCTATCTTTCGGAGATCTCCATGCAGCTCCCATGCAAAACCTTGTAGCACCAGCTTGCTTAGCCGCCTTGGCTTTCTCCAATACCTCCTCTAACCCCATCAATGGAGCATTGTTTACATGGGTCTTATAGCGAACACTTTGGGGACAATAAGCACAATCTTCTGGGCAACCCCCTGATTTTATGCTCAGTAAAGAACTGAGCTGAACCTCATTTTCAGAGAAGTTTTCTTGGTGTATTGAGTGGGCTTTGTGTAAAAGTGAATTAAATGGGAGGTCAAACAGCTCCGCAACCTCCTCGTTGCTCCATGTCTTCGCTATCTGGGAGTCATGGTTTTCGGCTAGGCTTTCTGTAGAAATGGACATCATGTATTCTCAAAAATTAGAATCTTTAACTGTATTAGATTGGTTAAATTCTCACCAACCTTCTCATGCCGTTAACCTAGAGGAAAACTGAAATGTTTACAAGGATTTTAAATTGTTTCTAGATAACTTGACCAAACTCATGAATATCATCAAGTTAGTAGTCAACATTGTCAGCGTATAGAGCGTTTCTTTCTATAAAATCTCTTCTTGGCTCAACTTGGTCCCCCATCAATGTAGAGAAAACTACCGTGGCTGCTTCTTCATCTCGGATATTCACCTGGACCAGACTCCGTGTTTCGGGATTCATAGTTGTCTCCCACAGTTGGTCTGGATTCATCTCCCCTAAGCCCTTATAACGCTGAACGGTTGCCCCTTTCTTTGAAGAAGCCATGAGAGTTTGGACGGCTTCATATAGCGACTGAGATATAGCTATTTTATTTTCGGCATTTTGAGTCTCTATTTTCTCTTTTTTATCAAAGTTATCAGACAACTCCAAAAAGCGCACGAAGTCTCTACTTAGTAGAAATTCTCTATCAAGGTTTATGGAATGAGATATGCCGTTTTGACGGAGCTCAACGACGATTCGCCAATTATCATTGGAAGAATAGTCAAGCTTTATTTTTAGATACTCCCCTTCCAAAGAAGCCTCTTTTATAGTGTCTTTTAGATTTTCAACCCATATATCCAACTGTTCCTGACCCCAGTTTAAAATCTCTATCGAACCACCTGTGGCCCTAATCGCTTCCAAAATGACCTTAGGATATCGGATTTCAAAACTCTTCTGGAGTTTATTCAATTGAACAAATTTCTCCCCCTCCTTGAAGAGATTGTCTCCATCTAAAATAACACCATCGCGTTTAACAGAGGCTGTTTTTGTTGCATTTTCCAGAAAATATAATTCCAATTGCTCGTCATCTTTAACGTATCTTTCAGCCTTGCCCTTTTTTACTTTGTAAAGAGGCGGTTGAGCAATGTAGACATGATTGCCTTTTAAAAGCTCTTCCATTTCCCGATAGAAAAAAGTGAGCAACAAGGTCCGAATGTGCGACCCATCGACATCAGCGTCCGTCATTATTATTATTCGATGATATCTTAGAGACTCCTTGTCGAATTCTC
>CACJXQ010000045.1 GCA_902597385.1 uncultured Pseudomonadota bacterium | reverse complement strand
TACTATCTTCCGTATGCAAATGAGCACCTACTCCGAACTCTGCGAATGGCTGAAAACCTGCTCCTTTTTTTTGCATCCTCAACACAGGTGTTACACCAAAATCGACAAGCGAATCATTGTTTGTCCTACCTGCCTCACCATCCCAATAACTTAGCGAAGCCTCCAAATAAGCCCTTCCCAGCCAATTCCGACCTTCTATCAGCGTTCTGTCGAAATTCATCCGAATGGAACCGCCAAAACGTTCTGCTTCCGCGTCACCATCTGTGGTGCCCCCCTCAAGTGAAAAGGTATATTTATGACTGGAGTCAGATATTTTATGTGACTCGAAAGCGTAAGCTCCGGATAGTGAAAAACCTGTCAGAAAAACAAAAACAATACTTATGTATTTAAATTTATAAATCATACTTATAATTCCAAAAACTATTTATCTGGGGACACCGTAATGAATTACACATAAAGGTTCAAGCTAGTAAAACCGTGTTCAAAATCTTCGAGTAACAAACGGAAGACATAAGCATCCTCTCTTCCTGACCCAGTTGGATAATAATCCTTCCTTACTCCAATATTTTTAAACCCCAAGCCTTTATACAAATCAATCGCGCCTAAATTTGAAACTCGCACTTCAAGATATATTTCTTTAGCACCAGATTCTGCACCGATCGAAATTTCATTTTTTATTAGAAGTCGTGCGCAACCTTCCCTTCTATATTCAGGCCCAACGCAAATGTTTAAAATATGAACTTCTTCGGCCGCGTGTGCCACGATACAGTATCCCGCAACATCGCCCTCCTTAAGTAGCACTCTACAGTGATAGCCCGCTGCCACACAATCCAGAAATATTCTCTCCGACCAAGGAAACCTATAGGACGCCTGCTCTATCTTCAGAACCGAAGGAATATCATTTTCCTGAATCGGTCTAATATCTAGAACTTCTGACTTCAACACAGCGCTCATTTAATTTACATCTCCGAATATCGTTTTCAATAAATTCAAATCTTCCCAACTTTTCACTTTTTCCTGCGGTGATCTTAGCAAATATGCTGGGTGATAGGTCACCACGACCGGTATTTCAACAATACTATCATAGTGAACCTTACCCCTGAGATTCGACAAAGGTGCATCACTTTTCAACAACGTATGGGCTGCAGTTCTTCCGAGGGCGAGAATACCCTTGGGAGATAGAAGCCTAATTTGGCGCAGCAATAATCCGAAGCAGGAATCGATTTCAATTTTCTCCGGCGTTCTATTTCCTGGCGGTCTGCATTTTATCACGTTAACTACGTAAGCTTCCCCAAAATATTCACTGCAGGAAAGCATCATTTGATCTAATAAAATGCCTGCTTTCCCAACAAAGGGCAGTCCTTGCTTATCTTCCTCCGCCCCTGGCGCTTCCCCAACTATGAGAAGTTCAGCTTCTTTAGAACCCTTACCAACCACCACTGAATTTCGTGTTAGATGAAGTGGACATGACTCACAGACGTTAGCATCTTCTGTAACTTTATCCCAACACTCAAACTTCTCAGACACTTCTCGCTCTACGCCGGACAATTCTTTTCCACGCGTACGCCAAAGAGGGATTCCTATTTCTTTTAGAATCTGCTCTTTATAATTCGACAAAATATTTCACTAACCTAGGGTGTTTCTTTCTTATCGAATACCTTTCGTAGGGATAAATCCCACAGGTATTTAGCAACACCACTGAGGAGATAACCCCAAAAGCAAAACAATAGAATGCTTGCTGGCTCTAAAGATACCAGAACATAAATTAGCACGATGGAAAGAATAGCGACAAACGGTACTTTACCCTGTAAATCGATATCCTTGAAAGTGAGATAAGGCACCTCACTTACCATCAGCAGGGAGGTAAAGGCTACAGTGAAAGCACAAAAAAAGGACCACCCTATCGAATTTTGTAATCCAAAACCGACCCCCACCCAAACCGAGGCTGCTATCACGGCCGCTGCCGCAGGACTCGGTAGGCCTACAAAAAGAACTGGATTATCGCTAGGCCCGCTATTAGCATTAAACCTAGCCAAGCGTAGGGCAGTTGAAGCAGCGTAAACAAAAGCAATCAACCAACCAATCTTTCCAAACTTAAAAAGCGCCCACTCATACATTATCAACGAGGGGGCCAAGCCGAAAGATATCATGTCTGCCAAACTATCGTATTGCGCACCAAATTCACTCTGAGTGTTGGTAAGACGAGCCACCCTGCCATCAATTCCATCGAAAAACATTGCGATGAGGATGGCTATCGCCGCTATTCCAAAATTTCCATTAATGGCCGCTACAATTCCGTAAAAACCCGCGAAAAGCGCGCTGGTAGTTAATAAATTTGGAAGCAAATATATACCTGCCTTCCTAGACGTAGATTCTCCATCGGACTGTTTTTCAGAGTGCGCTAATCTCATTGTTTTGGTCTTCTCAGATGATAAGGGTTTATATCGAGCTTTAATTTTTATCTTTATCTACAAGTTTTCCCTCAGCTATCCAAGGCATCATTCCACGAAGTTGTGAACCCACAGCTTCTATACCGTGCTCTCTTGCCAATCGCCTTTTCGCTTTTAAAACAGCGGTGCCACTCTTATTTTCCGATATCCACTCCCTGGCAAACTCACCATTTTGGATTTCCGACAGGATTTTTCTCATTGTATTCTTAGTATCTGAGTTAACAATCCTCGGCCCTCTGGTAAAGTCACCATACTCAGCAGTATTTGAAATCGAATAACGCATATCAGAAATACCTCCTTCGTAGATCAAATCTACTATAAGTTTTACCTCATGCAAGCACTCGAAGTAAGCCATCTCTGGTGCGTAGCCAGCCTCGACCAGCGTATCGAAACCTGCTTGTATGAGAGCTGTAATACCTCCACAAAGTACCGCCTGCTCTCCAAACAAATCTGTCTCAGTCTCTTCTTTAAATGAGGTTTCTATAATACCTGCTCTACCACCACCATTTGCAACCGCGTACGAAAGAGCTATATCTCTGGCCTGACCAGAAAAGTCCTGACTGACGGCTATTAAACTGGGAACTCCCCCGCCTTGCTGATAGGTCGATCGAACAAGGTGTCCAGGCCCCTTTGGAGCTATCATAATCACATCAAGCCCATCTCTAGGAACAATTTGACCAAAATGAATATTAAATCCATGCGCGAAGGCCAATACTGCCTCTTTTTTCAAATTATGAACGATGTGATCATTATATAAATCTGCTTGAGTTTCATCTGGCGCGAGAACCATAACCAAATCTGCCAGCCGGACGGCCTCATCTATCTCCTTAACTGCCAATCCTGAACCTTCAGCTTTGGACCAGGAACTAGAGTTTTTTCGCAGGCCCACTACAACATTCACCCCAGAGTCCTTTAAGTTATTAGCATGCGCATGTCCCTGAGAGCCATAGCCCAAAATTGCAACTGTTTTAGACTTGATTAGTGATAAATCTGCATCCTTATCATAAAAAATATTTAAAGCCATTTATTTCCCCGCTTGTTAACGTCTTTATTCTCTATGAAAGCTATTCAAGCCTTCAATACTTTTGTTCCTTTTAAAAGCCCCAACGGACCTGACCTAGCCAACTCCAAAACATGCCGAGTTCCCGCAGCACTGATGAAATCGTCCAGCTGAACCCCACTACCTGTTAATTCTATTGTGTAACTCGACTCAGTGGTATCAACGATTTTCCCCTGGAAAATATCAGAAAGCCGCTTCAACTCCTCTCTCTGTTCAGCTCCTAAGGCTCGTAACTTGATCAACATCAACTCTTTCTCGATGTGCGCGTTTTCATAAAGATCTACTAGTTTTATCACATCTACCAGCTTATTAAGTTGTTTGGTAATCTGCTCTACTATCTCCTTTGAACCAATAGTAACGACCGTCATACGAGAGACGCTGGGATCCTCTGTCGGTGCCACACAGAGCGATTCTATATTGTAAGCCCTAGCCGAGAAGAGCCCGGCTACTCTCGATAACGCTCCCGCTTCGTTCTCTAGTAGAATAGCAATGGTGTGCTTTTCTTTCATGCCAGTTCGCGATCGGTGGGAGACAGGTGCATTTCGTGCTGGCCCTTTCCTGCGGCAATCATTGGATACACGTTCTCTGATTGATCGGTTATAAAATCGATAAATACGAGGCGTTCCTTAAGAGAAAAGGCCTCACTCATCACATCATCAACATCCTTCGTCTTCTCAACCCTAAAACCGACATGCCCGAAGCTTTCAGCTAACTTCACGAAGTCCGGGAGGGCATCCATATACGAGTGAGAATATCGACGATCATAAAAAAACTCCTGCCACTGCCGAACCATACCCATATATCTGTTGTTTAAATTTATGACTTTTATCGGCAACCCGTATTGCAAACAAGTCGATAACTCTTGAACACACATCACAAAACTAGCTTCTCCTGTCACACAAGCCACCGTGGAATCGGGAAAAGCTACCTGCACACCCATTGCAGAAGGCAAGCCAAAACCCATAGTTCCAAGCCCTCCGGAATTTATCCATCTCCTAGGCTTATCAAAAGGATAAAATTGTGCAGCCCACATCTGATGCTGGCCTACATCGGAAGTAATATAAGCGTCACCTTCGGTTACTCGATACAAAGACTCGATCACCGATTGAGGTTTGATTGATTCTGAATTTCTATCATATTTTAGACAGTCAAGCGCTCGCCACTCATTGATTTGCTGCCACCAGGGGTGTTCATCCATAGGGGTCTTTGTGAAACCAGAAGATTTTATGAGTCCATTTAACTCATTTAACACAGTGGAAACACAGCCGACAATTGGAATATCTACTGACACATTTTTTGAGATTGATGAAGGATCAACATCAATGTGAACAATCTTAGCTTCGGGACAAAATTTCTCTAGGTCGCCAGTCACTCTATCGTCGAACCGCGCGCCAATGGCGACTAAAACATCGCAACCATGCATTGCCATATTTGCTTCGTAGGTACCATGCATACCCAACATACCGACAAACTGTTCGTCCGTCCCAGGATAAGCGCCCAGACCCATAAGAGTATTGGTTACTGGATAGCCAAGCGTTTTCACCAAATCTCGTAACTCCTCCGAGGCATTCCCTAATATAACCCCACCTCCAGTGTATATCATCGGACGTTTGGCTCTCATAATAAGCTCCGAAGCCCTTTTGATTTGACCTGAATGCCCTTTCAAATTAGGCCTGTAGGACCGCATTGATACCGTTTCAGGATAAAAATATTCGGCACTATCAGCAGTTATATCTTTGGGAATATCAACTACTACTGGGCCCGGCCTACCACTGGAAGCAATGAAAAAAGCCTTTTTGATGGTACTAGCTAAATTATCAACGGACTCAACTAAAAAATTGTGTTTAACACATGGCCGAGTTATTCCAATACAGTCTACTTCTTGAAAGGCATCATTGCCGATCAAAGCGGTGGACACCTGACCTGTAAAAACAACCAATGGAATAGAATCCATATAGGCTGTTGCTATACCCGTAACGGTATTTGTAGCCCCGGGCCCCGATGTAACTAGAACAACACCAGGCTTTCCACTCGCCCTAGCGTAACCATCGGCAGCATGAGTAGCACCTTGCTCATGGCGAACCAATAT
>CACJXQ010000044.1 GCA_902597385.1 uncultured Pseudomonadota bacterium | reverse complement strand
GGACTATCGCACGGACGCCCTATTTTTCTCCAGAATTGGCTCAAAATACCGATTGATATCAGAAAACTCTATGCTTTCGCAGACCGAAGCGGTGTTCCAGTTCTCGTTTGCGGCCAGAGCCTTTGATTTCTCATCGTAGGTAAAACTTACTTTTGTCTTCTGGTCTCTCCAACTTATACGTTTACCATCGACCACATATTTTCCATATTCTGATTTTTGTAATTCCGTTGGAGGACTAAAGGCATGGAAAGCTGAGTACCTTATTACCTTACCGTTGGTAAAGTAATAAGCCACCTGGGCCCCCATCTCGAAGCAAAGAATCCCAGTCTGCTCAATACCGACCACTCGAGAGGGGTTAAGTAATGCCATAAAAACGCAGACCAGTGCAAATACTGTCTCTTTGGGTAAAGCTTTTTTCATCGAAATTTCTTATTTACAACTGATTTATTTCGCGAGTAACTTTCTCGTCTTCCAAATATATGGTCGGGGCGATTGGATTTGAACCAACGACCCCCTCAACCCCATTGAGGTGCGCTACCAAGCTGCGCTACGCCCCGACCGAAAATCAGAGAGGATAATACAGCCAATAAAGCACAGAATATAGGGATTGTACCCTCTATTTGGTTCAATGTTGGGCTCATTAGCATCTTAAACTGTATTTTAACTCAATTGTAACGTATAACAGCAAGTATTCTACTGAATTCGCACCCGATATTTAAGGAACTGATTAATGAGCACTACTGAAAAAAATCTTAAAGGGATTAAAAAAAATAGACGTTCCCTCTTTGAATTAGAAGGCCAGGTGATGGTGAACAAGGCCAGATCGTACGCTACTAGATCAAATATAGAAGAGAATAGATATTTGATCTTGAAAAATTATGTTGCAGCATTCGTGGGCAATCGACAACTAGCTAACCAAAATACTGACGACATATTTCAAAATAGAATCGCAATTTTAGAAAATACTGAACTAGATGAAAGCAATCAGGTTCAAGTTAATTTCAGAGAAAGTCAAATAAACAAGGCTAAGGTTGATTTTTTAGATCATAGAGCAAAATTAAATGAAACAGTATTATCTGTTAACGAAGATCTTGTAAATGTCAATGAAGTGCTAATTCGAGTTAATGAGCGTATTTTGGAAGCTAACGAACTAATAAAGAATTTCAATGCTCGCGAGATACAGGAAAATAGGAATCTTCTTAGTGGAGGTCTTGTACCGGAAAATGCTACACCTGAGAGTAATGCAGAGGTTGTTGAATCAAATGCTGAGCGGGTTAAAGAACTACGCTCTATGGCTGATGCTAATTCTGAACGAATAGAATCAATTTACGACGCAGTCGCCACTCACCGCCAGGTAATACAAGAAAATAGCGACTCTATCCTTTCCAGGCGAGACGGAATAGAAGAAAATCACGAACTGATATCAGAAAATAAAAAAGTAATAGCGGAGATGATTTCCCCAAGCGACTAACTACCAAACAATGGGGGTTTTTTACCTGGGGGCCTAATACTTTCTAAGGAGAAAAGTTTTAGCTTTTCAAAAGAGCTAAAACGTCTTCTAACTCTTCCCGCATTTGCTTGATTATCTGCTTACTCAGGCTGCTGTCAGATTTGATCTCGTCACCAGAGAGCTGTTGCCGGGCCCCCCCAATGGTAAAACCATCCTCGTAGAGCAAACTTCGGATTTGACGTATTAATATGACATCAGGTCTTTGATAATATCGACGGTTACCCCGCCTCTTGACCGGTTTTAGCTGTGGAAACTCTTGTTCCCAATATCTTAAAACATGGGGTTTAACGGCGCAGAGTTCACTAACTTCACCTATCGTGAAATACCTTTTGCCAGGAATTGTAGGTAACTCGCTATTGTTAGTTGGTTCCAACATAATCTACTCAACAATCTTCTTAGCAGTATACATATCGACTCGTGCTTTAAGTTTTTGCCCAGGCCTAAAAGTCACCACTCTTCTTGCACTTATAGGTATCTCCTCACCCGTCTTCGGGTTTCGTCCCGGCCTCTCACTCTTGTTTCTTAGATCGAAGTTACCGAAGCCGGAAAGTTTCACTTGTTCCCCAGACTCCAACGACAATCGCAGACTCTCAAAGAATCCCTCCACAAGATCTTTAGCCTCTCGCTTGTTAAGCCCTAACTGCTCGAATAGGGTTTCCGCTAATTTCGCCTTTGTTAACGCCATTTTCCTCAATCCCTCAAGAGAGCTCCCACTTCTTCTTCTAGCTTTTTCAGTATAACATTCATGTCGTTGTCTACTTCTACATCAGTTAGAGTGCTAGAAGATGATTGAAAAATCAAGCCCATTGAAAAACTTTTTTTCTCAGAATCAATACCTTGCCCAGTATAAAGATCAAACAACTGTAAGTCTTTTAAATTAGGAAGATCAAGTTTTTCCACCGCTGACAAGCAGAGTTTAGCTGAAATTGATTTGTCAACTACAACTGATATGTCTCTAGTGACTATTGGAAATCTAGAGATAGGACTGTACTCCCTTGCCCCCTCTGGCCTAAGAAGATCGAGATTAACCTCAAAAAACAGAACTTTGCCGCTTATAGCCATTCGATTTAACACCTCTGGATGGATAGCGCCGATAATACCTATCTCGGTGTCACCGGAGTAGATAACGGCGCTTTGTCCAGGATGCAAGCCAGGTTTCTCCTCCTTTATAAAATCTAGTTTCAGATTGCAAACCGTACTCAAAACTGAAACCATATCCGCTTTCATATCAAAAAAATCTACTTCTCTAGGGTCTAGGTCCCACTGTTTTCTGAAAACATGTCCGAAAGAAACTGCCGCTAAATGTAGCCCTTCTGTTATCTTCTTTCCCTGCTTTTTAAAAACCTTTCCTAATTCAAATAACTTTATTTGATCCTTTTTTCGATTGATATTGTACCGAAGTGGATTAATTAAGCTTGATACTATGCTCGGCCTCATAAATGCCATCTCTTGGGAAATAGGATTTGTAAGTTGTACCAAACCTGAATCAGAGAAGGATTGCGCCATCTCCCTCGATATAAAACTGTAGGTGATCACTTCACAAAAAGAGCGCCATACTAGTGCTCGTCTAATCCCATCTCTCATTTCCTGATCCACCGGAAAAGGTCTAGGAATGGCCGACAGTTTAGGAAGTTCAGAGGGAATTTTGTCATATCCGCTAAGACGTCCAATTTCCTCGATCAAATCCGCCTCATTAGAGATATCAAATCTGAAACTTGGAACCCCCACCTGCCAAAGCATTTCAGATTTCTGAGTTACGTCGAAACACAGCAGCTCGAGGGTTTTCAGAATCGACGATAACGACAGATTGGTCCCCAATTTTTTATTCACAGAGTTAGGCCGGAATTCTACAGGCTTTTCCGTTTTTATTTCTTTATCGGTCATAGAGCTACAAACCTGACCGACCTCGCCCCCACAAACCTCACTTATTAAAGCTGTAGCCCGCTCTAAGGCACTAAGAGGCAAAGCTGGATCAACTCCTCTCTCAAATCTTGTGGAAGCCTCTGTTTGCAAACCAAAACTCCTGGCAGCTCCAGCCAATGAGGTAGGTTCAAAAAAGGCACTTTCAAGAAAAATATCTCTTGTTTGTTCAGTTACTGCTGAAAGCTCTCCCCCCATAATCCCAGCCAAAGCTACAGGTCTACAGTGGTCGGCGACAACTAAAACGTCAGGACTGAGATCAATATTCTTACCGTCCAATAACTTTATCGACTCACCATGTTTTCCTGCCCTAACAATTATCCCTTCGGTTAAATGCGAGAAGTCGAAAGCATGCATGGGTTGTCCCATCTCTAGCATCACGTAATTTGTAATATCTACAACTGCATTAATAGGCCTCACATCTGAGCGCAGTAATCTTTCCCTGATGTAGGTCGGAGTCTTTGCCTCCGTTCTGACGTTCCTTATAACGCGCCCAGAGTATTTAGGGCAACGGTCTAAAGAATCAATCTTGATGGGAAAAGCATCGTTATTGTCTGGGGCAATCGGCTCATTTTCATTGCGGTGCAGTGCATTACCCTCGAGACAAGACAGTTCCCTAGCCACGCCTAGGACAGAAAAGCAATCTCCTCTATTCGGCGTCAGATCCAAGTCGAAGACAAAATCTGGCAAGCCTAGGGCCTCAGATATTGAATCACCTTTTTTCGCATCGCTTTCCCTAACTGTAAGAAGTTCTTCAGAGTGCTCTTCAAGACCTAGATCCTCTCTAGAACACAACATACCATCAGAAAAAACCCCATCAAACTGCTTTTTATCGAGCTTTTCACCAACAATATTAGTACCCGAAGCAGCATATGCTACTAACAAATCCTTTGGAACACATTCTGCCCCACATATTACAGTCTTAGTAGAACCCTTACCCAGATCAATGCTGCAAACCTTAAGGTTACTTTCTTCCTTGAGAGGCATAGCCTCTACTACCTTTCCCCAAACGACCCCGCAGAGTTCGTACCTTGAAATCGGTTTAACAGAGTCCACCTCCAAGCCGAGCATCGTGAGCTCTTCAGCAATCTCCTCTCGAGATAAATCTGTTGATACAAACTCTCTTAACCAATTTTCACTGATTTTCACAATTTACTATCCTAAGAACCAAATTGACCAATAAATTCCAAATCATTCACAAAAAACTGCCTAAGATCCGAAATCCCGTAATAAAGCATAGCTAATCTCTCCACACCCAAGCCAAAAGCGAAGCCAGTGAACTCTTCTGGGTCAATTCCTACATTGGTTAACACTACAGGATTAACCATTCCACAACCCATAACCTCCAGCCAATCAGTTAGGCCATGACTTGACTTCAACTGGATGTCCACCTCCATCGAGGGCTCCGTAAAGGGAAAATAGGAAGGGCGGTATCTTATCTTAATATCGTCTCTTTGAAAAAAAGATTTTAGAAAATTGTCTAACAAACCTTTTAATTGGGACATAGAAGCGTCTTCATCTAAGAGAAGACCTTCCACTTGATGAAACATGGGAGAATGCGTTTGATCGTAATCACACCGATAAACCCGACCAGGCGCAATTACTCGGATAGGAGGGGAAGCTTTCTCCATCCATCTTATTTGCACGGGAGATGTGTGAGTTCGCAAAAGATAACCGCCATCAACATAGAAAGTATCATGCATAGCGCGAGCTGGGTGATGTGCCGGAATATTAAGTGCTTCGAAATTGTAGTAGTCTGTTTCTATTTCTGGTCCGGAAACCGGCAAAAAACCGGCATTTCGAAAAATTGACTGAATCCTTTCTAAAGTCAGGGTTATTGGATGCGCAGAGCCAACTCTGGAAAAGTGCCTTCCCGGCAAAGAGACATCAAGGTCTTCTGCTTGGATCTTTTCCTTGAGAGACTCTCCCTGGATGAAACTCAGCCGTCTCTCAACGCTTTGAATAAACTCTTTCTTCAAAGCATTTATCTCTTTACCGACCAAAGGTCGCTGTTCAGCTGGAAGCACTCCTAGGCTTTTTAAAAGGTTGGTGATTTTTCCTTTCTTTCCGAGATATTCAATCCTGGTCTTTTCTAGCTCTTCAAATGAGGCAGCGGAATCGATGGCGACCATCGCTTCTTGGTGAATTTTATCGATATCTGGAGCCACTTTTTCTGTCCATATACTAGAAAAGGGGTATTATCCCCCTCTTCTTTTTAATAAATCTCCTACAATGAGGATACTATTGCGCTAGTGCCAACTTAGCTTTTTCCGCCACCACCTCAAAGGCTGCGATATTATTTACCGCGAGTTCTGCGAGCATCTTTCTATCTATTTC
>CACJXQ010000043.1 GCA_902597385.1 uncultured Pseudomonadota bacterium | reverse complement strand
AAAGGGCTGACTGAGGAGCAGTATAATGAATTATTGGAAGTAATTGGATTAGCACACCATACAAATGGTCTAGTCTCAACTATGCAAGTAGAAGTTGATGAGGTATTTAAAGTCTAAGCATATCCCTAGCTTCGCGTGGGACAGCAAAAATACTTTTGGAGGTTAAAAAATGATTGAATCTGCGACCAAAGGGTTTGTGATGAACCAAACAATGCTCAGAGTAAAAGATCCAAAAAAATCAGTAGAGTTTTACTCTAATGTTCTGGGAATGACAATGCTCGACAGTTACAAGTTCCCTTCTATGAAATTTTCATTATATTTCATGGGTTATCTTGAGGAGAATGAAACTATTCCAGATGACCGTGCGGAGCGTTCAGAATGGCTCTTTTCAAGACCCGCACTAGTAGAACTAACCCATAATTGGGGGACTGAAAGTGATCCGGAGTTCAAAGGTTACCATGACGGAAACCGAGAGCCACAAGGGTTTGGACATATTGGAATATCGGTACCCGACGTATACGAAGCTTGCAAGAGATTCGAAGAGCTTGAGGTAGAATTTGTTAAACGCCCCGATGATGGCAGCATGAAAGGGTTAGCTTTTATCAAAGATCCAGATGGATATTGGATAGAGATTTTAAACCCAAAAGGCCTTAAGCAAATTGTGTCCACACTTTAACTAAGCGTTTTTTATTGTTAGACCTCCATCCACCGCCAAGTGAGTCCCGGTGATGAACTGAGATGCTGGTAAAACGAAATTCAAGGTCCCGTGAGCTACCTCTTCGGGTTCCGCATATCGTTTCAAAGCTACACGACGTCTCGCGAACTCTACCTTCACCTCTTCTGGGATAGCATCTGTCATCCCGGTGCGAATCGGACCTGGACATATGCAGTTAACAGTTATTCCAAATGCAGCTAACTCCACCGCCAGGGAGCGAGTCAACCCTATCACTCCTGTTTTAGCAGCAGTGTAAGGACTGATCCCCTTTGTAGCACCTAAACCTTCAGTGGACGCTATATTCACTATTCGAGCATCAGCTGCCTTTTTTAGTAAAGGAAGGCAAGTCTTTATTAGCATGGACTGAGAGGTCAAAAGAACAGCTAACGTTCGATCCCAAATTTCCTGGTACCCATCATTATCGATAGTCGTTTCCACTGCTATTCCTGCATTATTGACTAGAATATCTAGGCCTGCCCAGTTCTCTTCAAGCTCTTTCAAAACTCGAGTCCGATCTTTTTCTGAGGTGACATCAAGCACCCAACCTTTTGCAGTGCCTCCACTTCCCTCTATTTCATCCACCACCTTTTCAACTTCTCCAGCATGAAGGTCAGTCACCGCCACTTTGGCTCCCTCGTCAGCGAAAAGATGTGCTGTAGCTCTCCCCATACCACTAGCAGCGCCGGTGACTAGAGCCACTTTACCTTTGATACTCCTGTTTAACTTACTTAAACGACCCATATACTCCTCCTTAACTTTCTACCTATAAACGCCATTAAGCATTTTATTGCTAGACTTTTTTTTCCAGCAGACCAACTTATTGTTGGCGGGCAAATTAATCGACTTAAGGAATTCAAAATTGTGCAGACAAGCCACATTTTTAAGCTCTTCCAAATTCCGTATGCCAAATGATTTATTTTCTGACTTTAGTAGCAAATCTAACTGCTCATCTCCAACACTGGAGTATTCATTATTATGCTTAAAAGGGCCATACAGTACCACCAGACCATTAGATTTCAGAGTGTTTTTACTTCCCTCGAAAAATTTATCGACATATCTACTCTCTATGTAGTGAATAACATTAGAAGCAAAGACTGCATCGTATTTCTCTGCAAAATTCGGCCACGCACTAATATCTAGCTCCATGGGTTTAAAAATATTTTCTGTAAGGCTCTCCTCACACCAAGCAGCAATACCAGGTAAGCGCTCGGAAAGATCACTTGGTTGCCAGGAAAGGTGTCTTAATTTTGAGGCAAAGTAAACCGCATGCTGACCAGTGCCTGAGCCCACTTCTAAAACTGCTGTAAAGTCAGAAAAAATTTCTGTTAAGTGCTCAAAAATATATTCTTTGTTTCTTTCCGCCGCCCCAATGAAAGGCTTCTCCATGACTTAAACTCCTTCTTTTCATAATCGGTCTAAGTCTCTCCATAATACACTTAAAGTTTACAAACAATAAGAAGAGTAACTTCTCCTTGTCTACAGCACTAGGTTTACGTAAAGTAGTCCTCAGTCCATCAAAAAACACGGGAAGAGTTAAGTGGAAGGTAAATACAATTCATCAACTCAACCAATTAAAGCAACAGTAAAATATCTCGCTCCCCATGAAAAGAGCCCAGTGTTTTATATAGGTGTACCTAAAGGGGAGCAGACCCAAGAGCCCCCCAGCTTTGAAAAGAAAACTGTTCTTATGCATAACACTCGGCAAAATTTAAGTAGTTTTTCACTTGAGGAACACGGCTTCGAGTTTAAAATACAAGAGCTTCCTGAAATGGACTTTTTAGACAGAGAGGCAGTCATCGAGAATTATTACAAGGTTTCCGAAGATCTAGTAGCGGACAGTACCGGTGCTCTACGTGTAATAGCGTTCGACCATAATGTCAGAGATTACGAACTCGCCTCGATGGATTCTCGAGTAGATAATCCAGTGCGATTTGTGCACAATGATTATACTGAAGGCTCCGCCCCTCAGAGGGTAATAGACCTATTGGGGTCCGAATCTGAAAGATGGCTCAGAAAAAGATACGCCTTTATCAACGTTTGGAGACCATTGAGGGGGCCGATCTTAGACTTCCCTTTAGGGTTTATTGATTCGAAGAGCCTATCTTCAGCTGATTTCATTGAGTCAGAGCTTAGATATCAGGACAGAGTGGGCCATATTTACTCTATAGTAAATAATCCGGATCATCGTTGGTATTTCCTTGAAAAGATGATGCCCGAGGAAATCCTACTTTTAAAATGCTTTGACTCAGAAACCAAAGCCCAAGCCCGTTATACAGGTCACGCAGCCTTTAAGCATCCTAGTTTTTCAGAAAGCAATCTACCGCGGCGCAGTATCGAAACGAGAACGATAGCGTTTTATTGAACTTTGGCGTTTAAGCACCTTTTAAGCTATTCTGGTTATAGCTAATAAGAATAGCTGGAGGAAAATAATATGCATATTGGAATGACTGCTATTTTTCAAAACCCACTCCATTCGGAGGGAGTATCCGACTACGAAATTTACCAACAAGACATGCAACTTGCTTTTCAAGCTGAGGGATTAGGATTCGAATCAGTTTGGGGAGTGGAACATCACTTTACGGATTACACCATGACTCCTGATGTCACGCAATTTCTAGCTGCGGTCGGCGGTGCCTGCAAACAAGTTAAATTAGGCTCTATGGTGATCGTGCTACCATGGAACGATCCTGTAAGAGTGGCGGAAAAGCTATCAATGCTAGATTGCATGACTGATGGCAGAGTGATAGCCGGCATAGGAAGGGGCTTAGGAAGAATTGAATTTGAAGGCTTTAATGTACCCATGGAAGAGTCCAGAGAGCGCTTTGTAGAATCCGCCGAAACTATATTGCAAGGCCTAGAGCAAGGTTATTGCGAATATAATGGGAAGTTCATAAAGCAGCCGAAGGCTAGAATAAGGCCTGAGCCGTTCAAGTCTTTCAAAAATAGAACCTACGCCGCGGCTATTTCACCTGAATCTTCCGCTATAATGGCTAAGCTCGGTGTAGGGATATTAGTTATTCCACAAAAACCTTGGGAGGAGCATGCTAAAGAATTATCGGACTACAACTCACTATTCCTAGAAACACACGGATATGAAGCACCGAATCCTTATGTGGCTGGCTGGGTGGCCTGTCATGAAGACGAAAGAAAAGCTGAGGAAATGGCCCGTACCTACATCGGTGGCTATTGGCAATCGGTGGTTAAACATTATGAAATGCAAAATGACCACTTCCAACATACCAAAGGTTATGAGTACTACAAACGCTTGACCGAGACTATCGAAAGTGAAGGATTAGACGCTATGACTCAATTCTTCATGAACCTTCAAGTTTGGGGAACTCCCGAACAGTGTATAAGTAAAATAAAAGATATCCATGCAAAAACTAACTGTGCGGGATTTAATGGTATCTTTAGTTATGCTGGCATGGGCTCAGAAATGGCTCAGAGGAATATGAAACTATTTGCAGACGCCGTTCTACCTGAGATAAGACAGTTGGGGAATACTCCCCTGTTTGATAGGGAAATTAGTTCTGAGCCGGAATTTGTATCTGCCAGACACAGAGCAGCATAAATTTGAAAAAGGGGCTTTATAGCCCCTTTTATTGTAATCAAGAGCGATTTTTACGATATTGCCTTCAAAATATGAAATCAACAGCAGATAAAAAAAGTCCTTAATTCCTCGCATTACGCAGCTTTTTCGGCCGCGTCATCCTCCTCCCAGGATTTTAGAACTGGCATGACTTCCTCAGCAAAAAGCTTTTGACTGCGTTGTGCTGTTTTGCTATCAATGCCTGCAAACCTAAAAGCCATCAGGCAATCGGTTTGTCCCATTTCCTTTTTTCTGGCTTCAAACTTTTTAAGCATTTGGTCTGGGGTGCCCCATATTTGACCCTCTACGTACGCTTCCATCATTCCCTCTTTGCCGGTCTCTCTCAAGGCATCAACCGCATCTCCGTAAGCCTCGTAGCCCTTAGCGTTCTTATAATGATCACCCATCAAATCGTAATGATGCAGCACGCTTAACAAATAGTTGGCGATATATTTTGAGTTTTCTTTTGCTCGAGAGGCATCAGAATCACAAATACACATATCCGTCAAAAGTAACGGCCTCGGATTACGTCCGTGACACTCAACGTACTTAAGCTTGTACTGCTCGTATTCCTCTTTTTGGACTTCCATCGGCTTGTAGTTAAAAGCCATCATTTGTGCACCCAACTTAGCAGCCTCCTCACCTGACTCGGGGCTCATCGCCACCTGGGTTAATCTATCCTTGAAAGTTCGAGTTGGCTTAGGACGTATTACAGCTCTAGGCTGGTTAAAAAACTTTCCGTCATATGGGCCCATCACGCCAGTCTCTAGGGCATCTAGAATCATAGGTGCCGCTTCGTCGAAGCGATCTCTCGACTCTTCCATATCTATCCCGAACTGGTCAAACTCCTTCTTTGATAAACCTCTTCCCAAACCTAATATGAGTCTGCCTCCGGAGAGCTGGTCAAGCAGCGCGGCCTTTTCTGCAACTCGCAGAGGTTGAGTGTTCCATGGAACAATACACGCGCCTGTGGCCAAACGAATGTTTTTTGTCCGGCCTGCGAGATGAGCTAAATAAACAAAGTTATCAGGACAAAAGGAATAGTCTTCAAAATGGTGTTCAACCACCCAAACACTATCGTAGCCTTGTTCATCTGCAGCCAACGCAGAATCTAATTCCTGTTGATAAACCTCGGCGTCTGACATTCCATCATACCCCCAAGACTGCATTACTTGTATTAATCCGACGTGCATAGTAAACCCCTCTCTGATTGAAACCTATAGCAGGTCATTAAGTTATCTCCCGAAACCTGCTAGGATTATTAGCTAATAGTATTCAACACTAACAGGGGAGAAAATATCTTGCAATCCTTCGGTAAATTATGTGTATTGTTATTTTTATTTATATCTTTTTCATCTAATGGAGCAGACATGTCAGACTATCAAGGAATTGAAAACACCATAAATCAGTACTTCAATGGACTAAAAAACGCTGATCGGGAAATGCTCGAAAGTGCTTTCATGGTAAAAGACGGACACATGAAAGGTTACTTGCAGGAATCAGATGGTGGGAAAAAGCTAAGCTCTCGCCCAATGTCGGAGGTAATAGATGATTGGGCAAGCCGAGAGCCAAACCCTGAATTAAAGGGAGAAATCATATCCGTCAACATATACAGCGAAGTAGCAGCAACTGCCCTATTTAATTTCAATGATATTTTCATCGATTCTTTTCAATTAGCTAAAACCGAACAAGGCTGGAAAATAGTCAATAAATATTATGTGG
>CACJXQ010000042.1 GCA_902597385.1 uncultured Pseudomonadota bacterium | reverse complement strand
AGCGCTAGTCGTAATACAAATATCCATGCCACGAATAGCATCAATTTTGTCATAATCTATTTCTGGGAAAATAATCTGCTCTTTTACACCCATGGAATAATTCCCACTTCCATCAAAGGATCTGGCATTTAGCCCCCTAAAGTCCCTTATCCTGGGTATAGCGATATTAACTAAGCGATCTAGAAATTCGTACATCTTTTTTCTTCGCAGTGTTACCTTAACTCCAATAGGCCAGCCATCTCTAATCTTAAAGCCAGCGATAGACTTTCGCGCTAAATTCACTACAGGTCTCTGACCTGAAATCAAGGCCAAATCACCTACAGCCTTTTCCACCACTTTTTTATCGCCCACAGCTTCTCCCAAACCAACATTGAGCGTTATCTTTTTTATTCTTGGTATTTCCATTGCGCTTTTAAATTTAAATCTTTCGGAAAGCGACCCTATAACATTGTCTTTATAATGCTGCTCTAATCTGGACATTTCTATCGACCCTTAGCTATCTACGACTTCATTGTTTGATTTAAAGAAACGAACTTTTTTACCGTCTTCAAGAGTACGGAAACCAACTCTATCAGCCTTCTGATTATCTGGATTAAACAAAGCCACTTTAGAGACAAAAATCGGAGCTTCCTTCTCTACTATTCCACCCGCGGTTCCCGCTTGTGGATCGGCCTTTGTGTGACGCTTCACCAGATTGATGCCTTCTACCATGACCTTATTGTCAGAGAAAACACGAATAACCGAACCGCGTTTCCCCTTATCTCGTCCTGTTAAAATTTGGACTTCATCACCTTTCCTAATCTTTTTCATAGTAAAACCTTTTAAAGAACCTCAGGAGCTAGGGAGACTATTCTCATAAACTTCTCAGTCCTCAACTCCCGTGTAACCGGCCCGAAAATCCTAGTCCCCACAGGATTTAATTGCTTGTCCAGTAACACTGCAGCATTACCATCAAACCTGATGAGTGAGCCATCCGATCTCCTCACACCTTTCTTAGTACGAACAACCACAGCATCAAAAACGTCACCCTTTTTCACTTTACCGCGCGGTATCGCCTCTTTTATGGTTACCTTTATAACGTCACCTATCCCAGCGTATCGCCTTTTAGAACCGCCTAATACTTTTATACACATCATTCGCCGCGCCCCACTATTATCGGCCGCTTGCAACATGCTTTGCATCTGAATCATAAACTTAACTCCGCTTTAGACCTGGGCTGCCTTGTTGACTATTCCTTGTAGACGCCAACTTTTATTCTTCGAGATTGGCTTACACTCTTCGATGGTTACTAAATCTCCCTCGGTACACTGATTGTCAGTGTCATGAGCCATGATTTTGGTGGATTTTTTAACATATTTTCTATACAAGGGATGTTTAACCTTTCTTTCAACAAGAACGGATATGGTTCTATCCATTTTGTTACTCACTACAGTACCCACCAAGGTCCGGACATTTTTCTTATCAACCATTTGTATTCTTTCCTTGTTCGTTCTCTTTCATCACAGTTTTAATACGGGCTATATTTTTCCTAGTCTCTCGCACTTCACTAGCTCTTACACCCTGCCCGCTTCCCATCTGCATTCGGAGGCTAAACTGTTTTTTCCTGAGCTCTATTAATCTACTAGACAGCTCATCGATGGACTTACTTCTCAGTTCATTTGCTTTACTCACATCACATTCCTCGCAGCGAACGTAGTTTTTACAGATAGTTTTGCCCCTGCAAGCCGTAGCGCCTCTCGTGCCACTTCTTCAGAAACTCCTTCCATCTCATATAGAACCATTCCCGGCTTCACTTGGGCAACCCAATACTCTACATTACCTTTACCCTTGCCTTGTCTTACCTCTAGAGGTTTCTTTGTTATAGGTTTATCTGGAAAAGCTCTTATCCAGACTTTAGCACCCCTTTTTACGTGCCTAGTAATAGCTCTCCTAGCCGCTTCAATCTGTCTGGCAGTAATTCTTCCTGAATCGATAGATTTCAATCCAAACTCACCAAAGCATATGCGGCTCCCTCTTTGGGCGAGTCCGCGATTTCGTCCTTTTTGCTGTTTGCGAAATTTAGTGTTCTTCGGCTGTAACATTTTCTAGATCCCTTACTATGATACTTTGCATTATTTGGAACCAGTGGAAGCAGAATCGGCATTCTTTGCTTCTTGTGCTTCAGCAACTTCCTGAGTGTTCACGTTGCCTTTAAAAATCCATACCTTTACACCTATGATTCCATAGGTCGTATTGGCCTCGGCTAACCCGAAGTCTATATCAGCCCTTAAAGTATGAAGTGGCACTCGCCCCTCCCGATACCATTCCGATCTGGCGATCTCCGCACCATTAAGCCTTCCCGCAACATTTATCTTAATCCCCAAACTCCCGAGACGCATAGCGTTAGATACCGCTCTTTTCATTGCTCGTCTGAACATGATTCGTCTCTCCAACTGTTGAGCCACCGACTCAGCTACTAAATAAGCATCTAACTCCGGCTTACGAATTTCCTCTACATTTATGTGGGCAGGTACCCCCATAATCTCGGAGACCTTTTTCCTCAACAGCTCAATATCTTCGCCCTTCTTACCGATAACTATACCCGGTCGAGCGGTATGTATGATTATCCGAGCATTGTTAGCTGGCCTTTCTATCTGAATTCGACTCACGGACGCATGCCCGAGTTTCTCCCGCAAATATTTCCTGACAGCAAGGTCCATATTCAGGTATTGAGCATAATCTTTTGTCTCCACATACCAAGTGGAGGTCCAATCCTTTGCAACCCCAAGTCTAAAACCGTAAGGATGTACTTTTTGACCCATTGCCTTTTAAACCTCCATTAGGTCTAGACCGACCGTTAAGTGACTACTTCTTTTGAGTATCTTAGCTGCTCTCCCGCGAGCCCTCGCTCTCCATCTTTTCATGGTCCGCCCTTCGTCTACTTGAATCCGGGATATTTTCAAATCATCAATATCTAAACTACCATTATGCTCCGCATTCGCTATAGCTGAGTTTAAAGCCTTAATTACAAATGTAGCTGCTTTTTTATCGCTGAACGCCAGTAAATCGACCGCTTCTTCAACAGGCAATCCCCGAACTTGGTCAGCTACCAGCCTCATCTTCTGAGCAGATATTTTGGCATTTCTTAATTTGGCTATCGTTTCCATATCAGCACCTATTTCGTCTTTTTATCTGCAACGTGCCCTTTAAAGGTGCGAGTTGGAGAAAACTCACCTAACTTATGGCCCACCATATTTTCAGTGATAAAAACTGGAATATGCTGCCTTCCGTTATGCACTGCAATTGTTAAGCCCACCATAGCAGGGGAAACCATAGATCTTCTGGACCAAGTCTTAATAGGCCTCTTCTCATTATTTTTTTTCGCAACATCCACTTTTTGTGCAAGATGATGATCCACATGCGGCCCTTTCTTTAGAGATCTTGGCATCATACCCTCCTATCGTTTTTTACTTCGACGCCGAAGAATTAAACTATCTGTTCGCTTGTTACTACGCGTCTTGTGTCCTTTAGTCGGAACACCCCATGGGCTGACAGGATGCCTACCACCAGATGAGCGGCCTTCTCCTCCGCCGTGAGGATGATCCACTGGGTTCATAGCAACACCCCTAACTGTAGGACGTATCCCTAACCATCTCTTTGCACCTGCTTTACCGTAGGATTTAAGAGAATGCTCGCCATTACCTACCTCACCCAAGGTTGCTCTACAATCGACTGGGACTTTCCTCATTTCTCCAGACCTTAAACGTAGAGTGGCATAGTTGCTTTCTTTAGCGACATACTGAATGGCGCTTCCTGCGCTACGGCCAATCTGCGCCCCTTTACCCGGCTTCATCTCTATGCAATGAATGATGCTTCCTACAGGGATATTCCTCAAAGGCATGCTATTGCCTGCCTGAATTGCCGCATTAGGGCCAGAGTTCAATACCGATCCCACCTCTACACCCTTAGGAGCAATGATGTAGCTCTTATGACCATTAGCGTATACGATTAGGGCTATATGAGCCGTGCGATTAGGGTCATATTCAATTCTTTCAACTTTTGCTGGAATACCATCCATAGTTCTTTTGAAATCTATCAATCTATATCTTTGTTTATGGCCGCCCCCTTTATGCCTGACCGTAATCCTTCCTTGGTTATTGCGTCCGGACTTTCTAGACTGATGCTCTAAAAGGCCCTTCAAAGGCTTACCTTTGTACAAATGAGAATTATCAACTGAGACTACCCCCCTACGCCCTGGCGAGGTAGGCTTTGCTCTTCTTAAAGACATGACATAAACACCTTATTTCTTTACCTATTCGGAAGCCAAAAAGTCTATCTCGAAGCCATCTTGGAGACGAACGAAAGCTTTCTTCCAAGACTTTTTCGTTCCCCTCATTCCTCTGAAAGTACGTTGCTTTGCACGCACAATAGATGTCGTAACCGAACGCACTTTTACTTTAAACAAAAGTTCGACAGCGCTTTTTATCTCGGGCTTCGAGGCATCCCCTCTAACTCTAAATACATACTGACCGCTTTCATCAGCCAACCGAGTAGCCTTTTCAGAGACTTTCGGCTCCAGTAGTATTTGAGTCAAGCGTTCTTCATTCATTTAAGCTGCTCCTCTACTTCAGCTAATGCAGACTGAGTCAACACCACTTTTTGATAGGAGAGCAGAAGAACAGGATCAACCGCACCCCATTCGGTTACACAAACTTTTGGAATATTTCTACTCGCCAGGAGTGTATTTTCATCGAGTTCCTTACCTATGATTAGGCAATCATCCACTCCTATCTCAGTTAATTTTTGTCTAAACTCTTTAGTTTTAGGAGTCGCTGTTGCAAAATCCTCCACCAACAAAAGACGCCCTGAGCGTAGCAATTCCGAAAAAATAGTCCGGATAGCCCCCCGGTACATTTTTCTGTTAACTTTTTGCGCGTAGGACTTGGGTTTGGCAGCGAACGTCCTACCGCCCCCCCTCCAAATGGGCCCACGCGACGTGCCGGCTCTTGCTCTACCTGTCCCTTTCTGTCGCCAAGGTTTAGCACCTCCACCCCTTACCTCTGATCTATTCTTTTGAGCCTTCGAACCAGCTCTTGCACCAGCTAGAAATGCGGTGACAACCTGATGGATAAGCGGCTCATTATAGTCACATCCAAAAACCACATCGGAGAGTTTCACAGACTTATTACCATCCCCCGAAATCTCGATCGTTGTCGCCATCATGAACTCCCTTCTACCTTAGCCTTAACGGATTGACGCAAGAAAAGAGAAGCTCCCTTTGAACCAGGCGTTGATCCCTTTAGTAAAAGAAGACTATTGTCATTGTCTATTTTTACTACTTCCAAACCCTGTACCGTCCTCCTCTTATTACCCATCTGACCTGCCATCTTCTTGCCCTTAAATACTCGGCCAGGTGTTTGGCATTGACCTATGGATCCAGCGACCCTATGAGATAAAGAGTTACCATGAGTAGCGTCTTGTGTCTTAAAATTGTGGCGTTTCACTGTACCCGCGAAGCCTTTTCCTATTGATACTCCGGTAGCGTCAAGTAGTTGTCCTTCTGAAAATATATTCAAGTCAATCTTCTTGCCTGGCTCCAAACCATTAATTTCTGATTCTTCAAGTCTAAACTCTTTAAAACCCCTACCTGCCTCCAATCCAGCTTTCTTGTACTCTCCCTGAGTAGCCTGACTTAGTCTACCAGGCAACTGACTACCCCAAGCAACTTGAATCGCGTCGTAACCATCACTATCCCTGCGTTTAACTCGAGAAATAAAGTTCGGAATGATTTCGATTACTGTCACTGGGATAGAATTCCCATTTTCGGAAAAAACCCGACTCATTCCTCGTTTAACGCCTACCAAACCTAAAGACATAACTAATACCTTTTCTTATACCGTAGTAGTAATTTACTAATTTAGCTTTATTTGAACATCCACCCCAGCAGCCAAATCCAGCTTCATTAGGGCGTCAACAGTTTTATCGGTTGGGTTTACAATATCTAGCAACCGCTTGTGAGTTCTGATTTCATATTGATCTCGAGCATCTTTATTAACGTGTGGAGAAATCAATACTGTAAATCTCTCTTTTTTTGTTGGCAAAGGGATAGGCCCTTTTATCTGAGCCCCTGTACGTTTGGCCGTTTCAACTATCTCTTTAGTTGATTGATCAATAAGGGCATGGTCAAAAGCCTTCAGC
>CACJXQ010000041.1 GCA_902597385.1 uncultured Pseudomonadota bacterium | reverse complement strand
AGAGGACAGTAATTTAGGGAAAGCATTATGGCAAAAATAAAAGATGCTCTCGTGGAAATGGTGATAGTTTTTCTGGTGGGTGGCTTTATAGGGGCTGTTTTGGCGGTAGTATCTAATTTATTTGTCAGCGGAGTGCAGTATTTTAGTGACCAAAGAGAGGCTAGTGAATTCTTCCTAGTTGCAATCGGAGATTATTCCGTTTCCTTGTCTCCCTTGGCTTTTCTATGGACCGCGGCTTTAGTGGTGGTTTTTATTCGGACCACTTTGGGCGTTGTGAAATGGGCAGGTCCAGCTGACGCAATGTATGCGGCCCATCAGATTAATGAACCGCTGGATATTAAGCGTGGTTTTGCTTCCACTCTAGCTGCCTTTACTTCGGCGAGCGGCGGGGCTTCAGTGGGCCAATATGGACCTTTGGTCCATTTTGGCGCGACGATGGGTGTTTGGGTCAAACGCTTTCTTACTAGCAGACTGTCTCATGATGTGTATTTAGGATGTGGAGTCGCCGCAGCCATCTCGGCTGGTTTTAACGCACCCATAGCTGGGGTAGTTTTTGCTCATGAAGCTGTCCTAAGACACTTTTCCTTGAGGGCGATAGCGCCCATTGCAGTAGCATCGGTTACTGCTAGCGCTTTAGGGACTAGCTGGTTTCCGAGTGTTTCAGGTTTTGACGTCTCCTTCTCAGTCCCTGAACTTGCGGAACTGGTACCCGTTTTGGTGGTCCTCGCTCCTATTTTGGCCGCTGTGGCGATGGTTTTCATGCATTCGTTGAGGTTTGGTGCAAGTTTGCCGCCGAAACTTAAGATTTCACCCATTGCGGCTCCGTTCATTGCGGCAACGGTTTGTGGATTGGTGGGCATTTGGGTGCCCCAAATTCTGGGATTAGGAATTGATAGTATGAACGAAATGATCGCTGGCCAATTTACCGTTGGTCTCCTTATTACCGTATTGGTGGCGAAAATATTGATGACTTCGCTTTGTATCGGGTTTGGGCTCTTCGGGGGCGTGTTTTCTCCGGCATTATTTGTTGGAGTGTCCGCTGGGGCATTAGCTGGCCAATTAGCGGTCATGTTTGGTGTTGGGGACGTTTCAAACGTTCTGGCTATTGCTTCGATGGCTGCAGTTAGTTCAGCCGTGATCGGAGCGCCGGTATCAGCAGTTCTAATCATTTTAGAATTAACAAAAAGCTATGATTGTGCGGTTGCAGCAATGCTGGCTGTTATGATTTGTAGTCTGCTGACCCATAGATTGTTTGGCCACTCGTTTTTCGATCGGCAGCTCCTAGATAGAGACATTGATTTACAGAAAGGACGCGAGGCAATCGCCTTAAGCCAGCAAAAAATGGAAGACTTGGCAAGCGATGATTACGTTGCCCTAGCCCCCGGAAGCGAAGGAGTTCATGCGGTTGAAAAGTTGAAAAAGCGTGGGCACACGGAGGGTTACATCGTGGATGAAAACGGAAAGATGATTGGAAAGATTTCTATTTATGACGCCCTTAAAGCGGGTGAGGCTGAAGTGAAAACGGTTCTAGAGGTGGACCCGATTATTTTACTCTCAGGAGAGTCTCTCACTGTCGCGATGGAAAAAGTGAGTCAATTCGTAGGGGAGAGCTTACCGGTAGTAAATGAGGAGAACGATCTGCTAGGGACTGTCACAGAGGGGGATTTATTCCAAGCAGTGATAGATGTGCAAAGGAATGCTAGAAGTATGGAGCGATAAATGTTAATTCGACTACTTAAACACAAAACAAACCTGTGGATCGCTGTTTTTTGTCTATCTCTCACTTTATCTCCGGTTGCTGCGGACCCTTTCGAGGCAGGCTTAAGGGCTATGGAGAGAAAGCACTATGCTACGGCTATGCGAGCATGGCGAGGACTAGCGAAGGAGGGGGTGCCCCAAGCACTCAATAATATCGGACATTTATACGAGCAAGGCTACGGGGTCTCTCAAGATTATTCGGAGGCAATGAATTGGTACAAGCAGGCGGCGTCAAAGGGCTTGGCTGAAGCTGAGCACAACGTGGGGATGTTATATAATCAGGGTTTCGGAGTAGCAAAAAATGATCAAGAAGCCGTTAAATGGTTTCGTCGGGCGGCAAAGCAGAAATTGGCCGATTCTCAATATATGCTTGGTCTAGCGTATTACCAGGGCAGTGGGGTAAAGCTCAGTTACAGTAAGGCGAAACCTCTTTTTCTAAAAGCAGCCAAAAATGACTACTCTCCCGCGCAATTTATGTTTGGTTACATGTTACAGGCTGGAGAGGGTGCGAAGAAGCCTGATTCCTTTAAAGCACTTATTTGGGCATCAATTGCGCTTAAAAATGGCCAGAAAGAAGCTCAAGACCTAGTTAATATTACCAAACTATTGCTTGAAGACGCGGAAGTAGCTGAAGCAGACAAGGCTATAAACATCTGCGTGAGAAGCAATTTTTCAAATTGTCCTGCCTGATTGAGGGAATTTCAATCAAATAGAGTTTGCTGATCGTGTTATTGCTAAAGAATCGGAGATTGAATCCGATTTAATAAGTGAGCATTAAAAAATAGATTTTAGGAGTAACGCGGCATGGGAAGAAGAAGCGCTCTAAAGGCATACCAAAATGTGGAAGTCGAAAGTAATGCAGCCTATGCAGATGGGGTGCAGCTAGTACAAATGCTTTTTGATGGTTTGATGGAGTCGATAGACAAAGCTCATGGCCACATAGAACGTGGAGAGATCGCGGAAAAGAACGAAACGATATCGAGAGCGCAAAAAATTATCTTCGGCCTTCAAATGTCACTAGACATGGAAAGGGGAGGAGATCTTTCAAGAAATCTAAATGATCTTTATGAATATTCAGTTAGGCGACTGCTTCATGCTCATTCTAGAAATGATGTAGAAGCCCTTGAAGAAGTTAAAAGTTTAATAACCGAGGTAAGTTCGGCATGGAGTATGTTGCCAGGTTTATTAAAAAATGAGCGGATAGCGGCTGCTTGATTGTAAAATGGAGAAAGACATCCTCATCGCGGCAAACGACAACAGTTTACTTTTCAACACAGGCATAGCTCAAATAGCGGAGAAAAATTTCTCTGGGCGGAAAGAAAGTGCCTTTGAACTTCCCGAAGAACATGATGGAAAACCAGATGGTTTGGAAAAGGCTAATTCTAATGAAGGGCAGAAATCGCTTGCTCGATTTACACCAACCCACATCTACACGGTAGAGCAGTTCTTAATCTTTCGAAACATTACCTGAAACGATTAGTTCTCCCGCTAGGCCTTGCGCTTTCAAGAAAATAGCTCTATTTTTACACACTTTAGTACCACAATTGTCCAGCTAGGAGGCTAGTAACCTGTAAGAGTACTGGTTAATAGCGGACAGTTTCATTTTCTTAATAATTCTTGGTCGTTATGTTAGAGAAAATCATCGGCAAAAGCTCTTGCGTTCAGGACATGAGGGCTCTCATCGAGAAAATTGCTCCAACCGAGGCTACTGTCTTAGTGCTTGGGGAGAGTGGCACGGGTAAGGAGCTGGTAGCTAGGGCGATTCATACCTGTTCAGACCGCTCGGAAAACACATTTGTTCCAGTTAATTGTGGTGCTATTCCTAGAGATTTATTAGAGAGTGAACTATTTGGACACAAGAAAGGGTCCTTCACAGGTGCTATCTCGGATCGTAAAGGACGGTTTGAAATAGCTAACAGAGGTACCATATTTCTAGATGAAATAGGCGATATGTCTACTGACTTACAAGTCAAGTTGCTACGTGTGTTGCAAGATGGACAAATCGACCCGGTGGGAACTACCAAAAGTATACCTGTGGACGTGCGAGTAGTAGCAGCTACTCACAGGAATCTCCCTGACCTTATCCAACAGGGACAATTTCGCGAGGATTTATATTATAGGTTAAATGTAATTCCAATCGAAACGCCAGCTTTGCGGGAAAGAACGGAGGATATAGAGGCATTAATCAGTCATTTTGCGACGATTCATGCAAGTTCTTTATCAGGACCTATAAAACTAACTCCGCAGTCCATAGAAGTCTTAAAAGAGTATGATTGGCCTGGTAATATTAGGGAACTTTCTAACCTCATCGATAGATTTAGTGCTTTGTATCCGGGTGCTGAGGTCGACTTGAGAGATGTAATGCCTGGCATGGTTCCTCCAGCGTTAAGATCAGCAGTGCTGGATGATACCCTGGGAACCCTGACCGTTGACGATTCCTACAGCTTAGATTCTGCGGCATCGATGGCTAATCGTGAAAATGATACTGAAGTCTCGTCAAATTCTGGGCCGGGCTTGGTTCCGGCTAACGAAGTTGAAGAGGCTATCATGTTAGCTCAAGGATGGAACTCCTTTCCCGAGGAGGGGATTGAATTGAAAAAAACAATTCAAGACATAGAAAAAAAATATATTGAAAAAGCCCTTAACAACTCATCTGGCAACGTTTCTAAAACTGCTCGTCTTCTCAAAATTCAGCGGACCACGCTAATTGAAAAGATCAATCGATACGGGATCAAGTCCTACGACTAACAATATCTCGACGCCAAACCGGATGTCGAATTGCCGACTATTTGCCGGCGGCAAAAATTGACACTTTCTTGCCATGACAAATATAAACCTATGAATTTATTGCAAATATAATTTGGCACGGCATTTGCTTCGACTGTTCAATTGATAAAAATATTGAATAAGTGAGGCAAATGTTAGTGAACCAGACGAACAATAAAATTCGGATCGCTTGGATAGACGCCACAGAGGTTTGTCCACAATCAATAAGAGGTATGAGCGCTGATTCCGAGTTTGATTTCTCTTTTTCGAACTCGGTAGAGCGTTTGACTGATTCCCAATTGACTGCAGATATCTTCGTGATATACATCGATGCCATTATAGATCAAATTGATACGCTCAAGTCAGTAACATCTCGCGCTGGAGCAACGCCTATAATAATTGCGAGAGTAGGAGGGCATTCATTTGAATTAGCAGTAAGCGCCATGGACAAAGGCGTAACGACAATTATTGCTGCTGAAGAAAAAGGTCAGGATGTTTGGAAGGCCCGGCTAGAGGCTCTAAAGCCGCAATATCCCTATCTGAAGGTTTCTAACCAAGACAGTGCCGAACAATCTGTAGAGTCACTAAAAATTGACAACGAAAACAAAAACAAAGCGTTTGTATTCGTAGATCCTTTAAGCAGGAATTTACTGGAGCTAACAGAGAGAGTGGCCCAATCTGATGTGTCGGTGTTATTAACCGGCCCGACAGGGGCGGGTAAAGAGGTGGTGGCTAGGCTGTTACACGAATCTTCGTCTAGGTACGCTGGACCGTTTGTGGCTATTAACTGCGCTGCTATGCCCGAAAACCTAATTGAGGACATGCTGTTCGGCCATGAGAAGGGTTCTTTTACCGGAGCGTCAAAGGCGCAAGAGGGTTTATTTGAACAGGGTAACGGCGGAACAGTCTTTCTTGATGAAATTGGAGATATGTCGTTCAACCTACAAGCTAAGCTTTTACGTGTTTTGCAAGAAAGAAACGTAGTACGACTGGGTGGTCGAAAAGAGATCGAATTAGATATCAGGGTCGTGGCTGCTACTAATCATGATTTGAAAAAAGCAATTGCTTCAAGAGATTTTCGGGAAGATCTATATTTTCGATTAAGTGCATTTAAGCTGGCGATTCCGCCATTGCGAGAACGCCCTTTGGATATCCTGCCCTTGGTGAACCAGTTCATCCAGTTGAATAACCAAGAACCGGTTCACAAGGAAATTACACCAGCCGCTCAGAGAAAACTTCTTGCACATCATTGGCCTGGTAACGTCCGAGAGTTAGAAAATGTGATTGCCAGGGCCCTGGTTTTGGCTGGTCAGACAGATATTGATCAAGGTCATCTTATTTTTGATGATTTAGATGAGTTCTCATCATTAGAGGACGGTTCTAGTTTGATGCAATTTAGTCAGTCGACAAAAGATGAAGGTTCTTCAAATATCGGAGGTGATTACAAGTTGCTGAAGGAACAGATAGCAAATTTTCCCAGAGAGGCAGCACAAGTCCATGATTTAAGTAATGCAGTCCGAAACAGCGAGTGCCAGGCGATTATAGCCGCAATCAATGAAACGAAAAACCGCAAAGAGGCGGCAGAAAGGCTGGGCATCAGCCCTAGAACTTTAAGACATAAAATTCAGAAACTGCGTGAAGAGGGGATTAACTTAACTCACGCATATGCAATGTGAGGTTATAACCGATGGTCGACTCAGCACATTTAAATAACATTAACTCTCTTCTCGGACAGATTCGAGAATATCAAACGCAGGCCCAGCAAGGGGTGAGCATTGCCCCAGAAAATGCCGCAAAAGTAAGTGATCAGCAAAGCACAACATTTGCTAATGTTGTTAAGGGTGCAGTAGACGAAGTAAACAACTTGCAAAAAGCATCGGCGGCCGAAAAAACAGCTTATGAGCTTGGAGCTAAACAATCTTTACCAGATGTCGTCTTGAGCATGCAGAAATCTTCGTTAGCCTTTGAAGCGACAGTACAGGTAAGAAATAAAGTGCTGAAGGCTTACGAAGAAATAATGAACATGCCGGTCTAATTTTTTGAGAGAAATAAAAAATGGCAATAGCAGTTAATCCAACAGACGTGAACTTATCAGCAGAAGATTCTGATCAAAGTAATGTTGATGATCAGACAGGGGCTCTAACGAATTCTATCGGAGAGTTACCTGCAGCCGGAACGGAGAACTCAGCACAAACTGGAAATCTTCCGAGCATTCCAGACATATTTCAACAACCAGCTGTAAGGAAGGCTTTCCCAGCAATTATTGTGGTTTTGACAATCGCTGTTTTTGCCATCAGCTATTTGTGGATGGAGAGTGGCTCTTACCGTAGTCTCTATCCGGGCATGGTTGAGGCAGATCGTCAGGCGTCATATGAGGCCCTGGTTTCTGCAGATTTTGATGCGAAGATAGATTCCGCAACGGGCGATTTAAAAGTGCCGACTGATCGGTATCATCAGGCCAGGATCTTCCTGGCATCTAGAGGTTTGCCTCAAGGAGCAACTCAGGGTGGGGTTGAAAATTTAGGTGAAGACAGTTCTATGACCACAAGTCAGTTTATGGAGCAAGTGAAGTACGTTTCTGCTATGGAACAAGAATTAGCCCGTAGTATCATGCAAATAAATAGCATTAAAAATGCTAGAGTGCATCTTGCGACCACAAAGGAGAGCGCTTTTGTGCGTAACCGGACTCCGGCCAAAGCATCGGTTGTGGTAACACCTCACTCGGGAAGAGTGGTTTCGAATAGTCAAGTAGAAGCCATTGTCCACATGGTTTCCTCTAGCATCCCTCACTTAGATTCGGAGAATGTTGTAGTGGTGGACCAACGCGGTAATTTACTTACCGACTCTAATCGT
>CACJXQ010000040.1 GCA_902597385.1 uncultured Pseudomonadota bacterium | reverse complement strand
AACTAAATGGTAAGCAGTATGTCGCAGTTGCGAGCGGTGGCCATTCTTTGTTTGGTTATAAAAAAGGTAATGCGGTAATTTCCTTCGCGTTACCTTAGACTGTTGACTGGTAATTATATTATTCTGGTGTCTACTTATTCTTTTGAGGGTTTAGTAAAAATTAAAAATGAATAAAAAAGCATTTAATCTCGAACTAATCACATTTCTTAAAAACTCTCCTACTCCTTTTCACGCGGTTTTAAATATTAGCAAAGAATTAGAAGATGCTGGCTATGAAGAGTTACAGGAATCCAATACCTGGAAGTGTAAGAGGGGGGGTAAATACTTTGTAATACGAGGTGGTTCTTCAATCGCGGCTTTTAGCCTATCTTCCGAAAGGGATTTTATGAGTGGATTCAGGATGGTCGGGGCGCATACTGATAGCCCGTCCCTCAAGCTGAAACCTAACTCTTTGCGAGCTAAATTGGGGTACCAGCAACTTTGTGCCGAAGTCTACGGCGGGGTTTTAATGAATCCTTGGTTTGACAGAGATTTATCCTTAGCCGGGAACGTCACCATCCGTAAAGGTAACAAGTTTATCAGTCTTCCTCTTGACTTTAAGCGCGCCCTGGCGGTCATTCCTAGCCTTGCGATTCATCTGGATAGGGAGGCGAATAGTAAACGTCAGATTAATCCACAAACAATGTTGTTTCCAATCATCTCGTTGGGAACTGAGGCTGATAGTAATTTCGAAAAAATATTACAATCACAAATAAGAAAAGAACACAAAATAACGGGTTCCTATAAAATAGTAGGATCTGAACTTTCGCTCTACGATTTCAACCCCCCAGCGGTTGTTGGCCTGAAGGATGAATTCATCGCCAGTGCTCGTTTGGACAATTTGTTGAGCTGTTTTGTGGGATTGAGGGCGTTGTTAAATTCTCGCAGTAACCAGAATCAGCTATTAATCTGTAATGATCATGAAGAGGTTGGAAGTGGCTCAAATTTGGGAGCTAGAGGAACCTTTCTGAAAGCTTTGCTTGAGCGTGTTTTGAAACCCCGCAATGTTTCTGAAGTGATGCCCACTTCTATGCTTGTGTCGACGGATAATGCACATGGCGTTCACCCTAATTTTCCTGAGAAGCATGATCCCGGCCATTTGCCTTTATTAAACAATGGCCCTGTCCTGAAAATTAACCAGAACCAAGCCTATGCGACTAATAGCGAGACTGGTGCTGTCATGAATTTTTTGGCCGAAAAAGAGGCCATTAATTTACAATCATTCGTGAGTCGTAACGACATGGGATGTGGAAGCACCATAGGCCCTTTAACTGCAATGACTGTGGGGGTTAAGACTGCAGATATTGGCGTACCCACCTTCGCGATGCACTCTATAAGAGAAATGGCGGGCGCTGATGATTCTTATGCGCTATACAGGTTATTAAAGTCCTTTTATAAAATTTCGAGTGTGGAAATAAACTGAAACGCTTTAACTAGGAGAAGCGCCCTCTATTTGCCCCAGAAGCGGACCTTGATGCCAACATACCAAAGCTATTCCACTATCCCCAGCATCTATCCAAGTTTGAGTAAACCCCATGAAGCGTTGTCGGAATCCTGCGTCTTTTGGTTTGCCTCGAAAAGTGGCATATCCAGATACGATTCCAACCGTATTTAGGCAGGAATATTGAAGCTCTCTCGGAACCCATTCAAAAGAGTCCCAGTTTGGCACATGAAATCCGATGTGCTCTATGAAGTCTTTTTTTGTCAAGCGCCATGGAAGATCCTCGTCAAAGATTATGATCTCCTCGTGCATCATGGCATAAAAATCATCTAATTGACCCGAGCCAAGATGGTCCGCCCATTTTTGGAAGACAGCTTTTAATTGTTGTTGGTTCATTTTTTTCTCCGAAAGTTAAATAGTGTCTTGAGCCCAGCCCTCTTGATGACCACAATAAAATTGAGATTCAACCGTCATTTTGCTAAATAGCCATTTACTATCGCAAAATTCATATTCTTCATCATACTTGGACAGGAGCCACTTCGCCTCGGCCGCTTGGTCAGGCTCTCTCACAGTGCAAGGCATGATGAGTCGCCATTGGCCTGTAGCTCGGTTTCCTGATACCTCGATGATTGGATTCATTACCAGATGAGCAGCAAATAGTATATTTCCCGATACAGCAGCAAAAAAACCTCGGATCGCTTCTCTACCACTATGTCGACCAAATTCTGGACCACCATCCCACACAGCATTTTTTGTGAACAGGCCAGCGAGACCATCAGGATTATAGTTATCGTCACAATAAGCACAGTATTGTGCTTTCAAATTTTTTATTTCTTGGCTCGCGTATAGCTTATGAATTTTTTCTTCCAGTGTTAGATCAGTCATGGTAATTCCTCTATTTTGTAATTTTTTTGCAAGAAAACATAACCGTGTCTAAGTAACTAAGGACTGTTCGTTTTTCTTGATTTACCATGCAAAAGTGGAATTTTATAATCCCTCTATCAGGTTTGCTTTTGGAACGTCTGGTACTAAGGCATTTGATCTGTAGAGTGAGGAGATCCTCTGGATATACAGCTGTAGGAAATCTCAGTTCATCGAAAGCCAGGGCGCCAACTACTGCTTCAGTCCAATCCGCAGAGTTTAGTAACCTTTGCTTTACGCAGAGCGTGTACTGTCCAGAAGCTGTTATGCCTTTGAAACCTTTTTCCTTAGCAGCATGGTTATCTGTATGTATAGGAAGCGGATCCCATGTCCTGTTGAAATTTAGAAGTTCTTTTCTTTTGACGTGGTATGGACCGAGGACAAATTCTTGCCCTTCATAAATATCATCAAAAAATAAACGTTTCTTCTCCAAATTAAAAAGCTCACATATTAAAAAAGACAAGCTTATTTCCATCTAAATCTCGGAAGTAGCCCCCGTAGAAATTCCCTGAACCTCGTGACCCTGGATCACCCTCATTTGTAGCGCCTAAAGACAATGCCTTTGAGTGGAGTCTATCTACCAACTCTCTATCTTCACAAATGATCGCCGTCATATTACCATTTCCCGGATCTGCACATTTCCCATTAAATGGCTTGATAATGCCTAGCATTGGAGAGCCTTTAGCATTCCCCCAAGTGATAAGTCTCTCATTTTCTAGAATCCGTTTAGCCCCTAACCCTGCAAGTAGTTTGTCATAGAAGTGTCCTGATTTTTCGATGTTGTCAGTTCCTATTGTTACATATCCAATCATTGAGGTGTTCCTGATGCTGTCGGTTTAAAATACTATCGGTAGTTCTAAGTGTTTCTCATAAATAAAATCTCGATGCTCTAGGATCCGTTTTGATATAGCTTCGTTTATATCGGTGTGGGGGCTAGAGTAAGCTGGTCTGAAGTCGGTCGCCATGGGACATTTTTCTGGAGGCATCGGTTTTAGTAGTCCAATAAAACAAGCCGAATAGATGTCGAGTGCCGAAAAACCAGAAGCAAAAAAATATTTATTCTTTGATGTTTGATTTGTCGTAAGTAGAGTATCAATCTTTTTCAGTATCGAGATTATTCTGAGACGCGCTTTATCGGCGTTGTCTTCAGAGTATCCATATTTTGAACCAAGAAGGTTCCAGAACGGTCTGCTTTCGTCGTTTTCTGGTAAATTTTTCAACGGCGCGTCTACCATCAAAAGACGTTGAGACCATGCTAAACCATTCTCTCCGGCAAGCTCATTGATAGTTCCAAACATTAACATTCTTTCGTCTATGTTGTTTGGGATAAGCTGGCATTGGTTTGATAGTCGCTCTGCCAAGTATATTTGGTCGTACCACAATGATCGAGGCCTCTCGTCGTTCCAGATTGCCACAGGATGGCTTGGTTGGGCTGTCCAATCTATGAGTTCACTTTGAGAATTATCCGCCCCTATTAACAGGTCGCTGGAATTTTCATTAGATGTTCTTACGGATTGGTAAGGGATTCCTTTCACATAAAAAATCCCTTTGCACGCTTCGCGCCATGGACCAGGAATAGGGTACTCACCCAAGACAAGTCTTAAGCCGGTTGCTTTTTTTGCTTCCTCTATTGTTAGATATTTTAGCTCGGTGTCCTCTAAAGAAATGTGCTTATCCATGTTACTCCTCATAATGTTCTCATTGAATTTATCGAAGCCCTTCTCATTGTGCAATTAAAATATAAATACAGTCATGGAATTTCTACTACGATTTTTCCGGTTGCTTTTCGATCAGCAAGCATACTGATGCCATGCGAGGCTTCAGATAACGTGAAAGTTCTGGACACCAGAGGTTTAATCTTGCCGTTAATATACATTTGCTCTAATTCTGCATTATTCTGTTCGTTACCGTTTGAATTTCGCTCGCAAAATGAACCCCAAAATACGCCCGTTATTTGACAACCTTTGAGTAGTGGTAGGTTTAATGGAATAGAAGGGATACCTGCTGGAAAACCTACTACTAAAAAGTGGCCCTCCCAAGCGATGGAACGTAGGGCCGCTTCAGCGTAAGCTCCACCAATGGCATCATAAATGACATTTGCCCCCTCTTTGCCAGCCAATTGCTTAAAGGAATTTGCTAAAGCTTTTGAGGATTCTTTATCGAAGGGGCCGCGCGGATAGACGAGGCCATCATCTGCGCCTTTATCCAACGCTACTTGCAGTTTCTCTTCGCTCGATACTCCGACTAAAACTTCTGCTCCCATGGCTTTCCCGAGTTCAACGGCAGCGAGACCCACACCACCGGCGGCCCCGAGAATCAAAAGTTTTTCTCCGGGAGCTAAATTTGCCCTGTCCTTTAGGGCGTGATAGGAGGTTCCGTATGTAAAGATGAATGCCGCCGCTTCGTTATCCGGCATTCCCTTTGGGATTGGCAAACAGTCTGTTTCTGAACAGGTGACAAATTCGGCCATTCCACCCCATCTTACTAGTGCTATTACCCGATCTCCTTTACTCCAACGCTCGACCTTGGCCCCAACTTCCTCAATAGTACCTACAATTTCTCCTCCAGGAGAAAAGGGGCGGTCAGGACGAAACTGATATTTGTCCTGAATAATCAGAGCATCTGGATAGTTTATTCCGCAAGCGCTTACCTTAATTAAAACCTGGTCATCCAAGCAACTTGGCTTATCGATATCACTAAGTGATAAAGTTTCCGGCCCGCCGGGCTTGATGCTTAGTAGTGCCTTCATTCAGAGTTCCCCTATTTTTTTCGATAATGAAGAGTCTAACATGACAGAAAGTGGGGTGACCAAAACTTTGAATGGCTGATTCAAACTGCTAAATCGGTTATCATGCTTAACGGTATTAGTTAAAGAACCTTCCTCTTTCAGAGAATCCTCAACTATATTCTTGATGATTCAAGAACGATGACTCTATTTATGAATGGTATAATAGGGTGCCGATTTTTAAATTAACATAGGAGTCTTCGGGTGACAGCTACTATTTGGCTACTGAGTGCGGTCAGTTTTGTCGTGGTAGCAATAATGACAGTGTCAGTTCCCTTACTTCCAGTTTTGGCTGCGGAATTCCAGACATCGATAGGCTACGCCGGGATCATTGTCACCGCCTTTGCGCTTCCTTATGGGGCCGTTCAAATTTTATTGGGCCCCATCGGAGATAAATTTGGTAAACTCAGAGTAATAGCTGGAAGCTTGGCGCTATCCACAATTTTCGTACTAGGCTCTGGGACAGCCGACTCTATTGAATATCTAGCTACTATGCGATTTTTTTCCGGTCTTTCAATGGCAGGAACTATTCCTTTGGCCATGGCATATATTGCGGATGAAGTGCCCTACGAGACTCGACAACTAGTTATAGGACGTTACATCAATGGCGTGGTACTAGGCCATATCGCCGGTGGGATGTTGGGAGGGTTTGCGGCTGAATATTTGGATTGGAGGCATATTTTTTTCTTATTTGCCGGTCTTTGCTTGCTATTTTCCTTCTTTCTCTTCAATAAATCTTCTGTGGAGAAGATCCAACCGGGGAGAATAAGTATCCGCTCGACTATGTTTCTATATCGATCGGTTTTGCTCATCAAAAAATCTAGACAGGTTATTATTACTGGCACCTTAGAGGGCGTCCTTATCTTCGGTATTTTTGCATATTTTGGAGCGTACCTTCGGGATTCTTACAATCTAGGTTATGGATTAGTGGGCTTGATTTTGGGAGCTTATGGTTTAGGTGGACTTTTTTACGCGATGGTAGTCCCTTACCTTGTGAGAAGCCTCGGAGAGCTAAAAATGATAGGCCTAGGATCTTTTTTCTTAGGTATGAGTTTTCTGAGTTTTGGTTTCATAGAGCGTTGGGAGTTCATTGTTCCCATATTCTTTTTCGCCGGATTCTCTTTCTATGTGTTTCACAACACAATGCAGACACATGCAACTGAGATTGCACCAGATGCACGAGGCGCAGGAGTCTCCTTCTGGGCATTCATGCTGTTTTTCGGCCAAGGTTTTGGTGTGACTATTTTTGGTATATTGATAAATAATTTCGGATATAAGTTCACCTTCTCGCTAGCGGGATGCGGTATTGCACTTCTCGGCTGGTGGTTCAGATCTCAATTAACCGACAGATAGGAAAGATAATTATAAATGTTCAGCGAACCACTCAGCTGCAGCCTTACTAGTTTTTTTGAAATGCTCCATATAGGCGCCGTAGTGATTTCCCTTCAGAATTAAAAGCTCTTTCGGGCCTGGCACCATAGCGTAATGATCGAGTGCAACATCAGTGGGAGTCAGCGTGTCTCTCTCCGCGACAATCATTAGTAAGGGAGTTGGGCTAATTTGTTTCATATACCCGCTCACGTCATACTCTAGTAAATATTCAAGCGAACGAATGGTAACGCGATTTTCCCAAGTACATTCAGGATCGGTATCTACGAATTGATGTATGTAGTTATAAGTATCCTCACCAGGTAAAACGTGTGGTTCCTCGGGGTCTAGTGAACACATTTTCACATATTGTGGTTTTTTTCCCGCAACTCTGTTCGCTCTGTCCTCATCAATCATTTCCCAAAGTAAATGCTGCTCTCCCAGCGGGGAAGATTGGAGGACATTTTGAAATCCATTAATGAAGGGCACCTGACTCACTACGGCTTTGACTCTGTGATCCAGGGAGGCAACTGCACAAACGGTACCACCAGTGTAACTCGTACCCCATATACCAATCCGTTCTGCGTCACATTCGCTTTGACCTTGAGCAAAGCTAATTGCGCTACGGTAATCCCTCATTTGCATGACTGGATCTATATCCTGTCGAGGTTTTCCTCCACTCTTTCCTAAGCAGCGATTGTCATAAACTAAGACGGCTAGCCCTTTTTTCACAAATGACTCGGCATATTTATCTAATGCCATTTCTTTGACGCCAGAAAAACCATGCGCCATGACTACTGTTGGAAACGGCTTTTTCCCTTTGCTTGGTTTATATAGCCAACCA
>CACJXQ010000039.1 GCA_902597385.1 uncultured Pseudomonadota bacterium | reverse complement strand
CACCTTCGGATTTGTCGGAGCTGCCTGTTGAGGTAATCGATGCAGGAAGATATCAGCCCAGAAGGCTCATGTCCACTGAAAAGCTTGAAGAACTGGCTTCATCAATAAGAGCCCGAGGCATTGTCCAGCCCGTAGTTGTCCGTGCGAGTAAAACTGGACGTTACGAGCTGGTAGCAGGGGAACGCAGGTGGCGAGCGGCGAAAATGGCCGGTTTAACATCTATACCGGCCGTTATAAAGAACCTGACCGATGAAGAAGCTATGAGCATTGGTTTGATCGAGAACATTCAAAGAGAACAGCTTAGCGTTATTGAAGAGGCGCAGGCGCTCGACAGATTAGTTCGGGAATTTGAATTGACCCATCAAGAAATCGCACAAGCCATCGGACGTTCAAGAGCGGGCGTAAGCAATTTGATAAGACTTTTGGATCTAAGCCATGAGGTTCGTGAATTAGTCGAGGCAGGTAAATTGGAAATGGGTCATGCTCGGCCCCTCTTGGGAGTGGCGAAAGAATTGCAGCCCCAAATAGCAGCGGACATAATCGAAAAAGGGTTGAGCGCTCGTCAAACAGAGGTGCTGATAAAAAAAGTGAAGGCCGAGAAAACAGGGCAGAAAAAAGCGAAGGCTACCAAAAAAGATCCTGATGTTGCTCTATTAGAAGTAGAATTGTCTGAGTTGTTTGGCAGTGAAACTGTGGTCAATTGGAATAAGCGAGGAAAAGGCTCTTTGGTGATCAATTTTCATAGCCTAGATGAGTTAGATGGCATAATGAAAAGAATCAAGTAATAAGGAAAGACCATTGGATTAGAGTGCTCCATCCAGGAGTTCAACGAAGAAAATTATAACAAAGTTTGTGATTTCGCTTGCCGGATAGGTGCGGTTTTAGATATCATTCGCAGTGCAATAATTAGGTAGTTGTGGTAACTGCGACCCTTGGTCTGACAAATAAGGACTAAAGCCTCTTACGAAGACGGAATATATGGAAGGTGAAAGGGTTAAAAGTCTAATTACAAGAATGGTGCTGTTCCAATTAACGTTCATTCTTCTAATCGGGATAGCATTGCTTTTGTTTTTTGGCGTTAAACAAGCCTTCGCGGGACTTATCGGGGGGCTGATTTGGCTACTGCCGAATTATCACATGGCGCGTGGGCTGCTGAATTTAGAACGCGGACTTAAACCGGAGGATAGACTGAGAAAAATCTACTTAAAAAGCGCTTTCAAGATAGTTTATTCCTTGGCGCTTTTTCTGATAGCGATTATTTTTTTTCGGGTTGACTTTTTGGTAGTAGTTACTGTTTATCTAATACTCACTTTAGCAAGCGGATTTGCCTTTAGGTACTCAGAAGATGCAGCAATACGAGAAAATTAGTCGCAGCGTGGTAGAGAAGAACTCTTAAGAAAATTAGACTATCCTGGTGAAAAAACTATGGCATTTAGGGGAAGATTTTAAAAAATGGCAAGCAATACTCCGGCAGAGTACATAAGCCATCATATCCAAAACCTGACTTTCGGAAGGGCCGAGGACGGCTCTCTAGGGTTTGCTCACAGTGCTGTAGAGGCGAGTGAGATGGGATTTTACGCAATAAACGTTGATAGCATGTTTTGGTCACTTCTAACGGGGTTAATATTTTGCACTGTATTCAAAATGGTTGCCGGTAAGGTATCAGTTTCCGAACCATCAAAAATGCAGTTATTTGTCGAATTAGTAATCGAAATGGTTGCGGGCAGCGTCAAAGATGCCTTTCATGGTAAAAATGCTCTGATAGCTCCTCTAGCATTAACAATATTTGTCTGGATTTTTCTTATGAATCTTCTAGATTTAGTACCGGTTGATTTTATCCCCCATCTAAGCTATCTGGCTGGAATAGAGTATATGAAGATAGTGCCGACAACGGATGTAAATGTTACGTTTGGTCTATCACTGTCCGTGTTTTTTTTGATGATTTTCTATGGAATTAAAGTAAAAGGTTTGGGCGGATTTTTTGGAGAGTTAGCATTCCATCCTTTTGGGAAAGCCTTTTTACCGGTGAATTTGGTTTTGGAAACTGTTTCACTGGTGGCGAAACCGCTCTCTCTTTCTCTCAGGCTTTTTGGTAACATGTTCGCAGGTGAGTTGGTTTTTGTGCTGATAGCTGCTTTAGTGCCCTTCTATTTGCAGTTCGCTTTGTCGGTGCCATGGGCAATATTTCATATTTTGGTTGTTACTCTACAGGCATATATTTTTATGATGCTCACAATAGTTTATTTGGGACAGTCCCATGAAAGTCATTAGTTTGAATTTAGCGTACATTTATTGATTTAGGAGAAAAATAATATGGAACAAGTAGTCGCTTTTTCTGCTCTAGCCGCTGGAATAATGATCGGCTTGGGCGCCTTAGGAGCAGGTGTTGGTATAGGGATTTTGGGAAGTAAGTTCTTGGAAGGCGCTGCGCGGCAGCCTGAGTTAGTGCCAATGCTACAAGCAAGAATGTTCCTTATGTTAGGATTGACTGATGCAGTGCCCATTATCTCCATAGCCTTTGCAGCTTTGTTGATGTTTGCAAACCCTTTCTTAGGGCAGGTGTAGAACCAACTTTAAACGTTAGTTAGGAAATGGTTTCTTTATTATGAACATTAATTTAACTATTTTAGGTCAAGCAATTTCCTTCGGGATTTTTGTTTGGTTCTGCATGAGATACGTGTGGCCACCCCTTATCAAGGTGTTGGAAGAGAGAGCGGAGACGATAGCAGATGGACTGGCTGCGGCAGAGCGCGGTGCTAAAGAGTTGGAGGACGCCAAAGGTAAAGTTGAGCTTTTATTGTCGGATGGCAGGGAGAAAGCGCTTGAATTCGTCAACCAAGCTCAAAGACGGGCGGAGGAGATTGTAGAGGCTGCAAAAAGCGAGGCTCGACTGGAAGCTGATAAAATTAAATCCGCAGCGCAAATTGAAATGGACCAAGAGCGAAATCGAGCCCGAGAAGAGCTCCGACAAGAGGTCGCAGATTTGGTAATAATGGGTACAGAGAAAATATTAGCTAGGGAAGTAGATGAAAAAAGTCATCGAGAAATTCTCAAGCAAATCTCCAGTGATATGTAGGTTGCCTTTACATGTCAGATAAGAACACCATAGCTAGACCATATGCCAGAGCAATATTTGAAATAGCAAAAGAGACCCAACAATTTCCTCTTTGGGGGGATTTTCTCGAGAATTTGGAGTTAATCGCTTTAAATAAGGACTTCAATAATTTGGTTGAGAATCCGTCCTTTTCAACAGCTTTGGCCCTGGAAGTGGCGCTAGACTGTCTGGCCGACACACCGACTAAGGAACAGAAGAACTTTATCGAGTTGCTACTTTCGAGCAAGAGGATCAGTATTTTTTCGGAAATAAGAGGCATATTCGAACTCTTAAGAAAAGCGGATAGTGGAGTTACTACTGCTGAAGTGTATACACCTTATGAATTGAGCGAAGATGAAACAAAGGCAATTGAAGCAGAGGTCTCTAGAAAATTTGGTGGCAATTGTGTTCTGAGGATATTAATTTCCCCAGATTTGATTGGCGGTGTAGTGATAAAGGTTGGAGATGCGGTTGTAGATTTTTCTGTCAAAGGTCGTCTTCGAGCCTTTGAGCAGCAGATAGTGTGAGCGGAGATTTAGCTTTTAGGTGCGGAAAATAAATACCTTTGAAGAAATTTTAAGAGGATGTTATGAGTATAACGGCAAGTGAAATAAGCGAATTAATCAAGAAGAAAATACAAGGGTTAGATTCGGGGGCGGAAACTCGCACCGAGGGTTCAATAATAAGTTTAACTGACGGTATCGCTCGTTTGCACGGGCTTAGCGATGTGATGCAAGGAGAGATGATTGAGTTTCCGAATAATGTCTTCGGTCTTGCTCTTAATCTAGAACAGGATTCAGTAGGAGCGGTGATACTTGGTCAATATGAGGGGCTTTCGGAGGGGGATGTCTGTAGATGCACAGGTCGAATTTTAGAGGTTCCCGTCGGTGATGGATTGCTTGGTCGTGTAGTTGATGCTCTAGGAAACCCTATTGATGGAAAGGGAGAAGTGGATGCAGCTGGTACTGAGCCGATAGAAAAGATCGCCCCGGGGGTAATCGAGAGGCAGTCGGTCAGTGAACCGGTTCAGACAGGATTAAAGTCTATCGATTCTATGGTGCCAGTAGGTCGAGGCCAGAGAGAGCTCATAATAGGTGATCGGCAAACTGGGAAAACAGCAGTCGCGGTAGATGCGATCATCAATCAAAAGGGAACAGGGATTAAATGTATCTATGTAGCGATTGGGCAGAAGGCCTCCTCCGTTAATGCGGTAATAAGAAAATTGGAAGAACATGATGCAATGAAACATACCATAGTGGTTGCTGCTACAGCCTCTGATTCTGCTGCTATGCAATATATAGCTCCCTATTCAGGTTGTTCTATGGGGGAATATTTTCGCGATAAAGGCGAGGATGCACTAATAATATATGATGATTTAACCAAACAGGCGTGGGCTTATCGTCAGGTGTCTCTTTTGCTAAGGAGACCCCCAGGACGTGAGGCCTATCCTGGAGATGTCTTTTATTTGCACTCCAGACTTCTTGAACGGGCGTCGAGAATAAATTCAGATGCAGTGGAGAAAATCACGGATGGTGCCGTGAAAGGTAAAACTGGCTCTTTGACGGCCTTACCGATTATTGAAACCCAAGCAGGAGATGTTTCTGCCTTTGTTCCCACCAACGTAATATCTATAACGGACGGACAAATATATTTAGAAACAGATTTGTTTAATGCCGGATTTAGACCTGCAATAAACGCAGGTCTATCGGTTTCTAGGGTCGGGGGTGCTGCTCAGACGAAAATAATAAAAAAACTTGGAGGTGGGATACGACTGGCTTTAGCTCAATATCGAGAGTTGGCGGCATTTGCACAGTTTGCATCTGACTTAGATGAAGCTACTAGGAAACAGCTAGAAAGAGGTCAGAGAGTCATGGAGTTAATGAAGCAAACGCAATATTCTCCGATGTCCGTAGCTAGTATGGCAGTCAGTTTGTTCGCGGTGGAAAATGGCTTTCTAGATGATGTTGAAATGGAAAAAATAGGCTCTTTTGAGTCTGCCTTGCAAGGTTTTATTAACTCTTCATATTCTGATCTTGTTGATCGGATAAACGCAACTGGAAACTATGACGATGAGACCGAAAGTCATCTTAATAGTGCGCTGGAAGAATTTAAGAAGACTCAATCTTGGTAAGGTTGAATTAGGAAAAGGCAAATAAAATGGCAGCTGGCAAGGAAATCCGCACCAAAATCACGAGTGTAAAAAACACACAGAAAATCACCAAGGCCATGGAAATGGTTGCCGCCAGTAAAATGCGGAGGGCGCAGGAGAGAATGTCTGCGGCTAAGCCCTACGCGGATAAGGTGCGTGATGTTATAACTCATGTCGCTAAATCAAAAACTGAATATCACCACCCTTTTTTAGAGCAGAGAGAAATAGGAAATGTTGGCGTCCTCATTATATCGACTGACAGAGGGCTATGCGGCGGATTAAACGGCAATCTCTTTAGGCAGGCTTTAAAGCAGTTTGAGGAGTGGGAAAAGGAAGGCAAGGCACTCCAGCTTTCGATCGTGGGTAACAAAGGAGTGAACTTCTTTTCTCGAGTAGGTGCCAATATCATAGGGCAAGTGACCCAGTTGGGTGACGCTCCGAATGTGGAGCAACTGATAGGCACCATTAAACTCATGGTGGATGAATATCTGGAAGGGAACTTGGATCGCCTTTATATAGTTTACAACCAATTTGTTAATAGAATGACTCAGTCTCCGGTTTTCGAACAATTGTTGCCCCTCATACCGGACGACTCTGATGATTTTGATTATCATTGGGATTATATATATGAACCTGAGGCGGCAGAGGTTTTAGACAGATTGTTTTCGAGATACATAGAGTCTTTGGTTTATCAAGGAGTCGTAGAGAATATTGCTTGCGAGCAGGCTGCCAGGATGGTGGCTATGAAAGCTGCGTCTGACAATGCCGGAAAGCTTATTGATGAGTTACAGCTTGTTTATAATAAAGCTAGGCAAGCTGCCATTACTCAGGAATTGTCAGAAATAGTTGGCGGAGCAGCGGCTGTTTAGTAGTTGGCACAATACATTTAATATTGAAATTTAATTATTTTAAAAAATATAACTTAAAAAGGCTCAGACAATGAATTCCGGAGAAATTGTACAAGTAATTGGCGCTGTTGTTGACGTTAAATTCCCAACCGATTCAGTTCCAAAAATTTTTGATGCGCTTGAGTTAGAGGCTTCCGACGTCACACTAGAAGTACAACAACAATTGGGGGACGGAATAGTTCGCTCCATCGCGTTGGGATCCACCGATGGGCTTAAAAGAGGTATAAACGTGAACAACACGGGGGAGGGTATTAAGGTTCCGGTGGGAGAAAAAACCTTAGGTCGGATAATGAATGTTTTAGGAGACCCTATTGATGAAAAGGGCCCTATAGGGGAAGAAGAGCGGATGGTAATTCACAGAGAAGCGCCCAAGTTCGTCGAGCTTTCTGCGACAACCGAGTTGCTGGAGACCGGAATCAAGGTTATCGACCTAATTTGTCCTTTCGCCAAGGGCGGGAAAGTTGGCCTGTTTGGCGGTGCTGGTGTCGGAAAAACAGTCAACATGATGGAACTGATACGAAATATTGCAATAGAACATAGTGGTTACTCAGTCTTTACTGGTGTAGGCGAGCGAACTCGAGAAGGAAATGATTTTTACCACGAAATGAGGGAGTCAGATGTTTTAGACAAGGTTTCTTTGGTGTATGGGCAGATGAATGAGCCTCCGGGTAATAGATTGCGAGTAGCACTGACAGGTTTGACTATGGCTGAAAAATTTAGAGACGAGGGGCGCGATGTACTACTGTTTGTTGATAACATCTACCGGTACACTTTGGCGGGTGTGGAGGTTTCTGCTCTCCTTGGAAGAATGCCTTCTGCTGTAGGGTATCAGCCTACCCTAGCTGAAGAAATGGGGCGATTGCAAGAAAGGATAACCTCGACAAAGGATGGGTCGATAACCTCCATACAGGCAGTTTATGTTCCCGCGGACGATTTAACGGATCCCTCCCCGGCAACAACTTTCGCGCATTTGGATGCCACTGTAGTGCTTTCTCGACAAATAGCTGAATTAGGGATTTATCCCGCAGTAGATCCCCTAGATTCAACCTCGCGTCAGTTAGATCCCCTGGTTGTTGGGCAAGAGCATTACGATACGGCGCGGGCTGTGCAAAATACCTTGCAAAGATATAAAGAATTAAGAGACATTATAGCTATTTTGGGCATGGACGAGCTTTCTGAGACTGACAAGTTGTCAGTTTCCAGGGCTAGAAAAATACAACGTTTTTTATCACAACCTTTTTTCGTGGCTGAAGTATTTACAGGAAGCCCGGGGAAATACGTATCACTAAAAGATACTATAAGAGGCTTCCAAGCTATCGTTGATGGTGAACATGATGACCTCCCTGAGCAGGCCTTTTACATGGTTGGCTCCATAGAAGAAGCGGTAGCGAAAGCTGATCAGGTGTAACTAGGAATAGGTTTTCTAATGATAAAAGTCGAAATAGTAAGTGCTGAGGAAGAGATCTATTCAGGTACTGCCGAGATGGTTTTTGCCCCGGCTTCTCAGGGGGAAATTGGGGTGGCCCCAGGCCACGCTCCCCTCTTAACTCTTTTAGGGCCAGGAGAAGTAAGAGTGAAAGTTTCCGATGAAGAAGAAGCCTCGTTCTATGTTTCTGGCGGAATGATAGAGGTTCAACCGAAGTTGGTGACTATACTATCAGATACAGCTTCTAGAGCAGAAGACCTTGATGAGGCTGCAGTGCAAGAGGCTAGAGATGCAGCGCAGAAACTGCTTGAAGCTGGAGGTGCTAGCATGGATTACGCAAAAGCGAGAGCACAGTTAGCGGAAACTGCGGCTCAGATAAGAGCTATCCAAAGGCTTCGCCGTAGAGCCGGACGTTAAGCAATAAATTTTTTGAAGACCTTGAGCGATTGTTAAATCTTCAACTCTCCTAAGGGGGCGGGAGCCAGGATAACGGGGGAACAATGTCAATAAGAATAGTCGTCCTAGCTGCGGGTCTTGGCAAACGAATGAAATCGGCTTTGCCAAAGGTTCTGCATACAATCGGTGGGAAATCAATGTTTGTTCGGGTCCTGGATGCTGCTGCGTCCTTGAGCGAAAAAGCCCCTATCGTCATTCATGGAAATAATCCAAGCGCCCTTAAGGCCTCTGTATCCAACCGCGATATCAATTGGGTTTTACAATCGGAGCAAAGAGGTACGGGCCACGCGGTGCTACAAGCTCTACCCTATCTAGAAGATTCTGAACTTGTCGTCATTCTCTGTGCCGACGTCCCCCTTATAAGAACCGAAACCCTTCAACGCCTGGTTGATATGGCTAAAAGCTCTCAGGGTTTTTCGGTGCTAACTGTAACATTGGATCATCCTGAAGGTTACGGGAGAATTTTTCGAAAAGAAGATGGAACAGTGGAAAAAATCGTAGAGACTGTTGATCTAGAAGAGGCTGACCGGAAAATAGCTGAATGCAATAGTGGAATTTTTGCAATTCAGGCCGGCTATCTTAAACGATGGTTGCCAAATCTAAAGGAAAGAAATCTACAAAATGAGTTATATCTTACAGATTGTGTTTTTTTCGCGACCGAAGAGAAAGTGAAGGTTGTTTCATTGTCAGTGGATCATCACACCGAAGTCTTAGGCGTTAACGACAGGAAACAGTTAGCTCAGGCCGAAAGGGTATTTCAGAACCGGATAGCAAACGATTTATTAGAAAGTGGTGTAACGCTTCTTGATCCTTCTAGGTTGGATGTTCGCGGCGAATTACTGCTT
>CACJXQ010000038.1 GCA_902597385.1 uncultured Pseudomonadota bacterium | reverse complement strand
GACGGGGGTAATTCTCAATCGGCCATCGTGAGGAAGGATTCTACTACGCTTATTGGAGTTAAGTTTACGCCAGGGGATCTGGGGCGTGTCGATACCCTATACGATCCATATGGTGAGTCTAGACCGATTAGTAGTGTAAGTTCTGGAACCTTGGGGGGATTAATTAATTTTAGAAGTCAAATTTTATCACCCGCCATGGATGGGTTAGATAATTTAGCACAAACGTTAACCGCTGAAGTCAATGCGATTCACACGGCAGGTGTAGATGCGAGAGGACAAAGAGGAAAAGCGTTATTCGAGATAGAACCAGTTTTTCAAATCACATCTCCCACATTGCAAGGAACTGTGGAGGTGGATGTGCAACTCACGGATGTAAAAGCATTTAACTATGCTCCGTTTGAGATGAGGTGGGTTGGTGAAAGTGAAATGTGGCGCATAGAAGACGGTCTAAATGGTGATGTCGTTTTCAGAGAAGAAAATAAAGGAGTGATGACGTACGCTGGACTAGGCATTACATTAGATGGAGATAAGATGGACGGCGATACTTTTTTTATTCGCCCTGTACAACGACCTGCCGCAGGAATGAAATCATTACTTACTGATCCTTTGACAATAGCAGCCGCTCAACGGCTTAGAATTAGAGAATCTGATAATAACGTAGGAAATGCTGAACCAACTCTAAATTATCTCGATATTGACAATAAACCTCAATTTGAGACAGGAACCTCGATTACGTCGCTAAATAATGAGGTAGGTCAGGTGGCGTCAGTTCAACTATTACAAAATGTTGGAACTGTTCAGGCAAGTAATATCTCGCCAGTTTTCACAATACCTAAAGGGACTGATCAAGTCACTCTTAAGATGGACGTGCCAGTTGATAGTGATCTAAATTTTCAGGTGATGACGAAAGACGGAGTGCATTTATTAGGCAATCCATTGTCAGAAACATTACGTAGTTCCTTAAGATCTCAAGACGGAGGCTTTGACAAAAGTAGTGAATATAGCGATGCTTATCTGAATAAGGCCAAAGGTTCTGGATCTTATTTGGATTGGGATATGACGTATGGCTTTCTAGCGGAGAGTGGAGTTCGGGAAGAGTTAGTTGTTGACAAGAATAGTGGAATTGCAGGACAACCTCTCGGATTGATTTCGCAAGAAGTGACTTATCGAGCGAATGCTACTTCTTCCTCAGTTTCACTTTTAACAACTTCATCTGGTTCAAGTAAAACTTTAATAGATAATGGAGATATCTTGTTGAACGGTGTGTCCCTTGGGGCGCTTTCTCTCAACGGCACGACTCAACTGCAAAGTTCAGCATCTCTGATGAGAGATTGGGTGAATTCAGTGGCGAGCACCTCGAAGGTTACAGCCGTCGCTGAAACTAGAATAACCAGTACCTCAGAAGGGGTAAATTTAGTTGATCAATTAAATATAAATGGCACTTTGATAGGTGATGGAGTTGTCCCGGCGAGTATTGATGCTTTAGTCGGTCAAATAAATGCAAAGAGCGCTACCACTAAGGTAACGGCTTCTGTTGGAAACGACGGCGGAATCGAACTGACAAACGTGGCCGGTTATGAAGGAAATAACATTATTCTTTCGAACCCCAATGCTAGTGCAACATCAAATGCTCTCGGGTTAGCCAATCAGACTTATACTGGAACAGTAACGTTCGATAGTCTCGACCAAATACGGTTTACTTTTGGAAGCTCAGGGAAAGCAGGGGATCTCTCAGTTCTTGGTCTGCAGGCAGGTGTATATCTTAAGAATCCAACTCAAGAGGACCTAGCTGTTTTCCTTACTGGAACGAATAGTGCCGAAGTGAGTGTCGGATTCAGAAACACGGCAAATACTGAAGTATTTCAGGAGAGGCCGTTTTCGATAGAGTTTTTAAATCACAACAAGTATCAAATTGTGGATTCAAATTCTAATACGGTTGTAGCAACGCGTAGTTATGACCACGATCAAGGTATAGATTACCAAAATCTCAAAATAACCTTCAATGAACTGCCAACAAAAAATGATAAATTCGTGATCGATGATAATAAGGACGGGAAAGGGGATAACTCTAATATCATTAAAATATCTAATCTCAGGAATGTTCGTGTGGTTAATAGTGAAGATACCATAAATGAGGCGTATCTAAATATAGTGAATGTGGCTGGAACTAAAGCTACGCTAGCAGAAGTTTCGGAAGCTGCGTTAAAAGTCGTTTTCGATCAAGCGATTCAATCTCGTGAAGATCGAGCTGGGGTTAGCTTAGATGAAGAAGCAGCCGATCTGATTCGTTTTCAGCAAGCTTATCAAGCCTCCGCTCAAGTTATTCAAGTATCCGCAAAAATTTTCGACGCCATATTAGGTGTTGGTTAGGCATCCAAAAATGAAAGTATCTACTAGTCAGTTTTTTAAACAAGCAGTTGAAATAATCTCTAAACAACACTCTGATGTTGCTGAGCAGCAAGCGAGATTAGGAACGGGTAAGCAACTAGTGCGCCCCAGTGACGATGCTCAAAAAACAGCACTTATACAACGGCTTAAGTCCGGTTTAGCAGTGCAACAAAATTATCAATCTGGACTCGACGAACTTCGAACCAGATTAATATCTGAGGAATCTGTCCTATCCTCTGCAGAAAACCTGCTGTTAAGGATAAAAGAGCTGGCCGTCCGAGGTGCTAGCGAGTCGATGTCTGTAGGGGATCGAAAAATCATGGCAGTTGAAGTTGATGCTTTGAGAGATGAGCTTATGGCATTAGGAAACAGCAGAGATGCTAGTGGCAACTATATTTTTGCTGGCTCGATGGTGGGAACTATTCCCTATCAGAAATCGCAAAATGGCGATATTGATTATTTTGGTGACGATACCCAAACGCAAATTTATGTGTCGGATCAAAGGACTTTAGAAATGAACAGTCCGGGCGATGCGGTGTTTCAGAGTATTGTGCGGGAAGGAAATGATGGACGTTACTCTGGTACTTTGAGTGCATCGAATGAAGCCGGTTTAATAAATCTGTCTTATGCTCAGCTTGATTTTGTAACCAGGGCTGCCGAGTTAAGAGCTTATGTAGGGGAAGCAGATGCCGCGGCAATGGTAACTGTTACAGCCTCCCAAAGTGGCCTCAATTTGTCGGGAAGCTTAACCATAAACGGACAAACCATAGCGGGAGGAGTTTGGGCGAGCAGAGATGCTTTAGTAGCAAAAATAAACGAACAAACTGCAACTACTAAGGTGGTTGCCTCGGTTGATGGCAGTGGGAATGTAATATTGAAAAATTCTGCCGGTAATGAGGGGGGTGCGATAACATTAGGAGCTACCGGAGGGGCTACCTCTAATGCTCTCGGTCTGGCTAATGGTGTTCATAACACCACTCAGTCTAAATTAGCTGAGCAAAGTCAAGCTCAGCGCAATTATGACGAATACTTGGTCGAATTGCATTCCTCAGCTTATGACGGTGAGATTGACTGGACTTTTTTTCATTCAGTCGACTCGGAAGCCTACAACAATGCTTATTCTGGTTTTTATACCCCAGGGGCTCCAGACTCTAAACGTGTTAACTTTTTTGGCGTTCTTGGAGATTTAGTGGATAGATTGCGGTTATCTGATAGCCCGAAAATTGAAGCTAGTATGGAGGAGGTAGAAGAATTAATACAGAACACTGCACTTTCCATGGCCGAAATAGGGAGCAGGATGAATATTATTGAATCACAAGAAGCTGTTATGGAGGAGACAAGGATCCGATTCGAGTCACTCATTTCTAATGCAGAGGACTTGGATTACTCTACAGCAGTCACAGAACTTTCGGCTGAAATGTTAGCCTTGGAGGCTGCACAAAGTAGTTTTGCGAAGATTTCCCAGCTCAGTTTGTTTGATTACCTGAGATGATTTTTATGACTTTATAAAAGTAAGAAAAATAAATTTAAAGGAAATTTTTATACTGCCGATTTAACTATTAGTGCGAAGGATAAATCTTGCCTTTGGTGAAAAATGCAGGTGACTTTGAGTGATAGTCCCTGAAGTAAAAGTAAATTAGAAGGAAATTTACTATGAGCGATAACGCTTCGATTTCGCAGCAGATTCTAACTAGTCTCGGCGGTGGTTCTGGGATAGATATCTTTAAATTAGCTAGAGATTTGGCCGATGTTGAAAAAGAACCAAAGCAACTTGCTTTGGAAAGTTCAATTGAAAAAAGTGAGGCCAGTATTTCTGCCTACGCGGCAATAGCTTATCAAGTGGGTACCATCAAATCCGCCTTTCAGACCATGGATGACGCAGATGAGTTGACAAAGTCCGACGGTTCTTCAACAAACACGGCGGTAGCTGCTTTCACTTCGGTGTCTGGTGGAGCCATAAAAGGTGATTATGACATTACGATTAGTCAACTTGCCAAATCACAAAGGACCGTTTCGAACGTATTTGCTGCCTCTAACACTCAACTTTCCAGTAGTTCATTCGACATAACCTTAACTATTGGCTCCAGTTCCACAACTCAACATACGGTAAGCGTGGCAACCGCGACCCCACAAGGGGTAGTAGATGCTATAAACGAAAAAAATGTGGGTATTACCGCATCACTTGTTAGTTTGGGTAACTCTGCTGGCCAATATCAGATAATTCTTGAAGGTCAACAGGGAACGGAAGGAGCCTTTGCAGTCTCCAGTAATCCGGATCTAGGGTTTTCTACCAACAGCAACACTATTCAGAGTAGTCAAAATGCATCGATGACCTTTAACGGAGTCACCATACAGCGGCCAAGCAACGAAATTTCAGATTTAGTCAGTGGTGCCACCCTCCAGTTAAAGGCTACCAGCAGCGATGTAGTAACTTTGAGTGTGGCAAATGGAGAAAACTTATTGAAAAACTCCATAAAGGAGATGGTTAATAATTTTAATGATATGCAAGATATTCTGGATGCTTTAGTAGATCCCGACTCTACAGTTGAAAATGGAGGAGCGTTAATCAATGATTTCACTGGCGTACGGTATGTGGAACAACAGTTGAGGAACGCTATATTTGCAAATTCTCCAACAAATTCTGGTTCTATTAGCAATCTGCGAGATATCGGTATTACAACAGATAAAACCGGAAAACTAATATTAGATGAGAATAAGCTAGACCAGGTAATTTCTTCTAATTTTCAAGACGTGAAAAAAATGCTCACCGCGAATACGAACAACCAATCAACCTACAGTGCCGCCCCGAAGGGTTTGGCTTTATCGGCAATAGAGAAAATTGATGCGTTAATAGGTGCTGGAAGTGTCATTAGCGATCGGGAGAAAAATGCGCGTGAAGCTATTTCGGGTTTTGAGGAGGATTTAGCCAAGTTAGAAGCAAAGATGGAGGGCGTTTATGAGCGCTATTTAACTCAATTTTCCGCAATGGAAAGTCTAGTGAGACAAATGAATAGCACTAGAGATTACCTAGAAGGGCAGTTCGAAATGATGGCCAATGTGTATAAAGATTAGTAAATAAAACAGATATATACGGTAAATATATTTTAATAAGGTGGCATAAAATGGGAGAAGGGCTTCTAATAATGGCAACAGCAATTGTATTTTCCTTTTTGGGTATGATACTGCTTGCAATATCGAGACTAAAAAAAATAGAAAACCGAATGAGTCCAAAGCTTGTCAGACAGAGATTGAAAAGTACTCGGGGTTACGTATAGTAATTAAAAACACATTATTTCAGTGGGTTACCTTATTGATGAGGCTTGAAATTAAACTTAAAGTACTGCTAGCTCTAATTCCTTTACTATCCGCAGTATTGGTTGGATGCGACTATTATCAAACAAAGCTAGATTGTTCGGATTATTTCGAAGGTCGAGATAAAGGCGGTTTTACCACGGATGAAAGTGGATTAGCAAAATTCGAAAAAAACGGTGTCATTTGGTATCGATGCGCCGCTGGACAACGGTATTCAAATTTTAGGTGTAAAGGAGAGCCTTTGAGGCTGAGCTGGGATGAGGCGAATGAATACGCCACAGAATTTTCTCAAAAGTCTGGCAAGGCGTGGAGGCTACCTTCTAAGCAGGAATTAAAGTCCATTATGGAGGAAAAGTGTATTAATCCCTCTGTGAATCCCACAGTATTTCCGGGTCTTGAGGTGGATAATTTTTGGACCGCAAGTGGCAGTTTAAACTCAGATCTATTTCGATGCTCAGTCTACACCTACCGAGGAGACCTTTTTTGTCGTCAACCGAGAGTTGTAGAATTGCCTTTTCTTTTGGTAGGTGGTTCGAATTAATCTAGGTTTTAAAACTAAAACATTTTCTAGTCTTCTGTAAAAATTAAAAAATATCCCAGAAAGTATTCAAGGAATTTTTTGTGGTGTCGATTGTATACACATAGCGGGAATGGATGAACTAGGCATGTAGTCCATTCATTAATTAAAACAGTCAGTTATTAGGGATAGTTAACATGGCGGTTATAAATACGAACGTAAATGCGTTGTTGTCTCAGCACGCGTTGAAGAGAAATGAGCAAGAGATGACGATTGCGATGGAGCGATTGTCTACGGGTAAACGCATTAACAGTGCGAAAGACGATGCAGCCGGGATGGCGATAAGCCAACGGATGACGTCTCAGATTCGCGGTCTGGATCAGGCGGTGAGGAATGCTGGTGATGCGATATCGATGGTTCAAACGGCGGATGGGGCAGTAGTCGAGATATCGAACATGCTGCAACGGATGCGTGAATTGTCGATTCAAGCCATGAACGGCTCTAATACGAACGATGACATGAGCTTTCTGAACAAGGAATTTGCTCAGTTACAATTAGAAATTGAACGGATTGCGGACAATACCGAGTGGAACGGGATGAAGATCCTGGATGGAACTGCGGGTTCGAATGCGGGCAATGGGGATGTGGTAACGTTTCATGCGGGTGCGAATGCGGGTCAGACGCTGACTGCGACTTTCGGGGACTTCGAAACCGTGAGGGATAAGGTAACGGTTGCAGCTTCTGCTGTGAATAACTCAGCTGATACGGTAACTATTACTAATCACGGCTATGCGACGGGGCAAAGGTTGGTGTACGGGGCTGAAGGTGGCACGGCGATAACGGCCTTAACCGATGGCACATCCTATTATGTAATCAAAGTAGATGCGAATACGATTAAATTAGCGACTAGCGAAGCGAATGCAAAAGCCGATACACCGGTTTTTATTGCTATTGCGGGTTCCTCTACCGGTAATAATAACCAGACGTTTACTAAATACGGTTCATTTGGTGGCGATATAGACTCGGCTTCGATCAAGATTTCGACGACAGCAAGTGCGGCGGAAGCCTTGGCGGTACTGGATACTGCGGTTGGTGGTATTGACGAGCAACGGGCTATCTACGGTGCGGTGATGAACCGGTTACAATATACGATAGATAACTTACGGAATGTATCGATGAATCAGATGCACTCTCGAAGTCGGATTCAGGATGCTGATTATGCGAAGGAGACCTCGGAACTAGCCAGGACGCAGATTATTCAGCAAGCGGCGACGGCGATGTTATCGCAGGCGAATACGCTACAACAAACTGTATTACAACTCTTACAACAATAATTAAGTTATTGATGTTATTAATTTTACAGTAGGTCTAAAAATTGACATTATTTACTCATTTATTAGGTCAAAATGATATGAAAAATCGCAGACAAATCCCGCTGGAGGATATTTTATGGATATAGCAACTATTGTGGGGATGCTTGGAGCATTTGGACTCATTGCGGCTTCTATATCGGAACCCGCTCTTTTCGTGAATGCACCTTCTTTATTGATCGTAGTAGGTGGTTCGATCATGGTAGTTATGTTTAGGTCTTCTCTAGGAGAATTTTTAGGCGCGGTGGGTGTTGCGGCTAAGACTTTTAAAGGTGGCTTGGATAAACCTGAGGATTTGGTGGTTCAAATAGTAGAATTGGCTACGATAGCCAGAAAAGACGGAATGATTGCTCTTGAGGGTCAAGAAATTAAGAATCCTTTCTTAGCGAAAGCTATTGGTATGCTGGTTGACGGGACTGATGTTGGTATCGTAAAAGGTTCCTTGGAGCGAGACAAGGCTGCGACCAGTATGCGTCATAAGATGGGTTGCGCAATTTTCGAATCCTGGGGCGAAATTGCGCCGGCTATGGGTATGATCGGAACCCTAATTGGACTCGTTCAAATGCTTGCGAATATGTCAGATCCCAAAGCAATCGGCCCTGCAATGGCGATCGCCTTGTTAACGACGATGTACGGCGCTATTTTAGCCAATGTTATTTGCCTTCCAATTGCTCAAAAATTAGCGAGTAACGCTGAACTTGAAGCGGCGAATAATGAATTAATCATAGAGGGCGTGCTTTTTATACAGGGCGGTGGGAACCCAAGGGTCCTAACAGATTATTTGGCGTCTTTTGTAGCTCCTAAATTACGCGAGAAAATAGCTGAGGCGACAGCTTAGGTCTGAGGTGCTAGAGTCGTGGCCGAAAATGAAAATGATGAACAAGTTAATGCTGCCGGAGATGCTCCTGTAGAAGAGGAGTTGGTCTCAGGAAATGATGTGGTGGAAGGTGACGATTTAGAAAACGGAAACGGGGAGCCTGACACGGAAGGAGACGCTGAGGAGGTTTCCGAAGGAGGGGAGGGAGGGCCTCCTCCAGCAGATGAGTGTCCTCCTTGTAAAAGTGGGGCTCCAGCCTGGATGGCTACTTTTGCAGATATGGCGACTTTGCTCATGGCGTTTTTTGTTCTCCTACTATCTTTTGCAGAAACAGAACTACCAAAATTTAAAATGATCTCCGGTGCATTGAAAAATGCGTTTGGTGTCAAAGTGGTTGTGCCTACCATTACTATTCCTATGGCTCGAAGTGTAGTAGCTCAAGAATTTACCCCAGCTGTTGCTGAGCCGACTGTTATTCCTAACCGGAATCAAAAGGGTGATACCACGAAGAGGAATATTCAGAAAAAAACTGAAGATAAACCTCATGATTCGGAAGTCAGCAAAGATTTTCGCATGGTACAAGAAGCTTTGGCAGAAGAGATAAATGCAGGCCAAGTGCAAGTTCGTATAGAAGACGAAAAAGTGGTGGTTGATTTGCAGGAAAATGCCAGCAGTGGCGGTAAAACCGATCAAGCCATTGCTAAAAAGGTTGGAGGTAAAATCAGTCAAGT
>CACJXQ010000037.1 GCA_902597385.1 uncultured Pseudomonadota bacterium | reverse complement strand
ACAATTCGATTTCGTCGGCAAGAGGAAGCTAGCAATTTTGGTTTCAGTTTTTTTATTAGTTTCTGCCGTCATTTCACTCTTTTTTGTTGGTCTTAACTTGGGTATTGATTTTACTGGAGGAACAGCCGTAGAACTCGCTTATGAGGATGCTATTTCCTTAGAAGAGGTGCGGGCCAGTCTCAAGGACTCAGAGTACGAGGGTGCGTCGGTGCAAACGATTGGCTCTGCTAATTCGATCTTACTAAGGCTGCCCCCTCTCGAGAATATGACTAGCGTCGCATTAAATGAAAGAGTGCATGAACTCCTACCAGGTTCAGAAATAAGGTTAGTAGATTTTGTTGGGCCTCAGGTTAGTCAAGAGCTGGCAGAGGATGGGCTTCTTGCCTTGATTTACGCTCTAGGAGGGATACTAATTTATGTCATGGTAAGGTTCACATTTAAATTTGCGGTGGGGGCCATAGCCGCTATCGTACATGATGTGCTAGTGACTGTCGGTTTCTTTTCCATTTTGAGTTTAGAGTTTGATTTAACAGTTCTCGCGGCAATTCTAGCTGTTATTGGTTATTCATTGAACGACACTATCGTCGTCTACGATAGAATTCGTGAGAACTTCCGCAGGCTGAAGAAAGATGAAGATGCTGAGTTTGTTATTAATGGTTCTCTAAACCAGACTTTGTCCCGGACGCTTGTTACTTCAGGAACAACTTTAGCTGTTGTTGTGTGCCTGTATATTTTTGGAGGCGAAATGATTCGGGGTTTCTCCATTGCCCTTGCTGTAGGAATTTTGATCGGAACATATTCATCCATATATATTGCCAGCAGTGCCTTGATCACCATGCAGGTTTCAAGGCAGGACTTGCTATCAGAGAGTCGAGAAGAAAAATCGATGAAAGAGAGTGAGTCTTTCTTGAATAGCAAATAAAGTGTGCTCCGTTGGAATCGGCTCAAATTCTTTTTGACAAAAATATAACTGGACTAGAGTACCGTATAAAAGAACTAGCTTCGGCTAGAGGTTTTGAGGGGCGGATCATTGATGCTAGTGATCTAGAAGATTGCGAAGTTTTGATTGTCAGATCGGTGACAAAAGTTGATAGAAATTTGTTGGATGATAGTAGAGTTAAGTTAGTTTGCTCTGCTACCGCGGGCCTAGATCATGTCGATGTCGATTATTTGGCAAAAGCGGGAATAGATTTTTTCTCTACCCAAGGTTGCAATTCCAAGGCCGTAATGGAGTATACCGTTAATTGCATTTTTTCTTATGCTGCTTCTCAAGGAATGTCTCCTTTTACACTTAGAGTAGGGATTGTAGGGTACGGAAATGTTGGAAAAAAATTGGCAAAGACTCTTAGTCACCTGGGAATAAAAACTCTGATAAATGATCCTCCTTTGCTAGAGCGGGATGGCGGCTCGTCTAGATTTTCTACAATGCAGGAAATCTTGGATTGCGATGTAGTAACTTTGCATGTTCCATACAAAGAGGCTGGAAAGTTTCCGACTAAGGATTTATTTGATGAAGAAAAACTCAAAAGATTGAGAAGGTCAGTTCTGATCATTAACACCGCGAGGGGTGGGGTGATAAATGAGTTAGATTTATTGAAGGTGATCAAAGAGAGGGATGATTTGTATGTCGCGCTTGATTGCTGGAAAGGTGAGCCTAGGATAAACAGCCGCTTGGCCCAAGTAGTTTGGAGAGCATCTCCCCATATTGCAGGTAGTAGTTTAAGTTCCCGAGAGAGAGCTGTCTCAGCATTAGTTCGGAGATTAAAGGAATATTTTGGTTTTACAAATGAAGTATTGAAAAAGTCAGACATAGTTGTCCCCCAACGAAAGCCTGTGATTCTCCAAGAACCTGAGAATCTGATTAGTCTTTTCGAGACAGTAATGCCCTTAGGCGATATAACTTCTGAAATGAGTCGTTTGGAGGCTGATTCTTCAGGGGTTTCTATCGAGGGGGTGTTTGATGAGCTGAGGAAAAAATGTAGTGACCGAAGAGATTTTTGTTTCTACCAAGTGGAAACCAGCTCAATAAAAAAAGAGTTAATCGCGAAACTTGGTTTTGGAATAAGTACATAAGAGCGATCAGGATTTAACCTAGGAGTCAGAGTTCATAATGAATAAAAAAACAATCATTGGCACCCCATTGGGGGAAAACGCCACCCGTCTGTTGTTGATGGGTTCTGGTGAATTAGGGAAGGAGGTTGCGATAGAAGCAATGAGATTAGGTTTGGAAGTGGTGGCTGTTGACCGATATGCTAACGCGCCTGCCATGCAAATTGCCCATAGAGCTCATGTCATTGATATGCAAGATGCTGCTAGCTTAAAGAGGCTGATCGATCTCGAGAAACCACATTTTCTCGTTCCAGAGATAGAGGCAATTGCTACCAAGGTTTTGGTAGACGTTGAGGCTCAGGGAGTTAACGTCTGTCCCACAGCAAGGGCAGTCAACCTCACAATGAATAGGGAAGGAATTAGGATGTTAGCTTCAGAAGAGCTCGGCCTGCCTACCTCTCCTTACTTATTCGCAGGAACTCAATTAGAGTGTGTCGAAGCTGTAAAAAAAATTGGTGTGCCCTGTATCGTTAAACCAGTGATGAGTTCTTCTGGAAAGGGTCAGGTTTTTCTCGAGAATCAGAGTGATGCGGCATCGGCTTGGGATAAAGCTGTATCTGAAGGGAGGGGAAATAATGCCAGAGTAATAGTTGAGGGTTTTATTGATTTTGATTTTGAGATAACTCTCCTTACAGTAAGGCATCGCGGAGGTACTCTATTCTGCAGACCTATAGGCCATACTCAGGTCGATGGTGATTATCGTGAATCGTGGCAGCCACAGGCGATGTCCCACGAAGCACTACAGAAAAGTTCCCAAATTGCTGAAACTATTACTAAAAGCCTGGGAGGCTGGGGTGTTTTTGGAGTAGAACTTTTCGTGAAAGGAGACCAAGTTTGGTTTAGTGAGGTGTCTCCCAGACCACACGACACAGGCTTGGTTACTTTAGTTAGTCAGCGTGTGTCCCAGTTTGCTTTGCATGTAAGGGCTTTGCTTGGCGTGGACCTGAGTGAAGTGGAGCTTGGAGGTATATGCGGCGCTAGCGTTGCCATTCTAGGAGCTGGGGAAGGTAAATCCATTGAGTATAATAGCTTATCGGACGCGCTGTCGGTGCCCTCTTCCGATTTTCGAATTTTTGGAAAACCGGAGGTTGTCGGCAAGAGACGGTTAGGTGTTGCTTTAGCTGCAGATCTAGAGGTTGGTGTGGCTAGGAAAAATGCAAATCTTGTGGCTGCAAGTGTGAATATAGAGATCAAGCCTTGATGCGAGGATATAAACTAGCTTGTTGTTCCCTATAAAATAGCCTACCTTCGAGCAAATGTGGAATATTTGCTAAGACTTGCGAAACTAGGCAAAGGTTTGCTCCCAAGGTTTAATGTCGGCAAAATAAGATATGGATTTTAAAAACGAGGTGAACTTCAATATGAAATTTTTCCCAGTTGTGTTGGTCAGTTTTTTCTTTCTCAATCAGAGCTTTGCGGAAAGCCAGATCTCAAAACCAGAAACAATCATAAAGAGCACCACCGAGCAGGTGCTTGAAAGGGTTGCGAGAGATAAAGAAGCACTAAAGGAGAATCCTGGAGAGATGTTTAGACTTGTCTCCGATTTGATTTTTCCGCACTTTGATTTCGGTGTGATGTCCCATTTTGTAATGGGAAAGAACTGGAAAGAGCTAACTGAGGAAAAAAGACAAGAGTTCATAGACCAGTTTCGTAAGCTGCTTGTCCGAACCTATGCTTCAGCGCTTCTTGAGTTTTCCGATCAAAAAATAAGCTATATTCCGGATGATAGTGCAGGTAATAGCAAGACCATAAAAGTGCTGCAGCAAATTGATACTGGCACAGGAGAACCAATGCTAATTACTTACAGGCTCCATAATCGTAGTATTGATTGGAAAGTTTTCGATGTTTCCGTAAGTGGCGTGAGTTTGGTAAAAACTTATCGAGCCTCTTTTCAATCCATTGCGAACTCAGAGGGTATAGATGGGCTTATAGGGTCTCTCAAGGAAAAAAATGAGAAATTCGGTAATCTATAGTAGTTAAGGTTTTTTAAATTTTTGAAAAAGTGGAAAATTTTATGGAAAGTTCAGAAATTCAACGAATGATATCCGAAGGTATACCAGATGCGGAGGTATATGTTGATGGGGACGGCTCCCATTTCATTGCTAAAGTAATATGCGAAAAATTTAACGGACTACCGTTGATTAAACAACACAAGATGGTCTACGCAACCCTCGGAGAAACTATGGGTGCTGATATCCACGCTTTATCGATTCAGACATATACCAGAAAATCATGGGAAAAAGCTCAATTGTTTAAGGTCAATTAAGGCGGTAGTCTCGAAATGGATAAACTCATTATCCAGGGCGGTACCCCTCTTACCGGAGAGGTTAATATTTCCGGTGCGAAAAATTCTGCCTTACCCATACTTGCTGCAGCTCTTCTGGCAGAAAAACCTGTTAAAATAGGGAACGTGCCTCATCTGCACGACGTGACAACCACAATGGAGCTTCTAGGTAGGATGGGGCTCTCTCTCACAGTAGATGAAAAAATGACTGTTGAAGTTGATAGCACTTCGATAAATAATTTTTTTGCCCCCTACGAATTGGTGAAAACAATGCGCTCATCAATTTTAGTTCTGGGGCCCTTGCTTTCGAGATATGGACGAGCTGAAGTCTCTCTTCCGGGCGGTTGCGCCATTGGGGCTAGACCGGTGAACCTGCACTTGCAAGGTCTGGAGGCGATGGGCGCAGAGCTGTCTGTTGAATCGGGGTACATAAAAGCGAAAACGAAAGGATTAAAGGGTGCAGAAATTGTGCTTGATATGGTCACTGTGACTGGTACCGAAAATCTTCTCATGGCGGCTACTTTAGCGAAGGGAGTCACGATTATTAGGAACGCTGCGCGGGAGCCGGAAGTAGTCGATTTGGCCAATTTTTTGAAGAAAATGGGGGCAATAATTGAGGGAGCTGGTTCCGATACCATAAAGATCCAAGGGGTTTCAAGCTTATCAGGAACAGAGTATCGCGTACTGCCAGATCGCATTGAGACTGGAACCTTCTTGGCTGCCATTGCGATGACGGGAGGTAAGGGGAAACTAAAGAGAACAAGACCCGAATTACTAGGTTCAGTTCTATCCAAACTTCGTGAGGCAGGATGTAAAATTGATACGGGTGAAGACTGGATCGAATTGAATATGGTTGGTCGCGAATTAAGGGCTGTTGATATTCATACGGCTCCTTATCCAGGATTTCCGACTGATATGCAAGCGCAATTTACCGCGCTTAACTGTGTCGCAAAAGGGAGCGCCACCGTTACTGAGTCAGTCTTCGAAAATCGTTTCATGCATGTCTTAGAATTACAGAGAATGGGGGCCGATGTGAGATTGGAAGGTAATACTGTGGTAACAAAAGGGAGCGGTTCTTTGACAGCCGCACCTATGATGGCCACAGACCTTAGGGCTTCTGCGAGCTTGGTATTGGCAGGCTTAACTGCCACCGGGGAAACTGAAGTTGACAGAATTTATCACATAGATCGTGGGTATGAGACTATAGAAGAGAAGCTTTCTAAATTAGGAGCCAAGATTAAAAGAATTCCAGGCTAAAAAACGGGAAACCTGCTTAACACAAAATCAAGCTAACAAGTATTTATGAAACTAAATAAGAGCACTATATCTTCGAACTTAACCTTGGCGATTGCTAAGGGAAGAATATTTGAAGAGGCACAGGGATTGTTGGAGAGGTCTGGTATTAAGATTTTAGATTATTCGTCGAAATCTCGAAAACTCACTTTCGAAACGAATCATAAAAATCTTCAGGTTCTGGTTGTTAGAGCGGGAGATGTGCCGACGTATGTCGATCATGGGGCGGCTGATATGGGTATTACTGGTAAAGATGTGTTACTTGAAACTGGCGCAAAAAATTTTTATGAAATATTAGATCTCGGTATATCGAAGTGCAGAATGATGGTTGCCTGTAGACAAGGACACAGTAACATAGGAATAACCACTAGGGTGGCCACCAAATATCCCAAGGTATCAAAACAGTATTTTTTGAAAAAAGGAGTGCAGGCGGAAATAATTAAACTGTCAGGCTCAATGGAATTAGCTCCCACTCTCGGCTTAGCTGATCAAATAGTCGATCTCGTCGATACTGGGATTACACTCCGAGAAAATGGCCTAGAAGCCACCGATCTGGTTTTCGACGTCAGTTCGTATTTGATTGTCAACAAATCTTCCATGAGAATATTTAGAGAGAAAATTCAGGATTTCATCCGAGTTTTGGATTCAAGTTTAAGGGATTGACCATGGAAAAATTTATAGATCAGCTGGTTTCTTCAGAGAGTGGGTTTGATGAAGCTCTAAGAAAGTTAGTTGCTGATAGATCCCCCGGGAAAAATATCGAGGTCACAAAAATAGTAGATGAGATAATCGAGTCCGTTCGTGTAGAAGGGGACCCAGCGTTACTGCGTTACACTAATGAATTCGATCATCGTCAACTCACTTCGCCCCAACAGCTGGCAATTTCAGTGGCGGGCGAGAAAAAAAAGTTGGAAGGGCCGTTGCTTGATTCTTTAGAACGAAGTTTTAAACGTATTACTGCATTCCATCAGAAACAGAAGGAGCATTCCTGGGAGTTCACTGATGACTTAGGTATCGTCTTGGGCCAAAAGGTGACCCCCTTGGATTCCGTGGGAATTTACGTGCCAGGCGGCACCGCTTCGTATCCATCTTCAGTGTTCATGAATGCAATACCGGCTATGGTAGCGGGCGTGCCGGAAATAGTCATGGTGGTTCCATCGCCAGGGGGAGTCATCTCAGAAGCTGTTCTGGGTGCGGCAGAGATGTGTGGCATAAACATGGTGTTCTCCATAGGTGGTGCTCAAGCTGTAGCAGCTCTAGCATTTGGTACGGAGACTGTACCTAAGGTTGACAAAATCGTCGGACCGGGAAATATGTTTGTTGCCGAGGCAAAGAGAAAACTTTATGGGGCTGTTGGTGTTGATATGGTTGCAGGACCTTCAGAGATTGTTATTTTATGTGATGGCACTACCAGAGCAGACTGGGTAGCAATGGATTTGATGGCCCAAGCTGAGCACGATGAAAATGCTCAAGCAATATTGATCACAACTGAAAAGTCCTTTCTAAAGGATGTAGAAAAAGAGCTTTCTGTGCTAGTTGAGGAACAGCCCCGTTCAGAGATAATTCTCAAATCCTTAAGAAATAATGGAGCGCTTATTCAGGCACGCGACTTGGGGGAAGCTTTCGAAATAATTAACTATATTGCCCCCGAGCATTTAGAACTCTCAATGCAAAACCCTAGGGAACACCTTCCTAGGATAAAGCATGCGGGAGCTATTTTTTTAGGTAAGTATACTCCGGAATCTTTTGGAGATTATTGCGCAGGTCCCAATCATGTTTTGCCCACTTCCGGAAGTGCTCGATTCGCTTCGCCCTTAGGGGTGTATGATTTTCAGAAACGCACATCCATTATCGAGTGTAACGCAGAAAATGCTTTGGTAATGGGATCAGTGGCTTTTAATATTGCTAATGCAGAAGGATTAACTGCTCATGCTAGGTCGGCTTTAATGAGAAAAAACCCGAAATGAGTCTTGAGCAAAAGATCAGTAGGCTAGTCCCCGAGCGATTACAGAAATTAGAGCCTTATAAGACCGATTCGGCATCAGGGTTGGTAAAATTAGATGCTATGGAGTTGCCTTTCCCGATAGATGCTGCGGTTGTAGAATCACTTCATCGTGCACTAACCGAGGTGGAATTGAATCGCTACCCCGAAGCTAGACCTAAAGCGATACGAAGTCTACTGTTATCTGAAAACCGATTAGGAACTAAAGTAGATGTTGTACTCGGGAATGGTTCTGATGAGCTGATTCACTTGCTTTGCCTATTGATGTGTAAGACTGATCAATCTACTGTCCTCTGCCCTAGCCCTACTTTCTCCGTGTATAGAATAGCGGCGGAGATAGTCGGCTTAAGATACACAGAGATCGATAATTCGTACGACGATTTTAGTCTGGATTTTGAGCATATGATGAAAGCCATAGAAAGAGATGAGCCTGCTCTAATTTTCTTGGCGAGCCCAAATAACCCCACGGGAAGCACAATTTCGAAAGGCGAAATTGAGGCTATTTGTCGAAAGAGCAGAGGTTTAGTGGTTTTAGACGAAGCCTATTGGCGATTTGCGGGTGAGAGTTTGGTGTATTTGACTGAAATATTCGAAAATTTACTAGTTCTGCAAACTTTTTCGAAAATCGGTTTTGCTGGGCTAAGAGTAGGAATGTTGTTTGGCCAAAAGCCATGGATAGATTTGATAGAAAAAATCCGCATGCCTTACAATATAAACTCATTGTCTCAGGCGGGAGCTTTGTTTGCCCTTAACAATACAACGTTAATAAAAGGCAGTATTGATAGGTTAAAAAAAGAGAGAAACTGGATGTTTGGCCAGTTGAGTAAGATAAATTCGGTGAAAGTTTGGCCGAGTGAAGCCAATTTCTTTCTGATCAGGTTGATAGAACAGTCAGGCTCTTCAATGTTTGCGCAGTTAAAAAACAAAGGGTTTTTAGTCAAAAACTTGACAGGTTCACATCCAGCCTTAATGAACTGTTTGAGAGTGACGATAGGCACTCGCGAAGAGAATATAGGGTTTCTCTCTGCACTCAGAGAGCTTTGCCATTAAGTTGTAGTTACAGCTTGGTTCAAATCGTTCCAGCTTTATAACTTTCCTTATTTCGGGTAAATAAAAACTTTAATTAATGATACAATAGTTTAAATGCTTTGGAGAGGCGTGAAGTAATTTTGTCCTGACTTAAATCACAGGGAAACCATCGTGTGAATTTGATAATTCCTCTACCTCCTGAAAGACAAGATAATACTGGCCTTGGTCGAATAAAAAATATGCGGAGTGGCAACTAGAATAATGAATAACAATTCAACCGATAAAAGTAGAAGGGATTTTTTAACCGGCACCACCGCGCTTCTCGGAGGGATAGGAGCCAGTGTAGCTGCTATCCCTTTTCTCTCATCCTTTCAGCCTAGTGCAAGAGCGAAAGCGATAGGTGCACCCGTAGAGGCAGATATTAGCAGTTTAGAGCCAGGGCAACGTATAATCGTGAAATGGAGGGGTAAACCCGTCTGGATTGTTAGACGTACAGAACAACAAGTAGAACAGTTAAATGTATTCGAAAGCGATATGCTGCAGGACCCTGAATCAGCGGCTTCTGAGCAACCTGAGTTTGCTCAAAATGCTTGGAGGTCGGACAATTCTGAGTACTTGGTATTAGTCGGGATTTGTACACATCTGGGCTGCTCTCCAAATTTCTTTCCAGGAATGGATAATGCCGCAATGGGCGAAGATTGGAAGGGGGGCTTCTATTGTCCTTGTCATGGGTCCAAGTTTGATTTGGCAGGAAGGGTTTATGCGGGAGTGCCTGCGCCTACTAATATGGCAGTGCCACCTTACAGATTCTTATCCGACAATCGAATACTCATTGGAGAACTCGA
>CACJXQ010000036.1 GCA_902597385.1 uncultured Pseudomonadota bacterium | reverse complement strand
GTGGAAAAAGGACAAAACGTTCTGATAAAGCGAGAGCAACGGGAGGACTTCTAAAGAAAAAGGCCACTACAAAAAAGCACACCTCCACGAAAGGTGGAAAAAATAAATTACCAGCTACCAAAAAGAAATCAGACAAAAAAGGCAGTTTGAAGAAAAAAACTAAGGCTAATTCGGAAAAGCCGGTTTTGAAATCCGAAGAGCTGGATTCATCTCAACAAAAGGCCAGGCTTAAAATATTAATTGAGAAAGGACGAGAGCAAGGATTTCTCACCTACCATGAAGTTAACGATCACCTTCCAAAAGACATTGTAGATCCCGATCAAATAGAAGACATCGTTAATACCATAAATGCCATGGGCATCACTGTTCATGAAACCGCGCCTGACTTAGATACAATACTTTTAAGTGATGCTGAGGTCGATGAAGACGCTGCTGAGGAAGCAGCGGCTGCCCTAGCTGCAGTAGACAATGAATTCGGCAGAACCACTGATCCGGTCAGAATGTATATGCGCGAAATGGGCACCGTTGACTTGCTTACTCGGGAGGGTGAAATAAAAATCGCCAAAAGGATAGAAGAAGGCTTGAAACAGGTGCAAACCGCATTAATAGAGTTTCCAATGGTTTCGAGAGTTCTAATGGAAACCTACACCACCTTGTCGCAGACAGATGAATTTAAGGTGACAGAGATAGTGACAGGATTTACCGATTTGACGGAGGCCGCGATCGCAAATGCTGCTGCTGCTGCCCAAAATGCCGCTAATGAGCAATCACAAGAAAACTCCGAAGACGATGACGATGACGATGATCCTGAAATGAAGCTCGACCCGGAAGAGGTTTCTAAAAGATTCAAAAAACTTGGAAAAATTTTAAAAAAACTAGAAGCCGCTGAAAAAAGTCCAGGAAAAGAAAGTAGCCGGTACTTAAAAAATAAAAAAGAACTCCAAGATTATTTTGTTGTATTCAAATTATCGCCTTTTCTGAACGAGAGACTAGCCAACATTGTTCACACGACGGTAAAGGAGGTACGGGAGACAGAACGAGAACTAATGCAACTATGTGTTAAAGATTGTAAAGTTCCAAAAAAGGAGTTCGTAGAAGCTTATAAAAAATATGGTGCTAACAGAAGCCTACTGTCGACATTAGTAAGGGAAAAGAAACCTTATAGTGAAACCCTTAAAGCGAATGGTGCAGAATTAGAAATACTTATCGATACTTTCAGAATCATAGAGAATAGAACATCTCTCACAGTTGCGGAAGTTAAAGAGATCAGTCGGAAAATGTCGATCGGAGAGGCGAAAGCTCGCCGCGCCAAGAAGGAGATGGTAGAGGCGAACTTACGATTAGTAATATCAATCGCAAAAAAATACACCAACCGCGGACTCTTATTCCTCGATTTAATTCAAGAAGGTAATATTGGCCTAATGAAAGCAGTCGACAAATTCGAGTATAGAAGAGGATATAAGTTCTCTACCTACGCGACCTGGTGGATAAGGCAAGCTATCACCCGGTCAATCGCGGACCAGGCTAGAACAATTAGAATTCCGGTACACATGATAGAGACGATAAATAAATTAAATCGTATATCAAGGCAAATACTGCAAGAACAAGGGAGAGAGCCAACTCCTGAGGAACTATCCGAGAGAATGGAATTGCCTGAAGAAAAAGTCAGGAAAGTTCTCAAGATTGCGAAAGAACCAATATCAATGGAGACTCCCATTGGAGACGACGAAGATTCTCACCTAGGAGACTTCATTGAGGATCAAAATATTCAAACCCCAGGCGATTCAGCTACTTTTGAGGGTCTATGTAAAAGTACTCATGAGGTACTTGCTGGCCTCACTTCAAGAGAGGCCAAAGTACTTAGAATGAGATTTGGTATAGAAATGAATACTGACCACACGTTAGAAGAAGTGGGGAAACAATTCGACGTTACCAGAGAGAGAATCAGGCAAATAGAGGCTAAGGCTCTGAGAAAACTACGACATCCATCGCGGTCAGAAAAACTCAGAACTTTTTTGGATAGTGGAGATTAATCTCTTAAATTGCAAGCAAATTAAAGTTGTTCTCTGGGCCCTTAGCTCAGTTGGTTAGAGCAGGGGACTCATAATCCCTTGGTCGTAGGTTCGAGTCCTACAGGGCCCACCAACTCCCACCTAAAATCAAATACTTAATGCTCTAACAAACGAGCTTTCGTCCACTGCGTTAGGCCGAAATGAGCTAATGGCCCATTCTCTGACCTTCGTATGACCTACATTTTTCACTACGCATCGCGTTACTTAATCTTAAGAGGAACGCGAGATGCACAGACAGATTACCAAGAAGATAATTGAATCTATTTCTACTCCCAATACTCGGGAACTACTCCTTAGAGATACCGAACTCAAAGGGTTCGGTGTCAGAATTAGTCCATCAGGAACTAAAACCTTCTTCGCAGAAGGAAACTTCAATAGAAGTCGTCAAACTAAAAGACGTTCTTTGGGACGCTACCCTATTGTCCCTCTGGATACAGCTAGAACAAAAGCTAGAGAACTCCTGTACCAGTGGTATATCGGTATCGATACAGAGAAACAGGAGATAAAGACTGCTCAAGAGGCAGTCAGTACCTTCACTCTGGAAGAGACTATTAATCGTTATTTCTCCTCTCGCTCCCTGAAGAGCGAGGCAGATTATAGACAGGTAACCAGAAGAGTATTCGGAGATTGGTTAGATAGACCCGTAAGGTCAATATCTCGGGAAGATATCGAGAAAAGATACTGTGATAGAGCCCTCAAAAAGGGCTGTAAAGCACAGACGAATAAGGCGATGAGATACTTGAATACCATCCTTAATTTCGCTTTAGCGGAGACTATAAACGACACTCCCCTCCTGCTTTCAAACCCTGTTCAAGTCCTCTCAGATAAGCGCTATGACCGCTCTGTGAAGCCTAAAAAGACCTTTATAGAAGCCTCTCAATTACCCACTTGGGTAGAAGCGGTAAGGAGATTATGTACCCCTTTAGCTAGGGATTTATTACTCCTTCAGGTACAGACAGGATTACGGGATAGTGAGGCGAAGGGACTCCTCTGGGAAGATGTAGAGTTCGAGAATAGACTCTTTACTGTAAGGAATACAAAGAACGGTAGTGACTTCACTATACCTATGTCAGAGCAGATATATGGTCTATTACTAGAGAGAAAGGATAATGCTACTTCTAATAACTATGTCTTTCCGAATAAGACCCTGACAGGTCCTGTGACCTCCGTCTGGAAACAGAAAGACAAGGTCATACAAGAGACAGGCATACAATTTACCCATCACTGCTTAAGGAGAACCTTCGCTTCTCTGCTTAAGAAAGAATTAGGAGTGGATATCCCAACGATATCCATACTGCTTAACCACAGTCCGCAAGGAGTAACCCAGAAGCATTATTTGACTTCCTCTCCTAAAGATTTTAGAAAGGAGTATGGAAAGCTGAGCAAATTAATTAACTGAAGGGAGAAGAAGCTATGAAGCATATGGATAAGCTCAACAAGTTTGCAGAAGAGCTTCGTCTAGAGTTTAGCGAATGGACCGTTCCTAACTTCGACCCTAAAGATGGAGGTGTAAACGCGAAGATTTTATTCCTCTTAGAAAAACCAGGACCTGAAACAGAGAATTCAGGCCTGATTAGTCAAGATAATGATGACGAAACAGCTCGTGCCACCAAAGAATTTCTAAATGACGCAGGAATTGATAGAAAGGAAATTATCCTATGGAATGCTTTTCCCGCGTGGACAGGACAAATAGAAATATCCAAAGAAGAGAGGGAAAAAACATCAGCATCAACTGTATTCAAACTACTCGAACTACTTCCAAAAGTTAAAGCAATCGTACTAGTAGGAAAAGAAGCACAAGACCTTTTGAGAGACGTAATTCCATCTGACTGGGGCGTTTTTAAATCGATGCATCCTTCTCCGAGAAATAAAGCCAGTCGGAGAGAGCAATGGGAAAAGATACCCGATGACTGGGCAAAAGCAAAAAAATATGTAGATGACGAAGAAGACAGAGAAAGGAAGAAGTCGATAATTGGTATTGTTGTTGCAATAGCAATCGGTGCTTTGGTCGGTAAATTTGTTTTTTAGGAATCAGTTATCATCCGAATCTCTGTACAGGCTCTCGTGAAATTTAGACAGCATGAGTCTTTCAAAGTAACACGTATTAAATATAGTCAAACTTCCCAGATACACTGAACCATCCACGACTTTTGCAATCGATAGCACGATGTACCAGAGTCTGCGTTTTAATGGTAACACCGTAATATTTATCAAATTCTATTCCTCCCCGTTTCCACTTTCTTCTCAATTAGTCGCTAATCCTTTTTCCGTTCTTGTAGGTTCCTTTTAAATTCAACTGTCCATTGTCGTGATACAAGACGTATTCACCTTCGGGTTTTCCATTCTTTACATAACCTTGTATATTTTTTTCATTCACTTTTCCAGTGTAAGGAACATTGGAGAACTTTTTATAGATAAGACCATCTCGTTCTACCAAATCATTGGCATCCACTCCCAGACTTGGAAGCGAAATGATAGCTAACAGAAAAGTAAGTATTAAAGTGTATCGGTTCATATTCTTCGCTATGGAGGGCAATCCCCTCCCCTCTGTTTGCGATTTTGACAGTGATACTCCCCAGTCTTTCGGTTGTAGTGACAACCACATTTATCAGTACCTCCGCTATGACTTACTACTCCGTGATGCTTCGGAGCAATCGAGTGGTCAGCTATTAGAATAGCTGCAGGGATGAATAGTAGGGAGAATACGAAAATAATTTTTTTAATCATAATATATTTAATAGCTCAACCTATTATTCTCTAATCCACACAAAGTCTATTTCTTCAATACCGGGTTTGCTGGAACACTTCTTACAGATTTTTCTTAAATCCCAAATAGTCTCCGCCTCTTTCGGACTGAGCGCGGAACTAACTTTACCTTTGATACGGTTGGCAGATACCATCTGCATTTCATACTTCGAAGGACCATAGGTGCAAGTTTTCCAATGAGGATTAGTTGGAGCGCCCCACTTGACCCAAAAGCATCTAAATTTTTCGGTTGACTCTCCAACAATTTTACCGTCTCTATCTATTTTTCCGTCAAAAATGGATTGAATAGTCATAGTCCCAACGATGCTTCCTCGTTGTCCAGAGAGGTGATTAGGGATTGGTACTTTATTCTCTACAAAAAAATTTACTCTCCCATCTGCATCTTGTTTGATTTCGCGTACTCTATTAGACACCAAACTTTTCCAAGTACCAGAAACATCAAATTCGTTGTTACCTCCGCTTGATGCAAATAAATCAGCTCCTGAAGAACCCGACAGCTCTTCATTCATCTCAGCTAGAGTCATCAACTGCTCAACTCCTAATAATCCGCGAGCATAATTCACTGGAATGGCAAAGTTTAAACTTTCACCACTGACCATTTTAAAGGTAACTATACCCACAACCGAACCCTTAGAATTTAAAAGCGGACCTCCAGAAGAACCAGAGGAGATAGCCGTGTCTGTCTGTATGATTTTTGTACCGTCTTTACGCACCCTTAGGCTACTCACAATACCCTTGGTCACCGTATGCTCTAAACCTTCAGGATTCCCAATTGCGATAACCGATGCCCCTTGCTTAACCTTGTCAGAGTTCCCTAGTGGCAGAACAGGCAAACCAAATCCTGGTATTCTTAGTATTGCTAAATCTCTTTGCTCGTCAAACGATGCCACCTTTACTCTAGTGTGCACTTCTCCGGAACCTAACTTTACCGCTACTTCGGTAGCTCCCTCGATAACATGTAGATTTGTAACTATCACTCCGTCTGCTTTTACGATAAAACCACTGCCTAGGGATGTGCCTGAAGAAGTCTTTGCGGCAATAGTGACAAAGGCAGGGAGAGCAGCTTGAACTATGGCTTCAGTAGAAGATTTAGCTATATCAGTCGTTAATAAAAAAGCAGCGACGACTACAAACAGTTTTTTCATTTTCTTCAGAAGCCCCCGTAATTATTTTGGATGCTTGTTATTGCCTCGTATTATTTCCAAAGGAGCATCTTGGCGGTTTCCGAAGAGAAAAATTTTTCACTCCGTTCGTACTTCTCAAACCATTCAAGAGCCACTTCCTCATCTTTTGGAACACCTTTACCTTCAGAATACATAACATGGAGTGTGTGATAGGCCTCAGAGTAACCTTGTTTTGCTAGAGGTCGAATTAAGTTCAAGACTTTAGAATAATCTTTCTCTACCCCAACTCCAAAATAATAATAAACCGCTAGGTTCCATCTTCCGAAAGCATTTCCTAATTCAGCTGACCTCTTGGTCCACTTTAAAGCAGCCTTTTCATTAATAGGCATTGCCATTCCCATTTCATTCCAAGCTGCTAAATAGTTTTGAGCATCAGAATTGTCTTCATTCGCCAGCTTCTTCATAGCAGGAATAGCATTATCGAAATCGCCATCCTTCGCTGCCTTCACAGCCTCATTCAATTCATCATCGGCGACAGAAAACCCAAAGAAAATCAGCAAAAGAAGAAAAGCAAAGAATCGTCCTAATATCATTTCGTTCTCCCTAAATTAGCTTCGTGCTATTTCGAGTCTATCCAATCTCTAAACTCTTTCCAACGTTCTCGATAGCCATTAGTTCTTTTAGTCCTTTTTACCCCTTTCATCGGGTCGAATGTAGTGAGCGGGTCTCGTATCAACATTCTAGCCTCATCCATGCCTCTAAATTCTTGAGTCAGGTTTGGTTTGAATCCAAACCTTTTTTTAAAGGCCTTTTCCATTTCTGAGCGTAACTCCCCAGTATGGTCAAAAGGAATAATGTAACTATCGTGCACTGTCAATATAGGTCGTCTTCTTTCGGTAAAATGTTTCACCACTTCGTGAGTAATATCCGAATCGATTCGCATACATTCGATACCCTTATCTTTACCCATGTGATGTGCAATATCTGGATGCCTTTTTTTAAAGGCTTCCAGTAGCACCGATAATTCACTATTCGTGAGCTTCCCTACTCCATCCTTAGCTAACCGTTCTTCTTTTCGAAAGGCGCTGAATGCGTCTTTCTCTGTCTTCGCGTTAATCGCAAACAGCACTAAGAATTTAACCCACTTTCTCTGAGTCTTTGTATCTAGCCCCATCAGGGGTGCTAGCTCATAGATATCCCCTGCAGGAGGAACCTTTCCTTCCATCCCATAGAGAATCATAGGATGCATACTCGAGTAATCTATCTCCACTGTATCCAAGTCATTAATCAATATACCTGCTCGTTCTTCTTCATTAATGCTTTCCCACCAACCTCCGTTGTAACGACCATTGTATTGCGTACTCCCTCTACTAAAGGTTCTTCGAATGAACTTATATTTATCATGCACCCGAGCGATAATTCGTTCGCTCCCATCAGGTTGTAGTCTTTTAAATAGAGGTTCCTCAAGCGGTCCTGCATCTATAAAGGAATTAGTGAGTAGTTCGTTATAGGCGTGTAAATCCTTCCGCCACTGAACTAATGGTTCATGGCTAAAGTCCTCATCTTTGTAATTCATTATCCGATTATCTTTATCACGGATAATTATCACTTCTTTGTTTTTATGAAGTGAGATGGACTTAGGTGTGAAAGTAGCTGATTCAAAATAATCGATTAATTTGGCGGTAGGCCATATACGACTCGTTTTATTATCGGTCGGGTTCCCTGGAACAAATACGCCTGTCTTGTAGTAGAGCAATCCTTCTTCTATCAGGAATTTAGTCATCGGTATGATGGACTCGGGTATGTATAAACCGTTCACCCTGGGGTTAGCTTTATAGTATTTTTCGTCGAAAGATATCCCCGTACATAAAGTGGGGTCAGTACACCAATTCACATAAAGGTCTAACAGGAGTGTCTTAAAGACTTGCTTTCTAGGAGTCTTAGGCCGCTTTCCTATGCCCTTAAGGGCAGGGAATGCTGCCTCCAGATAAGCGTCCCAGAGGGAATCAACAAATGCATTTACTTCGGGGTAATCAGAATGAGTATGTACATTAAGGGGTAAAGAGTGATTTAACGCTTCGGTAGAGCGGGTAGGTGTAGGGACATAGGACATACAGTATCCTTTTATATATAAATACCTATATATATTCCCAGCCCCTTTTGAAGGGCTTGGAATATACTATTTATATCTTATATCTATAGTCTTCCATTACACACGGTTTTATTAAGAGTCTCAATAAAGCACCCACATTACCCCCTTTTTAAGGGGAATTAGTTCCTTAAATTAACTAATTATTTAGAGGAAAAAACTAATTCATTTGCCCGAATAACTAATTCGGGACTATATTAGGAAAATAGATAAGAACTTAATTCTCTGAGAAAAAAATGCGCTCTGTGAACAACCTCCATTTCATCTGGTTATTGATTGGCTTCTTTCCGGCAGTTTTGATTGCTTTCACTCCAACTATAGTTTTTACAATCGTGGGTATTCTTATCGTTGGCAACGACGGAGAATTAGTTGCGTTGGTAACGATAATAAGCGCTGCTCTAGATATTTTTCTCTCTACTCAAACAGAAATTGGTAAGAAGTTTTTTAAATTTCGCTATGACCTTCTGAGAAAATTGAAATGGGATTTCACCGAATGAACCACCCAACGCTGGCGACTAACAAGAGGTAAATGTGAGGGATTTCGATGAACTTTGGGACATTTGGGTAGACCAATATTTTCTGTGGGTTTTTCCAATTATTCTGCTTGCAATAGCTATTCTCCCTTTGCCCTACTGGTGTTATTTTTTTATACGGCTCTTCGTCTGTTTACCGGCTATAGGCTACTGCTTTATTTATCGTGATGAGAAAAACTGGATAGCTACTATTCTTTTCGGCGCCATAGCTGTTCTTTATAATCCAATTGTACCCGTCCATCTTTTTAAGGAATTATGGGTATTAATTAACATTACAACAGCGGTGGTATTTCTACATTATGGACATAAGGCTATGAGAGACAGTCAGGACTCTACCAATAACCTCTAATAAGAACCCTCTCCTCTCCTGAAGTATGAGCGGGGTAGGATTATATATAGAGTGAGTAATCCAGAGTCCCCCTCCCCTTCGGGAAATAAAGGGAAGACCTATCGGGAAAAGTTTTCTGACTAAATTGTCATTGGTGAAGATTATTCTTTTGACCCTTTCATCTAAATATCTATAATCATCTGAATAAACATTTCACAGGGGAGGAGCCGTGAAGTTTTTTTACCTACCAATAATTTTATTCCTAAGTTCTTGTGCCACTATCGTGAATGACCCAACTGTACCTGTTACCTTATCTTTCAGTGATGGTAGCGAAGGAACCTGCAAGCTAAGCAATAAAAGGGGTGCTTGGAGTGTCTCTATTCCGGGGACTCATATGGTTAGACGGTCTGATGATGCCCTGAAGTTTGATTGTGAGACAGATGGAGGCAAAAAAGGATTCGGTTCTATCAAAAGCCAAATGGAAACTTCTAAGCTAGGGGCCAGCGTCGTATTCTTTGATTTAGGAATAACTGATGCAATAACAGACAAGCACCGTACTTATGAGAACGGCTTTGTTATTCCAGTTAAATAATTTGTTTAACTCTGACCTACATATGGCCTACAATTCACTTAGCGATGCTTAATG
>CACJXQ010000035.1 GCA_902597385.1 uncultured Pseudomonadota bacterium | reverse complement strand
CACATTACCCCCTTTAAAGGGGAATTAGTGCTTTAAATTAACTAATTATTTAAGGGGAAAAACTAATTCATTTGCCCGAATAACTAGTTCGGGGATATATTGAGGTAACTGGTAACATTTTTGTGAATTTCCTTACAGGAGCAAATAGATGACTAAAGACGAATTAGACCTATGCTACTTATCTGGCACTGAAGCCATTAAAAAGTTCAAGTCCCGAGAATTGTCTCCTGTTGAACTGTGTAATGCGCTAGTAAAACGTAATGAGTCAGTTGGGAAAAAACTTAATGCCACTACATACACTTTCTTTGAGAAAGCTTTAAAGCAAGCCAGAAAGGCTGAGTCGGCCTATAAAAAAAGCAAAGGTAGCAATCCCAAGCCTCTGGAAGGCATCTGTGTATCTATCAAAGACTTTCACGATGTAGAAAATGAAATAACGACTTATGGATCAAAAGCCTTTGAGTTTAACAAACCTGAAAAATCGGCCCCTACCGTTGATCGCTTGTTTAAAGCTGGGGCGATTATGCTTTCGAGATCCACAACGCCGGAGTTTGCACACTCTGGCATTACTAAAAGCCCTCTGTGGGGGATAACGAGAAACCCTTGGGGCCTAAAAAACACACCGGGTGGTTCTTCTGGTGGAGCTGCTGCGCTTATCGCAGCGGGTCTAACTACAATTGCAGATGGTACTGACGGCGGAGGCTCTTGCAGAATCCCAGCTAGCTTTTCCGGCTGTGTTGGCTATAAACCCCCTTTTGGCCGAAACCCTTTGGATGCGGGACACGCGCTCGAGAACCTATTACATTACGGACCAATAACCCGCACTGTAGCGGATGCAGCTCTAATGCAAAACGTGATGTCGGGGCAACACGTCTCGGACATGTGCTCTTTACGGGAAAAACAAAAAATACCCCTTAAACCAAAAGATATAAAAGGCTTAAAACTAGCTTTCTCGATGGATCTCGGGTTCTTTGAAATAGCCAGTGATGTAAGAAAAAATACTCGATCGGCTTTAGCAGCATTAAAACGAGCCGGAGCTATCGTAGAGGAAGTAGATGTTGATTGGAATTGGGGAACTCTGGACACATGGATGACGAGATGGGAAGGAGCATTCGGCGGTCTAATTGGCGACATCCTACCCCGCTGGCATTACGAAATGACGCCTTGGTGTGCTCAAATCGCTCAGAATGGGTTAAATCATTCAGCCTCAAGGTTTTACAAAACAAATGCTGGCCGACAAGAACAATGGAACTCTTTGGGACCAATTCTCGAAAAATATGACGCTCTACTTTGCCCTACTTTAGCAGTCTCTAGTTTACCCGTTGGACATGATGATACTGGAACGGATTTAAAGATAAACGGTAAAAGTGTTAATAATTATCTGGGATGGACACTCACATGGTGCTTTAACAATATGGCATGGTGCCCCGTGATGAGTGTACCGAGTGGATTTGGATCAAGCGGTATGCCGACTGGCCTCCAAATAGTTGGACGAACTTTTGACGACCAAAGCGTTTTTAGGATTGCTAATGCACTTGAGTCAATCAAACCTTGGTCAACAAAAAGACCAAAAATATGATCAGCCTCGAAGAAGTATCAGTCAATATCGAATCGTAAATATTCTCTAATTAATCGATTTAAGAGTGTTCTTAAGAACAAAACTGTCTCCTCTCCTCAAGTATGAGAGAGGTAGGATTATATATAGAGTTACTAGTCCAGGGCCCCCTCCCCTTCGAGAATTTTAGAAAGGACTTTAGGGAAAAACTAATTCATTTGTCATAATAACTAACTAGGTAACATATTGGGATAGTTTTTGAACATTTTTAAAGCTTCATTAAAGGATTAATATGACAAAGAAATTTACTTGCCCTGTTGGTGTGATGGGGATGACAGACAGATTAAAGGCGGCGGAGCTAATTGAGTTCGTCCAATTTCTTGAAAACCTCAATTATGAAAGTTTCTGGATCCCAGAACTTTTTGGAAGAGAAATCATGGCAAACACTGCCTACTGCATTGCGCACACTGACAAAATCAAGATCGCACCAGGAATTGCCAACATTTACGTTCGCGATCCTCACGCTACAGTACAAGCCCGTCAAACCCTCGCCGAATTCGCAAACGGCAGATTCATATTTGGCTTAGGAGTATCAAATATTGGAGTCCAAACCACGCGCGGACACGAATGGAAATCACCCGTTGAAAAATTCAACGAATACCTAGACGCAATGTCCGCGGCTCAAAGCCAAATAACCAGATACGAACAGTACAATGCTGCGGTTGAACCAGAATTGTCTACCTATGACAATCTAGGTCCATTACTTATTGCTGCGCACGGCCCGGCACTTCAAAGGATTGCAAAGAATCGTACCGATGGAGCACTAACATACCTGATGTCTCCAGAACATACGAAAACATCTCGTGAGCGACTAGGCCCAAAGGCTGACTTAACCGTAGTCATTCCGGCCTTAGCTGAAACCGACGAAGTTTATGCGAGAGATATCTGCCGCAAATCCCTAGCTTATTACATGGAGCTAGACTATTATCAGCGAGAATGGAAAAAAATAGGGTTCGAAGACAAAGATTTTTTGGACAAAGGAAGCGATCGCTTGTTGGACTATATTGTAGCATGGGGTAGCCAAGAAACGATTGAAAAACGCATTAAAGAACATGTAAATGCAGGAGCTAGTCGCATAGTATTCTTTCCCCTCGACACCGGTTTCGGCGATGCTAAAGATAGCCCCACCCTAAAATCCATGGCGCCGTTAATAACATCGTAGTTCTAAATATCCTCCTAATTATGGAGGGACATCAGAAAGAGAGGGATCCCAAGCTTGAAGTGGGACTTCAAGTGCTCTAACCACTGCTTTTTATGTCCTGTGGTCTACGGAGCGTCTACTTTTTACTTACTAGAACACCGTAAAGCGAGATTAATTTACCAGGAAGGTCGTAACATTCTGCTACTTTATCAATAAATCTTTTGGTTCCATTATTAACTCACCAGTTATACTTATCGCCTTCCTTTGGATGTCGCAGCATACATCTTCGCTACATTTCCATCATTAATATAGTCGTTCCAATTCCCCTCTCTCACGCCATTCTTGAATATAGCTTGGTGAACAAGCTGACCACTCGACCAATAGGCAGTCCAAGACCCATTCCTTTTGCCGTTCTCATAACTCCCTTTTAAATATAACTTTCTTTTTCTGTGGAACTCAATCCAAGGGCCTTCTTGTTTACCCTCTCTAATAAAACCTTCAGATAACCCTCTTACCTTTCCAGTGAAAGGGCTGTCAGTAGATTTGTCGTAATAAAGACCCTCTCGGTATGCCAAGTCATTAAAGTCTATTCCAAAGATAGGAAACGAAACTAAACCAAGTAGCACAGACGGTATTAAAGTGTGTCGAGTCATAATTACTTTAATTTTTTTTCTGCCTCTTCTTTTATACTTTTAGAATCCTGTCCAAACATAGTTTTTAAACTCTCTTTAGAAATTCCCTTGCCAAAATTCCTATTTTCCTTCCCTACATCCATGCCTTTTCTTACTGCTGGTTTAGATTTTATAACATCAAACCATCTTCGTACGTTTTTAAAGGAATCTAAATCTACTTCATACCTTTTATAAGCCGTAATCCAGGGGAAAGAGGCCATATCAGCAATAGAATAATCTCCAGCTAAAAATTCCCTTTTTTCAAGCACACTATCCATTACACCCAACAGCCTGTCATATTCATTCTTGTAACGTTTCTCCGAATAAGAATGATCTCCTGGAAAATTTGGCGCATAGTTGACGAAATGACTAACTTGGCCAGCCATGGGGCCTAAGCCACCTATTTGCCAAAAAAGCCACTCTAGAACTTTAATTCTGTCTTTGCCTGATTGCGGAAAAAATTTACCATATTTTTCCCCTAAGTACATAAGTATAGCTCCTGATTCAAAGATACTTATTTTTTCACCTCCTAGTCCATCGCTATCGACAATAGCTGGCATCCTATTATTTGGGCTGATCTTCAAAAACTCAGGCTTAAACTGATCTCCATCTCCTAGGTTCACTGGTATAACTTTATAATTTATTTGCGCTTCTTCAAGCATGATAGTAATTTTCCATCCGTTAGGAGTAGGCGCGTAATAAAGATCTATCATTTAATCTCTCTTCTCCTAGTTACATATACGTGACTATATATTCAAAGTTTTCCATAAGTAAGTCAGGGCACAATGTCAGATACTTCAAACCTCATCGTTTTCTTGACCAAATCAACCTGTCCAACCTTCATCTGTAGTTTATTATCTGAGACGATGTCTAAGGAATAGACTTTGAACACCGACCCTGTCTTTACATACACTCCTTGAATTGAGGCTTCAAAAACCTCATCGCCGACCTGCGTCCAAGCTGTTCCAGAAAACTCGCCTTTATCACCCATTTCCAGTTTATCAGTAAAGACCCATGATGAATAAGCTCGACCGTACGGTCCAGCATTTCCTGATGCAGAAATCCTGTAGGTTTTACCGTCCTCAGTAAATACGCTGTCTATCGAGAGTTCTATTGTAAATGGATTTTCGAATTCAATTTCAATAGCGCCAGTAGTATTTAGGCCTGAAGCTGTTATAAATATCAACGCTAAAATATTTTTGATCATCTTTTTCTCCAGTTTCATTTTTTCTCATGGCAAAAATCATTCAGTTTCCTCATCATAACCCCCTATCTTATAGCTACACAAAATTATTGGGACTCCAGAAAATATTCTCTTGTCTGGGGTCTACGTAGGGTCTACTTAGGAGACATGAGCAGAGAAACGCTTCTTATGTAGCTGAAATCCATAGCGGCTATAGAGTTAGTAATCCAAAGTCTTCTATAAACCTGCGCAAACTTTATTTTGTGTTAAAATCTAAAGCGTCAGCTACCCAACAATTTTTAGGGATTAAACATGTCCTCAGAGTCTTTTTTTTCTACTATCGTTGATCATCCCTGGAAAGTAATTTGCTTCACGATAGCAGCCACGGTCGGTGTCAGTTATTTTTTACAATTTGTTTCTCCATCAATTTCATATAAAGATTTATTTGGAGAAAATAATTCGCGACTTATACAATACGAACGCCTTCAGTCTGAATACACGAATGACGAGAGTGTATTATTCCTAGTAGAAGCTAAAAACGGAAACGCTTTCACCCCCGAATTACTCAGTGGAATCGAGAAATTGACTAACGATTTATGGGAAACACCGTACTCGGTACGGATCGATTCCATCACTAATCATCAACATACTGAAGCGTCGGGGGATGATCTTGAAGTCAAAGATATGTTCAAAGATGTCGAAAAAATGAATTTATCTGAAATAGAACGTCTCAGAAATATTGCTGTTCGGGATCCTCTTACGGTAAATCGAGTAGTCAATACAGAAGGTGACGCCTTTTCAGTAATAATCAGCTTTGCCCTTCCAGGTACGCTTGGCGAGAAACCTGAAATTATGAACTTTTTGAACGGAATAGCTGAACAGTTTCGTCGCGACTACCCAAAAACTAACGTATATATTGGAGGCATAGTAGCCATGGACGCCGCGATACTAGAACTCTCCACTAAAGAGTCAGCGTCGTTTCTAATCATGAATATTATTTTTGTCGTAATATTAATGACTTTTTTTCTGAAAAGAATACGGCCTATTTTATCAAGCATAGTAATTTTTATTATTAGCATCATCGCGGCAATGTCCTTATCAGGTTATATGGGCTGGAAAATAACGCCGTTCACTGCCACAGTCCCTACCGTTGTGCTTATTATAGCGGTCGCTGATTGCATTCATCTAATTACAGCTTTTGTTCAACGACTCAACAGAGGCCTGGAAAAAAGAGCGGCATTGTTAGGCGCGCTCTCTACAAATATGCGGCCTATTATAGTTACCAGCCTGACCACCGCCGCAGGTCTCTTGACACTAAATTTAAGTAGTTCGGCCAGCGTATCCGCATTGGGAAACATGTCCGCCATGGGTGTTATTACTGCCTGTGTTTTATCCTTAACACTTTTACCGGCTTTATTGTCAGTCGGGAATCACAGCACTTTTAAAAGGGCGCCTTTAATTGCCGATGAAATTTTTGTTGCTTGGGCTAATACTTTATATCGGTTTCGGAAGATAATTCTTACGGCTTTTATTGCACTATCCGCTATTATGATCCTTGGTGTTTTCCAAAATATATATAATGAATATTTCCCGCGTGTTCTAGACGAAAGCCACCCTTGGCGTCACGCCAACGATTTCGGGGAGCACGATTTCGGAACCGCCTATAACTTTTCATTCTCGGTAGAGAGCGGAGCTCCGGGTGGAGCTACCGAACCAAAATTCCTTTTGAAAGTTGAAGAAATGACTGATTGGCTACGCAATCTCCCAGAGGTTACCTACGCAAAATCCATAACTGACACCTTGAAAAGCTTAAATCGGAACCTCCACGGAGATCAAGATGATTACTATCGCTTACCACAGTCGCGTGAGCAGGTGGCGCAATACTATTTACTATATGAGACCTCTCTTCCTTACGGACTGGAACTTACTGATCGTGTTAACCTAGAAAAATCTTCTACTAAGATTTTTGTTGCATTTAAATCTCTCACCTCTGCCGAAGTCTTAGAACTTGAGACTCATCTGAATAAATGGATCATGGAGCATATGCCGGATTATCGAATAACTTGGTCTGGCCCTAACCTCATGGCTTCTCACCTCATCAACGATGATGGTAAAGGTTTAACTTTTGGTGCGTTTTTTGGATTGCTAACCATTTCCTTTCTTTTAATAATAGTCTTCGGTTCACCTAAAATAGGCTTACTGAGTATTTTTCCAAACATTTTTCCTGCAGTTTTTGGGATGGGGATATGGGGGTTTGTAAACGGGGAGATAGATATTGGAGTAACCATGGCTGCAGGCGTAACTATAGGCATTATAGTAGACGATACCGTACATTTTTTAGTCAAATACACAAAAGCAAGGAACGAATTGGGGAATAGCAATATAGAGGCCGTTACGTACGCCCTTCAACAAGTTGGACCTGCTCTAGTCTTTACCACAATAGTTCTAGTTACTGGCTTCGTCTCGATTGCCACCCTTACTGATCTTACTTTTAATAGCCATATGGGGTTAATGACGGCCATGGTTTTAACCTTTGCCTTATTAATGACCCTTATAACTTTGCCTGTCCTTTTGATGAACTTTGATAAAAAGGACCCCAGTATTGCGATGGCTCCTGAAGTATGAGCAGGCTAGGATTATATATAAATGAATAGTCCTAGATTAGCCTCTAAACAAATAGACACCCACAGTCATCATTATTAAAGGAATCGCAAACATAGCTGCGGCTGTCGTTAAGCATTGGTTCAAAGCACCGCAAGGTTTCATTAGAAACACTGCTAGAGCGTGATAGCTCCAAGCTATTCCTATTATGAAGAGAAACGTACCTACTACTTGTTTTCTATTCATCATGGAATCGCTATCGGTGAACCTCAAGCTAATAGTCCTTATAAGCATCGCTTAGAAGCCTATGATAGGACCCGTTGGGAGGGTCCTTACGATTACTTCAGTGATACCGACGTTTCTTACGTCGTTCCTGATATAGACTAGGATTATTTAATTATTTCTTTCTGCCTTTAGGGCAGGTTATTTATATTCTTACCCTACTACTCGTTACTGGGCCCTTTTTGAATATATCTAACATTACCCCATTTTAAAGGGAATTAGTTACTTAATTTAACTAATTATTTAGAGGAGAAACCTAATTCGTTTGCCCGAATAACTAATTCGGGAATATATTAGGAAAATAGATACGAAGTAAATTAAATAACTTTAATGGTTTTCAAAAAACTGCTATTCAATGTCTCCTGTTCAAAATATACAGATTAAAATAGAACAATTCTTGTCATGTATTTCGGCTTTTTCCATATACCTTCTATTAACTTTCTCACTAGATGCAAATGCTTTCTACTTTAGTGAGACCGCAGTTCAATCAATATCAGACAAAACCTGGGAACTAATGAAAGCGTCTTTTCCAATTTCTAACGATTTAACGAAAAGACGTCAAATAGAATGTATTGCATCCGAAATCATTCAACAGCTTGATGAGCCTTTTAGTAAATATGAGTGGGAAATAGAATTATTTGAAAACCCTGCGGCTAACGCGTTCGCTTTAGCTAATGGGAAATTTGGCATTTACACCGGCCTTTATAGTGTAGCCAGCAATCAAGATGAACTTGCGACAATAATCGGGCATGAAGTAGCTCACGTCACGAATAAACACTCCCACAAAAAAATTAATAGGAAAATATTAAGCGGCCTTACGGCTGCGGTCAGCCAAGCTGCAATCAGTAGCATAATAGCCAATCATCAGGCGCAAAGTATCGGTATGATGACCGAAGTGCTCGCCACTTACGGCTTCGACCTACCATTTGAACGGACACAAGAAACAGAAGCAGACATAGAGGGACTCCGATTAATGGCAGCAGCAGGATTTAATCCTATTGCAAGCCTCGATGTCTGGAAAAAAATGCAGGAGAAAGGAAATAGCCTTAATCTAGAATTCTTAGCCTCCCACCCTCTTGGAAGGAATCGACGCAAGGTCCTTGCTCGTCAGTTATCGACTCCAATCGAGTTATATACGCAAACTAAAAGGAAGCCACGTTGTTCGTTTTAATCAATATCGAAATTTAAGCGATCAAAGAGTGTTCTTAAGAACAAAACCTCTCTCTATTATCTTTTAGCTCCTTCCCGCCCAAAGATATTTCTTAGAAGATTCATCGAAACCGGGTAACGCTTGTCTAGAAAATCAACTACCTCATCCGAAACCTTTTCCAAACCGTCTTTTATCTCTGATTCAACAGAGCTTCGTTTGTCTTTTGTTTCCTCTTCCACCTTTACCTTAAGTCCTCAAATACAACTTTCTAGGTGACATACGTTTCTATGATTGTACTTTCAACCATATGACCAGATTCAGAAATCATTTTTTCATTATTCTTTACAAAGTCTTCCAAAACACCAGAAGAAGCTTGCATGATGGCCACACACTTACTCTTGTCTTCGGTAGAAACGCCACGATATAAGGTATTAATGCCGGACTGTTTTTGCAATTCCAGACTATTATCAAAATTATTTGACCACTCAGAAAAATCATTATTTATAGTGAACGTAACAATATGGGTTTCCATTTATATCTCCTTCACAGATAAGAGTACATAACCCTAATCTTCTACTGATAGAGAGGTATTAATCAATATAGAATCGTAAATATTCTCTTTTTAGTAGGTATAACCTCGAAAATAGAATATAGAGAAACGCTTTTCCTTGATTTAACGAAGAGATTTGAGATTATTAAACTAGAAAAAACATAAATTACACGGGAATACCTATGTCACAACACAAAGCATTAGAAATGTTCGGTCGTTCTGGAAACCCATCACTGAATGAAGCAACCTTCACGTCCGAAGGGTATGGACAAGATAGAGTGATGACTTTACAAGGAACTGTTAACAAAACAGGAATTCTACTGACTTTGCTCGTTTTAGCCGCTGTTTACCCGTGGAATTTGTATTTTCAAAGCGGAAATCCTGCATCAGTGATGCCTCTTGCATTCGGTGGAGCTATCGGAGGCTTCATTTTTGCACTTGTTACAACCTTCAAGAAAACGTGGGCAGCAATCACTGCCCCTATATATGCCGTATTGCAAGGACTCTTCCTCGGCTCTGTATCTGCCGTGTTCGAGGCTCAGTACTCGGGCATTGTAATCCAAGCGACTGGTTTAACTTTTGGCACTCTGGCTTCGTTACTAATGCTATATAAGCTAGGAATCATTAAGCCAACGGAAAATTTCAAACTAATGATTGTATCTGCGACAATGGGAATAGGAGTCCTTTACTTCATTAGCTTTATCATGAATATGTTTGGTTCTACCGGCATTGGATTCATCCATTCCAATGGTATTTTTGGTATTGGGTTCAGCCTTTTTGTCGTAGCGATAGCGGCTTTAAATCTTGTGCTGGATTTTGATTTTATCGAACAAGGGTCTGAGAAGGGAGCGCCTAAATATATGGAGTGGTACGGAGCGTTCTCACTAATGGTCACTTTGGTATGGCTATATCTAGAAATTTTAAGATTACTCGCTAAATTAAGAAGTCGTTAATGGACTTAAACACACTTTTCTTCGGTGGCATGACGGTTTTATCGCTCGCAATATTTTTCTACTTTGGTCGATTTAGAGCTTCATCAAAACAAAGAGACAGAGCGGACAGGATCGACTGGAGTAAAAACAGATTCGGCTACATAAGGATTTTGCTATTGGCTATGCTCTGCATATTAGGTATCGCACTACTAATTCGAATGTTTACCTAATTAGAGAACAAAACTGTCTCTTCTTCTGAAGTACGAGAGGGGTAGGATTATATATAGAGTTAGGAATCCAGGGTCCCCCTCCCCTTCGGAGAATAAAGGGAAGACCTATCGGGAAAAGTTTTCAGATTAGTATTAGTAAATAAGCATTAAATTGTTTAACTCTGACCTACATATGGCCTACTTTTTGCCAATAGGGCAATATTCTAAATCTCCCACCTTGTTCTGGGTATTATCATCTACAGTAGTTTTGAAAGTAGAGTGGAATCGATTGACAAGAGCTGAAAGTCCTACAGAACCACACAATTCCATTAACTCATCAGAGGAAAAATATTTTTTGAGCTGATCATACAACTCATCATCAACTCTATTATGCAAAGTCAACTCTTCAGCATACTTAAGAACCAATCTGTCAATATCGCTGAACGAATCATAGTCTTCCGGGTTACCCATTCCTGCAATTTCTTCTCTAGAGAGTCCGACGCCCTGACCGAGCATCACATGTGTAGGAATTCAATAATGACAAGAGTTAAGCTGAGAGGCTCTTAAGTAGGCAAGCTCACGATACCTAGCCTCTAATTTAGAATCCTGATATAAAGCAAGAACTATTTCCTTAAACCCTTTCAACAGGCGATCATTATTCGCAAACATTTTGAATACATTTAGAATAGAAAATCCTTGCTTTTCTAGCTCATTGTAGACTTTGTTGACTTCTACGGACGCATCATTCTTTTCTACCAGCGGTATACGAGACATTGACAGCACCTTTTAAAATTTGTTGTTTTGCTTATATTTTCCCTAGGAGCATAATCGATTAGGGGACTTTTTTGTATTTTCAAAGCAATTTTTTCGAATGTATAAAAAATATCGGAAATGGCTCTGAGATCTCCATAGAGGATCTCTGAGAGGACTTCTCTTTCTACTGATCCTTGGGTATTCAGTTAAGATAAAACGATCACCATGATCCTCGTTTGGATCTTAGAATCGATTCCTGCGCGAGACACTAAATGCTCTTAAGGAAGAGCTAAAATATTCTCTTGTCTGTGGTCTACTCAGCGTCTACTATTAACTTGTCGAGCAAACAAA
>CACJXQ010000034.1 GCA_902597385.1 uncultured Pseudomonadota bacterium | reverse complement strand
TTTGTGTAGGTGTATTTAGGATGAAAAGTATCTACCATTTTATCTACCGCCTTTGACAATATTCAGAAAATTTTGAATAGAATCAAAGGCTCAGAAATTTCCAGAGTAGATTAGTGGTGCCCGGAGCCGGAATCGAACCGGCACGACCTTATCGGTCGCCAGATTTTAAGTCTGGTGCGTCTACCAATTCCGCCACCCGGGCACTTAAAATTTAAACCATAGATTCTAACCTTCTATCCACTTCTTGGCCAATCTTAGCTCCATAGTGGTATACTTCAGAACAGTAAAGAGGCGAAAAATAATTAAAGCCTTGTTATCGACGGAAGCTCTCTTGCGCCCTCGCCACTGATGGGGCCTATTATTATGGAGTGACAAATGCACATAGCACTTTGCATTAGGGACTACACTAAAATAAGAAACATCCTCGAACAAGAACTCCCTGACGAGGAGATAGTCGAATATAGTCCGACGCAGGTTTCAGATGCTGCAAAACGAGCCGATGTGCTTATTCCTATTGTCGCCCCCGTTACAGCCATCGACTTAAAGGGGAGCAAGATAAAATTAATTCAACAATTTGGAGCAGGTCTAGACTCAGTAGATATAGATGCCGCCTCTGAGGCCAAAATATATGTTGCTAATGTGCCCACGCTTGGAACAGGGAACGCGGAATCCGTAGCTGAATTAGCGATAGCCTTTATGATAAGTTTGGCGCGTCATTTGCCTCTAGCCACTACTCGTTTTAAGGAAGGAAAATTTGGGGCTCCGATTGGCCAAAGTCTCTGGCAAAGCTCAGCTGCTATATTAGGATATGGCTCGATCGGACAAGAAATTAATCGACGACTCCAAAGTTTTGGGATGGATGTCACGGCTATTTCAAAGCATGGACCAGACGGTCCGAGAGAGCGCGATGCGACCGTTCCTGTGCAAAAACATATACCGCTAAACCAATTCCAGGAAGGGATAAAGAACGCTGATTTTGTGATCGTGACGACTCCAGGCGGTCCAGATAACAATGGGCTCGTCGACAGCAATTTCATTTCCAAAATGAAAAAAGGCTCCTATTTAGTTAATGTGGCACGAGGCTCGGTCGTCGAATATCAGGCATTGCTTGCAGGCTTAGACAGTCAGCAGTTAGCTGGGGCCGGTTTGGATGTATTTTGGCAGGAACCATTCGATCCTAGTGATCCCATAATGAACTATAATGTAATAGCTACCCCACATATTGGCGGAGCCACAGACAGAAGTTTAAGAGGTATAGGTGGATCAGTTGCAGCTAATATAAAGCTACTTAAAATGGGAACGACACCGCTTAATTGTGCCAACTTGGACAAAGTTATCGGAGTGGATTAACCTTTTTCTAACTCTTTTTCAACGTTATCCAAGGATATCGAGTACAACTGCTCAAAAGCGGATTTAAGCTCCTCCTCAGACAAACCATTCGGAACCCATGTGCTACTCCAAATAATAAGGGAGCCGTCTCCGTCGCACTCCACCTTCATCTGAGCGGAATAATCCATTACCGGCAAAGGGTTATCTCCTTGGATAGAGTATGTGAAGGTGAAATTCGTTTCATCTAAGGAATCTAGTCTCTCGGTAATTTTCCCGGGAAAACCGGTCTCCTCTGCTAATTCAGCACTCCTCTTAGCACCTACTCCTTGTCCCACCGTTATGACTGGTCCTACGCCAGGAATCCAACGCGACGTCCCGCCCCACTCGGAAATATAATCCCAAACCTCGGTTGCTCCATGCGCCATTCGTTTCTTAACTTCTACTACTGCCAAGGTTCCCCCTTTCTTTATAAGTCGTTATAACTAAATATATGTAACATAAACTCGTTAGGTGCCCGTCCAATTCGGATCTCTTTTTTCAGAAAAAGCTGCTGGCCCCTCTTTTCTATCATTTGAAGTTTGCATTTTAGCAAACACGGGGTAACTTTCTTGCGCTCTCATTGCACTGGCTAAGCTCGGTTCATCAAGCCCTCTCATCATCGCTTCTTTGGAGGCCCTCACAGCGAGAGGAGCGCAACGTAAAATTTTCGAACACCAACGTTCCACACAATTTTCTAATTCTTCAGGTACTACCAGATCAGTCAATAGGCCGAGTTCAAAGGCTCTTGTCGCGTCCACACTATCTCCACTGAGCACCAAACCCATAGCTTGCTTCAGGCCAATCTGGCGTGCGAGTCGGTGAACCCCACCTCCGAGAGCCACAGCCCCAATAAGCGGTTCAGGCAAACCAAATTTGGACCGGGTAGTTGCAACTATCAAATCGCAAGCCAATGCCAACTCAAAGCCACCACCAACAGCCACCCCATCAACGGCTGCAATAATCGGCTTGTTAAGATCGAAACGTTCAATAAGTCCCGCATACCCATTTTTGGGATAAGGTTCTCGCTTCCCGCCAGCTTTAGCGATCGCTTTGAGATCACTACCAGCAGAGAAAGCTCTTTCACCGGCACCCCTCACGACACAAATCCACTGTTCATCGTTACCAGCAAACTGATCGAATGCCTGCTGGAGTTCAGCGTGCATCCTTGGGTTAATAGCGTTGAGAACCGATGGCCTATTTAGGGTAATGTGGGTTACATGCTCCTGATTGCGCACTTCAATCATTTCAAATTCCAACATGCTTATCACCAACTTCCTGTTTTTCTTTCCTTCCGCACTATCCAGATTCACTACGGCTCAATAATTACCAGCTGCAAAATCCTCGATTGTTACTTTATTCAAAACATTATCGTCACGGTCTAGTATGTCAAAAACATATTTATCTGGGCATTGCATACTAAAAAACAACACCGACCCTGACTCCCCGGCCCGCTCCATATGGGCCTCCCCATAAGGACTCTTAGAGTAATGTCCTCTGGTACGAGTCTTATGAATTTTCTGAGTTTCTGCCTCCTCTATCAGATGATGCTCCCCTTCTAAAACAATAGTTGTTGTTTCGCCCAGATGTCGATGATAATGACAATAGGCGTTTGGTTCCCACTTCCCTAGGAATTCAATCCTACCTTCATCGGGGCGACAGCCAAGAATCGCAATCCAGTAATCTATGTGATAGTCAAAGTCATCACCACCTTCCAAATGATTCCAAGTCATTTCCTTAGTATCAAATCCTGACACAGCAGGTGCGGCTAATTTGCTTACTGTAGACATGGTATATTTCTCTCCTAGTATTTCTTTATCCCTATTAGCCAAAAGCTACCAACTTATCGATCGTTTGTCGATGTAATAAATCGTCATATAAAAATAACCATCTAAGATTAGATGACTCGAGATCGATTATCCTCACTTTTTAATAGCAAACATCTGAAATCAATGAGTTTTTTTCACTATAATACTAGCAAATAAAATTATGTTAAAGTTTGACGTATTCTAAATAGCTAGCGGGGAGATAAAGCTAATGAGTAGAATAAGTTCACTTGCCTTTGAAGACACCCCTACCTACTTGCAAGACATAATGCGCGAATATGATGTCGAACTTGGTGGGTCCGAGTTTGTTTCCGTTTTCGCACATGCTCCCGAAACCTTCAAATCGTTTATCGATTATTATTTTGGGCTCGTCACAAAGACCTCCGGAAAAATTGATATGATACTGACGGAATTGGTTCGATTGATGGTCGCCAAGAGAAATGATTGTTTTTTATGAATACACTCTCGTTTCGCAGTTGCGAGACAAGAAGGACTAACTGAAGAAAAAATAAGCGCGATAGATAACTACAGAGAAAGTACGCTTTTTAGTGCCTCTGAAAAGGCCGCGATTCGATATGCTGACGTTATGGCGGGTGATCATAAAAGTGCATCAGCAGAATTATTCGAGGAACTGCGACGACATTTCAGTGAATCGGAGATTGTCGAATTAGGAATACGGATCTCGACTTTCTTGGGCTACGGTCGACTAATACACGTGCTCGGCTTAGAAATTGGTAAAACATGCCCCTTACCTGAATAGAAAAAGGTTAAAGTTTTGCTGCTGCCCGAAATGATTCAATACTCTTGAGCGTAGAATCCGGAGAATCGCGATGCGGCGAGTGGCCGCACTCGGCTATAGAAGCCACCCATGTCAGACCACTAACATTTTCTCGAATGCTCTCTACGTGGGAATTCGTATTATAGGGATCATCTGTGCCCCTAATTGCCAGGACGGGAATCCTTATTTTCCGAAGAACATCCTCCAGCGACCACCTTGCAAAATCGGGGTTTAACCAGGACTGACTCCATCCATAAAAAGCGCACTCAACATTCTCCTTGTGATATTTTCGAAGTTTCTCACGAAGATCTGAAGATTCGTAACTATCAGAAACCTGACGTATCTCATCCACCGTTTTCTTCTCTACTTTCACATGAGGCGCCAACAAGACAAGTGATTTTAACTTTGGATCGTTAACAAGCGCTGCATAATTTAGTGCGATGGAAGCACCGTCGCTATGGCCAACCAATGTATAACTGTCAAGTTCGAATATACTTAAGATACTAGGTAAAACCTCTAACGCCTCCTCCCTGAGGTAATCCAAAGAGCGTGGCAGCGCAATCCCACTCGAACGCCCGTACCCAAATCTCGAGTAAGAGAAAACACTCAGCCCGAATTTTTCTTTAAGTTTTGAGGGAAACTTGCCCCATAGCTTCACGCATCCGAGCCCTTCGTGAAGGAGGACCAGAACCTCTCCACCATCACTTGCCCTAAGCCTGCTTGTCTCAACATATTTGGAACCAATTTTTATAAATTCTTCCCGAAGCATTGTTTTGAAACCTTCATCTTCTAACTTTAATTTATAACTAGGACTTCGCCATTTGGTTAGCTAGCCCAACGCTAGTATAATCATATCCCTGTTTCGCATCTAAAAAGATTCTGAGTATGAATAAACCTATAGACTTTAGAGTCAAGCCCTACGACTATCACCATTGGAATCTCAAATTGGAAGATAAGGTGGCCTGGTTGGGGCTCACAGTCAAAGAGGATAAAGGAATTCGCAGCGGATATGAACTAAAACTTAACTCTTACGACCTCGGAGTAGACATTGAGCTACATGACATAGTCTCAAGACTGCCACTTGAACATCCCGAAATAAGTGTCGTCGTAATTCATTCCCTGGCAGAGAAAGTTTTCTGCGCCGGAGCCAACATAAAAATGTTGGGTCTTTCAGACCACGAACATAAGGTAAACTTTTGTAAGTTTACTAACGAAACTCGCATAGAGATTGAAAATGCTAACCATAAATCAAATCTTAAATACCTTTGCGTCATAGAGGGCGCTTGTGCTGGTGGAGGGTATGAGTTAGCACTCGCTTGCGATGAGATCATCATGGTCGACGATGGCTCCAGTTCAGTGTCTTTACCCGAACTACCTTTACTAGGTGTTTTACCAGGTACCGGCGGGTTAACAAGATTGGTCGACAAGCGAAGAGTTCGTCGAGACCGAGCAGATTTCTTTTGTACCACTGAAGAAGGCTTATTGGCGCCCAAGGCCTTAAAATGGGGACTCGTGGACCACATTGCGCCTCCCTCTCAATTTAAAAAGCTGATATCCGACAGAATAGAAAAATGGACTGACAAAGAAAAGAGAGCCAAAAACGGACTGAAAATCGAACCTTTACAGCGAAAAATCAACTCAAACGAGATTATCTACAAATACCTTTCAGTCAAAGTTAATCGGCAAGACCGGTATGCTGAGCTGAGGATTTACGGTCCAGACAGGGATTGCCCTAGTAATATCGAGGAAATATTTTCTCTAGGATCAAAATTCTGGCCCTTACAAATAATCCGGGAAGTAGAGGACGCCATATTACATCTTCGCCTTAACGAGCCTCAAATATGTACTTGGCTCTTCAAATCCGAGGGGGATTTAGAGCAAAGTACTAACTATAGCTTGGCTCTCTACGAACACAGAAATGTCTGGTGGATAAGAGAAATCAATTCAACTATCGAGAGAACTCTTAAAAGAGTAGACGTATCTGCCAGAAGCCTAATAGCTGCCGTCGAACCTGAAAGTTGCTTTTCTGGATTTCTCTTGGAATTTGTCCTAGCTGCAGATCAAGCTTTAATGCTTCTCGATGGCTTCGAGGATGAGCCCGATCTCGAAGCGGAAGTTACGCCTACGGAACTGAACTTTGGACACTACAAAATGGCGAACGGCCTAAGTAGATTACAGACTCGGTTTTTTGATACGCCAGATAGTGTAAAAGAAGTATCTAAGATGAAAAATAAGGCCGTTAAAGCTAAATCCTGCGAGAAGCTCGGTTTAGTCACTTTCATTCCAGACGATATAGACTGGGAGGAAGAAATTAGGTTGATAATTGAATCCAGAGCAAGTTATTCTGGTGATGCGTTGACCGGTCTTGAAGCCAACTTGCGCTTCCCTGGGCCTGAAACAATGGAAACGAAGATTTTTGCTCGCCTTTCTGCGTGGCAAAATTGGATTTTTCAGCGTCCCAACGCAGTAGGAGAGGATGGGGCACTTACCCTATACGGATCAGGAAAACTACCAAATTTCAGACGTGAACGAACATAATTTAATGGCTTAGAGGACCTCAGACTATGACAACCTTTGCTGATTACAGCGAGATGATTCCAAACAATATTGACTTGAATTCCGATCGTCGTTTAAAGAGAGCCCTCGAAAGCTGGCACCCCAAATTCATCAACTGGTGGAAAAATTGGGGACCTGAAAGATATCAAGAGAATGAAGTATATTTAAGAACTGCTGTGAGTGTTGACCGAGATGGTTGGGCGAAGTTTGGGCATGTTAAAATGCCTGAGTATCGCTGGGGCATATTCTTAAACGAGCAGAAAAATGAAGGTAAGATTGGGTTTGGGGAGCACAAAGGACAACCAGTATGGAAAGAAGTCCCTGGAGAATTCAGAGGCCCACTGAGACGTTTGATCGTAACTCAAGGTGACACTGAGCCAGCATCGGTTGAGCAACAGAGGCGACTTGCAGCAACGGCACCTTCTTTAATCGACATGCGAAACCTATTCCAAATTAATGTGGAAGAGGCGAGACACCTTTGGGCAATGGTGTATTTGTTGATGGCACACTTTGGAAGGGATGGGAGGGAGGAAGCCGAGATTCTATTAGATCGTCGGAGTGGGGATCCCGACAAACCGAGAATCCTAGGTGCGTTTAATGAACAAACCCCAGACTGGCTATCTTTTTTTATGTTTACTTTCTTTACCGATCGCGATGGGAAATACCAACTAGGTTCCCTAGCGGAATCAGCATTCGACCCTTTAGCGAGAACCTGTCAATTCATGCTAACTGAAGAGGCACATCATATGTATGTGGGAGAGACGGGAATTACTCGGGTGATTCAAAAGACATGTGAAACGATGCGTAGCAAAAAGACCGATGACGTCAGAAAATATGGAATCATAGACCTTTCAACACTGCAAAAATACGTGAATTTTCATTTCAGTGTGTCTTTGGACTTATTCGGATCTGAGCAATCCACCAATGCTGCAAACTACTTCACGCAAGGTTTGAAAGGCAGATACCAAGAAGCCCGAATAAAAGACGATCACAAACTCGAAAGTGACTGCTATGCCATAACCGAAATAGAAAATGGCAATTTTAAAACATCTGAAGTCTCTGCTCTAAGCGCTATCAACGAGCGACTTAGAGATGATTACATTGCCGACTGCCAACGGGGAGTCGATCGTTGGAACAAGGTAATAAAAGACGCTGGAATATCTTTCCAAATAAATCTTCCCCACAAGGCATTCAATAGGCAAATTGGAAACTTCTCTGAGGAGAAAGTCTCTCCCAGTGGTTCCGTACTTTCTCCTGAGCTTTGGGATCAAAAAAGAGACGATTGGTTGCCCAATGATGAAGATCATGAATATATACAGTCATTAATGACCCAAGTAGATGAGCCGGGTAAATATGCGGACTGGATAGCCCCTCCAAGACTAGGGATTAATAAACAAGACCTCGATTATCCTTATGTAAGAATGCAATAGTTTTTTTGCCATGTCCTATATATTAGCTCAAGACCGCGAAGGTAATACCCACAACATTAAGGCAGAAGCAGGATTCTCTCTGATGGAAATTCTTAAAGAGGCCAACCTGGATATTGAAGCAGTTTGCGGAGGACAATGCGTGTGTTCTACTTGCCATATCTATGTAGAAAAAAAATGGTTGGAACAGCTGACGGATATATCCGAAGAAGAACAGGTGATGGTGGAGGATACAGGACATTATGAGGCGAACTCGCGACTCGCTTGCCAAATTATTTGGAGAGATGATTTAGCAGGCTTAACATTGACTTTAGCTCCTGAGTTTTAAAGCCTACCTAATGCCTAATCAATATAATGCCTTCGACACGCTAATAAGCGGAATATATGAGAATAAACTTACCAAAAAAATTGCGTACATAGACGAGTTTTCCTCCTACACCTTTGAGAACCTGCAAGAATCGGTAGAGCAAGTATCTTATTTATTAAGCGATAAAGGTATAGTGCGACATGATCGTATGCTTATTGCCATGTTGGACAGGTTCTCTCTCCCTGTCACCTTCCTCGCTTGCATTCGATCGGGTGTTATCCCTATCCTCTCGAACACCTTGCTAACGCAGGATGACTATCAGTACATGTTACTAGATAGCGGAGCGAAGGGAGTCTTCGTATCTCCCGAGCTTAAGTCGCTATTCTCTGATTTGAAATCTGAGCTATCGTTTAACCAACTCATCACAGAAGACGAAGTAAATACGGCTATTAGGTCCGAGAAAAAAGCACGAACTCAAATAGTTTGGCAAAGGCCTAACGACCCCTGTTTCTGGCTATACTCCTCCGGCTCCACTGGACGACCCAAGGGAACCGTTCACAAACAATCGAGTATGGGTGAAACCGCTAAACTTTTTGCCCTACCCACTCTCAATCTGAAAAACTCGGATGTCATTTTTTCTGCTGCCAAATTGTTTTTTGCTTATGGTTTAGGTAACTCCCTCAGTTTTCCTTTGAGTGTAGGAGCAACCACCATACTAATGAGCGAACGCCCCACCCCCTCTTCGGTCTTTGAACGACTCATCACCCACCAACCAACCGTCTTCTTTGGAGTGCCAACGCTTTATGCAGCACTATTAGCAGACAGCAATTTCCCTTCTGCCGAGCAATTGAATTTACGAATTTGCGTTTCGGCAGGAGAACCACTGCCCGAGGATATAGGACTAAGATGGCAAGAGAAAACCGGTCTAGACATCATCGACGGGATAGGCTCTACTGAAATGCTTCACATTTTTCTCAGTAATCAAGCGGGTCGAGTTAAGTACGGAACGACTGGAGTACCAGTAAACGGCTATGACCTTTTAATAGCCGATGAAAATGGAGAAGAAGTTGACTGTGATTCAATAGGCGACTTATTTGTAAAAGGGCCGACTGCTGCTTTGGAATATTGGAATCAACCTGAGAAAACGAAATCCACTTTCAAAGATGGTTGGACGAAAACGGGTGATAAATATAAAAAAGACTCATCTGGATTTTATACCTACTGCGGTAGAAGTGATGATATGCTGAAGGTAGGTGGAATTTATGTTTCCCCTACCGAGGTAGAAAATTGTCTGATGAAACACCCAGCAGTATTTGAAGCAGCAATTGTTGGCCGAAAAGACGACGCGGAACTGATAAAGCCCGAAGGTTTCGTGGTTCTCAATGAAGGGTATCAGGCTGATGAGACCTTAATGGAGCAACTACAATTATATGTAAAAGACACATTAGCCCCATACAAATATCCTCGGTGGCTTCATTTCGTACAGGATCTACCTAAAACTGCGACTGGCAAAATACAGCGCTTCAAATTAAGAAGCAAACAGTGACTAATCAGCTACCAATGGAGCTTAAGGTCGCCCACTGAAGACTCCATCGCATCCTCTAAAGAATCCGGTAGAGTCGAAAAGAAATCAAGACCCGTAATCTGCTCTACCTGGTCAACCGACACTACAAACTTTTCAAAATTCCCTATGCTCTCCAAATGGGGCAAAAGAAAAGCAACCGCTTTCTCAGCCTCCGCATCATAGATAATTTTATAAAAGTGCGAAGCTACTGGAATCTCATTATCCCCTATTGTTTCAGCATCGGCAGGTATTATGGGTCCCGTTACTAAATAAACAGAGCGCTGATTGTTGAGCACATATCTTCTCGTCGATCTTTCCAGATCCAACCATACACCACCATTGAATTTTCGCAGCTGCGGAGCAATATTACTTAACAGAAAAGAGTGGCTCATGGCGGCTATAGACCACTTCATATCGCCTGCTGGCGCTAGATGACCCCGATCGAAACCCGATCCTCGATAGTCCTCTAAGACGCCAGCACCACCATCTAATTCAGGATCGGCTCGAAAATTATCAGTCCGACTCACTGTACCTTTTAGCTCGGGCGGAGTTAAGTGATAGGCAGCCCAAACAATATTTTCACGACCCAGAGAATAACCGACAACAAAGCCTGGCGTATCTCTGACTAGAATCTCTTCTGCAGCTATCGGAAGAAAGGTACTGTCGCCTATTGAAGTGCTGTTTTCATCAGTTTCTTTCTGAGAACAAGCGAGCAACCCAAAAGCGACTACTAATGCAATCAACCAATAATTGAATAGCCAATATTGCAAGGTTTCCTTAGTCAGTTCGGCTAGTAATTTCTAGCAAATGAAACCCGAATTGAGTCTTGACAGGACCGTGTACTTCTCCAAGATTAGCACTGAAAACTACTTCATCGAATTCTGGGACCATCATTCCGGGTCCAAAAGAACCGAGATCACCGCCTTGCGCCCCGGATGGACAGCTGGAGTGCTCCTTTGCAACATCGCCGAAATCTTCACCGTTTGCGATGGATTCCTTCAGTTGTAAACAGTGTTCCTCAGTATCGACTAATATATGACGAGCGCTTGCTTCAGCCATTGTTATTTCTCCGTAGTATTAATTGTTGAAATTGAACCTTGCCACCCTTAGTTGAGCTACACATTCTAACTCACCAAGGAGAATTCGTACCTAAATCTAACGCCATTATATTCGCTAATTGTCTCAATAGCACACCCTAGGTCCCCCCAGGTTTCCAGAGAGGTTTTTGAGTCTTCCCTAATCAGCGATTGACTGGTCTCAAACCCAAAGGGGTCTGCATAGCTGGTTTCTTTTCAATGAGATCATCATATTTCAAGAGCCAAACTTTCAAGTAACGATAAAATGGCACCGTCGGATATAGATGATGAATTAAATGGTAATTGTGATAAGCCATCAGAGGCGTCAAAATCCATTCCCATCCTTTTCTGATAGTACTTGCAGCATATTTATTTTCATGTTGGGAAATATCTGCTGGATGGTGTGGCAGAAATACAAATACAAACCCCGTGAGACCCAACCCTATTCGGGAAGGAATGAACCATAACATCAATAATTCGTATCCTAACTCGAATTGAATAAAGATAGAAACCACCCCGATTAGTATGGCTACGTATATCGCAACAGAGACGGCGTAACGCTTAGCCATGTTATCTCCTCCCCACAACCTCTGGACAAAAAAAGCTGTGTAGTAGAGATCAAAATTTGCCCAACGAAAAGGCAAAACCCACCATTTTCCGTGGTGCATAAAATTATCGGGGTCCCTGGCGCCTGCAGCATGGGAGTGGTGAAGGTTATGAATCCACCTAGCAATCTCAAAGGGAGCAAATGGAATCATCCAAACTAACGATATCCTGCCAAAAAAATCGTTCAATCGACTATTTTTAGCCACGTTACCATGCAACGCGTCGTGCATAATAGAGAAAAAAAGATACAGCGCAAAGCCATTAAAAAGTGCTGCCCAGCCGTATGCTATCAGCCCATTGAGTGCAGCATAACTGGCAAAAAACAATATGCTCACCCCCGCAAGGAAAAAAACCAATGCGGGCCAGGACATTACCGGGGTCTCACACAACTCGTGAAAATACTCGTCTTTAGTGGGAAAAGCTTGTTTTAACATCCCTACTCTCCTCTATGACTTGTCCCTGCTTGATTGAGGGTAGAGCAAAAGCTATAAAATGGCAATTTTAATCACTTCTGAAGCTCCCGTGCCACTTTCTCCACCTCTCGAAAAACGCGAACAACATTTCCAGACCAAATGTTCAATAGATCTTCCTCTGAGAATCCATTTTCCATCAAAGCGCTAGTGATTTTAGGAATCATTGATACATCCTCTAAACCGATGACGCCCCCCCCCTCCATCCCAGTCCGCACCGACTCCGACGTGCGCTGGACCCAGCAAATTCAAAGCATGAAAAAAATGCTGCATAAAATCCTCGAATGATGCCACTTCGTAAGGATATTTTTTATCGATAGAAACGAGCCCTTCATTGAATGTCTGAAACGACATGGGTTCGCCAGAGTCCTCACCATCATACATTTCCTGAATAAACGTTTGCCTCTCTTGAGAGCGGCGACTATCTACCTTCAGCTTCCGAAGGTAGGCACTATAGGTATTCATAGAAATGACCCCGCCACTCTGGGCCAATTTCACCAATAGTCTGTCTCCTACATTTCTCGGATGTTCATATACGCCCTTAGCACCAGAATGGGAGAGCACGATAGGTGCTTTGGAGATATCCAGCAACTGGTCAAGCACTTGATCACTAGCATGAGAAGCGTCCAATATCATACCGAGTTGATTCGCCTTTTTAACTAACGAGACACCCAACGGAGATAACCCGTTCCAACGCGCCCCCTCTTGGTCGGTAGAACTGTCGGCAAATTGGTTATTCCGCACGTGGACCAGCCCCAACATCCTTATACCCGCCGTGTAAAACTCGTCGAGTTTATCCAAATCCTCTCCGATAGGATATGCGTTTTCTATACTCAGGATTATCGTGTGACGCCCCTCTCCACCTGCAACAGACAACTCGGCTGAAGATTGCGCAAATCGAAAATGTTTGCGCTGTTGATCGACCATTGCCTTCACCTGCGATAAGCGGCGTTTGGCGTTGACATACGCAATCTCGAAACCAGATTTCGTAAGTGGTCCCTGTGGACTGTAGATCGCCCAAAAACCGGCATCTAAGCATCCCTTGGCTAAACGGCTAATATC
>CACJXQ010000033.1 GCA_902597385.1 uncultured Pseudomonadota bacterium | reverse complement strand
ATATTCGGTATCACGTAGTAATATATTATAAGCAATTTAATTTACTTCTATATTGCTGTCTCTTAAGCGTTTTGCTATGCGGTGGTGTAGGGGCTGCATCAGACGATCAAGTAAGTTGGCGTGGGGATCTATCTCCCATAGCTGCCTCCGTCTGGAATAAGGAAAGGGCGCGCCATTTGCTGGAGCGTGCGGGCTTTGGTGGTGCCCCCGATGTGGTTTCCCAATACGCCAATTTAAAACCTCGTGAAGCAGTTCTGCTTCTGATGGGAAAGGGCTTTGAAGAAGAGGTTGAGAAGCGGTTTCCCCATTCCGGGATATACGAAGAGGGAATAGATCCTTTTCCAAGCAGCAGACCCGCTACAACCGAGCTGGCTAAAAAGAATGGTGAGGCTCTCGGTATCCAAGTCAATCAAAGCACACGACCCCTACAAGCGATTGTCAATCAATTCTTTTACTGGCTGAGAGCCAGCAGACTGGAAACTGACCGAGTCGCCTACTGGTGGGCAGATCGACTTCTTAACTCTAAATCTCCCGTTGTTGATAAAATGGCTCTTTTCTGGCACGGACATTTCGCAGTTAATGAGGACAAAGTTCGCGACTATCGTAAAATGCTCAAGCAACTTTCTCTTTTTTATTCGAATGGGCTAGGCAATTTTCGAGAGCTAATGATTGGAGTAGCTCAGGATCCTGCGATGCTTTCCTTCCTAGATGCCGGTGTGAATGTCAAAGGATCTCCCAATGAAAACTTTGCTCGAGAAATCATGGAGCTATTCACGATGGGGCCTGGTAATTACACGGAATTTGATATTAGGGAAGGAGCTCGTGCGTTCACGGGTTGGAATTTCAATTCATTAGAATTTGTCATTAACAGCGAAGACTATGATTCGGGCGAAAAGAAATTTCTGGGAAGAGTGGGCAATCTTAACGGGGTTGATGTTATCGACATAATTTTAGAACAACCTGTGACTGCTGAATTTTTGGCTTCTAAAATCTATAGATATTTTGTTAATGAAAACCTGAGTGATGTTTTAAGGCAAAATTTAGGGAGTTCATTTAGATCAATGAACTATGAAATTAGACCGTTTCTAGAAATGCTTTTCCTATCCAAGGATTTTTATGCTAGTGAAAATATCGGATCTAGAATTAAGAGCCCAGTAGAGTTTGTGATATCTACGTATAAAAAACTTGAGTTGAGTAAGATTCCAGGTAGCCCGGATTTTAATCTGGTGACCGGTGCTTTGGGTCAGCGGCTCATGCATCCTCCCACCGTAGCAGGTTGGAGCTATGGAAACAGTTGGATAACTCCGAGTCTTTTAATAGAGCGCGGTAATTTTGCTCTAAACTTAATGTTTCCAGACATCGAATTTATTCCCCAGGACAAGTATCCGGTTTATCCTTCTGGGCCGGAGATCATTTCCGTTCATCAGAGACTGAGGAAAGGATACGATATTACTGCAGCTTCACAACCACCAGGACTAGATTCCTCTGAAGACATGATGGCAATGTCAAATGACATGAGTACTCAAGAAAACTTCAATACCCGTTACGCAAGTTATAGAGGCTGGCAAAAGGCGATTGAAAAAGTGATCCCAATTCCCCGTCATCTGGCAAAGATCGATTTGACTAAAATGGTTTTAAGGAAACAATTGCTTTCTACTGAAGCGGTGGTTTCCTATTTTGAAGAAAGGTTCTTAACAGTGAGGTTAGATGAACACCACAAGGTAGAGTTGGCTCGATTTTTAGAATCAGAGCTTGGTACAAATGATATAAACAGTGCTCGAAGTTATATGGAGGAGTCTCTCAGGATGCTTCTACACTTAATTCTAAGTACCCCTGAATATCAATTAGGGTAGGGTTAGCATGACGAGGATTTCAAATAGCCGTCGAAGATTTTTAATGAATTCTGCGGCTCTCTGTCTAGGGTTAGGATCTCTTAGTAAAGCCTTGTCACAAACTAGGGCTGAGAAGATGTCGGATAGAATTCTAGTTGTATTGGAGCTTTCCGGAGGGAATGATGGCTTGAATACCATCGTCCCTTATGGGGATGATGCTTATTATAAAGCAAGGCCAAGGTTGGGAATTCGAGAAAAGCAACTTCTTCGGATGGACGATTATTTTGGAATGAATCCCGGATTGCGAGGACTTCATAGACTGTGGGAAGAGGGCCAAGTAGCAGTGATTCATGGATGTGGATATGAAAGACCTTCATACTCTCATTTTAACTCCATAGCTTATTGGCGGACAGGAGTTCCTCATCAAGGCGATGAGTATGGGTGGATGGGCAGATTAGCTGATTCACTTTCTTCAGAGTACAAGCCAAATTTTCTGGTTAATATTGATACTTCCCAATCCTTGGCTGTCAATAGTAAAGTACATACTCCGGTGGTTTTCTCAGATCCTGAGAAATTCCAGAGATACACGTTGGCCCCTCAAAAGATGGTAAGTGAATCTGCTCGAGCTGAGACGTTTCAAAATGCTAGTCACGAGTATCTTAGTAGAATAGCTGATGGGGCTAAGGAAGCCTCAGCTCTGTTCCAAGAGGCATGGAGAAACTATAAAACGGAGGTAGATTACGGAATTTTCCCCGTCAATCTGGATAAAATAAGCGCATTCATAGCATCAGGTCTACCAACTAGGTTGTATTATACTAGTTTTCCAAATAATAGTTTTGACACACATGTCTCCCAGGTTCCCGTTCACCAACGTTTATTGAGTTACGTAAGTGACGCGATTTATGGATTTGTGAAAGATTTAGAAAGAACCGGCAACTCTGATAGAGTAACCCTTCTTGTTTTTTCCGAATTTGGGAGGCGCGTACCAGAAAATGATATCTTGGGCACTGACCATGGCACCGCAAACAATATGATGCTTATAGGTAGTGGCGTCAAGGGCGGTCATTACGGGAAGTTACCAAGCCTGACCGAATTAAATGAATTGGATAACTTGCTTTTTACAACCGATTTCAGAAGGGTTTACGCAACTGCGATTGAAGAATGGATGGGTGTTTCCTCAAGTGGTGTTCTGAAAGGTTCCTTTGAAAAATTTCCAATCTTTGATAGCCCGGCTGAGGTTTAGTTAGGGTACACACTTGGGTAAGGTGTCAAATCAAAGTCTGCAAGGGATTAGTGCGGTTACCTTTATTGTGTCATCTATGAAGGTTTCAGTGGAGTTCTATGAATCATTGGGTTTTAAAAGACTCTTCGGAGGTGCCGATGCTGATTTCACCAGCTTTCAAGTTGGTGCTTGTTATTTAAACATTGCGTCTGGAGAAAAAGAAAAGTCCACTCTTTGGGGTAGGGTGATTTTCTACGTGGACGATGTAGATAAAATGTACCAAAGAGCGTTGAAATCCAATATGAGGCCCCTAACGCAGCCCGCTGATGCGCCTTGGGGAGAGCGCTATTTTCACCTCCGTGATCCTGATGAAAACGAGCTTAGTTTTGCGAAGCCGCTCAACAGTTAGCGCGATTTAAAACTGAGAGTAGGGCTTAGTCCAAGTATCTTCCTGGTGGTTCTGAGAGCTTTCCATCAGTCCAGATTCCTCGATGCTCGACATTACTTCCTTGGTGAATTCTGCCCCTGGCCCGTTACCCGCTATTATAAACATAAGCACGGAGTGGACATCCTTTGGGCCATTAGTAATGTTCTCGAATCTACGGATCATACCAGGCGCAAAAGAAATCACGTCCATGGGCATGAGGTCAGCGTGCTCAACCGTCCCGTCCTCATTTTCCCAACTTGCCCGCCATTTTCCGGTCATGCAGATAAAGGTCTCGTTGGTGTCATGGTTATGCATCATCGGTCCTTTGCCGGGCAATGCTTCGCAGTATCCTAGATTGAAGCCTTCGGAGATTTTTATCGCAGACATCCTAGCGGCTTTTTCCCCAACAGGAGAAACTATGCCATTTTTAGTTTCATCCTCCGGAGGTTGAAAACCGAGAACGTTATAGAGAATTCTCTCTGCTCCAGGCATGTAGCTGTCAGGCAGACCACCATCAAAACCTTTAAGATTGGAAAATCTAGCTATCCTATTTTCCATCTCTGGGCGGGATAGGTATTTTCTAGGTATCTTTTCCTTATGGTTCATGTTTTTCCCTCGTTAAGTTACGTGACTGTAGGGTAAGGCTAGCATGGAACTAAAAAAAAACGCTATTAGAACTGAAAATGGTGCCGAACTGGGACATGGTGTGGTTTTCAGGTCATTTTCAATCACTTTGTTGTCCCTTACTCGCCAAATCTATAACTAACACCTGCGTTAATAGTGAACCCGGGTGTCTTGAAGCCTATTATTTCTTCATAATCTTCATCAAAGACATTATCCAGTTTAAGAAAGATATTTGACCGTTTAGTTGTTTTATAATTAAGGTTCATACCTACCAAGGTATAGGATTTAAGTTTAGTTCTGGCACTTGGGAACTGACTGAAATCGAGATCGAAGAACTTTCCAGAACGGGTCACATGACTGTTTAACTTTATTTTCTCATTTGGAGATACCCAACTCGCTAAAAAGTTTGCAGTGTGCCTAGGACGTCTGACTTCGTCGACTCTCCTTCCGCGCCCAGAATCAAGTTCTGTGGCGTCTAAGTAGGTGTAGTTTGTTTGCAAAGAGAAGCCGTGTGGGAGTTCTGTAGACATGGAAATCTCGAAGCCTTCCCGAGTACTAGTGCCGTTTATATTTAAAGCGGTAAACACACCATCCTGGCGGGCAGTGAAACCATTAATTTCATCTTCAAGTTTTTCTCTAAACCAGATAGCCTCGATCAGTAGTTGATTATTAAATAAACTTCTTTCTAGGCCTATTTGCCATCCAGTAGCTTTTTCGGGATCGAGATTTGGGTTTCCTTCAAAGCGAGTCCCAGAGGTGCCGGGTGCAAAGAAACCGAATCTCTCGACAAAGGTTGGGTTTTTTTGGGCATTGGCGTAATTAAGTTTCAATCTTATATTTGAAAAAGGAAGCGTGTACGTACTCCCTATCTTAAAAGTCGTAGAATTGTTGTAGTCGCTATTAATATCTCGACGTACCGCAGCGGAAAAAGCGAAGGATCTCCCTAACAAGCCTCTATATTCCCCAACCAAGCCTGTATTGTTGAGGTGTTGATCCTGGTTGGGATTGCCAAACCCTTGATCACGCCCTCTCTGTCTGAACCTTTGATGTTCATGGTCAACGGCAAAGGTGAAACTATGATCTATAGGGAGCAGATATTTCGTCTCTACAGGTATAGTTGTTTGATGGGTTATCTTGTATTTGTCAGCGCTTGTTTTACTGATCGAACTATTGCTAGCATCCACGTTGTTGTTGTTTGTAGAGATCCAGTTAATGCCAGTTCGATTCCTTACTATACCCCCCAACAGATTACTCTTAATGGTGTAACCTAAAAAACTCTTTCTAGTGTGACTTTCTCGATCTGCATCACTTACTACCGGAAAACCGGCATCCGTTTCGACTTCTGCGTCTTCATATCGAGCATTGAGAGTCATGGATAGATTCTCGTTAAGTTTTAGAAATGATTTAAGGTTGGTAGAAAAAATTTCGTAACCATCGTCTTCGTCACCGAATCGAGAGATATTTGTACCACCGGATTCGATATGATCAAAGGCTATGCCGACGCCATACCGACTTTTTCCTAAAGCAATATTAACATTTTGATGGTCAGTGCCGTAGGAACCATTTTCGAGAAGTATCCCACCTTGTAAGCCTTCATTAGGGTCTTTAGTGACGATATTTATGACTCCTGCGACAGCATCACTACCCCACAATGCACTTTGAGGTCCCCGAACGATCTCGATGCGCTCCACATTTGACGTAGTAAGAGTAGCGAAATCAAATTCATCGCCAATGGCCGGGTCGTTTACTTCTATACCATCTATTAGAACCATTACATGATTACCCTCCGCTCCTCTCAATCTGACTTGGGTGTTTTTGCTAGGTCCACCAGAATTGCTTACGGCTATTCCGGGCGTCAGACGCAATGCATCGGACACATAGACCGCTTGTCGACGCTCTAGCTCTTCACTAGTGATTACCGTAATTGCACTGGTAGTCTCAAAAAGCGACATTGGTGTACGAGATGCTGTCACTAGCACTTGTTCGGTATTCTTTTGTGCTGAAGCTAACGCGGGTATCAAAAGTAAGAGCAGTCTTAAATTAATTTTTGAGCGAGTCATGTTTTTGTCTCCCAGATTCTTTTTCATAGACCGTTATCATTGGTTATAGATAAGGCTCGTGGGATAACAAGGATCGCTACTGAGCTATTAATTGCAAAGCATTGGACCCAAAATATCGGCCCACCGCCAATTAGTTTGGTATTTAAACTCAAGAAGTAGGCCGGTCTCCGGACTCAACACGCAGGCTCTTGCCAGAAAGATTCGCCTTCCCACATTTCAATGCAGTGGCTTCAGGAACTTTCGTTTGTGCTTTACCGTTGCGGGGGCAGTGTCGGAATTGTAGCCGTCATTTTCAGACAGCACTCACCGAACTTCCCGTTTAACATATAGTATTTACTATGGCACCTAATTCAGCGACATAGTTTACTTGAGAAGATTTTTATTTCAAGCCTACAATAGGCCGCCTATTTTAAAAACAATCTGGTTAGGTATTAAAATTTTTTCAGTTTATGATCGTTGGCAACATATTCTTTCATCATTTCTAGTACTCGATCATCACAGGCTAAGAGGTTCGCAAATAAATCCCCTTCCTCATCTACGCCGTCGGCGGTAGTTTTACCCCAACTAGACCGAAGAACTTGCTTGATCGCTTGAAGTGCAACACTTGGTTTATCCAAAAACTCTGTTGCCATTTTTTTTGCCTCCTCAAGTACATCGCCTTTTACTAGGTGATGCACCAAACCTTCCTCAGCCGCCTCGCTGGGATAGAAAGTTCGGCCTCTTAGTACCCATTCAAGTGCTTTTCCAACACCTACCAGCCGGGCAAGGCGAGTAGTACCACCCGCACCAGGCAGAAGGCCAACCAGTATTTCCATTTGCCCTATGGTGTAATCTCCCTCAGCCGCGAGCCGTATGTCGCAGGCTAGGGCAAGTTCACATCCACCACCACCACAGTAGCCATTGATTGCAGCTATGGTGGGCTTTCGAAAGTTGTCTACATTTTCCCAAAACATCCTCAGCGCAGTTCTAGCGAAACGAGGCTCCGCTAGTCCTCTTCTTCTATGGTCTCGAACCGCTTCTGTCATGAGTATTATTTCCTCGACGGAGAAATGTCTTATGAACACATCTGGGAGACCTCCGGTAAAGATAACCACTTTGACCGTGTCATCGTTCTCAGCCTCAGCTAAGGCCTTGGTTGCTTCCTCAACCATCGCTGTCGTAAAGAACCCTTTGGGCGGATTGGTAAAGGTAATGACCGCTATTCCATTATCTACCTCGTAGTTTACTGAAGCCATGGCTACCCTCCTAAAAAAGCGTAATAATAGTTTATATGATCAAGGTTAACCTTTTTAACTACTTTGGGGAAGGTTGATATTTAGTTTTATCTTAAATAGTGGGAGTGGCTAAACAATGACTAAAGTTAATTGTTGGGGAGATTCAGAAAGCTATGATTACGCAAGCTTGACAGACTCCTTATATAAATATTTAAAAATTAAAACCCTGCCAGTTTGCATGAAACGCTTTAGGAGTGAAGAAGAGCTTAATAGTGTTGAAAGGATTAGAAGACCAGATCCCGAGAATAAAATGGCAACCGATCAGATTGTGGGCCAAAGCAGATGGATAGGTTGGACAATTGGTGTAACAGCTGACAACCTCATGGGTTCGCAGTGCGGAGCAGTGGTGGGACTACATGCTAAAGAAGGTGAATTTATGTCGGGTGAAAGGATGGCGGGCGTATGGTACGGAACACTTGAGGATAGTCGAGCACATCAAGCTGCCATGGATTGTGCCTCTTATGGCGACTATGAGGGGTTAGCTGTATCACCTTTGAATTCAAGAAGATTAGACAATCCAGATATATGTTTAATCTACTGCACTCCGGGTCAGATGATCACTCTTATAAACGGACTTCAATACAAGCATTATGAAAAGTTTGAATTTAGTGTGGTTGGAGAGAGTGCTTGCGCCGACTCATGGGGTAGGGCCTTGTCTACAGGAAAACCGTCCCTGTCCATTCCCTGCTACGCAGAAAGAAAATTTGGTGGGGTTCAGGATGATGAATTGTTAATTGCCTTCCCGCCAAGTTATCTACCTAAGTTGGTAGAAGGTTTGGTAGCTTTAAGTAAAAACGGACTTAGGTATCCCATTCCTAATCATGGCATTGAGAAATCGCCAATGGAAAGTATCAACAGAAGCTACGGATGATAGGAAGCGTAAAATAACGAACTTTTGGTTAATGTTTCAATTAACGATAGAAAAAATTGATGAAGACCAGACTTAATTTTCATGATGATCGTTGCAAGCTCTGCCCGAGACTGACCGATTATTTAGCTGATACTCGCGAGCGATTTCCTGAATATAGGTGCTTGCCAGTGCCTTCTTTTGGGGATGTAGGTGCTAGGATTTTGGTTGTGGGACTAGCGCCAGGTTTGCACGGTGCCAACGCTACTGGACGCCCTTTTACCGGAGACCATGCGGGTAAACTACTGTATTCAACACTTTTTAATCGAGGTCTTTCTAATAGTCCGGAGTCAGCCTACGTTGGTGATGGACTAACACTTAGTGATTGTCGAATTGTCAACGCAGTCAAATGTCTCCCTCCAAATAATAAGCCAAATACCGCCGAGATAAAGAATTGTAATAAGTTTTTATCAGCAGAAATTGAGTCGCTTAAATATGGGTCTGTTTTAATAGCCCTTGGAAAAATTGCCCATGATGCAATTTTAAGGACTCAGAATGTGCCTCTTAGCCGATATAAATTTAATCACGGTGCTGAACACTGGCTGAGTCCGCAAAATTTAAAGTTATTCGATTCTTATCACTGTAGTCGGTATAACACGCAAACTAAACGACTCAGTGAAAATATGTTTGATGAGGTTTTTCAGAGAGCTATTTCTGCTCTTAGCGAGGCAGATGGTTGTGAAAAATAGAATCTCAGTTCATCTAGCTAATAGTAAAAAGTTGCCCGAGGTCTCTGGCGTTTATCGGATGCTAGATAGTTCTGAAAAGTGCATTTATGTCGGCAAAGCTAAGAATTTAAGAAAGCGTGTGTCTTCCTATTTTTCTCAATTAGAGGGCCAGACAAGAAAAACCCAGTTGATGGTTTCTTTAGTTAACTCTTTCGAAATTACCACAACTTCAAATGAAAATGAGGCTTTGATTTTGGAGAGTAACCTTATAAAAAGTTTAAAGCCTCGTTACAATATTCTGCTTCGAGATGATAAAAGTTATCCTTTCATTCATCTTGAAAATAAACATTCCTTTCCTCGCATTAAATTCCACAGGGGCTCCAGAAATGCTCGTGGTAAATTCTTCGGTCCGTTCCCCAACGTTTACGCCGTGAGGGAAACACTTAATATGATTCAGAAGTTGTTTAAAATCCGACAATGTGATGAGAGTTTTTTTAGAAATAGAAATCGTGCTTGTTTGCAGTATCAAATCAAAAGATGCAGTGGGCCTTGTGTAGGGCTGATAGACGAAGCAGAGTACAAAGCTGATGTTGATGCTGCTGTGATGGTTCTCGAGGGTAGAAATAAAGAGGTAGTAGAACGTTTAAATAATCAAATGGAACTAGCATCTTTCGAGTTACAATTTGAGAGGGCGGCAAAATTTCGAGATCAAATACGGAATCTTAGTGGTTTGCAATTAGCACAAACGGCTGATAAGCAGAAGGGGGATGTTGATGCGACAGCCGTTTGTATCAAGGCGGGTTTAGCTTGTGTGCAGGTTTTTTTCATTAGGCAAGGAAGAGTATTGGGTAGTAAATCTTATTTTCCTACTAATGCCGACGATACTTCTGAAGGCCAGGTCTTGACCGCTTTTCTTAAACAATTCTATTTGACGGGGCACAGGGAGAGGCAAACGCCATCTGAGGTTTTGGTTAATAGTTCAATAGAGGGTGTTGACTCATTAGAGAATGCAATCACACAGACGTGCCACAAGAACGTTCGAATAAAAAGAAATGTAAGAGGCGATAGAGCCAAATGGTTGAAAATGGCCATAGAGAACGCGAAGGTTGCCTTAGAACAACGTCTTGCATCTTCTTCTGATTATAGGTTACGTCTGGCGGCCTTGAGCGATGTATTAAATGGAGGAGAGTCCTTAGAGAGATTGGAGTGCTTCGACATAAGTCATCTCGGAGGGGAGTCAACTGTGGCATCCTGTGTGGTGTTCGATAAAGAAGGACCAAAGACCAGTGAGTATAGGAAATTCAATATAAAAGATGCTAAGCCTGGCGACGACTATGGAGCAATGGCGGAGGCATTGAATCGTCGATATAGGAAGATTAGATCAGAGGGGGGTATCGTCCCGGATGTCTTGATCGTGGACGGCGGTAAGGGGCAAATAAAGTTTGCCGCAGAAGTGATTTCAGAGCTACAGTTACCGGGGGTTAGGTTATTAGGCATTGCAAAAGGGCGCTCGCGGAAACCAGGATTAGAAACCATATTTCACTCCGAGGAAGGGGCTCTTAGGTCTTTTCGACCAAAGGAGGGTGCTCTACTTCTTCTGCAACACATACGGGATGAGGCCCATAGATTTGCCATTGACGCACATAGAAAATCAAGATCAAAGCAGCGCAAAAAGTCAAAACTGGAAGAAATTGAAGGCATCGGTGCTAAGCGAAGACAGAGTCTGTTAAGATACTTTGGAGGGTTCCAGGGGATTTTAGAGGCTGGTATTTCTGATCTGAAGCGGGTGCCTGGGATCAGTGAAGAACTGGCTAAACGCATTCATGGAGAGATCAAAAAATAGTGTGGACTTTGCCCAATATACTTACGATTTCAAGGATTGGTTTAATTCCTTTTTTTCTCGTAGTGTTCTATCTGCCATATGATTACGCGGCCTATATGGCTGCGGTTGTATTTGGTTTGGCTATTGCTACCGATTGGCTCGATGGTTTCATGGCTAGAAAATTGGCTCAAGAGTCCCTGTTTGGTGCTTTCCTCGATCCAGTGGCGGATAAGCTAATGGTGGCAGTAGTTCTTATTGCCGTACTACAGAAACAACCACATATCTGGATAGCCGTTCCAGTAGCGATAATTATTGGTCGCGAGATCGCGGTTTCTGCGCTTCGTGAATGGATGGCACACCTTGGGCAACAAAATAAAATAACGGTATCGAGATTGGGTAAATGGAAGACTGGATTTCAAATGGTGTCTCTTATACTTTTGATAATCGGACCGGCAAGCCCAATGCTTCCACTAAACTATCTGGGAGTAATGCTGTTGTACGTGGCGTGTGCTTTAACTCTGTGGTCCATGAGCTACTATCTCTTGGCAGCTTGGCCAGGGTTAGTAGGTGGTGCCAAAGGTTAAAAAACGATTACAGTATCTATTAACAAGCTCAACTACCAAGATTTGTCTAGATCCCCTATAATTAGTATTTTCATGAATGCGGGAATAGCTCAGTTGGTAGAGCACAACCTTGCCAAGGTTGGGGTCGCGAGTTCGAGTCTCGTTTCCCGCTCCATTTAACCTCTTTTAAACTAGCTACTAGTTACAATGTTGTATTGGCTTAACAACGAAACATTTGAGGCTGATAGTTTGGGAGAGCTTGCCCTCATGCTGTTCAAGTCTAGTCAGGCTAGAAAACCAAACACTAGAATCATGGATGCTTGAATTTGCAGATAGGATTGAAGCGCTTTATGAGATTCGGATTCAGTATCAGACCCACCCCCGAAAAGTTTGCACAGGAATTATTGACGCTTGGGCTAGTTCAATCTCTAAACTAATCGAGATCGACCAACTAACGGACTAGAGGTTAAAGAGCTTATAAACTATTGAGAGTAAGGTTTGATTTTTATTGTTTTCTTGTTGTTTTTCCAACGGTTCGTCTACTCAGTAGTATTTGGATATACATAAGTGCATAAAAAGAGCAGATTTTATTCTCACCCAGTAGTTGGAACTAGACATGAAAAGTGTTCAAATACCGATATTAAAATTCAAACTTCTTAAGGGGAAGTGCATGAAAATCAGAAGACTCTTCGGCTTATTATTAGCTTTTAGTATGGTTCTTAGCCACGAGATATTCGCTGCCGGGGGCGATGCTACCGAGCCGCAGGCATCTACAAACGCCATAGCGGGTGGTGAACCTGTTACTACAGATATGCTTTTAAAAGGAACCGACGACACTAGTCGTTGGCTTATGTACGGGGGTAATTACGGTAATTGGCGATATAGCCCGCTTACTGATATCAATAAACAGAACGTCGACGAGATAGTGCCAGTTTGGTTATTTCAAACTGGAGTTCCTGGTGCACAATTTGCGAACTCCCCTATTGTAGTTGACGGTGTAATGTATGTGAGCGCAGCATTTAATAATCTTTGGGCATTGGATGCTGTAACGGGAACTATACTGTGGCATTACGAGCACGATGGAGCTCAAGATGTGGCTCTTTGCTGCGGTGCAGGTAATCGAGGGGTCGCCATTAAAGATGACCTCATCTATATGGCCACGCTCGACGCCAAACTGATAGCCTTCGAGAGGGCCACCGGAGAAATCCGTTGGTCGGCTGAGTTAGAAGATTATAAAAAAGGTTACAGTGCGACGAGCTCTCCTTTGATTGTTGGTGACATAGTAATCAGTGGGATAGCGGGTGGAGAATATGGAGTGCGAGGATTCATATCAGCTTTTGACGCGGCTACTGGTAAAAAGCTTTGGAAGCGATACACTGTCCCGGCGGCTGGAGAACCAGGCTCAGAAACTTGGGCGGGAGATTCCTGGAAGACCGGGGGAGGACCTACTTGGTCGACAGGAACCTATGATCCAGAAACGAACCTAGTTTATTGGGGAGTAGGGAATCCCGCTCCTGACTGGAATGGTGATGTTAGAGAAGGTGATAATCTTTACACCAATTCCTTGGTAGCTCTAGAACCTGCGACGGGAGACATGAGCTGGTATTTTCAATTCACACCACATGACGAGTGGGATTATGATGCGACCAATCCGCTAATTGTCGACAATGTTCAAGTCGATGGCAAGAGCGTTCGAGCCGTAATGCAGCCAAACCGTAATGGGTATGTTTACACGCTGGACGCGAAGACCGGTGAATATCTAAAGGGGTTCCAATATACCGACAGACTAACCTGGTCTAATGGCTTAGATGAAAATGGTAGACCTATTGTCAATGAGGATGCCCGACCGAAGAACGAACCTGGAGAAAAGGTTTGTCCTGGACTTGCAGGAGGACATAACGGCGCATGGACTTACGCCTATAACCCTCACAAAA
>CACJXQ010000032.1 GCA_902597385.1 uncultured Pseudomonadota bacterium | reverse complement strand
AAAGCCTGAACTGCGAGCCTCCGCGCTAAGACTCGCTTATACATTTCTATCTATACCTGCTCTAAAAGTGAAATCATTTCTATTGCGGTGACGCCAGCTTCATAACCCTTATTTCCGGCTTTAGTGCCGGCTCTCTCGATTGCCTGTTCAATAGTATCAACTGTTAGTACACCGAAAATCACAGGCACTCCTGTCTCGAGGGCCGCATTGGAAAGGCCTTGCGCACAGGAGTTAGCTACCAACTCAAAATGAGCAGTGTCTCCTCTGATTACTGCGCCTAAAGCTATAATAGCAGAGAACCTAGCTGTCTTAGCTGCTTTGCTTGCAACTAAAGGCAGCTCAAATGCTCCTGGTGTTCTAAAAATTGTTACTTCTATCCTTCCCTCGCTGTGTCTATTTAAAGCATCCAGACACCCAGCCTCGAGCTTATCTACTATGAAGTGATTGAATCGAGAACAAACGATTCCTACTTCCACTTTTTTTGACACCGTCGCCTGCCCTTCTATCTGCTTTATTTTATCCATCGAAGTATCCTTAACTTAATCCAACGTGTCCTATAACTTCTAGTCCGAAGCCAGATATTGCATGATACTTATGAGCATGACCAAGTACTCTCATTTTACGCACTCCAATGTCACTAAGAATCTGAGCTCCAAGACCTATTCTACGCCAATCCATTTGGTGGCTGTCACCCTTCCCCAACGACTCAGTCCGAAAAGTATCAGAGTGTCTATTTATAGCAGAAATAATGTCTTCGTTCTTGAGTTGATTTGCTAAAATAACTAGAACTCCGCTTTGTTCATTGTCAAATCGAGTTAATATATTGTTCAACTGTCTCGTAGGGTCAGATTTAATGACAGCATTAAGTTCATCAAACGGACTATGAGATTGAACACGCACCAACGGGGGAATTTCCGGATTTACTTGGCCTTTTATCAAAGCAATATGCAAGCCTTCATGTAGGGCATCTTCATATGCTACTAGTTGAAATGGTCCAGATTGAGTATCTACAACGGTAGAGGCAACTCGGGTGATCGTTTTTTCATTCTCTGCTCTGAAACGAATTAAATCGGCAATAGTTCCAATTTTTAGATCAAATCTTTTTGCAATTTTTTCCAAATCCGGTCGTCTTGCCATAGTTCCGTCATCATTGAGTATTTCTACTATCACAGCAGCAGGCTCTAAATTCGCAGCCCGCGCAAAATCACAACCCGCTTCCGTATGGCCAGCCCGAGTTAATACCCCCCCCTCTTGCGCCATCAAAGGGAAGACATGCCCTGGTTGGCAAATATCTGAAGGAGAAGCCTGATCCTTTATAGCAGCCTCTATAGTACGAGCTCTATCCGCGGCGGATATCCCTGTCGTCACCCCTTCCGCTGCTTCTATGGACAAGGTAAAATTGGTAGAGTGCAAGCCTCCGGTACTGCTCACCATAAGTGGTAAATTCAACTGCTGACATCTCTCTTTTGTAAGAGTGAGACAAATTAAACCTCTACCATGTTTGGCCATAAAATTTACATGCTCAGCGGCGCAGTGCTGTGCAGCAATAATGAAGTCCCCCTCATTTTCCCGATCCTCGTCGTCCATGATAATGACCATTTTACCGGCTGCTATATCTTCGATTAGTTCCTGTGTAGTATTTAAAGGCATACAAGTCATTACCATTTAGAAAAAACAAATTTATTAATCATGGGCATATCCTTCCCCAGACCAGATCAGCGCTCAAACAGCTCCTTATCTACCAAATCTTTCGCCGATTAGTCGCTCTAAATATCTGGCTATTATATCTATTTCCAAATTCACTGCTGAACCGCGATCTAAACTGCCCAACGTTGTCATTGATAGTGTGTGGGGTATTGTCATAAAAGTAAAATTATTCTCGGAAACCGTATTTACAGTGAGGCTGACTCCATCAACACAAGCAGAACCCTTTGCTGCAAAGTAACGTGAGAGTAATTGAGGAACTTTTACGGTAAACTGAATGTAATCTCCTACTTCCTCTACAGATTCGACCTCTCCCAAACCATCTACGTGCCCAGTTACGATATGCCCTCCAAAACGAGAGTCGGCTTTCATCGCCTTCTCTAAATTTACTAACCCCCCTTCAATCTTCTTACCTAAACTAGTCTTCGACAGAGTCTCTAAGGACACATCCGCATCAAATTGACAGTCATTTAAACTTGTAACTGTCAGACAGACTCCCGAGACAGCTATAGAGTCGCCCAAGGCGACATCAGAGAGATCGAAATCTTTCGAATCTATCCCAATAGTCATAGCATCGGAAGTTCTTTTCTTAACAGACAATTCACCAATAGCGGTTACTATTCCAGTAAACATTTCAATTAATTCCCTCTTCTTTTTTTCCGAATACCAACTTAACGTCTCTACCAACGACACTCTCCTCCCGCAAATCTAGCTGAAGAGCATCAGCCAATATATTTGGTGAGGGGATATTTAAGGCTTTTCTCCCATTAAACCCAATGATTTTAGGCGCCAGAAAGACTATCAATTCATCCCAGAGTCCTTGTCGTAAAAAACTACCAGTCAACTGGCTCCCAGCCTCTATCAAAAGCTCATTGATCTGTAGGTTAGCCAGTTTCTCCAACACCATTTCAAGATTAAGACCACTGCCTAGGATGTCACAGTTAATTACCTTAGCACCCATAAACTCGATCTCTTTTCTTTTATCCAAATTCGTTGAGGCGGTAAATATATACGATTGCCCATTTTCATTGAATACCTTTTCATCTCCTAGAAGCCTTAGGTCAGTATCCAAAATTATCCTGTGGGGCTGGCGACCTAGTGTTTCCAGGCTAGGGTCCCTCACATTAAGCATCGGATTATCTGATAAAACCGTACCTATCCCAGTTAAAACTCCACAAGCTTCTGCCCGCAACCTTTGAACATCAAGCCTGGCTTCTTCACTAGTAATCCACTTGCTTTCCCCCGAGGAAAGAGCAGAATTACCATCGAGGCTCATAGCTACTTTGACCCTGATTTTTGGCATTCCGATTCGCATTCTTTTCTCAAAGCCAATATTTAGATGGCTTGCCAATTCTTTTCCGAACTCAGATACCACTTCAATGCCATTTTCCTTAAGCACGGCAGCTCCCCGACCAGCCACCTTGGGGTTTGGGTCTTCTCTGGCGTATATAACCCTTTTTACTCGGGCTTTTTGTAGAGCCTCTGTACAAGGCCCGGTTCGACCATGGTGGCAACAAGGCTCTAGTGTAACGTATAAATCCGAGCCCCCAGCTCTCTCTTTGGCTTCGTCAAGGGCTATAATTTCAGCGTGCGGCATGCCAGCTTTTAAATGACTCCCTCTCCCAACAACTGACCCTTCCTTAACAATCACACAACCCACCATGGGATTTGGACTTACAGACAAACGGCCCTTCTCAGCAAGTCTTATTGCTTCTTCCATATATTTCAACTGTGGCCGATCCATCAGGCTGATACCGAACTATAAACATCAGAAGACATAATGACCTCAGCACTCCCTCTTTATGAGTTCTAACTGACCTCCTGAATCTCTTTCGGGGAGCTCGTCTTCCAACCGCCGAACCTCGTCGAGAAATGATCTAACATCCTCAAAACTTCTATAGACGGATGCAAATCGTACATAGGCTACATGGTCTAGGTTTTTCAAGGCCTCCATCACTAGTTCTCCTACGTAACTTGATTTCAACTCACGCTCTCCGTTTTCTCTTAACCTACTTTTTATCAGGCTTACTTGATGATCCACCTGATCCAACTCCACAGGCCTTTTCTCAAGTGCTTTCACTATTCCAGAGCGTAGCTTATTTTCATTAAAGGCCTCTCGTCTCCCGTCATTTTTTACTATTCTAGGCAAACTAAGCTCAGCAGTTTCATAAGTAGTGAAGCGCGCTCTACAGACAAGACATTCCCGTCTTCGCCTTATTTGCTCACCGTCTCCTAACAACCGAGAGTCGATCACTCTTGTGTTAGATTCAGGACAGAAGGGACATTTCATTGAAGTACTCCTGAATTTAGCCGATATTTACCGACTATACTCTTCGGACCAGTTCTTTTATCGGTAAACAGGAAATTCGGAACAGAGCTCTAAAACTTTCTGTTTAACTTTACCAATTTTCTCCTCACTCTCGCAATCATCCAAAATATCACATATCCAATTTGCAATTAATTTAGCTTCCGCTTGTTTAAAGCCTCGCGTCGTCATGGCGGGCGTTCCCAATCGGACACCACTCGTAACGAAAGGAGATTTCGTATCATTAGGCACGGTATTTTTATTAGCTGTTATATTCGCCTTCCCAAGGGCGTACTCAGCTTGTTTTCCAGTCAATCCTTTCTTCGTAAGATCTAACAATAACAAATGATTGTCAGTCCCACCGGATACCACTTGGTAACTCCGTTCCTTAAAAATTTCTACCATAGCTTTCGCGTTTGCAACAACATCTGTCTGATATTCGACAAAATTAGGCTGCATCGCTTCTTTGAAAGCAATAGCCTTCGCAGCTATAACATGCATCAGCGGGCCACCCTGAGAACCCGGAAAAACTGCGGAGTTGAGTTCCCTATCCAAATTGCTTCTTTTGCCTCCCAAAATCAGCCCTGACCGAGGTCCTCTTAGTGTTTTGTGGGTTGTTGTTGTAACCACATCGACTAATTCTATTGGACTAGGATAAATCCCCGCTACAATCAAGCCTGCAACATGAGCTACATCGGCTAACAGTTTGCTATCGACTTCATCGGCTATTTCTCTAAGTGCAGCCCAATCGAGCACTCGAGAATAAGCCGAGAATCCAGTTACGATAAGCTTCGGTCTGTGCTTCAAAGCCAATTCTCTGATTTGGTCATAATTGAGTAGGCCAGTGTGTGGATCCACACCGTATTGTAATGCATTGTAAATTTTCCCTGAAAAGTTTACAGGTGAGCCGTGAGTCAAATGTCCCCCATCTGAGAGACTCATTCCCAATACGGTAGCACCGGGCTCTACTAATGCCAGATAAGCCGCAGCGTTAGCTTGAGAACCGGAATGAGGCTGTACATTAGCGTAAGTCGCATTAAAAATTTTTTTTGCTCTTTCTATCGCTATTAATTCAACCACATCCACATGTTCACACCCTCCATAATAGCGTTTTCCGGGGTAGCCTTCTGCATATTTATTAGTGAGTTGCGAGCCTACGGCCTCCAAAACAGCCTTGCTCGCATAATTTTCTGAGGCGATTAACTCGATGTGCATCTCTTGACGCGTATTTTCTTGGGTCATAGCTTCCCAAACTTCAGTATCTGATTGAGCGATTGTCAATTTTTTATTTAAACTCATGAGAAGTAATACCGTAAATTTTCTTATTTTTATCCTTAACCTACGAAGTAATTGCTTTATGGGCTCGATGTCAATTTAATAACCCCAAAAAGAAGCAAACATAAAGCTGAGCGAATGAAAAATTTCTTTAAGTCAAAAGATATGATCTATATCGTCATTATTAACTATAAAGGCCGATAAAACAACGTGTTATAAACAAGAAATGTGCTTAAAAATATGAAAGGCGTATCAGCCTTTGGGATTGTTCGCCTGTTCAAAAATTGCGATAATCTTTTTGGCGTAGCTAATCTAGCGCATTTTACTTTTACTGTATTTACAATTTTGATGAAAATGGATAGAACCGGTAAACTTAGATTCGACTTGTTAGAAAGTTTTCTTATTTAACCATTTCAATAAGAGAGTTAAGACAAAGATAAACTACTGGAATATAAACCTTGGGCAGCACTGAAATTTTCTTTGATAGAGCAAGTAGTCTTATATCCCGTCTGGAAAAGCTATTTGGGCCGCCCCCACGCGATCAGTTAGATAAATCTGTTGCTTGGCGCTGGCGCAAAACGAAGAATGGTAACTACTTAGAAGCCGTTGAACACTTCGACTCAATACAACTAAAAGACCTACTTTTTATAGAACGACAGAAAGAAGCCATAGAGAGAAATACCTCTCAATTTCTCAAGGGATACCCCTCTAATAATGCTCTTTTGTGGGGTCCTCGAGGCACTGGCAAGTCTTCGCTAATCAAGGCTCTTTTAAACGACTACTCAGAACAAGGCCTTAGGTTAGTGGAAGTAGAAAAATCTTCTTTAACCGACTTGCCTGAAATAATAAGTAGACTGAAGGAGGGCAAAGAGCGTTATATAATTTTCTGTGATGATCTCACCTTTGATGAGCATGATCCCTCCTACAGAACTTTGAAGAGCGTCTTAGATGGATCGGTATTAAACACTTCTAATACTGTAATTTATGCCACTAGCAATCGTAGGCACCTTGTGCCAGAAAATCATAGCGATAACGTTGGGAGTAAAATAATAAATAACGAACTTCACCATTCTGAAACAGTGGAAGAAAAAATATCTTTATCGGAACGGTTTGGCATTTGGCTATCATTTCATCCTTACCCACAAGGCCAGTATGTAGAATTAGTAAATCATTGGATTAACTTTTTCGAGCCAACTACTGACCCGTATGAGTTGATAAAGGTTCAAAATTTAGCACTAAAATGGGCGTTAGAAAGAGGCTCGAGGAGCGGTAGAACCGCCTACCAGTTCGCGAAAGACTGGGCGGGACAGAAAAAGCTTAAAGAGCTAGAGAGTTGACTGAAGAAGAAGTACAAAAGATCTACAGGGATTCGACCTTGTTGGCGGACCTCACCGATGTATCCCGCGCCGCAGATAGAATAGCAAATGAAGTTACCTCCAAACTTGAGAAAAGTTTTCCTATAGTAGTAGCGATAATGAATGGAGGATTACTACCACTCGGATTAATTCTTACAAAACTCGATTTTCCTTTGGAAACCGACTATATCCATCCCACAAGATATAACAACTCAACCCTAGGAGGAGAACTAAAATGGATACGAAAGCCTCCAAGCTCTTTCTGTGGACGAACGATCTTATTAGTGGACGATGTACTTGATAATGGAAAAACGCTGGAAGAAGCTGTAAAAGCATGTGAACATACAGGAGCAAAAAGGGTCTGGACTTCAGTTTTAGTTGAAAAAAATATCTCACAAAGAAAAGGTTTATTGAAATCTGATTTCTGCGGGCTTAAATTACCCGATCGTTATCTGTTCGGATGCGGGATGGACTATAAAAAATGCTTTAGAAATGCGCCGGGCATATTTGCTTTACCGGTGGATCATTCATGACTTTAGCTATAATAGGCGGCACAGGTTTTGATCAGCTAGAAAGCATGGAAAAAACCCGAACACACAAAATGAACACGGTTTGGGGAAGGCCCTCAGACTGCATATACGAAGGACTTTTAGGAAGTAGGAAGATCCTATTCCTAAGGAGGCATGGCGGAAAAAGAAAGTATCCTCCCCACAAAATAAACTATCGAGCCAATATCGCTGCCCTAGAAATCTTAGGGGCAACTTCGGTTATCGGAACTGCCGCAGTCGGAGGTATTGGTATTGATGTGGGGAGAATCCTGATCCCGGATCAACTCATCGATTATACGCATTCCAGAGAATCAACTTTTTTCGAGGGTGGCTTAGGACCGCTAGAACACATAGACTTCACCCATCCTTATAACGACGAGCTTCGAAAAAAAATCATAAGAGCAGCTCAAAATAAGTCAATAAAAGTAATTGCCTCTGGAACGTATGGAGTAACACAGGGACCTAGATTAGAAACCGCCTCTGAAATTCAGAGATTAGCAAAAGATGGTTGCAATATTGTTGGCATGACTGGGATGCCAGAGGCGGCCTTGGCAAAAGAGAAAGGCATGCCTTACGCAACAATAGCAGTCATTGTAAACCCAGCCGCCGGCCTTACTAATACTGAGCTCGTCTTATCAGATATGCTAAGTGTGTTGTCCGAAAGCGGGAAGACATGCGCAAAGATACTTAAAGCGATGGAAGATTAGTCACCATCTGAAGCCTGATCCACCGGAGAAACCATCAATAAGACCCCAAATAAGGGGTGGTCGAAGTAATTCAATTCGTTCAGTTTTAGCTTCCTAGACTCCTTCATGCGAACTAACCCATTAACACTACCAAAAACAAAGTCTAGGTCGACATATAACAGCTGAGATACCCTAATTCCCACTAAACCCTGAAGGATAGCAATTGTTGGACTGCTGAAAGCCTCGCTCAATTTAGCGGTGTCTTGAAAATTTAATTTGTTTTCCGTCGAGAAAATAGAGATAGGTTCAGATTCCAGATAGACATACTCAAATTCGTTGCCTTCCGGTCTACCGTGATTCCAGCCCTCAGAAAAAATAATCTTCAAATCAGGATTAGTTTCAACTTTAGATTCTAAATTTAGTTTCTTTTGTTCATTAGCCAACACCTGATAAGGTACAGGTAATAGATTTGGCTCTGTCTCTTCACGGCCATCAAGAGGCCTTTTAAGAAGATTGTTAACTGGAAAATCTGGCAAGGATTGAAGCTCCGGAAAAAGTTCCTCATCGAAACTAATCGAGTTTTTATTTGAAAAAATTAAAACTTCAACTTGGTAAGTCCTTGCGTGGAGAGATATAGGAAAGATAATTACCAAAAAAAACAATGTAAAGGAATTAAACTCTATTTTCATTACGTAAGATCCAAAGCATTAGAGATAAATTCAAGTTCTTTCAATCTATCATTGCCCTCTGGGAGTAGTTTAGAAATAAGAAGGGTTTGTGGATCCCGCATTTTATAGTCAACAGAAGACTCCAATAGATCTAGAATTTTACTTGGTGATACAGGAGTCTCGGGATAAAACTCTAATCTGCCGCCCCTTGTACCTAAATCAATTTTTTTAACACCAATTTTTTTCATGCCAAGTTTTGCTTTCGAAATATGGAATAAATTTTGTACTTCCTCACCAAAAAAACCATACCTATCAATGATTTCTTCTCTCAGCTTATCAAGACTAGCATAATCTTCGACTGTAGAAATTCGCTTGTACAAAATTAAGCGAGTATGGACGTCAGGTAAATAATACTCTGGTAAAAGTGCTGGAATGTGAAGGTCGATATCTACTCTACCGGTCGGGGGAGCCCTTAAGTTGTCTGGTTCTCTTTCTCTAGTCAAAGTATTCACAGTTCTGTCCAATATTTCATTAAAAAGAAAAAAACCCATCTCCTCTATTTCGCCGCTTTGCTCATCGCCCAAAATAGCCCCTGCACCCCTTATCTCTAGGTCATGATTAGCTAATAAATATCCCATCCCCAATTCATCTAGTGACTCAATGGCATCGAGACGTCGTTTAGCATCTCTGGACATACTTTGCAGATCAGGCACAAACAAATGTGCATAGGCCATATGATGAGAACGACCTACTCTCCCTCTTAATTGATATAACTGCGCCAGTCCCATTTTATCCGCACGGTTGATTATTATCGTGTTTGCATTTGGCAAATCTAAACCAGATTCGACGATTGTGGTGGAGAGAAGTAAGTTTGCTTCACCCTTATAAAAATCACTCATCCTACTCTCCAACTCTTTCTCTGATAATTGGCCATGAGTTACACCTATTCTAGCTTCCGGCACTATTTTTCTCAGCTGATTTTCTACCCTTGAAATTGTTTTAACCTCATTATGGATGAAATATACTTGACCCCCTCTCTCCAACTCCCTACGTACTGCCTCTTGAACTATTTCTTCAGAGTATTGTGAGACAAAAGTTTTTACTGCAACTCTATTTTTTGGTGGAGACGCCATAAGAGATAGATCGCGTATCCCTGAAAGAGCCATATTCAAGGTACGAGGAATTGGCGTGGCGGTTAAGGTAAGAATGTGTACATCCCCCTTGATAGACTTTATTTTCTCCTTTTGTGTGACGCCAAATCTGTGTTCCTCATCAATAATCAGTAGACCTAACTTCTTAAACTTCAGTTCTGAATTAAGCAATTTTTGAGTGCCTACCACAACATCTACAGCGCCTACTGCAATGTCATTTCTTACATCGGAGGATATCGTCCTGCTTTGTAACCGGGATAGCTGAGCAATGTTAATTGGCCACCCCGAAAATCTGGCGCAAAAGGTTTCGTAATGCTGCCTGGCCAGGAGAGTCGTGGGAACTAGAACGGCAACCTGATAGCCAGAATTCACCGCTAAGAACATTGCACGCATTGCGACCTCTGTTTTGCCAAATCCGACATCGCCACAGATGAGGCGGTCCATAGGTTTCCCACTTTCTAAATCGTTGATAACCTCCTGAATAGCGCTTTCCTGATCTTCCGTCTCCTCATAAGCAAACTGGTCCGAAAAGACGGAATAGGAATCGTCTTTCGAGGAAATAATTCGTCCCGACTGCATTTCCCTTTTTGCATAAATCTCAAGTATTTCCGCTGCCACATCGGTAATTCTGCTTTTAGCTTTCCTACAGACTTTTTCCCATTGGCCTGAGCCTAGTTTATGCAATGGAGCATCACCAGAGCCAGCACCTGAGTATCTATTTACAAGGTCAATATTTCTCACTGGTATATAGAGTTTATCCTCATCAGCATATAGGATTTTCAGAAATTCCTCTGGCACTCCACCTGTATTTAAAATCTCAAGGCCTGCGTAGCGACCCACACCATAATCTTCGTGAACAACTGCATCCCCAGATTCCAATTCGGTTAAATTTTGTATCAGGGATTCTAGATTTTGACGAGTCTTATCGTTCTTAGCTTTTCTCTTTTTGGCAGGCTTAGATTGTTCAAAAATATCATCCTCGGCTATAACCTTTATGCTGGGCTCAATGATCTCAAAGCCTTCTTCCAATTCCCCAAAAAGAACCCCCATGGGACTTACTGAACTTATAATCTCCTGCCAGGAGCTAAACTTTTCTAGAACTATATTTCGATCCTTAAATAACTCAAACAACGTGGCAAATCTCCCGTTACTCGAGACAACAAAAACAATCTTAGAATTTTTCCTTTCAAGGTAGTTCAGAAGAAAATCTATCGATTCGCTGTGGTTTTTCTTAAATAAAAGATTCAAATTTTTTTTTATTTTCTTAGAAAAGTCTACAACGCTGACCTCGTCACTCTTCGGATATGTATATAGATCTATTTGTTTTTTCACTCTGCTACTTTCAAGCAATTTTTTCCAGTCCAGCAAGAGCTCATTGGGGCATGCAAGAGGTCTCTCACCTAAGCTTTGTAACGAGTTGAATCTGTCGTGATAACTACCCTTTATTTCGCCAACTCGTTCATCATAATTGTGGTTACATATGATTACAGAGTCAGATGCCAAATAGTCAATCAAAGAATGAAGACCAGAAAAGAAGAAAGGTAGATAATATTCCACGCCGGCCGAGTAAATGCCGCGCGAAATACCATCATAAATACTGTTTTCTAAATTTTTAAGGCCAAACTGAAGACGCCAATTTTTTTTAAATCTCACTACAGCATCCTCTGTTAACGGAAACTCTCTTGCAGGAAGAACTGTAACTGACTCAACTGATTTTAATGAGCGCTGATTCTCAACACTAAAGTGGCGAATAGACTCTAAGGAGTCATCAAAAAAATCTAGTCTCACGGGGACCTTCTCTCCTATTAGATAGATATCTAATACAGAACCCCTTACGGCCATATCACCCAATTCACTTACTAAACGTCGACGAACATAACCCAACTCTGACAGCCTCAAGAGTAATTCACTTCGAGGATACATGCCTCCCACTTCCAAAATAAACGCACTTTCGGTTATCCAACTTTTAGGAGGCAAGCGCTGAAGACACGTTCTTAAGGTGGTAAGTATTAATCCGCTTGAAGCGTTTGCAATTTTATTTAAGTTCAAGATACGCTCTGAAATAATCTCCCTGAGGGGGCTGAATCTATCATATGGAAGGGTTTCCCAATCGGGAAGCACATATGTAGATAATTCAGGATTGAAAACTCTTACCGCTTTTCTAAGTCTATCTAGCTCTGCGGGGCTAGCGGCGGGATAAATCAATAAAGAATCGTATTGAGTTGTCGCCTCGGCTAGAGCTAGGGCCAAGCCTTCGCATGACAAGCCAGCCCACCTCATTGGATTAGGACTGCTCGACAATGGTGGCAATTTTAAGGTCGAATATTTTGGGTTCAATATATTGTTTTTATTACCGGACAAAAGAAGGTAACTGGCTTATTTATTGTTTTTGGCTAAACTATTAATAGAAAAAACTCTGGTAGACGGATCTTCTGACTCTAATATCGAGCGACCCATCACTAGATAATCAGCGCCTTCTGCAAGCGCAGACTGCGGAGTAGCAATCCTGCTTTGGTCGTGGGCATCTTCCCCATCAAATCTGATACCTGGCGTCACATATAGAAAATCTTCGCTAATTACTCGCGATAATAATTTTAATTCTTTAGGAGAACACACCACACCGTCTAGGCCACTTGAACAGCTCAGAACGGCTAACCTTTCCACAGCACTAGTCAGATTCCCGGAATACCCCAACTCATCAAAGTGCTCCTCGCTAAGACTTGTAAGAACCGTAACACCTATCAATAATGGGGCTTCGTTTAACTTGGCGTAAGCATCGGAAGCAGCCTCCAACATTGCCCTCCCTCCAGAAGCATGGATGTTTACCATCCAAACCCCCAGATCGGCAGCCGCTAAACAAGCCTCCTTGACGGTATTCGGAATATCGTGGAATTTTAGGTCTAAGAATATCTCGAAGCCCAGCTCTTGAATTTTTTTAACTGCTCTCTGTCCCTGGCTAACGAACAACTGTTTTCCGACCTTCACTCTACAGCTGACTGGATCTAACTTATCAAGTACTTCGAGGGTTTTCTCTATGGAAGAAAAATCTAGGGCTAAAATTAAAGGTTTTTCCATTCTCTTATGACGCTGACAAACTTCTATCTTTGACTATTTGACGAAGCTTTTTTGTATTTCTTTTTCATTTGCCATATCTTGCCGGCTTTTTTTAAATAACCAGGCAAAATAGTTAATGCGGCTAATAGAGAGCCTGTTAGCATAGAAATCAAGACTACCCAAGATACTTTAAAAGACCCTTGAGAAAATATATAGTCGACTAGAACTGTTCGTTCGTTTTTCATATGAAAGACGAATCCTAGTAGAAAAAACGAAACAATCAGAATAGAAAAAATAAGACGCGACAACATAGGACCTTTCCGCTAAGACACAAGCCTGATGGTAAACGTTATTTTCAATTGTTCTTACTCAGGAGACAACCTGTTCTATCAAACCAGATTTATCCTCGGACATCCTCCCATCGTTGACGCGTTCCCTCAATTCCTTTCCAGGCTTAAAATGAGGCACATGTTTTTCCGGTAAAGCAACTGGCTCTCCAGATTTGGGATTTCTGCCGAGTCTGGGTGGCCTGTGATGCAAACAGAAGCTCCCAAACCCCCTTATTTCAATCCGGCCACCCTCAGCCAAGGATTCAGACATAAGATCTAGGATTGTTTTTACTGCTAGCTCGACGTCCGGTTTTTCTAAGTGCGCCTGCTTTCTTACTAGATTTTCTATTAGTTCAGATTTCGTCATCTCAATTAGTGCAAAAGTTTTAAAAAATGGAGATTAATTATCTTATTTCACTCTTTGGAGTCCATTTGCTCCTTAAGTAAATCACCCAAGGTGGCTGTTCCCCCACTATCTGTCCCATACTCCTCTAAAGCCGCAGCTTCTTCTTCACTCTCCTTCGCTTTAACTGACAGATTCACAATCCTCTTTTTTCTGTCTATACCCACTATCAAGGCCTCTAGCGAATCTCCCTCTTTTAGCTTCTGCCTGATATCGTCTACAGGATCGGTTGACAGCTCCGAGCCCTTAATCATGCCCTCGACGTTTTCAGCTAATTCTAGATAGGCGACTTTCCCCTCAATGCTAGCTACATTTCCAGAGACTAAAGTGCCTTTGGGGTTTTGCGCAACATAAGTCGAAAAGGGGTCTTGATCTAGCTGTTTGACCCCCAGGGATATCCTTTCTCTTTCAGCGTCTACTGCCAGAACGACCGCTTCGATTTCGTCGCCCTTTTTATAGTTTCTAACGGCGTCTTCTCCCAGATCATCCCATGCTAGATCAGATAGGTGCACAAGCCCGTCAATGCCTCCCTCGAGTCCTATAAATATTCCAAAATCTGTGATGGATTTTATCACACCCGTAGTTCGGTCATTTTTCTCATGCTTGGACGAAAACTCTTCCCATGGGTTCGGCTTGCATTGTTTCATTCCAAGTGAGATACGTCTTCTTTCTTGGTCGATATCTAACACTTTTATTTCTACTTCTTCTCCAACATGAACTACCTTAGAGGGGTGGACATTTTTATTAGTCCAATCCATTTCAGAAACATGTACAAGTCCTTCCACTCCTTCCTCTATCTCCACAAAACAGCCATAGTCAGTAATGTTAGAAACCTTTCCAACCAATCTAGAACCCTCAGGATATCTTCGGGAGACATCTACCCAAGGGTCTTCACCAAGTTGTTTTAAGCCCAAGGAGACTCGATTGGTAGATGCATCAAACTTTAACACCTTTACTTTTATCTCATCTCCCACACTGACTAGCTCTGACGGATGCTTGACTCGCTTCCAGGCCATATCAGTAATATGAAGTAAACCATCTACTCCACCCAGATCGACAAAAGCCCCGTAATCTGTCAGATTTTTTACCAAACCAGTCATCTCGGCGCCCTCTGCCATGTTACTGAGTAGTGTCTCTCTTTCTGCTGAATTATCACTTTCAACC
>CACJXQ010000031.1 GCA_902597385.1 uncultured Pseudomonadota bacterium | reverse complement strand
TATCTCGTACGGGGTCCCAGAGTCAGTTGGGTTATTTTCTATGTGAAAATCTATGCTGATATCCTCTATCGGGTGAGGAATGTGTTGAACCATCTCAAGCTGAACTTGTCCTTCTAGATCCTGTTCGGGAACTTCGGAGGATAATGTAATCTTTTTTGTGATTGCCTTTGATCCGGCGATAGCACAGGCCGCTTCGGTGGAAGTTGAGCCGCTACTTAATACGGCCCTTTCGATAGCCGAACCAACGGCTTCAGGATCAGTAATGGTATTTTCGACTACTGAATCAGGTGGGGTAGGTTCAATTCCGTATGCCTCTAGATTATACTCTAAGCCCTCCTGAGATATTTCTAATACTTTGACCGAGCTTGAACTTATATCCACGCCTAAAAGTGTTTTCTTTGGTTTTCTAAAGTTGAGCACGTTAACCCCTAAACATTTTATTCGCTAAATTTCAACATCTTGGAATTAGTCTTGACACCAACACCTTGGCAAAGATAGCAAAAAGTGCAAATGCTTTATAGTAATATCCATCTCGAATGAAATTATTTATCATTTAACTAGCATTAGACCATGGGAGTAGGCTTAAATTGCAGAATAATACCGGACATATGGTAAAAAATTAAGCAAATGAAGAAATTAATAGTCATTCTGAGCCTTGGTATATTAATCATGGGGAGTGGAGTGTTCTACTCTCAAATTATTAAAGGATTACCTGATGTTGAGTCGTTGAAGCAAGTACAGCTTCAAACGCCCCTTCGTGTTTATTCTTCCGACGAAAAGCTGATGGCTGAGTTTGGTAAAAAAAGGCGGAAGCCTGTAGCTTTAGTTGGTGTTCCGAAATTATTTACTACAGCTTTTATCGCTGCCGAGGACGCCAGTTTTTTTTCTCATTCAGGAGTGGATTGGATGGCTATGGGAAGAGCAGCCATTCAATATCTGAAGACGGGTGAAAAACGGCAGGGCGGGAGTACGATTACTATGCAGGTTGCTCGTAATTTCTTTCTATCCTCTGAAAAGACTTTTGTCCGAAAATTCAGAGAACTGGTTCTCGCCTCGATTATTGAGAGAAAGCTCTCAAAAAATGAAATATTAGAGTTATACCTTAATAAGATTTTTCTTGGTCACCGAGCATATGGAATAGGGGCCGCAGCACAAGTATACTATGGTAAAGAAATTGCAGATCTAGATCTCGCGCAGATGGCTATGATCGCGGGGTTACCCAAAGCACCCTCAAGAATGAATCCTATAAGCAACCCTCAGGCGGCAAAAAAAAGGCGTCTTTATGTGCTTAATAGGATGAAAAAACTTGGCTATATCAGTAGAAAAGAGTTCGACGTGGCTGTAACGAGTGCTATTACTGCCAAATGGCATGGATATTCATCTGAAGTTTCTGCCCCTTACGTTGCTGAGATGGTTCGAGAATTTATGGTTAAAAGGTTTGGTGAAAAAGGTTATGAAGAAGGTTTTGAAGTCATCACTACCATTAAAAGTAATCTTCAAAAGAAAGCACAAAATTCGTTACAGAAAGGTCTTATTGAATATGATCGACGCCATGGCTATCGGGGGCCTGAGGGTGCTATGGTGATCGGAGATCATGCTGAGATATCGGAGAGTTTGTTGGCGGAGTCGTTAAGGCCTTTTTCAAAAGTGGGAGGTCTTATTCCAGGCATCGTGACTTCAGTGGAAGATAAAAAACTCCTTGTGTGGATCCAAGATTATGGAGAGGTTTTACTCACGGAGGATTCCTTGCAGGAAGCTCGTCCGTATCAAACTGCTGACGCCCGAGGTTCGGTGCCGGATTCTTTTTTGGACATCTTTTCTGAAGGACAAATTATTCGTGTCAGAAAAAAAAATGTTCCAAAAGAAGAAATCACATTACTAGATTCCGGGGAGTGGCAACTTTCGCAGTTGCCTGAAGTCGAAGGCGCTCTTGTTTCGGTAAATCCCAAAAACGGGGCAATACTTTCTTTGGTTGGAGGTTTGGATTTTAAGAAAAGCAAGTTTAATAGAGTCACTCAAGCAAAACGGCAGGTGGGTTCGAATTTCAAGCCCTTTTTATACTCTGCAGCCTTAGAGAAAGGTTACACTGCAGCATCCATAATTAATGATGCCCCCATAGTTTTTAAAACAAATAATGCTCTCGGGACTTGGCGCCCTGAAAATTTCAGCGGTAAGTTTTATGGGCCCACTAGGCTTAGGCAGGCTTTGACTAGGTCTCAGAATATGGTTTCAGTTCGTTTGCTCGATTCTATCGGAATTGATTATGTTATCGACTACGTGTCTCGGTTTGGTATAGAGACAACCCAAGTCCCCAGAGATTTATCTTTGGCGCTGGGATCGGGAGAAATGACACCTCTTGGGGTGGCAACTGGCTACTCAGTTTTCGCGAATGGCGGTTTTGCCGTTAATCCGTATTTTGTACAAGTTGTGAAAAATCGTGACGGTCAGGTGGTCTACGAGGCTAGTCCCGAAACAGTATGTGACATTTGTGAGTCAGTCGTTTTAGACGATGAGGGGGAACCAGCAGATTTAGAAAGCCTGATGGCAATGGAAGAGCTACCGCCAGACTCCATAGCAAAAAGGGTTATTACCGGCGAAAACAGTTGGTTAATTGCCTCAATGTTAAGGGATGTAATTAAATTAGGCACTGGTCGAAGAGCTAAAGTCATTGGGAAAAAGGACCTATCTGGCAAAACAGGCACAACTAATGAACAGCGAGATGCTTGGTTTTCTGGGTTTAGTTCTCAAGTTGCGACCACTGTGTGGGTGGGATTCGATAAAGTAGCTCCCTTGGGTCGAAGAGAGACGGGAGCAAAAGCTGCTCTTCCAATTTGGGTGTCCTTTATGACAGATGCACTTGCTAATCTAGAAGACAATATTCCTGAAAGGCCGAACGGCTTGGTTGTTGTTAGAATTGATAGGAAAAGCGGGAAACTCTCTAGTGTTGGGAATCCGTCTTCTGTTTTCGAGGTTTTTCGAGAGCCTAATGTTCCCACGCGGGAGAGGGATTCAGATTATAGCTCTTCCGAAGAAGACGGACAAAAAGGGGCAATAAAGCCCGAACAAATTTTCTAAATTTTTTTAACTTACTAGCTTTTTGTGGCCAAGATATTACCAGATTCAAGAATGTGTATTTCTGTAGCGGTTTTCGCCCCATTGCGGACTACATTTAGTTATTTGCCGCCCGAATCCGAAGCTCCCGAAAACCTTTTTATTGGTCAAAGAGTGTGGGTCCCTTTCGGACAGGGGTTCAGGGTCGGAGTGGTGACCTCTACAAATTGTGAAGCCACGCCATCTATTAAACTGAAAAAAATATCCGAACTGCTCGATACAGAGAACCTCCTCACTAAGGAAATCATTGAGTTAGCAGAATGGGCTTCTAAGTATTATCATCATCCTATTGGGGAAACTTTGTCTCATGCCTTTCCGGCTAGTCTAAGAAAAAGAAAAAAAATGCAAGCACCCGTTAATGTTGACTGGACTATTACTGGTTTGGGGAGAGAGGCCTTGGGGAGTGGGAAACTTAAAGGTAAGAGGCAAATAGAATTAATGTCACAACTGGCTTCATTATCCTCGATGAATGCGAATGATTTTAACAAGTTGAATTGGGATTTTTCTTGGCGTTCGGTGGTGAAAAATCTCACCCAGAAAAATTTTATATTGCAAAGAAAATCTCATTCTCACCTGAGAGTGGCCTATCACAATGCGAATGCAGGAAAACGAGTAAACCTCAATAGCGAGCAAGCAGGTGCTCTGGAAAAGATTCAAAAGCAATTTGATGGCTATGGTGTAAAAGTGCTTTATGGTGTCACAGGTAGTGGTAAAACTGAGGTTTATATGGAACTAATTGCACGGCTCCTATCTGAGAGTAAACAGTCGCTAGTTCTTGTCCCAGAGGTTACTTTGACTGAACAAATAGTGCAGCGTTTCAAGGCGAGGTTTCAAGGCTCTGTGGGCGTTCTTCATTCCCAGTGTAAGGATTCTGAAAAGCTTGACGTTTGGAACGGATGTCGGAACGGGACACTAAGTGTTTTGATAGGGACTAGATCTGCTATATGGGTTCCCATGAAAAGTTTGGGGGCAATAGTTGTTGATGAAGAGCATGACGTTTCCTATAAACAACAAGAAGGTTTGACCTATTCGGGGCGTGACTTAGCAATAAAGAGAGCGCAAATTGAGAATATTCCAGTTATTTTAGGTTCAGCAACTCCCTCTTTAGAGACTATTGCTAATGTTTCCTCCGGTCGTTACGAGGAAATACCGATCAATCGAAGGGCAAAAGCCTTATCGGAACCGGTGAGGGAATTGGTGGATATTAGTAAGAACGGAAGAGATGGTGGTTTAGGAAGGAAGTTAATAGAGGCAATCGATCATCATGTGTCGGTCGGAGGTCAAGCCATTCTTTTTTTGAACAGAAGAGGGTACGCTCCACTAATGATGTGCCGTAACTGTGGAACTCATCAAATTTGTAGAAGTTGTGAGAGACATCTCGTGTATCATAAGAGTTCTAATGCTCTGGTTTGCCATCACTGCGGGAAAAAGATGTCAGTAGAAAAGGCAAGTAACTGTTGTAAATCTCCAAACTTATTTGAGATTGGGCTGGGGACGGAGCAGGTTGAGGAAAAGGTGAGCTTGCTTTTCCCTAACTTAACAGTGGGAAGGGTTGACCGCGATAGTGTGAAAAACCCCAAAGACTTACAAGAGCTCTTTCGAAAAATAGCAAATCGTGAAATTGACATTCTCATCGGCACACAGATGGTTGCAAAAGGTTTGGATTTCTCCGGAATTACGCTAGTTGGTATAATAGACACCGACAGTAGGTTATTTAGTGTAGATTACAAGTCCGAAGAACGATTAGCACAATTGCTTACCCAAGTAGCTGGGCGATGTGGTAGAGGATCGGGGCAAGGTAAGGTCTTAATTCAAAGTCGTCAGCCAGACAACTTTGTTTTGAATAAAATCATACATGATGGCTATCGCTCCTACTCGTCTGTGGCATTGAAAGAAAGAGAGAGATTGGGAATGCCACCTTTTTCGGCTTTGGCACTAATAAAAGCTGATTCATCTATTAAGACGGGAGCGGACAAATTCCTGATATGTTTACGGGAAAAGTTAATGAAAAATAGTAATGCAGATAAAGTTTTTGTTAGTTACCCTATTTCTTCATTTTTCAGGCCTAAACGTGTCAAATATAGAAGCCTCATGGTAATGCAATGCCAAAGTAGGGTCCTGTTGCAAGGACTTTTGTCGGAGCATGTTTCCTGGATAGAAGCGTTAGGACGGAAGATGAGGGTGCGATGGATTCTAGATGTAGACCCCGAGGATACTTTGTAATGTGTGAACGAGCCTAGGTTTAGTTTGAAGGTAGTATTTATTGTGAAGAATTTTATCAAAGAAAGTATCATTAGAGCGTTGTCGTCTTCCAAAAATGAGGGCATTTTACCCTTAGCAGATATTCCCTTCGTAGTAGAAAGTCCTAAGAAAAGATCGCAGGGAGACTTTAGTACTAACATAGCTTTGGTTGGCGCGAAGCAGTTAAAAATATCGCCTAAGGAATTGGCCAATGAGTTAATCCCAATATTAAAAAGTCTCAAACTGTTTGATAGTGTCAGACTCGCTGGGCCAGGCTTTTTGAACTTCAAACTAACAACTGATGCCCTTTTTTCTACAATAGATAAAATTTATACCCAGGGCTCCGATTACGGGTCGAATCAGAAGGGATTAAATAAAAAAATCCATATTGAGTTCGTATCTGCGAACCCTACTGGGCCACTACACATCGGCCATGGTCGAGGAGCGGCGGTTGGATCGGCCCTTGCTCGAATATATAAATTTTGTGGTTACGAGGTTCTTCAGGAGTACTACGTTAACGATGCTGGGCGTCAAATGGATATTCTTGCTTTAAGTGTTTTTCATCGATACCAAGAAAAATATTTAGGCGAGACTTTTCCTCTCTCTAATGCTTATGAGGGCGGCTATGTCGGTGATATAGCCGAAGCTATCAAGTTGCGAGGGCTATTGGATGAGTTTGGCGGAAAAACCTTTGAGGTCCGAGAATTCGAAGGTTTTGATTCCGAAAAGCTCCTAGACCTTTTAATAAGCCAGCTGAAGTCTTTTCTTGGTCCTCAACTGTTTAATAGGATTAGAGATTTTTCATCCGAGTTTGTCTTGTCTGGCATTCAAGAAACTTTGGTAGGTTTTAAAGTTAGTTTTGATAGTTGGTTTTCAGAAAAAAGTCTTGTTACAGATGGTGCTGTAGAAAATGTGCTAAAAATTCTGGATAGAGAAAAACAGACCTACACCGAACAAGGAGCGCTGTGGTTTAGGGCGTCAAATTTTGGTGATGAAAAGGACCGAGTTTTAGTTAGAGAAGGAGGGGCCCATACTTATTTTGCTACTGATCTAAGCTATCATGCTCGAAAAGCTGAAGATGGTTACTTCAAAATGATCAATGTGTGGGGCGCTGACCACCACGGCTACATTTCAAGGCTTAGAGCTGCCCTTGAAGTTCTTAAGGTGAGCAGATCCAGATTGGAAATCATGCTAGTGCAATTTGCTTCTTTGGTCGACAAGGGTCGGAAAATATCGATGTCCACTAGGAAGGGTTCTTTTGTCACATTGGATTCATTGATTTCTGATGTGGGTGTTGATGCTGCACGTTTTTTCTACTTAATGCGAAAAGCAGATCAACATATGGAATTTGACGTTGGATTGGCGAAAGAAAAAAGTTCCAAAAATCCAGTGTATTATGTTCAATATGCTTTTGCTCGAATCTCAAGCGTTTTGGCTCAGGCTAAAGGTTTAGGATGGTCAGATGATGGCAATCCAGGGAATCTAGAGCAAGCTTTGTCTACAGAATATGAGCAGGAACAGCTCCTTCTGCTATCACAATTTCCGGATATTGTATTGGCAGCGTCAGATAGTGGAGAACCAAATATAGTTACACAGTACTTAAAAGATCTAGCCTATCTATTTCACTCTAATTATGCGACCAATAAAATAATAGTAGATGACTTGCAAACTAGGAATGCTAGATTATGTCTAGCGAGTGTAACTGGGAAAGTGATCGAAAACGGACTGAACTTGTTAAATATATCGTCTCCAAAAAAGATGTAACCGAGTTAGATTGGAAGCTAGTGAGAAAGAAGAAAAAATCGAAAGAGACAGACTCGCATTTGAACTTAGGATTTTTAAGTGGTTTTGCTTGCGGGATATTCATTGCATTTCTAGTTTACCTTTGGTCTTCAAGTTTGCCTCGTCCTCTAGATATTTTAAGTATATTAAGGGATAAAGTGGCCTCTTTGGATCCAAGCAATGCTTTGCCAGGATCAAAGTTGGATGTGCAAGGTGAACAGTCTCATCCGACTTTTTATAAATACTTGCCTGGTGAGGAAGTGCCTGTACCTTTAATGAACCCAAATGTTGATGGTGGAACAATTGATGAAATGGGTTCTATTTTTCTGCAGGTAGGCTCTTATTCTAAGTTTGAAGATGCTGATGGACAGAAAGCGAAACTTGCATTATTGGGTATAGTTGCGTCGATTGAATCTACAAAAGGTGGAGATAGTGCGGTGTGGTATCGGGTGAAGATAGGTCCTCTTTCAAAGGAGTCCGCGAGGCAGGTTAAATCGCGATTGGTGGAGGAGAAATTTGAAGTTCTGGTTTTGATCAAAGATGGTTAGCCCAACTGGGCTCTGCTGATTCAGCAGTAAATCGTTCCAGATTTTTCTCGACGGCTATTGAAAACTGCGAGCTGCTATCGGATTTTTTGAAATATCCGATCAATGGGATATCGTGGGTGATAAAATCTCTTACCACCTCGACACTGACCTGTTTCCAGGTGTCCCAAGAGATTCTGGAATTACTTAGATACTCGTGTTCCTTTTTTAGTCTTACAGAGTTCAGAAGAAAAATATCATAGCTTGCTGCCATGCCGAAGAGATCAGCTGCCCGCACTGCTTGTTGCTCGGCCGTTTTGAAAGTTGCGTTCCTTTCGGTAGATACAATGGCCTCCTTTACCGCTTCTATTTGACTTGGGGGATAATTCTCCGTTACTAGCACATTTTCAGCTAGGTTGGCCGAATACCTTTCTTTGGTCTCAAATCCTAAGCGAGTATGATCTTCCGAGTATCCTGCGTCATGAAATAATATCGCGAGATAGACAATCTGTTTACTTAATGTTACTTGCTCGGACTGGCAGTCAATCAAAATCCTATTGCCGAATGCTAGCGTATTCAGGATATGTTGGAAATTGTGGTAATGAAGTCGCGAGTCATAATATGCCTCAGCAAGCCTTTCTAGGTTGCTATCTCTCTCAAAATTTATTTTGTCTGGTGTGTTCATGAAGCTTATTTTAGAAGATCTCCTAAAAAACAGGCGAACGTGCCCTGACTATCATCCCTCTACTTGGTATCATAGTTCCTTTTTTTTTAAATTTCAGCCATATAGCTGCAATAATGAATATTTTTTTAGCCGAGACTTCTGAAAAATATTAAGCTCTAAAAACGAAAAAAATAGGTTTAAAACCTAGAGAATCAGGAAATAATGCCTTATGAAAATTTGGATAAATGGTCATGAAAAAGAGGTTGAAAAAGATTGTCTGTTAGCTAGGCTGATAACCGAGATGGAAATAGAAGGACGGTTTGCTGTAGAAATCAATGGGGAGATAATACCGAGAGCTTTTTTCCAGTCGAGGATTATTTTGGAGAATGATAAGTTAGAAATAGTTACTGCAGTTGGAGGAGGATAGTGTTTGCTTGAAGGGGTTTGAAAAAAATATGAAAACTTACTAGGAGTTAAATACTAATACTATGAAGAAAAAACAGAAAAAAAAAGGCGATGACTTACTTGAAGTTGGTAGCTACCAATTCTCTTCTCGACTAATGGTAGGGACTGGAAAGTACAAGGACATTGATGAAGCACGGCAAGCTATTCTAGCGAGCGGAGCCGAAGTTATCACCGTAGCGGTACGACGAGTGAATATTGGACAGGATAAAGATTCCCCAAATCTATTGGATGTGTTTCCGGCGTCTAAATTCACTATGCTGCCAAATACTGCTGGCTGTTATGATGCAAATACTGCGATTAGAACCTGTCACCTGGCTCGAGAGCTCATGGATGGACATAGTTTGGTCAAGCTGGAAGTTCTTGGAGACGAAAGAACTCTGTACCCAAATGTCATCGAAACTATTTCGGCTGCGAAAACCTTATGTGAAGACGGATTTGAGGTATGGGTATACACCACAGACGATCCTATCGTCGCAACTGAGTTAGAAGATATTGGATGTTCCGCTATTATGCCCTTGGCCGCTCCTATCGGTTCGGGCCTCGGTATACAAAATCGGTATTCGATTAGATCAATAGTAGAAAACAGCAGTGTTCCGGTAATTGTGGACGCCGGCGTTGGAACCGCATCTGATGCCAGTGTGGCCATGGAGCTCGGCTGCGACGGAGTCCTCATGAATACTGCAATAGCTGGTGCGCAGAAACCAGTGTTGATGGCTTCGGCAATGAGAAAGGCAGTTTCTGCAGGTAGGGAGGCTTATCTTTCCGGAAGGATTCCGAAAAAGCCTTATGCCAGCGCTTCCTCTCCTATCGACGGAAAATTTTTTGATTGATCAGGTTTTAGCTATCCGTAGAAGGTGAGCGGGTCTTGAAAAGAACCATTAAAAGTTTTGTTAACAGAGCCGGCCGTATAACTATCGCACAAAGGAAAGCGATTGAGGAATTTCTATTGGACTTTTCCTTTCGCTCAAAACTATCTTTTCAAGGAGAAAATAGTTTTCTTAAACATCGCCCTCTATACTTAGAGATTGGATTTGGTAATGGACTGAACCTAGTGAGGCAGGCGGAATATTATCCCGGTCGTAACTTTATAGGGTGTGAAATCTACGAGTCTGGAATCGGTAGCACGTTAATAAACTTAAAAAATAGGGGAATTAACAACGTTCGAATAGCGGTTGGAGATGCGTTAGAGACTATCGAGTATTTATCTCTCAAATCTCTGGATGGTGTTTTTATTCTTTTTCCAGACCCTTGGCCGAAAAAAAGACATAATAAAAGACGATTGGTTAACAAGGATTTTCTTAGGAAAATAGGGCCAAAAATGAAGGATCATGCAAAAATATTTATGACAACAGATGATCGGTCTTACGCCCAAGAGATAATAGAGGTTTTAGCAGAGGACGCATTTTTTGAAAATATTGCAGGGGAACGTTCATTTGCTCCGAGGCCTTCGTGGAGAGAGAGTACTAAGTTTGAAGAGCGCGCCCATCGTCTCGGCAACTCAATATTTGAAATAATCGCATGTCTCAAGAACTAGAAGGCTTGTTACAAAAGACTCGAGTAATTTTCTATAAGGAAGAAATCCTCGGATGAGTAGGCCTCCCCTTTGCTGTTTGGGCGTTGCACTCCGTAAGTGTGTTTGATACCAAATTCCTTTGCAGTTTTTAGCACATTTAAGTTGTCGTCAAGTAAGATGCTCCTTGACTTGTTAAAGTTATATCGCCTGTGAAATTCTTCCCAGAAACCTAGACTTTCCTTGGCTAGTCCGATCTCATGGCTAGATATTATATGATCGAAGTACTTCCCTATAAGAGTTTTTTCTAATTTCCGGTTCAGCCCCCTAGGGTGTGCATTTGTGACTAAAAACAGAGTAAGGGGCTTCTGCTTTAGAGCCAATAAAAATTCAGTTGCTCCGGTTCGAAGGCCGATATAGTGAGATAAAGCGATCTCTATCTCATCAATATCTATATCTAGGATCCTTTTCCAAAAGTCTAAATCATACCAACTCAGCGTACCTTTTTTTTTCTCAGTGATCAGCTCTATTCTTAATTTAGCTTCCGTCTCGTTTAGGTTATCTTTGGAGGCTAGTCTGCGGGGTAGTTCAATGTGCCATACTTTGTGATCGTAATACAGATCCAATAACGTGCCATCCATATCGAGAAAGCAAGTATCGATCGTTTTCCAGTCTAATCTCATAGTTTAAATTATTTAATTTTTGCTTGGATCTGGTTTGACTTTAGTTTTAAGTTGTCTGTTTCTCTCGAAAAATAATTTGATCGAAGATATTCTATGGTGTTTGATTGAGGTAATTTTTTGGAAATACTAAAAAGTCTTTGATATTCTTTCGCCTCTAAAAGTCCACCTAAAGCTGCTTGCTTTATCCAAAAAAGTCCCTCTTGTTCATCTAAATATATCCCCTTGCCAGCATAGTATGACAAACCAAGAAGGTACTGCGCGCGCTCATCTCCCAGTTCAGCTAATCTTTTTAGTTTCGATACGACGTTACTTAGAGAATCATTTTTATTCCTGTCAGGATAATGAAAAAAATATAATGCTTTTAAAGATTCAAAATGTAATTTTTCAGCAGCAGCATTTAGCCAATATATAGAGGTTTTATCAAACACTTGAGATGGATTTACTCTCTTTCGTGTTATTGCTAAATTGTATTGCGCTGTTACTAAACCATTTTGAGCAGCAAGCTGGAACCATTCTAATGATTCCAAAATTTTTATCTCATCATCTACCTTGCTTGCTAGAATAGTAGCCAAGAAGAACTGAGCATCTGCGTCCCCTAAAGTAGCAGCCTTTCGGAACCAATATTCGGCCTGCGCTGGGTCGGCGGAGAGTCCTAGTCCCTTGTGGAAAATCAGTCCTAAGTGGTACATGGCAGGAGAAAAACCAAGCTTTGCAGCCAATAGAAAATATTCTTTTGCCTGCTTTTCATTTTTCCTAACCCCAAGTCCTTTGAGGTAAAGGGTTCCGAGATTATTTAAAGCTTGGGGTTCGTTTTCGCTGGCAGTGCTTTTATATTTAGTGATTAGTTTTTTTATACGCGAAGGATCTAATTGCTCAGCATTTTCAAAGGTTGCCGTTTTATTAGTCTCGAATGCCAGTGGGCTAATACAGAAAATAAGAAAAAAAAATATTCTTAATGCAGTTGTTAGGTTGTGCATTTAGTCATGTTTCAGCGAAGCGTCAGATACATACGGGTTAAATTTTCGTTCTGCACCAAAAGTTGATTCTGGTCCATGGCCTGGGATGAAGGTCACCTCATCACCTAGGGGCCACAATTTCTCGACTATAGATCTTATGAGCTGTTCATGGTTTCCTCTTGGAAAGTCGGTCCTTCCTATGGACCCCATAAAAAGAACATCTCCCACAAATGCGACCAAAGATTTGTGGAAAAATACCACATGACCGGGTGTGTGTCCTGGGCAATGTAGGACCTCTAGAGTTTGATCTGAGAACGTTATTTTATCTCCATCCTCTAGCCATTTATCTGGCATAAAGGTGTCGGTAATTGGAAAGCCAAATCTAGAACTTTGTTCAGGCATTGCTTCTAACCAAAACTTATCTTCGAAATGAGGACCCTCGATAGGTATTGATAGTTCTGTTGCTAAGACTTTAGCTCCGCCGGCATGGTCTAAATGCGCGTGCGTGAGTAAAATTTTTTCTATTTTCACATTTTGTTCTTTAACTGATTTTTTTATCAGGTCTAGGTCACCTCCGGGATCAATTAAGGCTCCGATTTTTGTGGCTTGCGACCAGATTAGAGAGCAGTTTTGCTGAAAGGGTGTCACGGGTATCGTAACTCTCGCTAAATTTGCACTCAAAGCCTTATCCTCAACATGTTTACTCTCTAACAAATGTTTGCTCATAACATAGGCTATCCGAAAGCTTTTTCTACAATATGGGTGTCCAAGTATTCTTTTACTTCCACAATTTGTTCGCCTGACCAACGATAAACCCAACAATAAATATTGTTATAATTTCCGCCCGTTACAAGCTTCGACTTTCCAAAGCCTTGGCATACTATATAGTCACCTTCCCCTATTAAATTTTCCGCTGTAAGAGTAATGCCTCCATCTAAAGCCTCGTGGATAGGAGTAAGAAGTCTTTCTGTAACGTCCTGAATCCCATCATACTGTCCAGAGAATTTTGTAGAGCCGATGATTGTCCATTTGACGTCGTTTGAGAACAGTGACATAAGGGGTTCAGAGTTTCCTTCCCCCAATTTTTCGAACCCTAGTAAGATTTTTTCCTTTCTTTCTTTTACATCCATCTCTAGTGTCCTCCTAAGGTGAGCTGTTTAGCACTTTCTTAACGATATTGACCCAATAACTCGCCCCTATTGGTGTTACGTCATCGTTGAAATCGAATGTCGGACTATGAAGCATGCACCCTCCTTCTCCCGGTCCATTTCCGATAAATGCGTAGCACCCTGGCTTTTCTTGAAGCATAAAACCAAAATCCTCTGAACCAGTTACCATATCGGTGCTTGGATCCACAAACTCCATACCGCAGACGTCTTGGGCGGCTGATAAAGCGATTTTAGTTTCTTTATCAGAGTTGACCGTGGCGGGATACCGTTTTTGGTAATGCCAACTAAATTCGCAATCATTTGCCTCACAGATATTTCCCGCAATTTTCTTCATTCGCTCTTCCACTAAATTTTGAACCGGTTCAGAAAAAGTCCTGACGGTGCCTCCTAGCTCAACTGATTTTGGGACGACAGCCCAGGCCTCTCCTCCATGCATTCGGGTTACAGATAATACGGCGGGATCCGTCGGCTTGATATTTCTTGAAACTATAGTTTGCCATGCTAGTACAATTTGGGCGGCGACTTGAATCGTATCACTGGCTAGATGAGGAAGGGCCGCATGGCCTCCCTTTCCTTTAATTTCCGCTTTAAATGTGTCGAAAGCTGCCATAGCAGGTCCGGGTCGCATGGCCATTTTACCTACATCGAGGCCAGGCCAATTGTGGACAGCATAAACAGATTCGACTGGGAATTTTTCAAATAAACCGTCGTCCATCATGGCGCGTGCACCTGCTTCTCCCTCCTCCGCGGGTTGGAAAATAAAATGAATGACCCCATCGAAAAAAAGGTTACTTGCTAAATATTCAGCAGCTGCTAACAACATTACGGTATGCCCATCATGACCGCAAGCATGCATGACGCCTGGTCGTTTAGATTTGTGAGCAAAGTCGTTTAGTTCCTGAATAGGCAGTGCGTCCATGTCGGCTCTGATACCAATGGCGCGCTTACTGCTACCATTTTTTAATGTTGCCACTAGTCCCGTTTTACCGATCCCTCTAGCTACGGTTAAGCCAAATTCATTGAGTCTTTCGGCAACAAAATCTGAGGTGGCCACTTCTTGAAAGGCTAGTTCAGGGTGGGAATGAATGGTTTGACGCCATCCAGAATATTTTTTCTTATGTTCTAAAAAATAAGGTATTATTTGCATGTGTAAGTATAGGCCTAATATTCATAAATTATAAAGTTAGTTATAGAAGCCAAAGGCAGTCCAACCTCCGTCAATGACGAGTGTTTCGCCGGTCATAAATGAGGAACGATTGCTGCAAGAAAAAATTACGGCGTCGGTTACCTCCTGTTCTGAGCCAAGTCTCCTTTGAGGGGTACGCTTCTCTAGATCATTTAGCTTTATTTTCCCTTCCTCTGCTAAGCGATCGATTAAATCAGTGCGCACATACCCTGGAGCTACGCAATTCACCCTTATTTTGTATTTCGCCCATTCGATCGCTAGTACTTTGGTCATCTGATCGATCGCAGCTTTGGTTGTACAGTATCCAAGCGCCGCTGGGAAGGCGTTTCTTCCAAGGATAGAGCCAATATTGACGATGCAACCTCCACCCTGGTCTTTCATCATAAGCCCTGCCGCTTGAGAACACAGAAAAATCGATTTGCAGTTAATGTTCATATGCTGATCCCAATTTTCCTCTGTCATCGCTAAAGTAGGCATCGGAAGAGAGACACCAGCGTTGTTTATAAGTATTTCTATGGGGCCATGGTCTTTGCTTATTTCTTCAAATGTTTGTTTAACAGCAAGACTATCATCTACGCGACAACCAAAGCCAAAGGCTGTTCCGCCTGATGAGGTAATTTCGTCGACTACCGAAGAGCAATTTTCCTTTGTTGTGGCCAAGCACATTACTTTGCTACCAAGTTTTCCAAAGTTGGTGGCGATGGTTCTTCCGATCCCTCTACTAGCTCCCGTTATTAGAACAATTTTTTCTTTAAATTCATCATTCATTTTATACTTCTCAGTTGACTAAAAAGTCCAATCCTCAGTGAAAGGTCGAAGTTCGACCTCATTGCTCCAGGCCGATTTAGGTTGCAAATAAATCCACCAATAATTCTGAGCGACGTCATGAACATTAGCCGTTTCCTCTTCCTTGAAATTCTTTCCGTACCACTCGCGAATCAACGGGACATCAAGAGCGCAGTCGAGTCTTACATGTGATATGTGGATTCCTTTTTTTGAGTAAGCCTTAGCCAAGCTCTGAGACAAAGCCCTTAATCCGAATTTCCCGATGGCATAAATTGGATTTGTTCCCGAACCTCTCAAGGCTGCGGTTGCACTAGAGAAAATAATTTTACCCTGCTTTTTTTCTATCATCCCCGGCAGTAAAACTTTGACGGCGGCAAAAGCTCCAACTACCTCAATTTTGTAGATACTCTCTAGGTCGGAAAAGGTCATATCTAACGGTTCTTTCAGTTCATAACCACCTCGAACGTTGTATATTAGAACTTCAATATTCTCGTAAGTTTCGATCACTTTTTGTGCTGCTTCGGTAATAGACTCAGGTTGCAGTGCATCCCCAAAAAAATGTAAATGTTTACCGTCCTTAAAGGACTTTTGAGCCTCATCTAGAGCTGCTCGACTCCCTTCTTTGCTTCGAGAGATTAAGGCGAGATTAAAATTCTCTTCGGCAAACCTTCGAGAAAGTGCATGTCCAAGTCCCTCTCCAGCACCAATAATTACGCAAGTTTTATGTGACACTGTTTTTCCTTTTTGTTAAAAAATAAACCAATATAGTGGAAATTATGAGCCCTAAAATAGCAATAAATACTAACATTTGAAAATAAAGCTGATGACCAATTACCCCTGGTGCAGAGTCAAGCAACCGACCGGCTATTGGCGCAAAAAAGATATCTGGTGTGTAGCCGACGAACGAGATTAATCCTACAGCTAGGCCGGTTTGGTGATTTGGTATTTTACTTTCTTCAAGGATAGCGAAATAAATTCCCCGTAATGCAAATACTCCCGCGCCACTGACAGCGACTGTTGAGATAAACAGCCAGTGATTTTGGTTGGGTACGGAGGTTGCAGGAAAAATGTAAGTGAGAATTAATACACTAAAAAATACAATAATACTTTTCGAGGGGCTAAATTTATCTGCTATCAAGCCTGCAGCTATCGCACTGAACGGGCGCGCATAAGCTATGCCGGCCGCGAGTCTGGCAGATTCCGTTTCACTCATTCCTAGCACTTGGTTGAAGTACAAAGAATAATTATCAATTCCCTTGTAACAACAATAGCATACCAATAAAACTCCGGCCTGAAGCCATAAAAATTTATTTTGGATGAGGTTCGGTTGAGAGCTTCTGTCCAAGGATACTTTCGTTATACTTCCTTTAGGAATTGCTAATAGTATAAGTATGCCTGCTAAAAATGTTGCGATTGTATAATAAACTATAAGAGCATCAATCCCATTTCCGGATTCTATGGAATTGCTAAGAATAGTTACTCCTCCAGAGGCTAGTATCGCGGCGGCTAATCCTCTTCCTCCGTCCAGAAACCCAAATGCTCGGCCCTGGAACAATGTTCCCCCCCACTCGCGGGTGGATCGAATCAATGGCGCCCAAAATAATAAAATGGTTGTCAGCCCCCAATATCCATACAATATTTTAAGTTGGAGAACGGTTGGATCGTAAAGGAGAATTAAGCCTCCTAAGCTTGTGGTGATTAACGATAGCGCCATTAAGGTACGGGGACGGAAGCGGTCAGCGATAGGTCCGCCAAAAAAATAAGCCATCATTGCTGTTATCCCATAGACTGCAAAAATATCACCCAGTTCCGTGTTTGAAAGGTTAGTATTTGCTAGGAAAGAGGGGCGATAGTACCTGCTTAAGTGGAAAGGTAGACTAAAAATAATTTCGCCAGCTAAAACAAGGGTTAATAAGGTTAACCATTTGTTGCGGTAGTTATTCAAGAAAATGATTTAATGCTAAGACGTATGCTTTAGACCAGGAGACTCTTTTTTAAGCGCATTAGCTTTTTCTCGGGCTTGTTTTTCAGTAGGAAAAACCAGGTCTTCATAAAGTACTACAGGGATATTTGGATCTACACATAATTGACCTACAGCAAATTGTTCTGGCTCGGGTGAGACCACCACAAACCAACCTTTAACTGGGCCAGGCCTGTATCCGTTGAGTTTATATAGTAACTTTGCAAAATCAGCATAAGGTCCTTTAAGTTCTAGCGTAGGATATATTTTCTCATCTTTGATGGAGCTGCTTGAAGACCAACGCCAGGGTAGAGTAGTGGCTCCACTCTCGTTAAGAGACTGCGCTCCTCTAATTGCAGGATGCAACCACCAATAGTGATCTCTTTCTAGTGGGACCTCCTCTTTCGAACTCAAGGTAGTGGTCCTTCTTTAAGAAATCCATTGATAACGTTTTGCATAATTTTAGACACATTATTATCGTAGTTATTATGTTGCAAAGAACCACACCACGACATCGAGCCAACTGAGAAAACTGCGCCATTTTCTGGGGTTTTGTAGTACACGATATCCGCACGTGTCCATGGATTTGTTTCACCAGTTCCTCCTGGGATATAACCTCTGGCATTAAATGTCGATTCTTCAGTAACGGACACGAAGATATCATTGTGCCCTTCGGAGTGCGCGAGAAGGTAAGCGTTGTGAGGTGTTCCTAACTCCAGGTCGTATCGATCAAGCTCTAGTCCTGCAGCTCCCCCTCCCACTAAACCGAAATTACCAATGGGCTCATTTTTACCAATGCCTTTAAAAATCCATTTGCATTCGGGTAGTTCGCTGTCAGGCGCCCTTCTGTAGTAAGAGGAATAGGTCAGGCCAAAGGAAGTGAAAGTCACGCCTAGTAGTTTGCTCATAACTCTTCCGCGGACCCGCCAAAGACCACCGTGCTTACCATCAAAAGCATTACAATATTCTCCCGGTGTGACTGTCCAGGCTCGGGTCCCGTTATCACCCTTTCGTACCTCAATAATATTGGGGTTATCAGGGTGTGGTACAGTGATCCAATAAAAACCGTTTGCAGCCAAATACATCCAACGG
>CACJXQ010000030.1 GCA_902597385.1 uncultured Pseudomonadota bacterium | reverse complement strand
GCAAATTACCGTCTGTCAAGTTTAGCTTCTTTGACAAGTTAAATTCTTTTCTGATGGATGTTAACTCAACTTTAATTAAATCAACTATTTCTCGCATCCTAATGTACTCAATGTCTCCAGATTTTTTCTCTAGCTTGTCTTCGGAGGCTATTGGTTTACTGCTATTTTTTGAATCAGCGCCAATTTCTTGATTCAACAATTTCTCGAAACTATGATTTGCTTCCTTTTCTAAGACAAAATATTCGTTTTTTGTTGAATCTGTCGTCCTGGTGTTATTCGTAGTAGTCTCTGTATGCAGGTCGATAGCGACGATAACTTCTGTTTGTCCATTGACTTTAGCGCTGGATATAACCAGAGCATCGTCTCCGTACTCATCAGACACCTTTTCAAGCGCTCTCCTGGAGTCCTTCGCTAGTATTCTTTTTAGTTCCACTGTTTAAAACCTCATTATTTACGACGTGTTTTGATTTTCTACTGTTGCTACAACTTTAATAGGCTGGTCATCCGGGATTTCGTTATAGGATAATACTGTTAGGTCCCTCACACGGTGTCTGATTATCTTTGCTAACCACGGACGTATCGAAGGGGATACCACTAGCACTGCCGGATTACCTTCATTTTCGATTTTGTTACTATGCTCCCCAAGTGAGCTAAAAAGACTCTCAGCTAAGGAGGGCTCAATTACTAGCCCTTGGTTTTCAGCGCTTTGTTGAAGAACGTTGTGCAACATTTGCTCTAATCCAGGGTCTAAAGTTATAACTGGGAGAGTTCTTTCTATATCGACTAAACTTTGCACGATCATTCTGCCCAATCTTGGTCGGACTGCGGCGGTGAGCGCATCTGGATCTTGCGTGCCGCTGCTTACCGTAGAGAGGACCTCTAAAATAGTTCTCATATCCTTTAAGGGTATGTCTTCGTCCAAAATATTTTGAAGAGTTTTAGTTATTGTGGAAAGCGGAAGTTTCCCAGGAACTAGGTCTTCCACTAATTTTGGTGCTTTGTCTGCGACTTTGTCGAGTAACTGCTGAGTTTCATCATGACTGATTAGTTCAGAGGCACTGGCTCTCAATAGAGTATTTAAGTGGGTCGCAATCGCGGTTGCAGCATCAACTACGGTATAGCCCAAGGTGCGAGCATAGTCTTTCTGATTTGGATCAATCCAAATTGCATCTAACCCAAAGGCGGGTTCCTTAGTAGGGGTACCTTCCAACTGAGCATGGACGTGCCCGGGGTTGATTGCCAATTCTTGCCCCACCTTTATTTCTCCTTTACCCCTGACGACACCATTAATGACTAGATGATATACCTCAGGTTGTAAGTCTAGATTATCCCTAATTCGGATAGGTTGAATAAGGAAGCCGAGTTCTGCAGATAATTTCTTGCGCACGCCCTTTACTCTTGACAACAATTGACCTCCTGTCTCAGTGTTCACCAGAGGAATCAAACCATAGCCAATATCAAGTCCAATGAGGTCAACCTGATCCACGTCATCCCAATCCAGTTCTTCTGTTGTAGTATCACTAGCCGATACTTCGGCCTCCTGAGAGGTCCTGAAATCTCTTCTTCGTAGCTCCAATCTAGCTGCTTGTCCTAGTCCTACAGCGCCTGCACCCAGCGACAGGAAAACCAAATGCGGCATACCTGGGACTAAACCCAGAAGAATTAAGACTCCACCGGAAACAAAAAATGCACCAGGATTCGAAAGCTGCGCTTTCGCTTGTTCGGTCATAGACTCTGAGGTTGTCACTCTTGTAACGATTATAGCGGTAGCTAAAGATAGGAGCAGAGAAGGAATTTGAGCAACCAACCCGTCTCCAATTGTTAAAAGCGTATAAATCCGGCCAGCCTCAGAAAGAGACAAATCATGTTGAGTCAGACCTATGGCTAGTCCTCCAATAATGTTTATCAGTAGTATCAATAGCCCGGCAACTGCATCGCCCCTAACAAATTTTGAAGCACCGTCCATGGAACCGAAAAAATCCGATTCTTGAGAAATTTCTTCCCTTCTTACTTTAGCTGTAGCCTGATCTATTACTCCAGCGTTTAGATCCGCATCAATGGCCATTTGCTTTCCTGGTAATGCGTCGAGGGTGAATCTTGCTATTACTTCAGACACGCGTCCGGCACCCTTTGTAACAACTATAAAGTTGATGATCATTAAAATGCCGAAAATTATAAACCCTACTAGATAGTTGCCTGCTATAACGAAGTCACCAAAAGCTTGAATTACTTTACCAGCAGCGTCTGAGCCTTCGTGGCCCTTCACCAAGACCACTCTGGTAGAGGCAACATTTAAACCTAGTCTAAGCATGGTTGCGAAAAGGAGTATTGAAGGGAAGGCAGAGAAATCTAGTGGTCTTGAGATATTCACTGCTATCATAATAATTACTAACCCGACAACTATATTGAATGTAAAAAGGACATCCAACAGCATAGGGGGGAGGGGTAGCACCAACATTGTTATTATCAATAAGACGAGTACAGGGATACCCAGGCCTGAAAAGTCAAAATTGGACAAGTCCTGACGAATTCCCGACAATGTTACTGTCGCCATTTTATGTACCTAGAATCAATAAGTTAAACAAAACAAACAAAAAACTCGGAATTTTTTTTATAATTAAACGTACTGCTAGCAAAAATAATGCCACTAAATAGCGTTCTCTTCTCTGAAAGAGGCTTCTGCTAGGTGATTGAAGTGCTTGTTATGGACTAAAGGGGTTTGAACAAGTGTCGATAGTTATTATGACAATAAAAAACAAAGAAATGATGTCCGTTAATTTAATTGTCACCCTCTGGAGAGGGTGTAGCAAACAGAAAATATAGGTTCTACTTATGAGATTCTTCCAAAGTGTACACAAATTGAGCTTTCTCGCCATTTTATTGGTAACTAGCGGATGTGCAGGACCCTCCGGCGGGGTTTCGGCAATAGGCGTCCAAACCAGTGAGCGGTTGAAGCCTATTGTTGAAAAAAGAGAGGCAATTAGTGCTACGGGTTACGCCGTTATTGACATCCAAAGACATGAGAATGCAGCCCAGCGCCGCCTATTGGCTATTAGGGCATCCAAATTAGATGCGTATCGAAATTTGGTGGAACAGGTATACGGACAATATTTAGATTCTAACACCACAGTTGCTGATATGGTGGTCAAAAGCGATACCTTTCGGTCAAAAGTGGAAGGAGTGATCTATGGAGCTAGATTGGTGAGTATTACTCCAGTAGGCGAAGATACTTACGAAGTGACTTTGACACTAGATAAGCAAACCGTACAAGATCTGCGATTACTCTACTTAGCTCATGCAAGCTCAGTTGATGCTTAGATATTCAAGTGATATGAGTGAAATATCTAAAAGTAAAGGGTGCCTGATAATTGTAATAGGGCTTTTAGCCTTGTTTTCCGTTGCTTCCAATGCTGAAGTGGAGAAAGAGAGTCTTCTAATGAACCCAGAAAAGCCGGTCAATCCGGCCTATAGCGGCGGTGATTTGGATTCAGAGGCTAGATTGGAATCGATTAAACAAGCATTAGTGGACATAACCCTAGGCTCCGAAATCGAACTTAGTAGTGCCGCTTATTTGGACGACTCAGGGGTTCTCAGGGAAACATCCGTGATGACTACAAATGCGAAAGTTCGAGGAGTGAGAGTCTTATCTTACGTAAAAGCGGCCGCGGGTATTGCTGAGGCTGAGCTAAACGCTGAAGTTTTATCAGATAAATCATGCCCAGGCGGTAGGTCTAGCTTGATCCGTGAAGCCGTAGTCCAGGTTGCACAAAATTATAAAAATCATAGGGTTGGAAATCATTATTTAAATGAAATTAATGAGCTTCTTGAAAATACAGTTGTTGATAAGCTATCCTCCGTTGAAGGTTGGTCGGTATCAGGGTTTTCTGTTGAGGAGCCTTACTATATGAGGTTAGTCTCAGGTCGTCCGGGTAATCACGCCGCTTATAGGATTGAGATATATTCTCGATTGCTACCTGGAATAGGGCAAAGCCAAAGGGGGCTTTGGAGAAAAAATTTAACTGGTAGCAAGAAAATGTTACCTGCAAGACAGGTTGAATTGGAAATAGTTCTAAAACATCGTGATTCTGTTGCGCCCCTATGGCAAAGATCATACACACTTAAGTATCCGGAAGAGGCTGCAGCCTACATAAAGACCTCTTTGCCAGATAAATTTCAAGATGAGCTAGCGATGGCTGCTGAGTCCTTGATAGTTGAAATGCAAGATGTTTTTAAGTGTCGTGTCGAGTATTTCAAGATCACGAGAGCTGGTGTTGGCGAGATGGGATATGTCTTACAAGCGGGTTCTTTTAATGGGGTGAAAGAGGGCGATCAATTTTTGTTGAGTGATAATCCAGCAATTCTGAATCAAGTTCTCAGCAAGGAAGGATTGCAAGGACTTGGATTAGCGGAAATTCAAAGAGTGAATGAGCGAACAGCCGTTCTTACGCAAGTCGCAGGTCCACCGTTACGAGAGTTATCCAGGTATAAGGCTCTCCCTTTCTAATTGTGAGGAGAAACTGATATGAAGCATAAGAATAACGGTATATCCAATTGGGGGATTTTTCTGTCTTGTGTATTTCTTTTATCATTTGTTGTTAAAGATGCGTCGGGGCAAGTTACCTACAGGGCTACCGAAGACGCGCTGAAACAATTGGTTAAAGATATCGAAGGGCTGCGAAAAGCACCTGCAAGCGGACTAAAAGACAAAAAAGAACATCCCTCGGGGCTGGTGCCGGGTAGTTACGTGACAAAGCCTGGAGACACGCTAAACCGCATAATCTTAAAACAACTACCGGATCTACCCCTACGGCGTAATATTATTCGCATGGCGATAGTAAAAGCAAATCCTCACGCTTTTAAGAGAAAAAATCCTAATTGGATGTACGCAGGTAAGACCCTGCGGCTTCCAAACGTAGATGATATCCGCAGCGTTGTCTTTCGGGAAGCCGCTGTAGAACAAGGAGGTTTTACCGCTAATCCAGACAGTTGGATTAAATATCCTTGATTAGTTGTAGGCATTTTGCATGCATAAATAGGAAAATTAAAAAACTGTGTTAGGACCAGAGCAAATTAATGTAGCCCAAAGACCAAGCCCAATTTTCTTGGAGGGGACGACTCCTTTGCGTATAACTGAAGAGGTTGCGTTGCAGTTAGGTTTGAAAGATGGTCAGACAGTTAGGGCGGTGATAGAAAATAGAGGCGATCTCTTGCGTCTTATAATGAACCAGAGGGACATGAACTGGACTTCCGCTTCTCGGTTTAAGCCTGGGGATAAGGTCGATCTTAGAGTATCTTTTAGTTCAGGGGCTGTTACCTTAACGCCAGTCTCTGGAGAGGAAGGTCAAAGTTCTCAAGCTAAAGGAGTTAAGAATTTGTTGCCTACAGGCTTGCTGACTGCTGCTCATAGACCTAGCCAGGCTTCGGTTTTAAGCTCGGTCTTAAAACCAGGAGGGCTGGATCAAATTTTGACCCACGTTGGGGTGAGGGAATGGGCTTTCAAGCTGGAGCAACTAAAAATGTCGATGAGCAGGTTAACTCCTGGATCTGTAAAAGAAAGTTTCTCTCTATCTGGTCTATTTGGTGAAGCGTCCCTTCTCAGTAATAAAAACAACATGAAGCCTGATTTAAAACAAGTATTGCGAGGCTTATTGCGAGCGATACCCGACGGCTCACAAATTTCTAAAAATCTTGAGCAAGCTGTCTTGGAAATTGAAGGTCGACAAGTAGAGAGTCTCTCGAATCAGAATAGCAGAGATATTTCCTTTCAATTTTCATTAGTTTTTTCGGATGCCAATCCTGTGGAGGTTGGGCTTTATCGTGAAATAGATCTAGAAGATCCTTCAAATTATAGATGGATCATAAATTTACACACTAAATCTGAGGCCTTAGGTGAAGTTTGGTTAAAGACAAGCTTACTCAACCAATCCGATATTGAAATGATTATGTGGGCTCCTCGATCTGAAGTAGCTGATGGAGCAAGGTTGGTGGTTAGTGAGTTAGAATATGAACTCCAAAATTTTGGTTTGAATCTAGAAAAATTTACTGTTTTGAATGCCGCGAGACCTGTCGGTGAAAACGCATCTGGAGGTGCTGGCAATGTGGTGGATGTGAGCACGTGACAAGGAGGGAAAAAATAAAAAAAGCTGTGGCAGTAGAGTATGGAGATAACCCTGTACCAGTTTTAACGGCCAAAGGCGAGGAGGAGATGGCTCACGCCATTATCGAAGAGGCTAGAAAGAGAGGTGTCCACGTAGCCGAAGATCCTCAATTAGTTGCTGTGCTAAGTCAACTTAAACTAGATGAGGAGATTCCAGAGGAGCTTTATGCAACAGTAGCGGTCGTGTTGTCTTGGGTTTATTGGCTAAAGGGAATGGTTCCTGGTGATGAGAGGTCGGATAGTGCCTCAAATAGTTCTTAAAATTTAGGCTTCTCCTACTTTGTTCCGATCATTAGCTCCAGTCAGTTTTCCTAACTTGTCGTAAACTTCAACGCTATTCAAAGGGTCCGGGGATTGGAGTGTTCTTAAAGCACTTCTTATTGACTCGATCTTGCTGTTAATAAGAATTTCATTTCGTTGATGGAGGGTTCTGCCCTCAGTCATGGATTTCACGATCTGGTCCCATAATTCCAAGCTTTGTATTGGAATTTCTGTATTAGCAGGGGAGTTGGAAGTGGAATTATTATGAAACTCTTGCACTTTTTTAACGAATTCTTCCTCAGAGAGGATTTCCAAAACTTTTGTCTTCTCTTTCTGAAGCTTCTCGAATTGCTGCAAGTCTTGGAGCTTTAAAGCTTGAAATTCTTGCTCAAGAAGGCTTTTGAGAGCTTCTGCTTTATGCAGAATCTGAGAAAGATATTTTATATCATTGATTTCCATAATTTTTTCGTAGTAAAAGAAGCGCGTTGCGCGCCTCTTTTTCGTGGTTTACGTCAGATAGAGAGTGTCCCTCAAATAAATTAAGGTTATTCTATCATAGACTCCAGTGCTACGAAGTTCTCGGCTATTACTTTACTATCGAGCGGATATTTACCTTCAGAAATCTGCTGTTTGATTTGTTCAACTTTTTTGCTGTCAAAATCGTTTGCTGATAACGCTGAGGCTGCCGCTTCACTCAAAACCACTTCGTCGGTAGACGAGGGGGCCTTGCTAGCGTCAGCGCCAACTTGGCCTGGTTTGGTATTGGCCCTATCTGCTGGGGAGTTCAAAGTCCCTGCCGATCTCGTGTATTTCGATATTGCGTCTGTCATTTTCTTTATCCTCCATCAGGTATTTCTTTATACCTATAACAATGTCGGTATTTTTTATATCGACAAATGTCTTCGATTCTTTAGCTATTAGCACCTCTATCCAGGGATTTAGGCTTTCTTTTTCTCTTTGTCTGATTTCGTGACACCTTCAGATAAGTGACAGAAAGCCTTTCAACTCCGGAATTTAACATAAATTTTAGTTAAATCAATAATTAAAGCATATAACAGCGCTTTCATTCGTTGTTCACTTAACAACCATAAAAAGCAAACATCGTGCCAGTGGATCAAAGACCTGCTGCCGCTCTTGTGCCGGTAATCTTACCTCGAACGGTCTCTCCTGATTCTGGATTTCTAAATACCACGATGTCACCCTTTTTTCCATTTCCGAGCGCTTCAACTGATACGGATAACTGGAGAGATCCTCTATTGATGGATAATACGACCACATCCCCTCGTTTGACTAAGATTGCAGGTTTTAAGTCTGAAGTTCGTAACAAATCTCCTTCGCGAATTGTTCGGCCAGCCTGAGTAAGGCGAAGAGATTTTCTGTTGAACACCAATCCTGCGGGTTTTTTACCCCAGAACCGGATTAATTTGACGCTTTTTTCGGTGATTCTGTCCCCTTTGTATATTATATTTCTGGCTACGAATGCTTGGTAAGGAGAGTCGATAGAGTTTGAGGTAATGATCTCACCTATATAAAGGTCCTGATTTGCTTTTGAGCCCTTTAATATGGTCTCTTTGAAGCGATTATTAGAGGAGACGGTATGTATGCCCATGGTGACAGGCCGGTAATTATCGGCCGAGAAGTAATCGCCTTTGTATATCAATTTAGAGATTTGGAAGACCACTACGGTAGGTTTGAGATTGTTTGTCTCGATAAATTCCGACGCATTGACGTTCCTTGCCAGACTTTTACCGATGATGGCATCAGCTCGATTGGCGAGCTTACCGAGCTTTCGAGTAGTGGAGGCCATTTCAATATCCGATTCTTTTAAAATATGACCTTTTCCAAGGTCTTTTGTGTAGATAAACCCATGGTATGACTTAGTCTTAGGGCTTGATCTCACCCTGATGAAAGCTTCCCAGGCTGGTTCATCGCAGACTGCCTTGACCGTTCCTTTGCCTGAGAAAGGATAGCTAAAACGATAGTCCTTTATGCAAGTGGGAATCTTGAATCTGCGATCGTTTGTAGAGGGCTCGACTTTAGAGGGTTCGATGTTCTGTTGCTCTGCAACCCATAATTTCAATTGATTAGTAAAATTTGCGTGGTTGGTATCTAGGGCATCCTTTGAACTGGCGTTAGTATGCACGACTATGTTTACGAAAACGACGAAAATGGATAGGGCCAAAAGTTTAGCTAAATAATTATTTTGAAGTCTCATTTCAAAATTATGCGGTGTCAAAAAAATAGACACAAGTAAGGTAGTCAATTATTGCCACAGGTACGGACTTATTTTGCCGCATCGGCAAATTTTTGCGTTCTTTGCATCTGAAAAGGGTTCTTAGTCGGATTATTCGCGTTAAAACAAAACATTATTCCATGAATCAAGGTTGGCATTCTATTTGCATACCCTTTAAGCAAGAATTCCAGCTTATCTAAATAAGTCGGTTAAATTGAAGAATACTTTAAGGATTTGGGTAAAAGAGTATGAAATTTTTGAGCGTATTTGGTTTGCATGAAAAGGCTCTGGCTCTAAAGAGTCACCGTATGGGTGTGATTTCAAAAAACATAGCAAACGCGGATACTCCCAGATTCAAGGCAAAAGACGTTGATTTTAAGAAAGTGTTGTCGGAGGCAATGGTGTCTGATTTAAGAACTACACACAACCGACATATTGCACATTCCAATGCTTCTACGGGAAGCGGAGAGTATTACACAGTCCCTTTTAACCCCTCCATAGATGGAAACACAGTGGAGATCAGTGTAGAGCAAGCTAAATATGGTAAGGCTGCTGCGGAATATCAAGCTAGTCTTCGTTTTATTGAGTCTCGCGTAAGTGGGATAAGAAAGGCCCTAAGAGGAGAATGAGAATATGCCATTAGATAATATTTTCGGTATCGCAAGCACGGCAATGAATGCCCAACTAGTTCGAATGAATACGACCGCATCAAATTTAGCGAACGCTGGAACCGTGGCAGAGAGTGAGGCTAAAGCGTTTAAGGCTAAAAGACCGGTTTTTCAGGCCTTGGTCGATAAAGAAATGACTACAGCCGGGGCTAATTATGTCGGTGGAGTTAAGGTTGCCCAAATAATGGATGACACTACAGTCAATCCAAAAGTACACGATCCTGGTAATCCCAAAGCTGATAAAGATGGGTTCGTTTACAACTCAAATGTTAATGAAGTAACCGAGATGGTCGAAATGATGAATGCCTCTAGAAGCTACCAAAATAATGTGGAGGTAGTGAATACCGCAAAGGAATTGCTGATGAGAACTCTAGATGTGTTGAAGTCTTAGGAGAATACATTGATTTCAGAACTAAAAAATGAGAGCTACATCCGAACTACGGATATGTTGGAAGAGCAGAAGATGAAGGAGGCAGCAGAGGAGGAAACGTTAGGTAGGGATGCCTTTTTGACCTTATTTACAACGCAGCTAAAAAATCAGAATCCTCTTGATCCGATGGGAAATGAGGCTTTCGTGGCTCAACTAGCTCAATTTTCTCAAGTGGAGGGGATTAAGGGTATGCAAACTTCTATGGAGGACTTGGTCAGCACTATAAAGGGTGAGCAAATGCTTGCTGGATCTCAGTTGGTGGGTAAAAGGGTGGCTGTTGCCGGCGGATATATATCCGGTGGTGACGGCCAATCTTCTGAAGGATTCCTGGATTTACCTGCCGGAGCCAAAGGTGTCGCATATGCGGTATATGACGCGTCTACAGATACCCCGATATTTAGAGGAACTATGGGTCCTCAAGGTCCTGGGCAGACTGTGATTCCATGGAATGGTAGGGACTCAGAGGGAGAGAAGGTTCCTGTTGGAAATTATGTCATCAAAGCTAATGTAGTTAGTAATGGGAAGCTAACAGCAGTTCCCGTGACTACCTTAGTTGGTGTGAAAAGTGTCAGTTGGAAGCCTGATACACAAGAAATAAACTTGGAAATCGATGGCGGAAGTTCCGTCACTATGGGTGAAGTAGCCCGGATTGCAAATTAACGAGTGTTTTAAGTAGGAGAATAGAGTATGTCGTTTTACACCTCTTTAACTGGTCTAAATGCCGCGACGACAGAGTTGTCGGTAACATCTAACAATATAGCGAACGCGGGCACCTCAGGGTTTAAGCGTTCGGAGGCTGATTTTGGTGACATTTTTGCGACCTCACCTTTACAGAAAGCTTCGGCAGTTGTTGGGCGAGGGGTTTCCCTTAAAGAGGTTAGCCAGGAATTTAGTCAGGGTAATATTGAATTCTCGGCAAACTCTCTGGATATCGCTATTACTGGAGATGGCTTTTTCCCATTGGAATCTTCGGACGGAACAAAAATTTATACCAGGAACGGTGGTTTTAGTTTGAACGAACAAAACCAAATGGTGAACGCCGCCGGACAGGCATTACAGTCCTTACCAGTGGATTCAACAAACAAAGCCGATTTTGGTGAGCCATTAAGTGCGTTGAATATACCGAGGGTGACAGTATCAGAGTTTAAGGCCACGACAGAAGTGGAACTGGGTTTGAATCTGCCATCTGAGGTGGAACCGATTACTACAACTTTCAATCCTGGTAAGGAAGATACTTACCATAAGACAACTTCATTAACTGTATACGGTGCATCAGGTTCGGATCATCTTGCAACCATTTATTATGTTAAAACTGCGAATGCGACAGCTGATGTTCCGTTTAACAAATGGCAAACTCATGTCTACATCGATGATACTTATATCGAACCGTCCCTTATTCAAGCATCTGACACGGCTGGCGACCAATATTTCGTCAATAAATACGGGGACGTTAAAACGGAGTCTGAATTACTTCAGCTCCAGAAAACAGAATCAGATAGTGAAAAATATTTGATTACCAAAGGAACTCTTTACAAAAAGTATTCTTACGATAACTTGTCAACACCTACTCAATCTGCACCGGCAACACTAAATTATAGTATTCCAAATACGTCTTCTTACATTGATGCGTTGAATTTAACGAACAATAGCAGTGGGGTAGATTTCTCAAGTTTTACTAGGGCTCAATTATCTGACATGTTTGAGATTAGCGTAGATGGTTCGTCAGGTGTTTCGGTAGGTTTGGAGCATTTGGCTGGATCAAGCACTCCATTATCTGGCACGGGAATCGCCTTTGAGTTAACCAATATTTTAAATGAGCGCTTTGGTGATGGTAAAAAGTTCGATTTTTCAGCAACTACCAATCAGGATTTCGTGATAACGCGGGGAACTGTTTCGGGTGGTTATGAATCACTCAGATTAAATATAAACGACATCTTGCAGGCAAATTCCGGGATGTTGGATGCTGACGGGCAAGTGCAAAGGGAACCGCTTTCCTGGATGCTAACAAATTATCTAGATACTATTGCCGCGCCATCTGTGCAACCAGCCGCACAGACCGTTGCTGTAAATTCCGCAGTCAGTTCAAGCGCGGATACAGTTACTATTTCTGGGCATGGTCTGAAGGTCGGGGATAAGGTTTGGTATGAAAATGGAGGTACTGTCCATGCTGATGTGCGGACAGGAGAAATTGCAGTTGGGGCGGGTGCAGAAGGCGTCACAAGCGCGACCGACTTCATTAACCACGCTGGACATGGTTTGTCTAACGGAGACAGGATTTGGTATGACGCGAATGGAGGGGCCGCGATAACTGGCCTCACAGATGGCGCATATTACTTTGTAGTCAACGCTGACTCTAATAAATTCAAATTATCCGCCACTAATGGTGGGGCAGCCATTAATATTACAGCCGCAACAGGTGCTGCGGTAGCTTCAAATCACAGATATGTGAAGGCCGCCGTAAATACATCCGTTGGTGGGTTAGACCCAAACCGCCATTATTATGTTCAATCTGTGGTTGGGGATAACATTAAACTAGCCGCCACTCAAACTGGGGCAGCTATAAATTTAACAGCTGCAAGTAATTCCTCTAATCATACTTTTCAATATAAAAGACCAGACTTTTCTGACATTGAAATTAGTTATGATATGGCGAACCAATCATTCAGGTTTAACCAAACGCAAGATACAAAAGTGGACAAGTTATGGATTAGCACTGGTAACCTTAGTGGGGTAAATAACTCGGTACTGGGTGTGGGTCAGTCAGACTTTGCGAACGGGACATTGGGCACTTTATTGAACCCTCTTGACCAGGACGATAGAGAGACCCTCCTGACAAACGTATTGCCAAATGGCAGTTCGCTAAGACAAGCAAACGATCAAACTCAGGGTATGACAGTGTCCTACAGCGGCGGAACTTTTTCTATTAGTTCGGGAACTACGGGCGACTCTTCGAGTTTAAAGATTGAGAATGCAAGCACCTTGACTCAGGACCTACTTGGTATGACAGCTAACGCGCCGTCATATGAAGTAAAAGCGCAGCTCTCTCTAGTAAATAATTTACCAGCGGTTCGAGGTAAGGGGTCTTCACCGGCGGTTGTAACGGGCTCTCCGATGGGAGTAGATCCAAGAAAATCATTCACGGTTACCCAAGACAATAGTTCTTTAACGGTAATTGTGGACGGAATCTCAGCACAGATAAACCTTGAGCAAAAGGCCTATTCGATAGGTACGTTTACTCAACATCTTGAGGATAAAATTAATCTGATGGCGGACTCTCTTGGTCGAACCGTATCTGGGGTGGAAGTAGGTTTTAACGAAGATGAAGAGCGATTAACTTTTACTGGTTCGACGACCACTGAAAGTTCTTTTATACAGATCGCTGGTCATGCAGACTGGGGTTTAGAAGATATTGAAGCAGGATTTGGTTCTCCCTCAACCTATATAGCATTGGTACCAGATACAAGTGGAACCAGTGAAGTATATGTATCAGAAGATCAAAATGGTAATTGGAACGAAACATTGGATAAGGGTGACTTTGATGAAGATGATATTCCATATTGGACACCGATCTTTTTGGACAAGGGGGAACTCACTTTCGACACCAGTGGTACTTTAGTATCGCCAATTGGAATAGCGAATCTTAAAAGTAGTACGGTGACTGGGGAGGAGATTGGAGTTAACTATAATAACAGTACTCAGTTCAACAGCCCCTTTGCTGTATTGGCCAGCTCGCAAAACGGAGCTCCTGAAGGGGACTTGGTGGGATTGACGATAAATGACGACGGTTTGGTAGTCGCAAGTTACTCTAATGGATCACAGTCCTCACTTGGAAAAATTATTCTTGCTAATTTCTCTACACCGAAGGGTTTGAGACAGATGGGGGACAGTAGCTTTTTTGAAACATCTGAATCAGGCGCGGCAAGCTTTGGGGAACCCGGTTCTGCAGGTTTTGGGACGATAAGGGCTGGTGCTATGGAGAGATCGAACGTGGATTTAACCGCGGAGCTGGTGGATTTGATTACTGCTCAACGGAACTTCCAGGCAAATGCTAAAGCGATTGAAACCAGCAGCTCTTTGACGCAAACAATTATCAATATCAGAGGTTAAAGGATCTCTTAAGAGGTAGCAAATTGTGGACAGATTACTTTTCCAATCATTGGCAGCGGCAAAAAGTCAAGGTACTATTAGGGCTCAGCTAACCAACGATTTAGCAAATACCTCCACTCCAGGGTTCAAGAAAAGTTTCGATCACGTTCTTTTAAGGTCCGTTAAAGTAACGGCTGATTATGGATATCAAAGTAGGTATCAGCCAGTAGTTGAACACTCTAATGTGATCGACCTAAAAGCTGGTCCTCAAATGCAGACTGGTAGGTTGTTAGATATTTCAATGCAGAATAACACTGTTTTAGGAGTACTAACTGAAAATGAGCAAACCGCTTTTACGAGGCGTGGAGACCTTCAGATTCGGGGTGATGGAACACTTGTTACGGGCAGCGGACTTGAAGTTGCTGGCGAAGGTGGTGTGCCAATTGTGACCATACCTCAAACTATTATTTCCATCTCTAAAGACGGTACTGTTAACGCCACATTTCCTGATGAACCGGAGGGAGAGCCAGTTCCTATCGGACAATTAATGTTGAGGGACGCAAGTGAGCAAGTGTTGGTAAGAAGGAAAGATGGTTTGTACGAAGCCCAAGGCTCTAATGGTAATGGTGGGGATTTTGAAAATGGACCAACCCCAGTAGAAATTCAAGTGGGAGTTTTAGAGGCAAGTAATGTGAGCCCCATTGAGGCAATGGTAAGGCTAATAGATTTTAGTCGTTCCTTCGAAGCACAAGTGAATATTATAAAAGAAACAAAAGACAATGATCAGTCAGGCGCAACAATGATGAGAATTTCGTAATTCTTAGCATTAAGGACGTGTAAGTAATAGGAGAAAAAAATGGACGCATCATTATGGGTGGCAAAAACTGGATTGAGTGCACAGAATACGCGCATGACAGTTATCTCGAACAATTTAGCGAATGTTAACACCACTGGGTACAAAAAAGATCGAGCGGTATTTGAAGATCTTATCTACCAAAATATTGTGCAGGCTGGAGGACAAACAGACGCCGATAACGAGGCGCCAACTGGGTTAATGTTAGGTACAGGGACAAGAGTGGTTGCTACGGAAAAGCTTCATCATCAAGGCAACATGATGTCTACCGAAAACGCACTGGATGTTGCAATTAGTGGAGATGGATTTTTCCAGATTCAACTTTTTGACGGCACCATAGCCTATACAAGGGATGGCTCTTTCAAGCTCTCCCAAGAGGGAGAGGTTGTTACAGCTGGTGGTGAACCTCTTATTCCCCAATTAATCATTCCCCAAAATGCGCAGAGTATAACGGTGGGTAGGGACGGTACGGTAAGTGCCGAACTGGAAGCTGGCCAAGGAGATGTTCAGGTTGGTCAAATTCAGGTAGCTCGCTTTGTGAATAACTCCGGATTGATGCCAATGGGACGTAATCTATTGAGGGAGACTGCCTCTAGTGGAGATGTCATTGTTGGTACTCCAGGGGAGAACGGTAACGGATTTTTAATGCAGGGTGCCTTGGAAGCCTCCAACGTAAATGTTGTGGAGGAGATGGTCAATATGATAGAGACTCAGCGAGCTTATGAGGTTAATTCAAAAGCTATCGCTGCAGCCGATGGGATGCTTAGGTTTTTGAATAACAATCTTTAAGGGATATACGCTCGTGAAAATATTTTTTAAGCCAATAAGCATATTGCTCGTTTGCATGATAGTTGGATGTGCAAATCAACCAGATTTGAATCCCTCGGCAGAATTCGCTCCAATTCAACCAATTCCTAAGGCGGAAGAAGTGCGAGTAACTGGAGCAATTTTTGACAATGGCATGGGGTTGTTGGGGAGTAAGCGAACCTATCGCGTGGGTGATTTAAAGGTAGGTGATTTGATAACTGTCTTATTGTTAGAGTCCACTCAGGCTTCGAGAAGCAATAACGTTGAAACCAATAGGGCCAGTACCAATGATGTTCTGGGTGTCGGCGCTGCAGCTGGTTCTTTGAACTTGGTTCCTGGAGCTAAGCTTTTCCAAGGTTTGAAGACCAACGGAGCTACTATCACTAATAGTGGAGTGGGAACCAGCGGGCAGAATGCTAGTTTGACCGGTTCCATTTCGTCCACGGTTGTTGATGTGATGGAAAATGGTAATTTAGTGATTTTTGGTGAGAAACAATTGGCCTTAACAGAGGGCAGTGAATTTATTCAATTGAAAGGAGTCATCAGACCGTCAGACATACAACCTGATAACACAGTATTATCAAATCGTATCGCAAATGCCCAATTCTCCTATCGAGGAACAGGAGATTTAGCAAAGGCCTCAAAACCAGGATGGGGTACGAGATTATTGTATAAAGCTTGGCCTTTCTAAAGAATTTCAAGGGAGAATAAAGTTGATGAAAAAAAAGCGTCCAACATTCAAACTTATTGTGTTTTTTGTGTTCCTTCTTGCGCAACAAAACTCGGTTTATGGGGACAGAGTTAAAGACATAGCAGATGTCGCCGGTGTTCGATCAAATCATCTGGTTGGTTATGGTCTGGTAGTTGGCTTAGCTGGAACAGGCGATGGTAAGGACCTTCCTATTGCTGGTCAAAGTCTGAAAACTATGCTTTCTGGGCTGGGAGTCGCCGTCGATGGACCAGTCTCTGACTATGATCTTAGAACTGAAATTGCTAATGACATAAAGCAAAACGTGAAAAAAGATTTGGAAGTAGACAACGTTGCCGCCGTTATGATAACGGCAGAGGTACCACCTTTTGCCAAACCAGGACAAAAATTTGACGTAAACGTTTCTGCTATCGGGAAATCCGAAAGTCTCCGCGGAGGAAGTTTATTACTTTCCCCTTTACGTGGTGTAGACGGTTCGATTTATGGTTTAGCGCAAGGTGGGTTGACCGTTATGGCTGCTGGTGCGGAAGGGGCAGGTACAAGTGTGCAAATTGGAGTAGCTACCTCTGGAAGAATTCCAAACGGCGGGATTCTCGAAAAAATGATTGAAACACCATTTGATAAATCTGAGCATATTGTGCTCAACGTGAAAGACGGCGATTTTACGACTGCCAACGCGTTAACAAGCACCATTAATGAGACCTTTGGCCCTGGAGTGGCCAGCGCTGTCGATGGTGTTTCTGTGGCTGTCAAAGCACCGAGAGATTTAACTCAAAGAGTGAGTTTTATGAGTATGATTGAAAATCTTGAAGTGGAGCCCGGAGAGCCTCCTGCCAGAGTGGTCATAAACTCAAGAACGGGAACCGCAGTAATCAATCGAAGTGTACGCGTAACTGCGGCAGCAGTAACCCATGGGACGATAAGTGTCAGAATTTCTGCGACAAATGAAGTCAGCCAAGCAGGGGCGTTAGCCGAAGGAGGGCAAACACAAGCGGTTCAAAATGTAGATATCCAAATAGACGAACCTGACAATAAAATGTTTCTGTTCAAGCCAGGTATAGAATTGCAAGATATTGTAGATGCGGTTAATCAGGTCGGTGCAACCCCATCTTCTTTGATAGCTATTTTAGAAGCGTTACGCCGGTCTGGTAGCCTTCGAGCAGAATTGGTGGTGATTTAGATGGACGATCTAAAATTTTCAGCACGCAGTCATTATGATTTTATTGGGTTAGGTGAGCTTAAGGCTCGTGCCGATAATGAAGACATAAAAGCTGCCAAAGAGGTTGGCTCACAGTTCGAAGCTCTTTTTGTACAGATGATGTTGAAATCTATGCGAGATGCTGCTGCTCCCCTTAAGAGTGGACTTCTCGATTCTTCAGCCACTGACACCTTCGAAGAGATGTACCACGGAGAGTTGTCACAAGAAATCGCTAAAAGAAGCAGCCTGGGAATCGGTGATTGGATTCTCGAAAACATGCGAAGGAACAGTGGAGCACTGGAGAGCGAATTAAAAAATGTAAGAGCAGAAGAAAAAAATAGTTATGAAAGCCAACACGAAAAACATACAAACATGTCATTAAATTTAGATGTTTAGAAGTTAGTTAAATGATGCCAGATTCAACAGTTAAACCAGCGAGCACATTAAATGAGTGATCTATTATCTATAGGTTCTGGGGCGGCGCACTTATACAGGCAGGCACTAGCCACTGTAAGTAATAATATTGCTAACCTGAACACTGACGGTTATTCCCGTCAGGATGTGTCTATGGCGCAGAACAATCCGAGTCAAAAAGGTACGATGTTTTTAGGGACAGGAGCCCGTGTGGAAGGGGTGTCTAGAGCCTATGATGAATTTGTTGAAAATAGTCTAAGAGATAGCGGAAGCGAATATTCGACGCAAGCCCCTATAATTGAGTACGCCAATAGGGTAGTTGACTTACTTGGATCGGAGTCTTCTGGGTTATCCAACGTGCTTGATAAATTTTTCGGGTCTGCGCATGAGCTTAGTACGAATGCTGCGTCTACCACACATAGAACAGTTTTTTTACGAGATGCAGATTCTGTAGCAGATAGATTTCGAGAGCTTTCGACACACTTGGATTCTTTGGATCTGACGATTCAGGAAA
>CACJXQ010000029.1 GCA_902597385.1 uncultured Pseudomonadota bacterium | reverse complement strand
GACCGCTGTTGAAAATATCTCCATCAAAAATAGTGAAATAACGTGTAAAAAAAGTGGGCAAACTATGACACTCTCAAACTTCGCCTACTCCGTCTATGTGAACCCTGGAGCAGAAATCGTTTTAGACCAAGCTGATGTGCCCAGCTTGGAGGCTTTAGGGACCTATCGTCACCCACAAGTCAACTGGAAACCAGACCAAGAAGGCAGAGCGCAGTTTTATCCAGCGCATGCAAATGGGGCTGAGGGCATGCTTGTAGAGGTCGATCCAGAAACAGGACATATCGAAGTGATAAAAATATGGATGGTTGCTGATCATGGTGTGGTACTTAATCCGCTGTTATTGCAAGGCCAAATTAAGGGAGGGTTAGTTCAACAACTTGGAGGCACGCTTTATGAAAAATTGAGCTATGACAAAAATGGGATCCCTCTACAAAAGACTCTAAAAGAATATGGTATGCCCACCATTTGGACTGCCCCTGAAATCGAAATTGAGCATTTCGAAACAAAGTCTCCAAGCACTGATATCGGAGCTAAAGGAGGGGGAGAAGACGGTTGTATCGCTACAAGCACGGCGTTAATGTCAGCAGTTGAAGACGCTCTTCGACCTCTGGGAGTGAAAATCATGTCTAGTGATCTTTCTCCAAAAAATCTTAAAAAAATTATTGAAAGCCAGGTTGATTTGAGAACCTTCTCAAGTTAAACCTCTAAGGAGTTAACATGGCCAACCGATTAGTTGATATCTCGATGCATCTAGAAAACGACGTAATATCCGATCCACCCGGGTACGGACCAAAAATTGAGTACCTCACCCATAAGGATTCAGCCCCCGATGTAGTGAAATTTTTCCCCGGCATGAAAGAAGAAGATCTTCCCGAGGGCGAAGGCTGGGCTATAGAGTGGATAAATTTAATGACACACAATGGTACTCATTTAGATGCACCCTATCATTTTCACTCAACTATGGATAAAGGTAGTCGGGCAATTACCATCGATGAAGTATCACTTGAGTGGTGCTTTCAACCAGGGGTCAAATTAGATTTCCGCGATTTCGAGGATGGTTATGTGGTACAAGCAGATGATGTGAAAAACGAGTTAGATAGGATTGAGCACACCCTACAACCCCTAGAAATCGTATTGGTTAATACCCGAGCAGGTTCCCGATATGGTCATGACGACTATGTCTCCAGCGGTTGCGGGATGGGCAGAGAAGCGACACTTTTCTTATTAGAACAAGGAGTCCGTTTGACTGGCACTGATGGATGGAGCTGGGATGCTCCATTTGTTCACACCCAGGAACGTTACCAGGAGAGCGGCAACAACGAACTTATTTGGGAAGGCCACAAGGCAGGCAGAGAGATTGGTTACTGCCATTTAGAAAAATTGCACAATTTAGAATCGTTACCAGATAAAGGTTTCACTATAAGTTGTTTCCCAGTAAAAATTCGAGGAGCATCTGCCGGATGGACACGAGCGGTAGCAATATTAGATGACTAGATCTTTTTAGACCATAGTATAACCACCGTCGACTGTCCAACTTTGGCCATTTATATAGCTCGCTTCATCTGAGGCCAAATAGACGGCAAGCCCTGCCACCTCCTCCACACGAATAAGTCGCCCTAAAGGAACTGAAGCGTTCATCTGGTCCTTCAGCTCCGTTTTAGTCTTCCCCAATGCTGCGGCATGGGTCTCGACAAAATCAGTTGCCATATCAGTATCGACGACCCACGGGCAAATGGCATTGACAAGAATATTGTGCGGCGCCAACTCGAGGGCTAAACAGCGAGTCAAGCCCACGACCGCATGCTTCGAGGCGTTATAAGCACTCTGATTCCGCGAGCCCCACTTGCCAGCTGTCGAGGCCAAATTAATAACCCGGGCTGGTCTTTTTTTTATTATACGCTTCAGTAGTTCCTGAGTTACATAGAACACCCCATACACGTTAGTTTCTAAAACCTCCCTGAAATCTTCGGCAGAATAGTCTAGAAAACTTGCTCCCTTATGGATTCCTGCGTTATTCACTAGGATATCTATCGGTTTCCAACTCTCAGCTGCCTCTACCATATTCTTTACTGCTTCGGGTTTAGTAACATCACAACCATACCAACCAACATCTACCTCCTCGATATTGGATATTTCATCCGCCGTTTCTTTCAGTCTCTTCTCATCGCGACCAATTAAAAAAACAGAACATCCTTCCCTACAAAAAGCAACTGCAATAGCTTTACCAATACCTCGGCTACCGCCTGTTATTAATGCGCTCTTCCCAACTAATCTTCCGCTCATTTTCCGTTCCTAATTTTCTGTAGTCTATACGGCCCGACCGAAGACTTCGGTAACTAACTCAGTATCCAAATATTCTCTAATCTCTGTAATCAGGCCACTCTCTAAGGTTAGAATTAAGTTGTAAGTATTATTATAGTCTTTGCCCGAAGTACTTCGAGCAGTACCAAGCATCTCCGCGACAACCTTATCACCCTCGGCAATCAATTGTCTGATTTCTAGCTGAATACCATCCCCTTCTAGCTCGTTGCCGAGAACCCCAAAAAGCTCTTCGATTATTTGTTCTTTCCCTTTCATAGTGCCAGAGAATCTATGCGATCCGATGAAATACCATTCAACATCGTCCCTTAAAAAACCTAAAAATCGCTCAGCATCTCCTCTACTAATCGCTGCGTAAGCCTCTCTTACTATTTCTTTATTCTTCTCAATCATCCCCGCCTCCTACGCCTTAAAAATAATAATATTTGATCAGTATGAAGGAAATAGGACATGACTTAAACAAGCTTTCGAATAACCAATAATATTATTTTTTAGAAGTAGACGCATAGGACCATTAGTGACAAGCGACTCCCAAAGCTTTGAGCCTCCAATAGTTGTAAGGAAGAGGAGTTATAAAGCCGGCTAATAGTATATAAGGCAGAACCCGCCAAGTAATGACAGCGCCGCCAGTTATCATAAAATCTGTCAAATTCATTGCGACCTCCATACCCAGCATCGAAATGAGTGACATGCCGGCAGCGGTTTTTATTGCTGAAGCAAACGCTAGTGAGCGCATTAGAATAAGCGTCTCTAGCAATATCGAGGTTAATAAGCCATTGACAATAGCGAGACCCATTATCGCTAGAACCGGCCAGTCTACGCCAGTAATTTGAAAATATAATATTGTTCCAATGTCTCCAATTGAACAACCCAAAAGGCACCAGGCGGTGTTTACTAAAGTTGATCTCCACGAGGCGGGACAACACCACCATTTAATGTCAAATACTTGCTCCTTTGACTTAGTTAACATTTACGGATTTTAATTTTTGATTGGATGAGTTAGGCATAATTTAGCTAGAACGCTTTATTCATATTAAAGAAATAACTAACCAACCAAAGAAGTTGGCACCCAGTTCCCATGAAACCCTGGAGGCACAAGGTGAGGTATTTTAATTTCCGCAACCGAAGGCGACAGGAAATCATTGCTATCCAAAATAGTTAAAAGAGTTGTTCTTTCCCTCATATCTAACACATAACCCAACAACCAACCTTCCTCTTCACCTGATTCGGGATCTTTAGGCACAAACACAAACTCCCCAGGGAAACACCCTCTTCCAAAATCATGTTCATAGGTTTTTCCTTCCTGTAAGTCATGTTTAATTAAACTATTTCCCGGAACACTACCATTCCCCAAGGAGACAGTATAGGCGAATCGATATTTTTGCCCAGTCAATCGTTCATCGAAACGCGGAAACTCTTGCGGTTTGTTGTGAATAATATCTTTAGTAACCTTCATCGATGCCAAGTCAATCCGCCATCTTTCAAATTGGCTGAATTTGGAATCAGGACCATAATTGCTTGAAGCAAACATTGAGTCGTGCGCACAGACATCTAACACCAACTCTTTCGAATTAACTTCATAAGCGTTGCAAGGATGAAAAACATAGCACGGATCTATCTTCACCCACCTTACCTCTCCACTCGAAGTACTGTGTCTATTCAGGAGCCCCACCCGCGCAGGACGTCCTGATTTCCAATGATATGGAAAAAGCGAACCTGTAAAGAATTTTCCAAGAGAAAAAACTACCGGCAAATCAAGAACCACGATGTAGTTCTTTGTTATGGCGCAATCATGAATCGATGGGCCGCCCTCAACGCAAATTGGGGACTCTTTAACCACTTCCCCACTAGGAGAAATAACTACGTGAGTTACCCTGCCTTTTTTTCCTACTGAATAACAAATAGCATGTAACTCTCCTGAAATAGGATCTAAATGGGGGTGCGCAGTAAATGCTTTTTTCAAAGAGCCACCAAACCGATCATGTTTTAAGCTATTGAGATTCACATCTAACTGAACCGGGCTGCTCCCAGCTTCTACAAGTGCCCACAACTTACCTGCAAAGGCAATGATATTGGTGTTAACTGCGTCCACTACCTGGTTGCTAGCTCCAGGAATGACTTCTTCTCCTAGGGCTTTACTGACAGAATAGCTTCTCACCCATCGATTTTTATACCATTCCGCTACTCCATTCTTTAGCTTCACCCCGTGGACCATTCCATCACCTAAAAACCAGTGATAGCGACGTTCATTCGGTGGCTTTACTGGATTGGGTCCATTACGTACATATAGACCATCTAACTCTGATGGGATATTGCCATTGACAGTTAAATTTTCGTAGAGAAATTCTCTATCTAAGGGTGTATGGATACCATGCAGAAACGGATGAGGTTTTTTTTTAAAAATATTTTTAATAGAAAACAAGTTTCTCTCCAACAGAACTTACAAAAGCATTTTTACCATTAAGGAACCAGCCACTTACCATCTTCACCGCCGGTTCGCGACCAATCAAATATTGCTCGCCGGTTTCCTCTGAAAGACAGGTATAACCACTCCAGTCGCTTCACGGTAGCTGTTAAAATTGCAAAATTTTCAAAACCCTCTCCTAGGAATTGGACTTGCTCTGGATCACTAATCGGATCGCCAGGTGCTAAATTCGATTGATAACAGACTTTACTCATCTCCCTCATTTTACCCCACCTCTCATTAGTCTCAACGCTATCAGTATCAAGTGAAAGCCCACATCGCAATCGCAATTGAATTTTTCTTTTTGGATCGTAAAATAATACTGCGCCCTGAGAAGAGGATTTCAATTCATTGGCCTTTATTGATCGCCTGTCAGTATGAAAAACTAAAGTGGTTTTTTGTCTATCTACTGCCCTGAGCACCATACATCTGGAATTCGGTTTACCATCAACATCCAAGGTGCTCACAACGGGAGTATGTGCCAAAGAATGGCGATCTCTAACGCCTTCCTCCATAAAATCCCACGCAGCAGGGAGTACCTTCGTTATATCGTTATAAAATTCGGGCTCTTCACACGCATTTTCCTGCTTCTTTTTACTCGCCCTATTACTTTCACCCATAAATTATTCCCAACCCATTTAAGAAAGATGTACGAAAAGTTTTTTTATGCAGCCAATCATGAAACTAATGACATCGCCTTCGTAAAATAGCATACTCATAAAGTGCTCTCTAATTATACCTAAAAAAATAAACTATAATTCGCAGAAAAAAAGGAGAATAGGGTGGGAAGAAGGTTTTGTTTAAAACTTCTATCTTTTGTATACGCATTGAGTTTTACATTGGGGAGTTGGGCCACAGTTGACAGAGATCAAGTTAATAGCTGGATAGACGAGAACCCTTTACTCGATCCACCAGCAGCTGGATCGACATTTACGTCAAAAAATGTAGAATCTTTACAACCATGGCTACCTCCTGGGTTTATCGATGAACTCGACTTCCCAGAACTATCCATAAAAATTCAAGATTACGCATTTCAAGCCAATCACCCTACATACACAGAAGCCACTGAGAAATTTTCTGGACAAGTTTCTTTAGGACAAGATGGACGTTTAGAAAATTATACGGCGGGCCTGCCCTTCTCTCTGGAAACGATAAAAGGAAACAACCCAGAGAATGCAGGTTATATGATAGCTTGGAATAATATACATCGCTGGCAATATTTCGGTTATAAAGTCGAGGACTTAACCATGGCTTATATCGGCAGCGAATCCGGACCGGCACCGCTTTCTTCGGAGGAAGGGCTCATAGGCGGGGGCAAGTTAGATCGGTTACTCAATCAGTCTTACCATCGCGTATATCTGAATAACCTAGCGATGTTACCGGATAAAAACTATAAGGTGGATATAAAAGACAGCAAAACTCGTTTTTTCAAAGACTACATTGAGTTTTTTTCTCCCTTTAATGTGAAAGGAACCAAATTCGTGGTGGAGAGAATGAACGACCCAACTGCGGACGATCAGGTGAATACCTACTTACCAACAGAACGACGGGTAAGGCGTTTTTCCGCTAAGGAGCGAGCCGATAGCTTTATGGGCTCCGAAGCGACATTAGATGACTTCGAAGGCTTTTCCGGGCGAGTTTTGGATTACAACTGGAAGCTTTTAGGAGACAAAAAGATTCTTTCTGTCGCGGACACCATTCAGCCGAAACTTACTGTATACGGACCACACAGCAGGGTACCGGACGACGAGTGGCAAATCAGAAACTGTTTCGTGGTAGAGGTGACATCTGATTGGGAAGGACATCCCTACAAAAGTCGCATACTATTTATCGACAAAGAGACATTCTCTGTGCATTTTTCTTTGATTTTCGGACAGGACAATACCCTTTGGAAAACAATGCAAACAGTGCATCGGGCACCTAGCAAAAATAAAACCGATATTGAACTTTCTGTGCCCAGTTGGAGGGGACAAATCAACATTGATAGATATACCAATACTGCAACCATTGTGAGGGGAAGGAGCGAAACCATTCATCCGAGTATGCAACCCAGGACAATCAAACGAATCTTCAACGTGTCCAGCCTAACGGAAGGTCAGTGAGCGGTAGATTATTACTCAGATAATTTGGTCACATCAAAACCCAGGGCACTTGCCTTTTGCCTTAAGCCGATTTCTCGATCCTTGGCAAGTTCCGGACTACGCGCTAATAACCAAAGGTACTGACGATCCGGAGATCCAACCAAAACCGAGTTATAATCAGCGTCAATGTCTAAAACCCAGTAATCTCCCCAAACAAAAGGAAGAAAAGATAACCAAGCAGGGGCGAATCTCACTTGTAGCCTAGCGGGATCTCTATACGCTGCATTCAGTCTTGCAATGCCTTTTGCTATATGAAGATTTGTGTCGGCATCCCTGCAGCTGTTAACCACTTTAATTCGCCCGTCTCCTAAAACCTCGTACTTCGCTCGTGTGTCTTTCTCACACATTTTTTGGAATCTATTGGGTATATAGGCTATCTGATGCCAGACCCCTACATACCTATTAAGATCTAGGTCAACAACAGTGTCCAGCAGGTTTTCATCTTCAGCATTAGTTATAGGATTCCCAAAGAATAAAGAGATAAGAAAGAAAGAAAATAACTTTTTCAAGCTTGGGTTTCTGACACTTGATTTTCCCACCATCTCTCCGCCGACTTATTCACTTCGGACGCTCTAAACCGAGCTACTTGGTTAGAGGGCGCTAGAGGTTGGTCGTAGAAGAATTCCGGAAGCTCATCATCCTCTTCCGAAAACCCTGCCTCTTTATTGAAAACATTCTCAAGTCTCAAAGTTTCCTTACCAAGTTCTAGAAAAAAGGAAGTATCCAAATTCGAACCAGTCGCGTCATTTATCAAGCCGACGATCATTTCAATGTTCGCGTTTGTAACGGATCTTCCAAACACGCATAGGCCCAAAGAGTCCGCAGTTGCACATAAAACTTGAGTCTCCATACTAGCGTCAACTAGCTCATCAACGGTAGTATTCGCACACTCGAATTTGGCAACATTTCCGGTCGTGTGATCAGCCCCTTGCGCCGTCAACATCATAGATATACCCGTGACCTCAATTACTCGAGGATCGTATGCGCTTATTCCTTGGTTTTTTATCACCGGTACACGGTCAACTTTATAGTGCTTACCAACAGCGCCAGTGCCTTGCGCCCATAGTTTTCCAATTTCAGACCCTTCTCTTATTTGTGAAATCACATTATTCAGAAACTCGATGTCACCGAACTTTGCCAACCCAGCCTCCATTAAGACGCCCATCATCGCTCCAGTCTCAATTGTGTCTATGCCGAGATCATTGGCATGCCAATTCAATCGAGCTAACTCGTCCGGCTCGGAAATGCCGCAGTTAGTACCCATTAGTCCCAGCGTCTCATACTCAACTGGAGAAGAAATCTCGTTACCATCAGCGTCTGCATAGACATTGCTACACTCGATCATGCAACCTGGCATACAAGCGTGGGACGTCTCACCACCTCGGGTAGTATTTTGTTCTCTTATAAACTCCCCCCCCATTTTCAATGGGCCTTGGTCCGGTTCGACCTGTCTACCTGCACCAAAATTATTGACGGGAAGTCCACCAACATAATTCGTATAATCAGCCATCATAGCTGTACCATATTCTTTTAAGGCAGTTATCGCTTCATCGGCCTTGAGTTTCTTTCCATACTCCTTGATGCCTTTCAAAAGCTTCTTTCTTTCGTGAAAAGTTGGCATCTTACTTAATTCTACCACTACCGCTTTGACCTTTTTACTTCCCATTACGGCCCCAACACCCCCTCGAGCAGAGAGTCTGGTTGGTCTCTTATCAGTATCGCTCATAGCTATACCAGCTAGTAAGCCTCCATATTCTCCCACAGGCCCACAAATGGCCAAACTCACTTTGCTCCCGAATTGCTCATGCAGTAGTTCTGCACATTCAAAGTTACCCTTCCCCATATATGGCTCTGCAGAACTCCAACTGATTTTTCCATCCTGCCCGATATGCATAACGGACCAATCGCTACATTGGTCATATAACGTAAAACCGGCTAGATTCATCTGTCCTAAAGCCAACCCGAAAGATCCTCCCGCGTTCGCCTCCTTGACGCCACCAGTCAATGGGCTTTTGCAGCCCACACTGGTTCGATTGGCATTTGAGAAGTTACTGCCCGCAAATGGCCCAGCAGAAAATATTAGTGGATTATCTGGACCGAGGGGATCCACTTTCGCGACGCCCATCTCTAAAAGAGAGTTTGCGATAAAAAAACGACCGGCTCGAGCAAGCTTCTCTCCGGCAAACTCCTCCGGCTTCACTTCACGTGATCGTAGATTTATATGGAGATATTGACGCAATGTTTTATCCTCTTTTGTTTCAATTATTACGAACAACAATAGGCGCTTTTAGGTACTCAACTTTAGGCGGTTCTCCCCAAGCTTTTTTCATGTAATCGTACCACTTGGCAGTATACCAAGCATTTGCCTTGCTTACAGATTCCCAAAGATAGACACCACCTGCTAATTTATTATCTTCACTCATCACATAGTATTTGCTTATCAAGCCGTCCAGACCTTCGTATTTGGGAACGGTAGACCGCATTTTCTCTATAAACCCCTCCACGTCTTCCGCTGCTGCACCTACAGGAAACATCACGGTAACTACTATTTCCCCCTTGTAATGCGCCAAGGTATCTGTCCCATGCGCTAAAACGTTTCCGGTCATCGAAAATAAACTCAAAAAAAGCCAAGTTGTTAATTTTTTACCAATCATTTAGTTTCCTTTTTTAGTTTTCTAATCATTACATTTCTAAAACCTGAACATGTAGATGCTGCTTAGCAATATCTAAGATTTTGCCAGCGAACCCCTCACCAACTTACCAGGGTAATCCCCAGAGTGCTCTTCTCCTTTAAGAAGAATTTGCCCGTTTACGATTGTATATTGAATACCTGTCGATGTCTGTTTCAACCTTTGGGCGCCAGCCGGTAAATCATTCACTAGCTCTGGCATATTTTGATCTACGGCATCCGGGTCAAGAATGAGTAGATCCGCGTTCAAGCCTTCTCGGACAATTCCGCGGTCTAAAAAGCCCCAAGCATTTGCAGTGTCACAAGTAATCATCTTAATCGCCTGTTCAAGTGTGAATTCCTCCCTCTCCCTCACCCAGTAACTTAGCAAGTGGGTCTGCAAGGATGAATCCATAATTTGCGCAACGTGCGCTCCAGAGTCTGAAAATGTTACCACACTATGATCGTGTTTCATCATTTTGAGCACTGCATCCTGATCCTCATTGGCCAAAGGTTGCCTAAAAAAAACGTCGAAGTCTTTCTCTAAAGCTATGTCTATCATTGCTTCAACCGGATGAACACCTCGTTGTTTAGCGACCTCCGTCATTACCGTCTCTTGCCGAATACCTTCCATCAGATACACCCAGTCCCATTCCGGAGGCCTAGCTTCAGCACCCACTATTTTCGGTCCGTCATAAGGTCTAGAAGCAATATCTACAAGCTTTCGTTTAACCTCTGGGTCAGATAACAATATTTTTTGCTCTTCTAGCCCCTTGGAGCGAACATCTCGCCAAACTTCCCAATGATCAAAGGGAGTGTGAGACTTGAAAGAAAGTAACGTCGACAAATGACGACTATGGGCTTGAACAAATAGCTTGCCACCAGCTTCAGCCACCTCTTCCCCCAGATCATAGTAGGATGTCCAAAGATCTGGAGCTATCCTTATGCTTGGCATGCCAAAAGTGATGGGGCGACCTGATTCCACTGCCAATTTCTTTAAGCGTTCAAAATATTCGCGCTCTCGCTCCTTTCTCCTGCCCGGTGCCTCTCCTGCTATTTCGAATATTCCAGCGTCCAACTCGCCCATCGCATTGACCAAATAACTAACCTCAGACCAGTCGGCAATTCTACTGGCAACAGGCCGATCATCGGAGGTTAAATGATTATAGGTTCTAGAAGTAGAAAATCCGATGGCACCAGCGAGCAGCGCTTCCTGCACTTCTTTTTTCATTTTCAAAAGATCACTTTCAGTTGCTTGTTCACTGAACGCCCGTTCTCCCATAACGTATGTTCTGAGAGCTGAATGTCCTATATAACCGGCATAGTTAATCCCCTTTTTGAGGTTATCGATAACATCTAAGTACTCCGGAAAGGTTTCCCATTCCCATTTGATGCCAGCCTTCATCGCGTCTCGGGACAAATCCTCCGCTCGTTCTAGATTTCTAAAAACAAAATCCGCATCAGCTTCCGAACAAGGCGCTAACGTAAAACCACAGTTACCCATCACAGCAGTAGTAACACCGTGATAGCACGACGAAGCGCCCAGTTTATCCCAAAAGATCTGAGCATCCATGTGGGTGTGCCCATCCACGAACCCGGGACAAATCACCAATCCCTCCGCATCGATGGTTCTGCTAGCAGAATCTTTAATTTTTCCTATAGAAACAATCCTTCCATCTGCTACCCCAACATCAGCGGGATATCTATCCAAACCGGTACCATCAACTACTAAGCCGTCTTTAATTAGTAAATCGAGCATAATTTGCACTCCCTTTGCCAATTATTTTTGGAGATTAACACAACATTTACTTAAATTAACATCAACAAAAACAAAAGAGAGCACTATTAGAGAGCGATGGTTAATTAAAAGTTACTCCAAAGTGTCCTATACTGAAGTTTCCCTAGTGGAGAACGGGCGTGAAAACTATAAGTCTAACAGGAGGGTTTTATTGTGGCGCAATACAGAATAATCGACGTCGACACCCATGTTACTGAATCAGCAGACCTTTGGACCAGCAGGGTCCCCGCAAAAATGCGCGATACGGTTCCGCAAGTGCGGGTAGACAAGAAGGGGAGAAGCACTTGGTACATAGAAGGCAAACCCATTGCAAAATTGGGGCTTTCAGCAACTGCCGGTGTAGGTAGTATGATCAATCCGCCCAATAATTATAGCGACATGCATCCAGGCGCCTACGATGCTAAGGAGCGTTTGAGCTACATGGATGAAATGGGCATTTGGGCCATGGTGATGTATCCCAATGTAGGCGGCTTCGGTAACCAAGCTTTTCTAAAACTCGGAGACCCAGAACTTATGCTCACCTGTGTAAAGGTTTATAACGATTGGCAAACCGAATGGGCGTCAGCCGATTCTCGTCGTCTTTTACCGATCACATCGCTCCCTTTTTGGGACATTGAGGCCTCCGTTAAAGAAATTGAACGGTGCCAAGCTATGAATCACAAAGGAATACTTTTTACAGGTGAACCTCACGCCTTTGGACAACCTGTAATCGGGGATAGACACTGGGATCCTTTGTGGGAGGCCGCCTGCGACCACGACCTTCCGATAAGTTTTCATATTGGGTCAGGCAATATGGACGCAGGAATCAATAAGGAAAAGATAAAAGTTTACGGACGCATGGCTGCGTTTACCGAGATATCGGTAGAGTTCTTCATGCGAAACGGAATCCAGCTGACAGACCTTTTGATGAGCGGGGTCCTGTGCCGCTATCCTTCAATTAAGTTTGTATCCGTTGAATCAGGGATAGGATGGATTCCCTTTGTATTAGAGGCGTTAGATTATCAATTCGAGGGTAATTCAGTTGCGAGCGAACGAGATGATTTTGAATATCTCCCTTCGGAATATTTCAGAAGAAATGTTTTTGGTTGCTACTGGTTTGAACAAGTAGCTCCAAAGCGCTTAATAGATAAAGTAGGCGAGGAAAACATACTTTTTGAAACTGATTTCCCCCATCCAACCTCTTTATTCGGCGATGAAGTGCACAGAAGAATTGACGAGGGTTTGGGTGACTGCGACGAAAGCGTACGGGAAAAAATATTATGGAGCAATGCAGAAAAGCTCTACAAAGTTGAGCCGCCCCCAACCCACCAAAGAAAGGTAGCTTGATGGGTAGACCGACCAAAAAGGACCTCTCTAAGAGCAACTTCCTAAAGCTTCTAGAAAAAATCAACGCTCATTCCAGAGAAGAACCTCTGGAGAGATATTCTAGGGAATGGTTTTTCCAACGGTACGTTCGTCGTCTCATAAAAATTACTAATCATTTAGATAAACCAAACCAACTAGAGTCAACCGTCAAAGGAATGACTCGTTTCTTTTTAGATTTAGAAAAACCTACACCTGTTTTATCTGAACAATTCGATGCCATAAGAGCAGGATACTCAGTCCTAAAGAGAGCATATCAAGCGCCAGACCTTAACGCTAAGTAGATTTTTTACAGATCAGCCCTAAAATTGATCCAAAAAAGGTCTCCGCTAGTTCTTTCATCTCTTCGATATTTCTGTCCTGAATCGGGTGACTTACAAAAATCCCATCTGCATGAAAACCGATGGCATCTCCATGACTCTGAGCTGCCACTTCGAATGGTTCGGAAGCCACATAACCTCCAGGAATTCCTCTACTATCTAACTCTCTTATGTCCTGCAAACTGCACGACGTACAAGATCCTCAGTCAGCCAAGCCCTCTACGACAATATCAACTTCTTTAGTGATTTCTTGGATCAATTTCAGTGGCGCGGGTTTAGCAAAAGTCGGTTTTTTATATCTGCGAACTTTCACACCTCGATCAGAGAAAAGTTCTTCTAACCGATCAAGAAAAATATCCCCTTTAGCCTTAGAAATATCCAACAGACCAAGTGTTTTACCTTCCAATGTATCAGGCTTAGCAATAGGGGACCTGATAACAGGTTCTATTTCGCCAGTTGGATCCAATAAACTTTGCATATTATCTATATCTCCTTAGTTATGGGTTCGGTTCCAGTCTCCCCTTTCATGAGCCATCCAGGGATAATGGCAGAGAAAAGACCAGCATCCCCTCCTGCACGAATGAGCGTGAGCCCGTTCTTTCGAAATTTATTGATCATGCTTTTACTTTGACGTGCTTTAGAGTCATCCAATTTAGCCGCAAGCGTCGTCATTTTTAGATCGGAGACTTCAGACATTTTAGTAGCTTGGTGTAAAGCTTCTACCGCCTGCTCCTTAGTCCAGCCAGCTTCATCGAACACCCTTCCGTGCTCAGGTCCTATTACAACGACCGCATCAGAAGCGTTAGCTAGCCCCACATGGTTCACTATTTTCAAACTTCCAGCAATTGATTTTATAAGGCTATCTGGATCCCTCGAGTTTTGATCGACACAACCTATCGGGCCGTCAGCAGAAAACAAAGTGACCGTGGACTTATCCCTGTTAAAACCCCGGTCCTCAGCCAATGTTGTCCAAGGCGTAGACTCATCTTCAGCAAAACAAAAACCAAACTTAAGAGGCGAACCGAAAGTCGACTGGTCTACTTCCCGAGGTTTTCCTCCACCCACGTTTCTAACGGTTAGCTGTAAGGCTCGTCCTATGGTCGCATTCGCCCTATTGCCTTGACCCAAAACATTTCCCTTCCAATTCATTCCGATTGTTTTTCTTATCTTTCCGTTCACGATCACCATCGGACCAGAGAACCAAGTCGTGGCAATCAACCCATGCAAACAAAATGCCGGCTCCAAAACGGCCTCTACAGCGCCCAACACCACTGGAAAGTATTCCGCCTTACAGCCAGCCAGAACAGCATTTACTGCAACCTTCTCGACAGTACATGCAATATTATTTGGCGGCATCATTCCTAGTATCTCGTCGCCTTTTCGACCTGTCCCTTTAAGCATGCGGTACACCCTCTCCTCCGTTGGGGGGACAACTGGCAAACCGTCAGTCCAGCTCTTCTCAAAGCATAATTCGATATCATCTTCCAACGAACCCAGGGTAATTTTTCGCGAACTAAATTTCACCTCTCCGGATTTAATCGCCAGTCTCTCAGCGATGCCCACCTCCACAGATAACGACCCGCAACCAGGCCTGATCGACGGCAATGCATTGCCTAACGCTTTGGTTTGCGAGATCCTCTCCCACGAAGACCTTTCCCAGCCGACACTTCTTTCTATCTCAGCACCATTTTCAATTCTGACAATGGTTGGCACTATTTCAATATTGTAGTCGTAAGAATCCGCAAGCTCTCGATCATCGTCCACCATGAGGGACGGAAATTTTTCTGGATAGTCCTGCACAAATACTTTCATCTCAACGGTTTTCTGGATTTTTTCTAGCACAGGCACCACCATCAGACAGGTGGGGCAATCATATTTAACAAAAACAGCTATTCCATCTTTCATATGCGATTCGCATCCCATTGAGCTTGCATCAAAGAAGTATGACTAATATTGTGCGAAAAGACCACTTTCACTTAAGTTGGATATACGTTTTTCAACTAATGTGCTTTAATCTAAGATTCATCCAAATTACCAACCATCTAAACAAAATGAAAACTAAATCCGAGCAAACCACGTTAATGAATAACGAAGAAAAAACGCTTAAAACGGATCTTCCAAACTTTAAATCTTTATCAGAGAGCTCAAAGGAAGATTGGGAGGAAATTATTGCAAAGCAAAAAGTTCATTTTAAAACCCTCCCTGACCGCATCTTAAATCATTTAAAAATGCTCGATGGAGACTACGCTGGTTTCCCTGTTGATCGGCTGCAACACAGCCTACAGACCGCCGAGTTGGCGGCGATAGACGGTCGGGACGAAGAATACATAGTCTGTGCTCTACTACATGATATTGGAGATAACTTAGGACCAGTCAATCACCCCGATATCGCGGCTGCCATCTTGCATCCGTTTGTTAGTGAAGCCAACCATTGGATGGTAAAACATCACGGCATCTTCCAGGGATACAATTTTTTTCACCATCTTGGAATGGACAGAAACATGAGGGAGACATACAGAAAATCTCCCTACTTTGATCATACGGCTGAATTTATTGCTAAGTATGATGACATCGCTTTCGATTCTGATAAACCGAAGTTGGGCTTAGAGGAATTCGAGCCCATGGTAAGGCGGGTACTAAAAGAACCAAAGAATACAATTTATAACTTTAAACGGTACTAAGATCGATAAAATGTTAACTGGGAAAAAAATAATAGTTACGGGTTCAAATGGAGCTTTAGGGAAAGCTACTGTTGAAGCCGCTCAAGACTATGGTGCCCTCGTTACAGGCTTTGACATTTCTTATGTAAAAAATAATAGCTACTGGAGAAAGGTAGACCTGCTTTCCCGTCAAGAAATTAAACGAGAAGTAGAAGAATTGGATCGGGTGGACGGCTTGATTAATGTGGCAGGCGGTTTCGCGATGGGAAACTCGACCTTTGAAGAAAATTCTGAAGAATGGACAACCATGCAGGACATGAATGTCAATAGTCTGAGAAACGTGCTTTCGACGGTGGTTCCGAGAATGGTGAAAGCTAAAAGAGGCAGTATTGTTAACATAGGTGCTCAAGCTGCAATGCGTGGGGCAGCTTATATGTCTTCATACATCGTAGCTAAAAGCGCCGTTATGAGAATCACGGAGAGTCTCTCGGAAGAAGTAAATGACTACGGAATCAATGTGAACGCCGTGCTACCAAGCATCATAGATACTCCTACTAACCGCGCAGAAATGCCCGAGGCAGATTTTTCGACCTGGGTTACCCCAGCTTCCATCGCCGAGGTAATCTGTTTTCTGTTATCCGATCAAGCCAAAGCCATAAATGGAGCTTTGATACCCGTTTCCGGAACAAAATAATGAATGATTTTTTTCTGAAAAATAAGGGCTGCGTTAGCGGAATAGGCGAAACAAAATATGAAAAAAGCACCGATAGGAGCACTCTTGCGCTTACCTTAGAAGCATCTCTAGCCGCGGTTCGAGATGCGGGGCTCTCACCACATGAAATTGACGGAGTAATTCCTTATGGCGCCGGAGGAATAGTTGCCGAAGATTTTATTACCAACTTTGGAATACAAGATTTGCGTTATTCAGCCCAAACCCCAATGGGAGGTGCCAGCCCAGTTGCAGCACTACAAAGCGCAACCATGGCCGTGGCAACCGGAGTCGCAAGGCATGTCTTAATTGCGCTGGGGAGAGGCGCAACTTCTGGGCGTATCACAAATAGGTTAGCGCAAATGCCACAAATGAGAGTAGCTAGCGAGTTCGAAATGCCGCTGGGCACTAATGCCCCTGCTCAATTCTATGCTCATATGGCACGACGACACATGGAAAAATACGGAACCACGAGCAAGCAATTTGCTGAAGTAGCGATAACCTGCAGAGAAAACGCGACAAAAAATGAAAATGCAATGATGAGAAAACCGATGACAGTTGAAGATCACCAGAATTCTAGAATGATCGCAGATCCATTCAGATTATATGATTGTTGTCTAGAAAGCAGCGGGGCTGCGGCCGTTGTAGTGAGCAGTGCTGATAGGGCAAAAGACCTACGAAAAAAGCCCGTATTTTTGAGCGGATTGGCCGAAGGGCATCCCATGAGCCCTAGTACGATAACCCAACGTCCCAACATGGTAGAACTAGGATTAGCCAAGGCGGCTCCGATAGCACTTAGAATGGCTGACCTTTCACTGAATGACATAGATGTTGCAGAAATATATGACTGTTTTACTTACATTGTCATTTGTCAGTTAGAAGACTTAGGCTTTTGCAAAAAAGGAGAAGGCGGAGACTTTGTTAGCTCAGGCAATATAAAGAAAAATGGAACCATCCCAATTAATACCCATGGAGGCCTGTTATCTGAAGCTCATATCGCTGGTATGAACCACATTGTTGAGTTAGTGAGGCAGTTGAGAGGCGAATGTGGTGAACGCCAACTCAGAGATGTTGAGACCGGACTGGTAACGGGATACGGAGACTTGGGGGATGGGTCTATTGCTGTGATGTCAACATGATGAAAAATCTTGAAGAGCTGACTTTGAACCGCTCTCCAGAGGGCCAGACATACTGGGAAGGTTTGCTTAATGAAAAGTTGCTATTGCAAAGATGCACAAACTGTCATAAGTTGCGACATTATCCACGCCCTATGTGTGATGCATGTCATAGCCTTGACTACGATTGGGTAGCGTCTTCTTGTAGAGGCTCAATTTATACTTGGTCGGTCAGTCATCATCCATTCCACCCAGCTTTCCAAGATCAGATCCCGTACGTGATGATTACAGCCCAATTGGAGGAACCCGTTAGATTACTGGCCCCTTTGGTAAAACACCAGCAAGAAGAAAAATTATATATCGGCAGGACACTCACAGTGGCCTTTCTGAAAATATCAGATACACTTTGCACTCCGTACTTCATTTTAGACAAAGACTAAATGAACGAACATAATTTTTTCTATGCCTGACCTGCTATCGAATGAAATTAGATCGTGGATTGGCAGGAGTGCCCCTCCTATACACTTAGAGGTCTCTCGACGCGACATCATCAAATACTCGATAGCAACCGAGCAAACTAAGAAAATCCATTTAGATGGCGATATCGCTCCTCCAATGTTTTTGTTTGGAACGGATAAACCTCTTGTCTCAATATCTGACCTCGCTAAAGACGGTTTAGCAAAAGATGTTCTCACCCCACCTTTACCATTAAAAAGGGTCATGGCGGGCGGAATAAGACAGAAATATTTCAGAGAAATAAAAGCGGGTGATAAGCTTCTCATTCAAAAAAAGATCGTTGACATTTATCAAAAGGAAGGTAGAAGTGGTCCCTTGATTTTTGTGATCTACAACATTTCAATTCAGGACGAAAATGAGAATGTGGTAATGGAAATTACGCAAAGTAGAATTAATCGATGAATCAGTATTTCAAAGTAGGAGCTAGTTTGCCCAGTAGGAAGTTTACTGCCACAAATGTCTCTCTATTTCTTTACAATGCAGCAGTCTGGAACGCACATAGAATCCATTATGACGAGAACTATACTATCAGTTGTGAAAACCATGCCGGTATCGTCATTGACGGCCCACTTCAAGGCGACTGGCTAGCCCAGATAGCTACAGACTGGGTAGGAAACAATGCCACCTTGAGAGAATTTGAGTACACCAACCGAATCGTTAGTTACCTCGGCGAGACTTTAGTAGGCGGAGGTACTGTAGAGGACTGCTCGGATGATTCGGTGCGACTAAGTTTATTTCTGAAAAACTCTAAGAGCGAAATAACTACTCCTGGTAGCGCGCTCTTTCAACTGCACTAATCTATTTGTTTTTCTAGAAAACTATTAAAAACAGTTGCAAAATATACTGGAGTTTCCTGCTGGGGGTAGTGAGCTGCATTCTGACAAATTTCTATCTGTGCGTTAGGGTACCAATCTAAAAAGGTTTCTTGTGCAGTAACTGCGGTAAAAGGCTCCATATCATGCTCCCCTATTATAATTAGCATAGGGGTAGTATCACCTTTCACTTCTTCTAAAAAACCCATTTCGGTACAATTCTTGAAGTAGGTTGCTTGCGCATTTAATAAGCGATTCGAACGCGTTTGTCTGATTTTAAAATCCAACCATTCTTTACACAACCTATTACCGGTCAAAGCATCAAAGGCTTCCGATAAGGCGGCATCCTCATGCACAGACTTCTTAATAAGTGCAAAGCCTTCAGGGGAAAAACTTAATCCTGATGCCGCTACCGGGGTATTCAGCACTGCCGAGAGAATCCTTTCCTGGCCGTCCAAAACAACACGTTGAGCCAACATACCACTCATCGAATGACCCACAATATGGAACCTCTTCCAACCAAGATTATCAGCCAATGCCAAAACGTCAGTGGCAACCTCAATTGGAGTATACTCACCTGCGTAGCCTCGCGACCCTCCGTAACCTCTCACTTCTGTAAAAGCGTAGGTAAAATCTTTCACGTTAAAAAAATTTCTGGCAAAACTCCAGGTATCTTTGCAGCCATAAAAATCATGTAGCACTATTACTCCGTTTGGGCCATTTCCATAAAGCTCGTGGGCTAGTAACATATTTTCATTCCTTAATTTTTATTGAGACATTCTTCAAAAGCATAAGCTGTTCGGTACAGTGTCTCCTCCTCAAAAAATCTGCCAGTGAGCATCATCCCAACAGGCAAACCTTTACTAGTACCGCAAGGTAAGGAGATGGAAGGGTGGCCGGTCAAATCTGCAGCGGGGGTATTGACAGCCATTTCTAAGGACCTACCGACTATTTCCGAGAGATTCGATTCATCTTTTGGAATAGGCGTCGCAACCATAGGAAGAGTAGGCATTAGTATTAGATCGTAGTCGCTTAAAAGATTCTCGTACTCTTGCCGCAACAGTCTCCTAATATTTTGTGCTTTTCCATAGAAATGTCCTTTAAACTTTTGTCGAACATAATCGCCCACCATCAATATCAATCTGGTCTGCGGTCCAAACTTCTGTGTTTCATTCTCCCAATTTCCATGTTTCTTCTGTAAATTTTCGGAATACAGCCCCTCTACGTTCTTCCCATACCCATGATCGAACAAAGAGGAGCAAACCAAGCCTTCGAGGTAAATTGGAGTCCA
>CACJXQ010000028.1 GCA_902597385.1 uncultured Pseudomonadota bacterium | reverse complement strand
TGAGCCCGAAGTCACTTGCCCATCATTAAGTACCAAATCTGAAACCAGATCGCGTCTTAAATGGGGCGCAAATTCTTCGATAAAGTCATGCATGTATCCGCGCAGAAACGTCCCTGGTCTAAGAATGATTTCGGTGATTGCGCCTGGGAATATTTCAACGCCTTCAAGCGCAACCAGATCACCATCCTCGGACGGGCTAAAAGCCGGTGAAGCAATAATTCCGACGCCAAAGCCAAGCCTAACGTATGTCTTAATGACATCAGTATCGACTGCGTCCAGCACCACATTCGGCTTGAGGCCATTTTCAGAGAAAGCTGTGTCTAGCTTGCTCCTAGAATTGAAGCCAAGGAGATAAGTAATGATTGGGTATCTTGCCACATCATGTAAGGTTGGGGAAGAAACTTTTGACAAAGGGTGTCCATGAGGAACTACGACCAGCGGATTCCAGCGGAAACAAGGAAGACTTAATAAGTCTCCGAATAGGCCGGTATCCTCCGTAGCTATTCCGAAATCCACCGACCGACTCGATACTAGTTCAGCAATCTGGGGCGGTGTGCCCTGATGAATTCTTAAAGACACCTTAGGATATCGTTCAACAAATTTCTCGACGATAGACGGTAATATATAACGGGCTTGTGTGTGAGTTGTCGCTATAGACAAAGTACCTGCGTTTGAATCATTAAAGTCTTTCGAAACACTTTTTATATTCTCAACCTCTTCAAGAATTTTGGAAGCTATTTCAAGAATACGGCGTCCCGCGGGCGTGATTTCAGACAGGTGTTTTCCTTTCCTCTCAAAGATCCTTAAACCAAGTTCATCTTCTAACTGACGGATCTGCTTACTGATCCCCGGCTGGGATGTATAAAGGTTCTCCGCAGCAACAGAAATGTTCAGCCCATGACGAGCAACTTCGGATATGTATCTTAGCTGTTGTAACTTCATAGGCTTATTATTCTAAACATATTTATCGGCCTTTTACATAACCTAAAAGCATATGGTTTAAAATTTAAGTTGCTAATTACTCTCATCATGCTCCAGCTCTACAATCACTAAAATATTTCTGTTTATAGAATATAGCATCAAATTAAAACAATACGGAGTATTTGACATCAATTGGAGTCATTTGAGATCATTTAGAGTGGTCTGCTGGGCTTTGTGCACCCCTTAGGCCAAGTGCTAGAAAAGTCCAAGCTACAGATGCCCAATAGGAACCGTAAAAAGCCAGATGGGTATTGAGGGGAAGCCATGCTAAAAAAGCAGCGATTATCCAGAATTTTGCCGAGTCACTCGAGGCCGAATTTATTGAAATTTTTAATAAAAGCATAAGAACAAAAAGATACATCGAGAACCCTATGATCCCTGTCTCAACAAGAATTTCGAGAGACATCAAATGCGGATGAGTTTGACCAGAATCAAAATTTTTAACCCAAAAGTTTTCTGGATCTGCGTATTTTTTAAAGTCATACCTATAGCCTCTAGGCCCGATACCCAGAATGGGGTTATCTTCAACCATATTTAACCCAACGTCCCACAACGCTAAACGATAGTTGCTCGACCGATCCATCTCTTGAGCATTCCCGCTTAGTAATCCATACGAGTGTTGCATCTGTTTTGTGAAAGTGGGACTTGAAGTGAATAGCGCTGAAACAACTAAAAAAATAACAAAACTAGCGACTCCAACTATCCTGGAAAATTTTCCGAAAGAACCCTTACACTCTATGAAGGCAAAAATCATCAAACCAATAAACAGCATCAACCAGCTGTTTCGCTTGAGACTTACTAAAATCACGAATAAATACGGCAGTGCTGACATCAAAATCAATGTCAAACCCCAGCCTCGTTTCCATAAAAAATGTATGAAAAAAGGCGCGAGAATAGCTAAGAACAAACCGAGCCTTTGTTTTGGGTGAAACATGCCAGTGACACTATCCCCTTGCAAAGGATACCCTAGCAAGTTGCGGCCAGAAAAAAACTGGAAACAAGCATCTAAGACTAAAACAAAACAAAGAAAGATGATCGCTCTACCCACCATCACCCGAACCCTTTCTTGTAAACACGAGACGCTTATGTAGAAACCCATAGGTAAAAAATGTAAGTAAGCGATCGTTGTTTTGCAGCTATGTAAGGGATTTGATGAGCCGAAGCACGCCAAAACCATTGGTAGCCAAACGGCAAAAAATATCCAGCAAAGATGTTTAAGGCTTTGATCAAACACCTTTTGCCCAGCCATTTGAATGCAACCTAATATACTCATGACAGCTATGGGGTAATGAAATAAGTTTTCCGTGACAAAAAGTATAATCGTAGAAACTATAAGTGCCGCTGCTATAACATCATTCTTAAGAGTCATATCCTGAATTTTTCCTAAATACCGTATCAAAATTAGAATCCTTATCCGCCTACTAAATTCTGTCCAAAATCAACTAGACTCGTTAAATAATTTAGCTCTAACTGTTTTCCTATATTCATGGGGAGTCACGGACATCTCTCGTCTAAACAAGTAGCTAAAGTATCCTCCATCTTGGTAACCCACTCTCCAGGCCACTTCACCAACCGGGAGATCAGTCTCTCCCAACAACTCTTGAGCCAATCTCATCTTATTTTTCTGCCAATAAGCCCGAACACTCGTACCTGTAGCTGTCTTAAACCTTCTATCAAGAGTCCGCCTAGACACTCCAAGCTTATCAGCTAGATAACCAGTAGACTGATTGGACCCCACATTTTCGGTGATCCAGGCCAACGCCTCAGCAACAACTTCATCAGTTGAAGGGGAGTCACCACCCACAGAAAATCGCTGGTTTTTATAACCTCTGCGAATTTCATGAGAAAAGTTCCGCTCCACATGCAATGCCGGTTCTAAACCTAACAGAAGTTCAATGAGATGTACCGTGACATCCGCTAAGGAATTTATACTAGCTGCGCAATACAGAGAATCGGACTGAGTAATAAAAAACTCTGATTTCAAATCCACCTCAGGGTAGCTCCTCTTGAATTCTTCGAAATAATACCAATGGGTTGTAGCGGGCCGATTATTCAGAAGTCCGCTAGCTGCCAAAAGACATACACCTGAGCCGACAGCAGCAATCTTCGTACCAGCCGTGGCTAAGGCTCTAACCCATGGTAAAAGTTGTTTCTCCACACTCCTTAGAACTACCCTAGGATTTCTCCAAAGCGCAGGGAGATATAGTACATCCAAAGCATGACAATCCGTCATGAAGCAATCCGCCATTAAAGGAAGCTGCCCGGTTATTGTATCTGCCGATACCCCTATCAGATGAAGAGATCCTGTAGTCGGCAAACGTCTAGCCCTACTGTGATCTAAAGCAGCAACCCACATCTCATAAGGATAAGCCGTCCCGGTAGTCAACATACCGGGTGTCATAAGAAATCCGACATTAAGAATCTTAGGCAAAATTGAGAGACCTCAGCTAACATGTTATTTGGCTAATTTATCATATTGTATGTCTTATATGCCATAAATTAGGCTTGAAAATAAGACTACAATCCGGCCAAACAAAAAAAAACCAGGAATATTACCATGAGACCTTTACCCGTCATTGTTGGATTTGGAGGATTCAACGCCGCCGGAAGATCTTCTTTCCATCACAGTTATAGACGCACAATTTACGACAGCCTTTCAAACGAGACTAAGCAAGTCACGGTGGGCTCTTTAGCTGCCTTGATGGGATTGGCAAAAGTAAAAAACAATAGATGTGTAAAATTAGATGGTTCGAAAATTTCCGAAAAAGAATTTTCAAAGCTAGAGAAGAAGGTACTGGATGGCACCCTAGTTCGGAAACTTTCTCAAGACCATTTTGACAGTTGCGCGGTTTCTCAGACCGTTAGCATACCAAGTGAGGGTACCAAGCTAGTTTTGGATAAATCAAAACTACCTGTAGATTTACCAGAAGGTTGGAAGCTTCTGGAGGAAAATAACGATTCTGTTGTCTTGGAAATATCGAGTGATTTAGGCATCAAGTCCCATCAGCGCTACTCTCTTTCAGTCCAGTCCGCGGGGCAACTTCCGCACGGATTCAAGCCAGGAGACCTCTATAAATCCCGGTTTCACCCCAAAGGCCTCCAACTAGCAATAGCAGCATCCTCAGACGCAATAAATTCTATAGGAATAGGTTGGGAAGATATCAAGCAAATCCTTCATCCCGATCAGATTGCCGTTTACTCTGCGAGCGCAATGGCTCAACTGGATGCTCACGGGACAGGTGGAATGCTACAAGCACGTCTAAAGGGTAAGCGAGTGAGTTCTAAACAACTTCCGTTAGGACTTAATACGATGCCCGCAGATTTTATAAATGCTTACGTGTTAGGTAATATCGGCACAACAGGAGCAAACGCCGGAGCATGCGCTACTTTTCTTTATAACCTTCGAATGGCTGTAGAGGATATTCAAGAGGGAAGGAGAAAACTGGTAGTCGTTGGAAACGCTGAGGCCCCATTGGAACCAGAGGTCATCGAAGGTTACGCGGCAATGAGCGCTCTAGCAACAGATTCAGCGTTAAAGAAGATTGATGGCAGCGAAATTCCCGATCACAGAAGAGCGTCTCGCCCTTTTGGTGACAATTGTGGATTCACCCTTGGGGAATCTGGACAATATTTTGTCCTAATGGATGACAGCCTAGCAATAGAGTTAGGAGCGAAAATTTATTCCGGTATCTTGCCTGTATTTATCAATGCAGATGGATTTAAAAAGTCCATATCGGCTCCGGGACCAGGAAACTATATAACCCTAGCTAAAGCGGTAGCAGCTGCTAAAGCCATTTTTGGCTCTAAAAATGTATGTAATAGAAGCTTCATCCAAGCACATGGATCAAGCACTCCCCAAAACCGAGTAACCGAGTCTCATATATTCGATACTGTGGCAAAAGCATTCGGCATAACAGATTGGCCTGTCACCGCGGTCAAAGCCTTTGTAGGACACTCCTTGGCGCCGGCCAGCGCCGATCAGCTAAGCAGCACCCTAGGAGTTATGGAACATGAAATTTTACCAGGTATCAAGACGATTAATTCGATAGCAGAAGACGTCTTTGAGGGTAGACTATCCATTGCCTTGAAGGACACCGACATTAAAGACAGAGCTCAGATAGGGTTTCTAAATTCAAAAGGTTTTGGAGGGAACAATGCTACAGGGACAGTTATCGCACCGAAATTAGCTGAATCAATGCTTAAAAAACGTCATGGCGATAAAGTTTTTTCGGAATATCAAAAAAGAAAGGAGAAAGTCGAAGCGCAGAGTGCTGAGTATGATAGCAAGTGCCTTGGGGGAGAATTTGAACCTATTTATCACTTTGGTGAAAACTTAATCGAAGAAAAAGATATTTCCATTAATAAAACCGAGATCCGACTCAGAGGGGCAACCAAAAATATCCCTCTGATTTTTGAGAACACCTACAAGGATATGTTTTAGTTTGACCACCGATAACATAAATGCAGACAACTGTTTTGTTTGCGGCAAGAAAAATGAGGCTGGCCTAAAAGTAAATTTTCGGATGGAAAATAAGGTTTGTCTTGGCGAATATTATGGACTTCAGTCACACGTTGGTTTTGGTAATATTATTCATGGTGGGATAATATACGCACTTTTAGATGATGCGATGGCTAATTGGTTCTATCTCCAAGGAGCGGTAGGCTACACCGCGAAGGCAAGCATTCGCTACAGATCTCAAATGCTAGTGGGAGATTCGGGCCTAATAACCGCACAGCTTGTGTCTAAAAAGTCAAAAATGCTGTCAATGAAAGGCAGCTTGAGTTTACTCGAAAGCAAAACAGTCATTGCGGAATGCGAAGGTAGGTTTATATTGTCCTCGTCAGACTCTATAGCCCTCACGAGTGAAAAGCTCTCATAAATCGTGGAACCGACAGTAATAATACTTCAACATAAGCCAAGTATTCCTACCGACGATTTGCTGAGCACATTTGCAAAGAGCGGGGTCACTGGAATAAAGCTAAGACCAAATAACGTTAATGAATTGCCAAGTGAGAAGCTGATTACTAAAAGTTCCGCTATGGTATTGGTAGACATACCAGCTAGAAACAATCCCCGGCTTCATGAAGAGGAAATAAAATTAGTCAAAATATTCCAGAATAAAAAAAAAATTTTAGCATTAGGCACGGGCACTATTACCGCTGGCATCGCGCACGGAGCAAAGATATGCTCCGACCATCTCCGCCTAGGATGGATGCCGGTAGCCCCGACAAACCATGTTAGTGGGCAACTAGAAAAATTCTCCGGAAAGATTTTAGTTAATAGCAATATCAAGCTGACCCCTCCAGAGGAGGCGAAAATTCTACTTACCTCTGGCAGGCACGTAGCCGCCTACAAACACAACAATTTATTATCTCTAGATTTTATAACTAACATTGACCTCACCTCTTATGATCTTATAATTCAGAAGGCAATACGCCAAAAAGCTTCCCCTTCTCCACGTGTACAGACTGTAGAGGAGTTGCGCTACTACCGGGATAAATACCTAAAGCCTTACCGAGCCGAAATTTCTAATCTCCTTGAACACTGGATTGCGAAGATCTAGAACAAGAAGATGAGTACAAATCATTTATATAAATAAATCCCATTTTAAATTTGATTAACGATCTTGATTTATTTTTTACTCGTTCAATGCCAATATAATAGTCCATGCCAAATCCAAAAAGGAGAAACCCCTAGAATGAAAGCGGTCGAGCTTCTGCTACTAATAGTAATCACTACAATGGCGGTAAGTTGTAACTCTAAAAAAATTCGAACAACTGAAAAGAATTCTATCGAAAATACCCAAAAGACAGACTACCCTCCGCCTTCAGAAAATGCGGCAGAGGTTCAAATCGAAGAAGTAGCCATAAGCCCTCGATCGCTTGCAGCTGAAAGCTTTAACTTAGATGAAAATTATCAATCTCTCCGAACATCACAGGACTACAACTTCAAAAACCAAATCCCGCCCTCCTCTGGACAGTCCAGAAACAATACAACGACCGCTACCTCATTAGACAATGATACCAATAGTTTTGAGCTGCATTCCCCAGAAAGAACTACTCATAGGCAACAGTCTTTCAAAAAGTCACAAAGCAATATCGGTAGAATCGAGTTAGAAGAACAAAAAGAATATGAGAGAGAGGGTTCTGGCACAGGGGCCGTGAATAGTGTTTTCTCTTCAAGCTCAGGAACGTCGCGAGACAATATAGGCCCCAAAATAAATATAGGCGCAAAAGTTAAAAATGAACCTTCAGATGGTTCCAGTCAAGGAGAAGAAAACGGTACCGGCTTAGAAAAAATTCAGCCTCGAGCTGAGCCCTCTAATTGGTCGGAGCCCAACCTCTCAATGTCGCCGGAGGATATTAGAACAGAAAACAAAAAGCCTCTAGCAGGGTATGAACCACCGAAGGTAGTTCTCTTTAACGAGAAAGACGATGATATAGTCGCCAGACAAATACAAGAAGCAGCCAGTGCGGAACAAGACCCAGCCTTAAGAGAAAAACTATGGAAGGAATATGAGAAATATAGATCTGGATTATGAAGTAACCTTTCACATCTGCTGTAAAAGATTAGTAAAACTACCGCAGATACTCGATCGAAGTAAGTAATGTATTTTCTTAGAGAAGAAAAAAGTAAAGATCTCTATCACGAACAAAGCACTTCAAGTAGGCGGCTCGACTTTTGTTAAAGAAACCACGAAGCAACCTCCAAGAACACTTTGAAGAGGTGCATTCAAGCTTTTCTTGGAAATCAAAAACTTTTTATATTTCTGCAATAATGATACTCCTCGCACTGGCCGTGTTAAGCTTACCTCAACTATTCTATCAAAAGGGAGGGAACACTCCCCATGCCGACAGAAAACTAAAGAATTCAATTGAAAATAAATTAAAGTCAGATAGAAAAGAAACACAGATCGTTTTGAGGAATGCCCTCCAGTCCCTCAAAGAGCTGGAGAAGTTGAGCCCAGAGCTTTGGGCAAAATCAGAATGGAGTAAAATCAATCAGACGCTTGAGAAGGGACAGTTGCATTATAGAACTAAACGGTATGAGAGCGCATCAAGAGATTTTCAGGAAATTACAGCTAGCCTTAAACTTTTAATAGAGAAAGCACCTTCAGTCATCGAAAACCTAATAGCAATCGGCGACCTAGCACTACAAACAGACAACTCTGCAGAAGCCCAGGAAACATTTCGGAGAATTTTAAAGATTAAACCTCGACACCCTTATGCTGAGCATGGATTGGCTAGGGCACTAAACCTAGATAAGGTCTCGTCCCTAATTGCGCAAGGAATGAGCTTCGAGGAGATGAATCAACTAGATGCGGCGAAGAAGGCTTTTCTAGAAGCAGCCCGATTAGACCCCGAATCAACTCGCGCCAACGCAGCTATTAAGCGCCTAGAAGTCCCAGAAAATGAAAAGCAATACTCAACCTTACTGTCGCTAGGGTATCAAAAACTAAATGAAAACCAATTCGATGATGCTGAAAAATATTTTATCTCCGCATTCAAGGTGTTTGGTAATAGAGAGGCTCCGATGGAAGCTATCGACCTGGTAAAGCATACCAAGCTTAATCACCGGATAACTGATTTGGACAATAAAGCCGCTACAGCAAAAAAGGAGGAAAATTGGCAGAAAGTCTTCGAATACTATTCAGATATTCTGGGATTAGACTCCTCCCTAACTCGCGCCATTAAGGAGAAGGCTTTTGCAAAACGCCGCATTGAGTTGGAGAATAACATTTCCAATTTTTTAAACAAGCCTTCCCTGCTTTTCGACAGCAAAAATCTATCTGATGCAAGAACGATCCTAACAAACATAAGACAAGAACGAGTTGTTGGCCCAAAATTATCTAAAAAAATATCAAGCCTAGAAGAGTATATTATGTTATCTGATAAACAGAAAAAACTTATTATACGTTCAGACAACGTCACGGAAGTTTGGCTTGGTAAGGATAGATCATTAGGCTTCTTTAAGAAGAAAACAGTGGGGTTAAAACCAGGTGAATATACCTTATATGGTTTTAGAGACAGTTTTAGTAACACGAGTAAATCCTTCGAAATTAAACATAAGGAAGAATCAAAAAGTATAGAAATTAGTTGCCAGATAAAAACCAGATGAACACTCTATGAATCAACATGATTATCAAAATCGGCAGGTAGAAACTATTAGGTTCACACCTCCAGCCGATGACGAATTAAAGACAAAGTTTAAATTTAAGGCTGAAGTATTTCTCGTCTATTCGCTCTTACTATTGTCGTTGTTATCCGTTTGGTATATTTTGACAGCCCGCTCGGTCAGCATTGTGGCTTTTCCAAAAGTATCCTCAATTAACGTAGAATCTTGGCCATCAATAAAGATTGGTAATCGATGGCTGTTAAGATCGGGGAAAAGAGAGGTAACTGTTCGTTCAGATGGCTATTATCCATATTCCGGAGAAATTTTAGTTTCCAGCGATCACCTGCAAACGCACCAAATTAATTTAGTCCCACTGCCCGGGAAATTGGCCGTTTCCTTGGAGCCTATAGCAGAGGCTGATTTGTACATTGACGGCAACTTGATTGGCAAGGTTCCAAATCTAATAGAGGCTGTTGAGGCTGGTCGAAGAAGAATAGAGGTAAAAGCGCCAAGATACCAACCGTTTAAAATAAACATGCCCATAACTGGTCAGAGAAAAACTCAATCCTTAGATGTGAGGCTAGAGCCTGCGTGGGCTACTATCCAAATTGACTCAACCCCATCTGGCGCGAATGTTTTCGTTGGAAAAGAAAAAATTGGAAACACCCCGATTCAAGCAGAAATTCTACAAGGGAATAAAACTATAACGTTAAGAAACAAAGGTTACAAAGACTGGGTTAAGCGGTTGAAAATTAATCCTAATCAGCCCATAAATATAGGGACCATTGTGCTATCAAAAAACGACGGAGTCTTAAAATTAACCTCAATCCCCACTAAAGTGACAGTGCTATTGGATAGCGATTTTAAAGGGGAAACACCTCTCACACTCAAAGTCTCACCAGATAAGTCTCACTCAGTAAAATTTCAAAAGAAAGGTTACCGGCTTTTAGAAAAATATTTCACAATTAAATCTGATAACACACTTCAGTTCACCGCGGAATTGACACCCGAACTGGCCAAAGTAAATATCTCAACGACACCCCCGGAAGCTGAGCTTCTAATAAACGATGAGCCCATGGGTTTTGCGAATCAATCATTAGACCTTCCAACTTTTGAACACAAAATCACAGTACGAAAAAAAGGATATGCCACATACGAGACAAATATAACTCCACGAAAGAACTTTGAAAAAAGAATGCGAATCAGACTCAAAACATTGGAGGAAGCTTCTCAAGAGAATTCTCTCTCCAGACAAAATAACAGAGGAAGGGTCACTAACGTGACCTTCACGGGACAAAAGTTAAAGCTATTCGGAAATATTCGTACGACACTAGGCACAACTAAACAAGAGAGCAAAGGAGCAAGCAACCAACCCTTGAGGAGGGTATTTTTGAACCGTCCCTTTTATATATCCGAAACAGAGGTCCGTAATATTGATTATAGACAGTTCATTGCATCTCATAGCTCTGGAAAATTCGGTAGCTTATCATTGGACGAAGACAAACAACCCGTTTCTAATGTGAGTTGGTTAAACGCTGCTTTATTTTGTAATTGGCTGAGCCGTAGAGACGGACTTCGGCCATTCTATGTGATTAAATATGGTGATTTACTAGGTTTCCGACCGGATTCAACTGGGTATAGGATGCCAACTGAAGCAGAGTGGGAATGGGCTAGCAAGGCAAAGGGTGGAGAAAAAAATACCTTCATCTGGGGAACAGAATATCCCCCGCCATCCCAAACTGGGAACTTTGCTGACGAAAGCTTTAAAGGCGATGGTGAAAAAATTATAGACTACAATGACGGATTTACGGTGTCGTCTCCAGTTGCCAGTTTTGTGTCGAACGATAAAGGGCTCTTTGATATGGCTGGGAATGTTGCAGAATGGGTTCATGACTTCTATAAGGCCACCCCCGAAACCAGGCCTGAACAAGACCCTCTTGGCCCAATCGGAGGAAATTCACATGTTATTAAAGGCTCTAGTTGGAAGAGCTCCTCGCGAGCTTCGCTTGGAAGTGCTTATAGAACTTTCCAGGAAAAAAGAGCTTCAGATTTAGGTTTTAGGATAGCCAGATATGCCAGATAATAAAAAAATTGTAAAATCAGTCGTGTATGGAATGATAATCCTAAGTTTTACTTTCCCCTTAAAGGCTGACGAGAACGAGAATAACACCAACGCACCTAGACTGGAAGATAGAAAGAGTAGCATTCCCGACGACACGTTCTCTCCAAGCGAAAGCGTGTCAGAAGATTATCCGGTTCCCTTCCCAACAGATATTTAGGACAGGCTTATATGAGACAAGATTTAGCCAAAGAATTCTTTTTTCAATTAATTTCACTTCTAGTTGCTATTATCGTTGTACACGCGGTGTATGTAGCAGTAATCAGGCCTAAAGCCGACGTAATATTGCAAGAACAGCAAGAGCTTCAGACTGAGGGTATCGCTTACGATATGGAAAAATCCCTCTTCGTTACCATAAAAGATTACGAACAAGAAACCTGTTTCATATTGATGCTATGGGCCACAGCTATAATGCTATTTAAAGCCAATAAGTTACGCTGGGAAAAGAGGTTCCTTAATTTTAAGCTAATTGATCTGAGAGATGAAATGCGGATAGTGCCTGAGGATACAAGAAAATACACAAGGCATATTCAGGCCATTCCAGCTGAAGAGCAAGAGCATTTAGTACCGAGAACCCTTCTGAATGCACTCCAGAGATTTGGCTCAGCAAAAAACATACGTGACGTCGCGCAATCAATAAAAGAAACATGTGAAACAGAAGGTGAAAGACTAGATAGTGAATTAGCAATAATTCGATATATCGTTTGGGCGATTCCTTCTATAGGTTTCATAGGGACCGTAAGAGGAATTAGCCAAGCGCTAGGACAGGCTCATAAAGCTGTAGAGGGAGACATAATCGGGGTCACTGTGAGTCTGGGAGTGGCTTTTAACTCGACTTTTATAGCCCTTCTTATAAGTCTTTTTGTCATGTTTTTAATGCATCAACTCCAGTTAATGCAAGAGCGATTTGTAATAGATTGCCAAGATTATTGCGAAAAAAATGTGATTAGAAAATTAGAAGTGCCTTGACAACAGAGCCTGCGGAAATATAAATCATGGATTTTACCTGTATAAGAATATGTGAAGATGGAATAGTGGTCACACAAAATTCAGAGGTTGTCGAGTCTAGTCCTGGAGTCGGCATTCTTAGGGACAATCAAGTAGTTACTGGAATAGAAGCCGTTGCTCAACAGTTTCACCTACCTCAATATACTTTCAAGCGCTTCTGGAAAGAATTAAATCAAAAGCCTTTACCCAATCGAAATAAAAATATTAGACATAATGCTGACTTGGCATATATCCATCTTAAAGGATTACTTCAAGACGTTGAAACCAAAGGCTTGGTGGTTGCGACTGTGCCCTCAGAATACTCACAAATGGAGGTGTCTACTTTAGCCGGAATCTTTGAATCCTTAAACATATCACTAACCGCAATTGTTGACGCCAATGTAGCAAGCCTAGCCGCCTGGGCTCCAAAAGGAGAATATTCTGTGCTAGAGATGTATCCACAACATGCCACTATTTCTTCTTTGATGGTTGATTCCAAGGTACAACTTTGTAAGGTAGAGGTCTTAGAAAATTTAGGTTGGGTACATTTAAGTCAAAAAATAGCTGATTACGTTGTAGCTAAGTTTTTGGAACAAACGCGATTTTCCCCTTTTCATGAAGCAGAGAATGAGAAAAATTTAAATAATCAATTAGACAGAATATTTCACCGAGCTAAGACAACTGGATCTTTTCAAATATCAATCTCTCACGATGGCACACCGTACACAGCACGTCTAAAATCATCTGAAATATCTGAGTTATGCCTAAAGGCATTAGAGAACATTCTTTTAGGAATCAATAGGTCGGAGAATAATATTCTTTTATCAGAAAAAGTTGCGTCTCTTCCAGGTTTAGAAGAAGCCTTCAATGAATTTGCGGTGTTAGATAAAAGCTCCTTTCACAAGGGGATTGAGTTAAATAGAGAAGAATTTCATAGCCAAAACAATCCGCTTTACCACATACAAACTTTGCCTTCCTTGCCTGATGTGGCTGATCGCCTAGTAAATACCGCTCAGAATGAAGACGGAATTCCCAACCATCTTCTCACCGACAGCCATGCCTTTCCGATAGGCGCTCTTCCAATGGCGCTAACCGATATAAACGCGAAAGGAGAAACAAACAATCGTGAAGCGCAAGCAGAGGTATTCCTGCACGCCGGTAAACCCACCCTGAGACCGAAAAAAGAAAGAACAACTTTAAACGGAGAGACCGTCCTCTCTGACATCACACTCAAAACTGGCGACATCATTGTCACATACCCTACCGGGACACGATTTAGAGCGATCAAGGTATTGAAACAAATTGCGTCCTAAAAAGAAAAACTTCTCCGCAATAAGCCTATCTTTTTTAGACGTGATGTCTTGTGGCTTTGGCGCCTTTATTCTTCTTTTCTTAATAATAAAGGACCAAGCGAACGTGGCATATGACCTTCCGGAGAACTACCTTGAAATTGAGATTAGTACACTAGAATCCGAAATAGAGGCCGCCAATAATCGTCTGCAATTAGTTTCCCAATCCTACGCCTCGACAAGTACAATTATTTTAAATTTAGAAAGGCAATTGACCGATTCGCAGAATAAATTTAAATCTAGTAAAAATTCTCTTAGTAGAAGCCAGTTAGATCCAGACGCGATAGAAGCTCTAAGACAAAAGGTTGAGAATATGAAATCAGAAAGGGAAAGATTAGCAAGAGACTACGATACGAAGCCCTCTGATGTTAGAACGTTCACGGGTGATGGTGACCGCGAATATTTGACAGGGATGCAATTAGGGGGCCAAAGGATCTTAATTCTGGTGGATCACTCAGCTAGCATGCTAGATAAAAGCATTGTTAACATATTACGCAGACGCAATATGAATAATTTACAGAAACGTAAATCTAAAAAATGGCAACAAGCTATAGCGACGGTAGATTGGATAACCGCCCGATTTCCTGAAAAAAGCTCCTATCAAATTTACGGGTTTAGCGAGATATCCGCGCCAGTGTTACCAAACACCGAGAAAAAATGGCTTAAAGTAGCTAATATAAGACAATTGGAAATGGCTTTTGATAATATGCGAAAAATCGTCCCATCTGGCGGTTCTAGTTTAGAAAATGCATTTTTGGCCATAGCTTCGTTCAATCCTCCGCCCGACAATATTTACCTTATTACTGATGGACTCCCCACACTTGGTAGCTCGAAACCAACCTCTACAGTAGTATCCGGAAAACAACGTCTGAAATTGTTTGAATCCGCTGTTGAAAATCTTCCATCTGGCATTCCAGTCAATACTATACTTCTACCGATGGAAGGGGATCCTTTAGCTCCATGGGCTTTTTGGGGTATTGCTGCGGTTACGAAAGGTTCGTTCCTCAGCCCTGCTAGCGACTGGCCATGAAACTGAATAGACGAAGCGAAGAACCAACTAGTATCGCTTTCCTATCGGTCATCACTTGTGGGTTCGGTGCTATCATTCTCCTCTTAATAATCGCTAAATCAGAACCTCCAATTTCGGAAGAAATTAAAGATGACCCTCTCGTAGATAAAATTGGCGATCTGCAGTCTGAGTTATTCAAAGTTCAATTCATGTTAGAAGAAAAGACTCTACGAGCTTCCGAACAAGAAAAACGATTAAATCTCTTAAAGGAAGAAAACGCGAAGATTGAGAAAGAACTCCAGATAATAACAACCTTAATCGCCAAAAACAGATCAGAAAGGGAGAACCTATCAAAACTTAAGCTCGCTCAGCAGACTTTAACGAAAGAAATGCGCGACCTCTATAGACGAAATAAAAAGACCCGTACCGATTTAGTAGGGGGAGTCCCTATAGACAGTGAATATATAGTTTTCATAATTGACACTTCTGGAAGTATGTTTCGCTACGCATGGCCCACTGTCATAAAGCAATTTGAAGATACCTTGAAAGTTTATCCAAAAGTGAAAGGAATACAAATTCTCAACGATATGGGTTCGTACATGTTCCCAAACTATCGAGATTCCTGGATCCCTGATTCAGCCTCTCGCAGAAAAATGATTGTCGACAAGCTTAAAACATGGAATGCCTTTTCAAACTCTAGCCCAGCAGAGGGGATTTCAAAAGCCATTGAATCATTTTACAGCGCTGAAAAAAAAATAAGTCTTTATGTCTATGGCGACGAATTCACGGGTAGTTCAATTAAACAAGTGGTAGAACATGTCGCTAGCGTTAATCGAACCGATGCTTCTGGCAAACCCTTAGTACGAATTCACGCTATAGGCTTTCCTGTTATGCGTGCGCAAGTGCCTCATCTACAACACACTGGAATCAAGTTCGCCACACTAATGCGCGAATTAGCGCTCAACAATGGCGGCACCTTCGTCGGGTTAAACGCTTTCCGGTAAGCTTAAAAAAACGTTTTTGGCGCACAATCTGGTTTTGCGTTTTAACAGAATTTTGGCATTATCTCCCTTACAAATAAATCTTGGGTGCTCGGGGTTGCCAAAACCACGATATAATAATTAATACCAATTTCCTGTTTTCTTCTTTCTATTTCAGCAGTGACCTGATCCGGGGTTCCCATCAATGCTACAGGTGAATTTTGAGCTTCAGAAAGATTAGAAAATCCTAGATTCTTTGCTATAGCTTGAAGCTCAGGGTCTTCCACCTTCTCGGAGATTGCCATCAAGGCTAAGCCTCCCAACTCCACGGAGGAGCGTGGTCTATTCTCCATATCCAAGAATTTATGTAGAAGAGCAATCCTTTCCCTTAAAACGTTCATTGTAAATCGGAGAGTCGCCGGTTTATCATTAATAAAGTCCCTTCCGTTCCCAGTGGGGGGAATAATATTTAGAATGTCAGCCTCTCTGGCAGCTATCTTTAAAAGACCCGTACCCGAACCACCCAACATCAATGGAATTTTTTTCTGAATAGGACGAGGATTGTTATAGGCTTCATAGATGGAGAAATGTTTTCCCTTAAAGCGCGGCTCGTCAGAAGTGCACATGGCTTTGACCACTTGGATAACCTCATCTAGTTGCTCCAGCCGCACTTTCAATGGAGGGAAATCGTATCCGTGAGCTAGATACTCTTTATCCTGCCAGCCTGCTCCCAAACCTGATATAAAGCGCCCATCGGAAGCATGGTCGATAGCGGATATGATCTTGGCTAGCAAAGCGGGGGACCTAAAAGAAGCAGAGGCTACTGCTGGTACTAGCTTTATTTTTGTAGTCGCTACGGCTATGGCAGTCAAAGTGGTGAAACACTCTAATTGGTTTGATTTAGGGATACCGAGCGGCGAGTAAAAATGATCATTGACCGAGACAGAATAGAATCCGCTTTTCTCATACTTAACTGCAGCGTCAACAGACGCTTTGATACTCCCATCAAGAACATCCGCGTCGGAAAGAAAGATCCCAAATTTCATTTCAACTCCCCTTTAAAAAAAGTCTGCATTCATTAATAATCCCATTAGTAGCTCAGAAATAAAAGCACTTGCTTGCTGTTGTTCCAAACAACGGCTAACCACTTTTTAAGTATAGTAGGTAATAAAACAGCGATGAAAACCTTATCTGGATGGATCTTTGACCTCGACGGCACTCTTACCAAACCAACCCATGATTTCGACTTTATCAGAGAGTGCCTAGCAGTTCCCGCAGGTGAACTCATATTAGAATACAGTCAGTCCCTACCAATTGAAGAATCTAAACCATTTTTGAAAAAACTATCCAAACTGGAACAGTCAGTGATAAAAAACACTCAAATAGCCGAAGGGGCTAATTCTTTAATAAAATTTCTCCACTCCCAATCATATGAAATCGGGATATTAACCCGAAACACCAAAGATAACGCCATCCAAACGCTAACTCATATAGACTTGCATAAGTTTTTCCGCCCCGAGTTCATAATAGGAAGAGATGAACAGAAGCCAAAGCCCTCGCCAGAGGGGATATCCTATTTATTAGGCAAGTGGGACAAAAAGCTTAATAACGCGGTCATTATCGGAGACTATCGGCTAGATCTAGAAGCTGGGCGAAACGCGGGTATTTCAACTATCCTAATAGGACAGGCTACTGACGAAGATACGGAAAAATTAGCAGACTATCAATTCTCTAATCTATCCAAGTTGAAGAGCTCTTTAGAGAGTCATCTCCTATTCTAACAAGAATTAAAGAGGTCTTTATCTAGTGCTAAACTTTGAAAAAAATCTTCTAATTATCCTAGAAAAGAACTTAGATGGATTTGAAACCTTAGAAAGCACGAAGAGACTCACCAGCGGCGCCAGCAGAATAACTTTTGAAATATCTACAATTTGCAAAGGAAAACCAAAAAAGTTAGCACTGAGGATCAACCCAGCGGACTTAAACAAAGACGGGCTAATGTCCCAGCGGATAGCACCCTCTTTAGAAGCCAAAGTGATGAAATTAGCGCGTTCTGCTGGAATTCCTACACCCAAAATCATTTATATATTCGATGAAGAGGATGATTTAGGCGAAGGCTACTTGATGGACTGGATGGAAGGAGAGTCTGTAGGTTCTAAAATCGCCAGAGGGGAGGAATTTAAAGAGATTCGCCCGGTCCTAGCGAAACAGTGTGGCCAGATCCTTGGACGTCTCCACTCGATCGATATTTCTTCTGCTGGGTTAGAGGGTTTTCTAGTAAAGTTAAAACCAATCGACTATGTATTACAGCAATACAAGATCTATAAGTCTCTCGGGGTACAGCGACCCATGATCGAATACGTTGCTAGATGGTTGTTGGAGAACCCTCCTCGAGATAGACCTCTTTGTCTAGTACATAACGATTTCAGAAACGGAAACTTACTAGTGGATAAGTTAAGCGGTATAAGTGGAGTATTAGATTGGGAAATCGCCCATATTGGAAATCCAATTCGGGACATTGGTTGGTTATGCACGCCTTCCTGGCGTTTTGGAGTTTCCAGCAACACTGTTGGCGGTTTTGGCATGCTGGAGGACCTATTAGCCTCTTATGAAGCTTCAGGAGGATCGAAGTTGGAGCAGGAGGAGATAAAATTCTGGATGGTTTTTGGTTCTTTTTGGTGGGCTATCGCTTGTCTTCTAATGGAAAAGTCTTATGGAAATGGAGAGGACAAAAGCATTGAACGACCGATGATAGGAAGACGAGTTTCGGAATGCGAGATGGATTGTGTCAATCTCCTAATTCCAGGTAAGGCAAGTTTTAACCCCAAAAAAATGGTTGAGCGCCTCGAAAAGCAGCTCGACCCATTATTAATAACTAGTATAAAGGAATATGTCAAAGAAGAGATACTCCTAACGGCTGAGGGCAGACAAAAGTTTTTAGCTACCATTGCTTGTAACGCTTTAGATATTACTATCAGAGAATATAAGTATGGCAAACATTTTAAGGAGTCAGAGCAAAAACAACTGGAAAGATTGCTGAGGAGAAAAGGAAATCTTTCTAGTTTAAGATCTGAGATAGCATCTGCGATACAGCACAAAGATATTTCACTTGGCAGTGAAGGACTGAAACAATATCTTCGTGATTCAACGCTTTTACAAATTTTGATTGACCAGCCGAACTATCCGGGGCTAGATGAGTTAAAGAATCCTATCTTTTAAATCCCGCACTCATATCTTGGGATACAGTTACCTCTATTAAAAAAGGCCCCTTTTTGCCCATGCTCTTTTCAAACTGTTCTCGGAATTGTTCTACCGTGTGCACTTTGACGGCGGGAACCCCTAAGCCCTTCGCGAGGCTTACCCAATCTAAAGATGGGTTAGATAGATCGAACATCGACCTTGTTTTATCAGTCGGCTCACCTGCCTTTAGCCTTGCAAGCTCCACATTCAAAATAGCATAACTATCGTTATTTAAGAGTACTATGGTAACATCCACTTCCTCTCGAGCCATGCTCCACAAAGACTGCACTGTATACATCCCACTTCCATCGGCCTGAAAAGAAACTACTTTACGATCGGGACAGGCAATGCTAGCCCCTAAGCTTACCGGCAAACCTTGACCAATAGAACCTCCAGTGATGGAAAGCCAATCATGTTTAGGAGCTCCCATAGTCTGCGTATATAACTCCAATCCGCAGGTGATACCCTCATCGGATAGAATAGCATCTTCAGGTAATAACTCTGATATAACCGCTCCAATATTTGCCGGGTTCAAGATATCACCGACAGGTTCCTTCACAGCGCGGCTTTGCTTTTCGCAGGTCTTTGGTGCATTCAACAGCTTTGCTAAGCTATCCAAAGCAAATTTCACGTCTTCATCTACTTTTGCTAGGGTGAGGACTTCGCACTTATCCGGTGCTAACAAGCTTTTCACTTCAGGATAAGCAAAAAAACCCACCGGATTCTTAGCCCCCACTAATATAAGACAATCAAAACCCTTCAAAAACTCAATAGCCTGTTCAGCAAAATAAGGCACTCTATTTAGCGACACCCTCCCCTCACCTCGTTGAAACCTAGCAGCAAAAGTCTCACAAAGAAGAGTTATGTCTCCCACTTGGGAAATTCTACCAGCTATCTCTGTAGATTCTTCGAATAGAGCCTCGCCTCCCATTAGCATGGCAATTTTCTTTCCAGACTGTAGACATTTAGCAACTTCCGAAACTCGTTCATCCGACACCTGTGTAAAGCCATCACTCTCCAAGGGCTCATGGCCAACAGCATCTTCCTCCCAAGCATGGTTAGCAGGCACAATCACTGTAGCAATTTTGCCCCAACCATTTTTAGAAAAAGCCACAGCTTGACTTCCTGCTGCACTAAGGTCAATCGAAGATTTAGAGATTCGAATAAAATCTGAGTGTAACTCGGCATGGGCCCTTACGTTGGAAGTTAACGGAGCGTCATGCTTCAAATGCCACTCAGCATGGTCACCTACTATATTCACGATCCCTGAAAAAGCCCTCCGCGCATTATGTAGATTCGCCATACCATTGGCATACCCAGGACCTAAATGTAAAAGGGTTACTGCTGGCTTCCTTTTCATTCGCCAGTACCCGTCAGCCGCTCCAGTAACCACCCCTTCAAACAGACATAGAACTGGTCTTATACTATCTGTCTCTCCGATAGCAGTAACTAAGTGCATCTCCGATGTTCCTGGGTTTGCAAAACATACCTCTATGCCACTTTTAACTAAAGTTCCCAAAAGCGCTTTAGCACCATTCATAATGCCACCTCACACATCTACTTTAAACTGGAGAGAACTTTCCTCTCCGGACTCAATTTTTCTCAAATGAGTTTCTAAATTCAACAGCTTCGATAGGGGCACATTATTTTGTAATTTTTTCAAAATAAATGCTTCAGCCCTCTCGATTTCTTCTGCCAACTCGACAACACTTTGAAAAAAGTTTACGTTTCCAACAACGACCCCATCTTTATCACCGACAACGATATCTCCTGAAGAGACCATTACCCCTCCCACGACCACGGGCTCAGAAGTATTAGAAAGTTTCGAGGAAGCGCCGGCACAAGGGCAAGTATTTCGAGCATAAACGGGAAAATTTAAACCCTCGATACAAGCCACATCTCTAATAAGCCCATCTACGATTACTCCGGATAAACCCCTTCTTTTAGCCTCCGAACAAAATAAGCCTCCCAAGACCGCCCTGGTACTTGATCTTCCCTCCACCACTAATACCTCTCCCGCCATAGCCTCATTTAGGCTGCTTAGAACACTAAGAAAATCATCCCTGCAGGATACCACACGGGCCAAGCCGACCATTCCTTCAGAATTCCCGAATTTTCGAATTCCTCCATCCAAGACCCTGATACTTTTGTTGGCATCAGATAGGGATGAGGTAGATAAAACTTTTAGTCTCTTTAATAATTCATTCATATCTCACCGCCGACAGTTTTTTTAAGATAGGGTTACCAAGTAATATAAAACCTTTTGGGGCGGAAATGAATTATTTTGTGGGGCTAGAGATATCAAAATTTATTTATTTTAACCTCAGCGATAAAAACGCCTATTATTCACTAAGCTAAAAATGTCTATAACCTTTTTGCA
>CACJXQ010000027.1 GCA_902597385.1 uncultured Pseudomonadota bacterium | reverse complement strand
ATGATCCGCTATTGTTTCTAGAGTATCATAGACAGTTTACTCATTCGTTAATTTTTATTCCTGTAGGAGGCTCGCTTGTAGGATTTCTTTTGTATCTACTCGTGGGGCAAAAAAGAGGGCATTCTCTAAATACAACGCTAATTTTCTCTAATCTGGGTTATGGTACCCATGCGCTATTAGATTCTTTCACCACCTATGGAACTGTCCTACTTTGGCCATTTAGCGAAACTAGGTTCGCATGGAACCTGATTTCAATAATCGATCCCATTTTTACAGTGCCCATTTTATTGGCCGTAACTCTTGCACTATTCACCCGCCGCGGCAAATATGCTCGCGCAGGTTTGGTTTGGGCCTTTCTATATCTATCTCTAGCTTTTTTTCAACAACGAGCGGCTGTTCATATGGGAGAAAAAATTGCGCAATCGAGAGGGCATGAGCCCATTAACATCGACGCGAAACCCAGTTTCGCAAACATTCTCGTTTGGAAAGTTATTTATGAATTTGAGGAGCGTTATTATGTTGATGCAGTCCGAGTGGGCTATCGTCCTGCCGCTTATAAGGGGAGTTCTATAAAGAAGTTCAATAGTAGCAGCGATTTTCCGTGGTTAGAGGAGAGCTCAGTTCAAGCTATCGATATCGAACGCTTTCGTTGGTTTAGCCGGGGTTACATCGCTAAGGATCCTCGTTTTTCGAACAGGGTCATGGACATACGCTACTCTTTAGTGCCAAATGAAATAGACTCACTTTGGTCTATAGAATTATCTCCATCAAACCAAAGTGCTCACGTTCGTTATGTGAGCCAGCGAGGTTCGGTAGAAGATAGCTGGCCTAAGTTAAAAAGAATGCTTTTTGACTAGTAATTAAATATTTCCTTTTGGTAACTTAACTCAGGTCCGCCGCGTACTTTTCTAGGACCTCTATCTGGACAAGTGAGAGCATTCTTGCATGGGTTGATTCCAGATAAAGTTTTGGTGCTACACCTGCCTCTAAAGCCTCTGTCCATCGCTCTGCACACAGGCACCACCGATCACCTGCCTTTAATCCAGGAAAACCGTATTCAAGCCTAGGGGTAATCAAATCATTACCTTTTGAACGTGAGAATTGTAAAAATTCATCTGTTAAGAGAACGCAGGTTATATGTTGACCAAAGTCCGTACCATCTGTGCGGCAAAATCCGTCTCGGAAATACCCAGTCATTGGAGCGCGACAACAACTCTCTAACGGTTCTCCCAACACATTCAACTCGATGTCTTTCTCTTTATTCATAGGTGATTTTCTCCTTGATTATGCAGCCAACAATCTTTGGATCTCCACAGAAAATTCAATTTACTCCTCTCGTTCGTCCTTTCCAATAAGGATCGCGAAGTTCTCTCCGCAATATTTTCCCAGAGGGGTTTCTAGGGAGATTCTCTATGAAAACGATCTTTTTAGGGACTTTAAAGCTAGCGATTTTGGTTTTTGCAAAATCTATCACTTCTGTCTCTGAGAGTTCGGCCTTCGAGGCTTTTACTACAAATGCTAAAACCGATTCACCCCAATTATCATCTGGAATTCCCACGACAGCAACATCTGCAATATCTGCATGAGCAAAAAGAGCGTTCTCTATCTCTGCTGGATAAATATTTTCTCCTCCGCTTACAATCATATCTTTGACTCGGTCATGAATGTAGAGGAATCCCTCTTTGTCGAAATAGCCTGCATCGCCAGTCTGAAACCATCCGTCAACAATTGCGTCTTTAGTAGCCTCTGGTCGGTTCCAATAACCTTTCATTAGGACTTCATGCTGAATAACAATTTCTCCCACATGTTCAGGCGGTAAAGGCTTACCATTTGCATCACGGACTTCTACTTTTATACCGGGATAAGGTTTTCCACAAGAGCGAAGTTTTTTTCCAACATGATCAATAGGCTGAAGACAGGTTCCTGCTCCCGTCGTTTCTGTCAACCCATATAATCCGTAGAACTCACATCCAAAAAGTTTTTGAGCTTGCTTAAGAAGATCTTCTGCGATGGGAGATGCCCCGTAAAACAGTTTGCGAAGAGAGGATACGTCACATTCGTTAATTCGAGGGTGTTGCGTTAGGAATAAAATTACCGCAGGTACAAACAAAGCATAGTTTATCTTGTACCGCTCGATAAATTCTAATATTTCCTCTGGGTTTACTTCCTTCGTAATGACATTCGTCAATCCTTGGGCAAGAGCGAACACACCCATATTAACTCCAGCGACGTGGAATAAGGGCATACAAGTTAGAGCCATTGACTCAGGTTCAAAAAGGCCCCAACGAGCATCCTCAGCTGCCCGAAATACTGCTGCAAAGTTGTTATTGGTGAGTTGAACCCCTTTAGGGTGGCCCGTGGTTCCGCTTGTGTATAGTTGAAGGACATCATCGTGACCGTTGATCTCCACGATAGGCTCGTCGGCACTGCTATTCTTAAACCAGTTATCAATGAAGCTCTCACCAAAATCGCTTGAATCCATTCCAACCACTTCGCGAATGGTGGGGCATTCTTTTTTTATGTCTTCAACAAGCCCTTCATATTCTTTCCCCACAAACAAAATCTCACAAGCTGCATCTTTTAAGATATATTGCATTTCTGGCGGTGCGAGGCGCCAATTAACCCCAACTAGTACAATGTTTGCTTTGCACGCGCCAAAAAGGAGCTCGAAGTAGCGATCAGAATTTTTCCCAATGAATCCAACTCTAGCCTGTCTTTCTAATCCACACTCAATCAGCCGGTTTGCTATCCGGTTAGATCTTTGATCGAGGTCTTTGTAGGTAGATGTGCGACCTTGGAATATTTGAGCTGTGAAGTTAGGTCTGAGTCCAGCCTGAACTTTAGGAATATCCCCAAGCTTTTTAATTTTGGTAAGGTCAAACATGAATTGGTTCTCCTTCGTTACTCTTTCTACCGTTTGTAGATTGCAGTAGTTTGCCCTCTCAGTTCGTGTTTGTGAAGCTTCATCCAAAAATTGGTTTCAATTAAAATTCGATTGTCCGGCGATTTGTTTATTAGTCCTAAAGCTATCTTTAATAACTAAATTACACAGAAGTTTGGTCTTTTAATGCGAAAATAATCTTTCTGTATGGTCGCTCTGCTTTTCGTTATACAATAGCAAAGGTGAGAGTCCTTCAATTTACCAATAAGGAATGTTCAAATGGCATTAAAAATGGGAGACATCGAAGCAAGAGACTTGGATAACTTGTTTCATCCATGGACTCACTTAGGACAGCATAAAAATAACGGTCCTATGGTGTTAGAACGCGCTGAGGGCGTTTACATGTATGATAACCATGGGAAACAATACTTAGAGGGATTGGCAGGTCTTTGGTGCACGGCTTTAGGTTATGGGAACGAAGAACTAGCTCAGGCCGCCTATGATCAAATAAAGCAACTATCTTACGCACAACTCTTCGCATCTAAGAGCTACGAAGTGGGGATTGAATTAGCAGAAAAGGTAAATACTCTAATCCCCATTGGAAAATCTCGGGTGCTGTTTGGTAATTCCGGTTCTGATGCAAATGACACCCAAATTAAGTTGGCGTGGTACTACAATAATGTCTTGGGTAGACCAGAGAAGAAAAAAATAATTAGTCGCGTGAAGGCTTATCATGGTATCACGCTCGCGGCTGGCAGTTTGACTGGTTTGCCTCCAGCGCATAACGGATTTGACCTACCTATCAGAGAAGATAGATTCCTATATACTGATACCCCGCATCACTATCGCGGTGCCGAAGTAGGAGAGTCAGAAACTGATTTTGCTTCTCGACTCGCGGCTAACTTGGAGAGCATGATTCAGGGAGAGGGGCCAGAAACGATAGCGGCTTTTATCGCTGAACCAATCATGGGGGCTGGAGGAGTCATCTTGCCTCCTGAGACTTATTTCAAGAAGATTCAGGAAGTGTTGAATAAATACGATATCCTTTTTATCGATGATGAGGTTATTTGTGGCTTTGGTCGGACTGGAAGTCCTTTTGGATTTCAAAGCTACCATCTTTCTCCTGATTCAGTGTCGGTAGCTAAAGCAATTACCTCAGCTTACCAACCGCTTAGTGCAGTTGTAGTGAAAGAGGAAATATATCAAGCGATCGCTGATGCTTCGGATAAGATGGGGATATTTGGTCATGGATACACATGGGGAGGCCATCCAGTATCTTGTGCGGTTGCCCTCAAGACACTAGAAATCTACGAGCGCGATAAAATTTTTGATAAAGCTGCTGCTTTGGCGCCTCAATTCCAAGCGAGACTGGCGAAGTTCAGTGATCATCCAATGGTTGGTGAAGCTAGGGGCATGGGTTTAATAGGTGCTGTAGAACTTGTTTCAAACAAGAGGCGAAAGTCCCCTTTCGAAGTCCCAGGAAAGGTAGGAGGGCAGGTGTTAAACTTCTGCCACGCCAATGGTTTAATTTGTCGTGCGATAGGCGATGTAATTGCTTTTTGTCCGCCGTTAATAATCACTTCGGAACAGATCGATGAGTTATTCGATAAGTTTGAGAAGTCAATGTCTCAGTCCTTAGATTGGGCCAAAAAAGAAGGGGTTTTACTTGACTAGAGCTACTCTCTCATAGGTCTTCTATAGGGGTTTCGTCAAAAGGCCGCCAAAGTAAGATGAGTCTAGGCATCAGTGTGAGAGCCGCGAGTAGTGCAACTACCATGGCAATAGCGGTAAGCAGTCCAAATAAAATTGTTGGAATAAAGTTAGAAAGCATTAGGATTGAAAAACCGAATACGATGGTAACCGTCGTATAAAATAGCGCCTTCGCGATATTATCGTGGCAATAGTGCATAGTCTGAATGGCATTATTAGTACGTGGTAGCTCTATTTTGAACCGATACAAATAGTGTATGCAATTGTCCACCGCGATTCCTATAGTGATAGCTGCAATGGTTATTGTCATGATATCGAGGGGAATATTCATCCAGCCCATGAATCCGAGGATAATAGTTGCAGCTAGAATATTCGGTATGATGCCGATGATTGCAACTGACACAGACCTAAATAACACTATTAGGGTAATTAAAATTCCCAGCATGACAGTTCCTAGGGTCAGAATTTGGGACTTAAATAGGCTTTGCAGTACGTTGTTGTACAGCACGAGTAATCCGGAAATTTCGTAATCTTCCTGGGACAAGCCCATTTCTTGGAATGCTGTATCGATTCTTTGTAGAAGCTCTCGGCGCTTGAGGTTTGGGTACGTATCAATTATACGAACTGTGATTCTAGCCTCGTTATTTGTGAATGACACATAAGGATCGATAATCTGAGCTCTAACGGCTGCAGGCAGCCTCTGATTTGCTATGTTCAGCTCGAAAGGTTCTAGTTCGGATCCCTTTACAGTTTCGGCGACCTCAATGGTTGACGCCAGTGACATTACTTTTCCAAGCTCTGGGATAGTTTCTAGATAGTTATGAACTTGTTTTATTCGATTTATTTTTTTTGCAGTGAACCAAGTATAAGAATCGTCACAGATTGTATTTACACATTCCGGATCATTCGAGGAGGTCTCACCCTCTACGTCCCCAAATAAAGCGGCTAAATCATCATCTTCTGTTTCCACAATACTTTCAGGAGGGAATTTCAGCAATATATCTACAGGGGTAGTGCCACCGAGTTGCTTGTCAATCAAGGCAAGTCCTCTATAAATATCAGTACTGTCGTCAAAATAAGATACGAAGCTATTTTCGACCTCCAGTCGTTGTATGCCAGCCAGCCCGGTCAGAGCCAATGCAAGGGAGGCAATGAATATTATCTTTCCGTTTCTTTCTGTGAATCTGCCTATTGAAGCTGTCACATTGAGGTATGCACTCTTGGATTTTTTTGACTTATCTAAAACTTTCTTTTGAGTTAGTAGTAGCAGGGAAGGGAAGAGGGAGAAGGAGGTCAAGAAAACGACTGCTAGACCAATGGTCATCATCCAGCCAAAGTCTATGACGGGTTTTATATCGGCGACCACCAAAGACGAAAAAGCTATTATTGTTGTGATCGCTGTGTATAGGCAAGGTCGCACCATTTTTTGAATAGTTAGACGCACCAAATCTTTTTGCGATAGTTCAGGAAAATCTCTCACTAGTTCACGGTATCGAACTGTAAGGTGGACATTCATGGACATAGTAATGATTAACATCAACGCGATAAAATTTGAGGAAATCACGGTCACTTTCCAGCCGACTAAACCTAGTAGTCCTACCATCGTAACCCCAGCGTAGAGGCAACTGGCGAACGGTAATATAACCCACCTAGGTTCTCTAAAAATTATAGTGAGCATTAGTACTAAGAATAAAAGAACGCCGGCGCCAAAGTTAACGAGATCCCCTTTTATGTAGGCAGTAACGTCGTCGACTATCATCGGGAGACCACCAAGGTAGATTTCAATGCCAGCTTGCCCTTGATAAGACGCGATTATTTGTCGAATTTTTACTAATGCCTGATGGGTCTGTTGTTCGGCTTCTTCTTTGGCAGTTTCGTACTTTGGTCGTAGGGCTTTCAACTCAGCTTTTTGCTGAACGGAGAGCTCTCCAATAAGCTGCTGATATAGCAGCTCGTCTCTCAAACGTCGCAAGCGGGGCAACTCTGCATGAGGTTTGAAATAGACCGCGACTGAAGCGACTTTGCCATCTGAACTGACTACGAGGTCTTGATAGAAAGGACTCTTCGTCAATTCTTCTCGGGCCCGCTCGAGATCTATGTTTGGCATTCTAAGGGTTTTAAAATTAGCGGCGAGATCTCCTAAGGTTGTTTCCGGATCGTTTCGAACTAGTGGGACATCAAGCATTGAAACCACTTCCATGACTTGGGGTATCTCAGCAATTTCATCCCTCATTTTTGAAGTTACGTCAATGTGTTCACCGGACAGAAAATCATTTTCAGTCTTTAAAGCGATGAAAATAAATTCTTGGCTTTCGTATCGCATCATCATTTGTCGAAAAGTGGCAAGATCTTTATCATTTTCAAGGATTAGTGCGTCAATTGATGCATCGAGCTTGAAGTTTTTAGTGCCGGTAGCAAAAAAAGCGAGAATCAGTCCCAGAAGAATTAAGGTTAGAGCGGGGTACTTCAAAATAGTTGTATGATAAGCTGAATCTACGAACTTTTTCATTTTAATCTATAGCCTTGGGTTTGTTAAAACGCTTTGCCTGAAAGATACCATAGTAGGCCCTTTCCCGCTAAGGAAAAATGACATGGCTCAGAATTGGAAGTTGGAAAAATTTTATTTTTTTAGGTAAGAATAGGACGATTATTCAATAGCATTTGGTAGTCTGGTGCCTTTTAAGGAATGACATGAAGTTAGAGGAATTAAGGAATTTTTTCACTCGGTTGGCCAACATAGCTGCGGTAGAAACTTTGCCCTTTTTTCGAAGTGAACTAAAGGTCGAAGACAAGGCCGACGATGGTACATTTGATCCTGTAACCAGGATAGATCGCCAGACTGAAATGGCCTTGGTGGCTGAAATTCTAAAGCAATACCCTGGCCACTCCATTCTTGGTGAAGAGACGGGCCTAAAGGAAGGTGTAGAGCCATGGACTTGGATAATCGATCCCATAGATGGTACTCGCTCTTACATTTCCGGCTTGCCTACCTGGGGAACCTTGGTTGGTCTGTTATTTGAGGACGTGCCCAAATTTGGGATGATGAGTCAGCCATACGTTAAGGATTGTTTCATTGGGGGTGATGGTGTGGCAACCTTGATAAGACCAGATTCGTCCTCCACTTTGAGTGTGCGACCATACAGAGCAATTAATGAGGCTACTGTATTGAGTACAGCACCAGAGATGTTCAAAGATGTGCGAGAGAAGACAGCTTTTGCTCGTTTATGTTCAAAGGTAAATTTAACTCGATTTGGAGCAGATTGTTACGGATATTGTCTTCTTGCAGCTGGCTGCATTGATTTGGTTGTGGAAGCCGATTTGCAGTTCTATGACATCGCGCCACTGATACCCATTTTGGAGTCGGCGGGGGGCGTAATCTCCGATTGGGATGGTAATCCTGTACGAAGTGGTGGTCGGGTAGTTGCTGCCAGCAGCGAAAGGCTGCTAGCTGAGACACTCATTCTGCTGGGCGAAGAGAATTAGAAGGTGGTAAAGAAGCTTCCAAGCTGTCAAGTCGTCTATAATCTAGTTGACTTACTCTGGCGGTTGATATCAAGATAAATAAAAAGAAAACGAGGGAATAGTTTTATGCCTAAATTAACACCCCAAGAACGGGAAGAATTTTTAGATGTTCGAATGGTAATCTGCAATATTGCGACCGTGGACCAATCGGGTGCTCCCTTGGTCACACCTATTTGGTATATATGCGAAGAAAATAGAATATGGTTCACTCCTAGACAGCACTCCGAGTGGCTGAAACATATACGAAATGACAAAAGAATTGCACTTAGTATAGACGAGCCTGATCTTCCCTATAGAAAAGTAGTTGTTCGGGGCAATGCGCGTATTGACTTTGAAGTTGGTAATGACGATGAATGGCGCGACCGATATCGCAGAATAGCAATGCGTTATTTAGATGATGTGGATGCAAATGGCTACGTCGATGGAACCGATGATCAACCTCGGGCGCTATGTTCCATAGGCATGGAAGATTCCCAAGTTCGTTCCTGGCGGATGCCTACTGATGACGAACCGTACCAGGGCATATGGGCTAAGCGCTATTGGACAGACGAAGCGAAGGTATCAGGTGATGCACCGAAACTTTTTGAATAAGGTAATCTAGGACATCGTTTTTTTTATCTGTTCGCAGTGTTCTTTTAAAATATTCATCTTAGGAGGTGAATAATAGCGTTCTGGTAATTTCCAACCGAAACCATCTCCCTTAAACCGTGGGAAAACGTGAAGATGCAGGTGATACACGGTTTGACCAGCTGCCTGGCCGTCGGCCAAGAAGAAATTTATACCCTCAGAGGCGAGGGTAGATGCCTTCATAGCCAGAGCAATCTTCTGGGCAACGAGAAACATCCGTTCGCCGTACTCTGGTTTCAGCTCGTCCAGTGTGGCCGCCTTAAGGTTCGGGATAACCAGAACATGTCCGTCTGTGATAGGCTGGATGTCCATGAAGGCGGTTACTAATTCGTCTTTATAGACAAATTCGGCAGGTAACTTACCTGCAAGGATATCCTCAAAGACTGTGTTTGGGTTGAAACCATGTTTTTCAACAGCGTTTTTTTTTGTCATATCCCACTCATTTTTTTTCTATCCGATAGCAATTTTCTTGTCCAGTCGTACCTTTGATATCAGCTTCTTGTGAATCTATTGCAGTTATTTTCCAGTTTGAAGCATATATCTTCTGCAAGTGTATATCGCTCAATATGTGTGGGGGAGGAGATATAAGTTTCGGGTTATAGTCTACGGTAATCAGGAGTATCCTACTCTTTTTACGGGTTATGTTATCCAATAGCTTTTGGTATCGCAGTCTGTCTGATGGGGAAAGCGCTACTAAAGACGCTCTGTCATAAACTAGGTCAAAATAACCAAATTGAGTCGAGGGGATTTTAAAAATGTCCCCGCAAAATATCTGGATGCCATCATTCGAGAAAATCGAATATTCGCCTCGGTTTGTTTTGGTAAAGTTTAGTCCCTGCTCTTCAAAAAAAGAGGTGGCGGCAATCTCGCTCAGTTCAACGCCTACGACAGAGTTGTGTCTTTCTCGCAGCCATAACAGATCAAGTGATTTGCCACATAGAGGGACAAATACTTTGTCACTCACCTCTCCCCCAAGAGAGTGCCAACAAGCTATGAGTAAATTGTGAACCTTATTTTCGTGGAAACCAATCTGATTAGATGACCATTTATCGAGCCAGAATTTCGGATCCATATGACGGCCTTCAGTCTGACAGCGCTTTGAGGAGTAATTTGAGACCTTCTTCTAAAAACACACACATATTACTTTCTCTATCTCCTGATTGGGTTTCTAAATATTTAGACAAATTTTTAGGCCCAGAGACCGCCAGAACGCAAATCCCTGGTGGGTGGCCATAAGGGGTGCCTCCCGGGCCAGTTGCGCCGAGTTCAGCGATTGCCCAATTCGATCTTAATTGTTCACGCATTGCTTTCGCTAAGAGGCTCACATAAGTTTCCGTGAGAGGCTCTTGTGTATCAAGTATTTCTCTAGAAAGACCTAATAATTTACGTCGCGCTCTCATTGTGTAGACAACCGTACCACCCATGTAGTAGTCGGAGGCTCCTGGAACCGCTAACAGTGAGGCCGATAAGAGCCCTCCGACTGAAGATTCAGCTACCGAAATTGTCTCTTTCCTTTCGCGCAACAATTCTGCGATTTTTTTTGCGTGTTTAAATGTTATATTCATAATTAATTTAGACCTCTAAGATGGATTCTAAACCATGAAAACAAGCCAAAAAGGCGCTGATATCAGTTTACAAAACCAAGCATGGATCTGCTCTGAATTTGGAGACTACCAGAATTTAGAGCTGAAGCATATTGATATTGAAGAGCCTGAGGCTGGACAACTTTTGGTAGAAAATGCATGTATTTCGCTCGGCTTCCCCGATTTATTAATGATAAAGGGAAAGTATCAGCTGAAGCCACAGTTGCCTTTTGTACCAGGAACCGAATTTTGCGGGAAGGTAATTCAGACTGGCTCGAAGAATCCGAAATTCTCCATAGGGTCTATGGTGATCGGTAGTGTGAGGTTTGGAGCTTCTGCGCAGTATGTCATTGCCCTTGAATCTGATTGTGTAGGGCTACCTTCAAGGCTATCTGTTGAGGAAGGAGCAGCCTTTTTAGTCGCTTATAAGACCGCCTACGTCGGCTTGGTAATGCGAGGTAGACTGAAGGCCGGGGAGAAAGTTTTAGTGCTGGGAGCATCTGGGGGAGTGGGTATGGCAGCTGTCAACTTAGCGAAGTCATTAGGTGCTCGGGTTTTCGCGGCGGTGAGCTCAGAAAGTAAACGAGAGGCAACATTAAGAAAAGGAGCGGACTATGCCATTGTCGCAAGTCAGGATGATTTGCGTGATAAGGTAAAGGCCTTGACTGATGGGGTAGGGGTGGATGTCGTATTCGATCCGGTGGGTGGGAAACTCTTTGATGAAGCGTTACGATGTTTATCTCCGCTTGGCAGAATGCTTGTCATTGGTTTTGCTAGTGGAACAATTCCCTCTTTTTCGGTGAATTATGCACTCATAAAGCAGTTGTCTATTATAGGAGTGAGAGCTGGAGAATTTGGGCGACTGAATCCAGAGGACGGCGACCAGGTCATGAAGGAGTTAGCTGCTCTGTTGCAATCAGAGGATATAAAGCCTGAAGTCCACACTAGTTTAGATTGGAGCTCGTTAAGGCATGCATTCAGTTTGATAGAAAAGCGAGAGGTCGTAGGTAGAGCTACAGTATTTTATAGGTAGTATAGAAAATATTAACTGGTTTTGAGGAGAAGGCGCGATGATGAATAAATTAGAGTTCTACTACGATTGTTCAAGTCCTTGGACTTATCTGGCGTTCGAACAATTTTGTCAGCAAGAGGATGCTCTGGAGATCACATGGAAGCCAATTTTGGTTGGGGGTATTTTTAATAGTATTAACCCAAGCGTTTACGCAGCGAGGGAGAACCCAATTCAAGCTAAACTAAATTATGCCCAGAAGGACTTACAGGACTGGGCTAAGGCACTAAATGTGCAAATAGGCTCCCCCAGTGTCTTTCCGGTGAATAGCGCTAAGGCTATGCGAGGCGCGTTCGTGGCCGCTGAGGAGAATAAAATAGTGGAGTATTCAAGATTGATTTTTGAATCTTATTGGGGTGATGATAAGGATATTTCTCAACTCCCGGCCTTGAAATCAGTTGTTGAAGCTCTGCAATTGAACTGGGAGGAGTTCGCTACCAAGATAGAATCGCCAAGTTATAAAGCACTCTTACGACAAAACACTGATGAGCTTATTGATAGAGGTGGTTTTGGGAGTCCGACCTATTTCTTGAATGGTAGCGATATGTTTTTTGGAAATGATCGAATTGATTTGATGCTAAAAAAAATTCTATAGGTGAGGAGTCATATATGAGTTGCGTTACTGTAAAGGAAGACAACGGGTTGGTCGAGGTAATACTGAATCGTCCTGAAAAGCATAATTCTCTTTCAATGGAAATGTTCGAAGAGCTGGTAAGCGTTGGTGATAGGTTGATGCGTGATAATACTGTGAAGGTTGTTGTTTTGCATGGAGAAGGCCCCAGCTTTTGTGCTGGATTAGATTTGAGTCTGATGAAAGAAGTGTCAGACCCCAGTGGTGGGGTGGTGGAACAATTGCTCAAGGTAGATGAAGATGGCCTCAGTTTGGCTCAGCGCTCAGCCTATATATGGAAGCTGATACCCGCGCCAGTTATCTGTTCAATTCATGGCGTGGCTTTTGGTGGAGGTTGTCAAATTGCATTAGGGGCCGACATAAGAATCATTTCTCCAGAATCGAAAATGGGTATCTTAGAAAGTAAATACGGATTAGTGCCCGATTTAGCAATCACTCAGACATTACCTCACTTAGTTCCTCAAGATATTGCTTTAGAGCTTACAATGACCGGCCGGGCCTTTTCGGGTGCAGATGCAGTGGAATATGGTCTTGCTACCAAATTAGCGAAAGAGCCCTTGGTTGAAGCTTTAGCTCTTGCTCGTGAGATGGTCGGTAGATCTCCAAGCTCAATAAAGGCAATCAAAAAGCTATATAGCACAGTATGGCAGGAGGGAAGTAAATCTGGGCTATCGATGGAGCGCGAACTACAGCGCGAGCTAATAGGAAGCTCTAACCAAGTGGAGGCGGTAGCGGCTGCTCTGGAGAAACGGATGCCTAAATTTAAGGATGCTTGACGAGTAGTTCCCGGAACGCTATCTCGATTCCAAGACGAGGTCAAAATTCAAGGAAGCACCTTCTTCTTTTGAGACTATAGGGAATGCTAAATCAGAACTCGCTGCTCTAACTGCATCACTGCTTAAATACTCATCTCCTTCGAAGTAAATCTGAGTGGTCAACATTTTATAACCTGGATGGCGTACGATTACGTGAAAGTGGGCAGGCCGCCAGGAGTGCCGACCAATCTCGCTAAGGAGCAATCCGGTCGGGCCTTGGTCTGGAATTGTATATTGAGCGGGCCTAACTGTATGTAGTAGAAAGGCGCCATCTGCGTCCGCTTTGGTTTTTCCTCTGAGATTACCATCCGCCACTCCTGGATCGAAATTGGAATATCTTCCCTTAGCATCAGCTTGCCAAAAGTCTAACTCCGCATTTCCTAAAGTTTCTTTATTTCGATTAAGAACTCGTCCGTTCAAAGTTATACGTTCTCCGGGTTCGTTATTTTTTGCCAAGGAATTGTTTTCTACCCATGGCATGTCCGGCAGGTAAAAAGGACCTAAAACCTGAGGGGATGTGCCAGATGACTTGCTAGGGTCGCTTGCCACTACATTGGCTTCTAAGAACGCATCAAATAACAAGGATCGCTCTCCCTTATCAATAGCCTCTCCGATAAAATCTATAGCTTTCCGATATTCGCCATGAGTCACCTGATGTTTTTTACAAATTTTGTCGATAGCGTCAATTATATCTTTGGTAATTTCACCTACTCTACTTATGCTCATTCTTCAAATTACTCCTTCCTTCTTAAGGTCAATTAAATCTTTTCCAGAAAAACCTAAAGCTCCTAGCACCTCATCATTATGAGCGCCAACCTTTGGAGCTCCAGAGCGTATCCGAGTTGGTGTCTTTGAGAATTTTGTCGGTGGGCCTGTTAAAGGTGCTAGCTGTCCGTCAGACAATTTCACTTCTTGTAACATATCTCGGTTGTTAACTTGCGCATGTTGCGCCGCTTCTTTAAAAGTGTTGACTTTGGTAACCGCTATTCCGGCCGCACTCAATTCGGTCACTACTCGTTCTGTTGATTTATTCAGGCACCAGTCTGCAACAACTGTATCAATATAGTCTCGCTTGGATTTTCTTTGATCAGCTGTCAGGTGGGAAAGTTCTTTTTTATCTATTAGAACAGTGAGTGCTTTCCAGTGATTTTGGAGCAGTGCCGCAACAAAAACTTCTCCATCCATGCATCTATACACATTAACGGGGTCAGTGATTGCTGATCGGTTTCCCAATTTTTGTAGAGGGATGTCGAGGGAGCCAGAGGTGAGAAAACCATTGCTTTGAAATAAGAGACTGTCAACTAGAGAGACGTCGACATGCTGTCCTTCTCCGGTTTCATTCCGGTGGGTTAAGGCGGCTAAGGCGCCTATCACTCCATGCAAACCACTTAAATCATCCGCAAGCCAGGTTGGTGCTTTTGTCGAGCCGATAGAAGGGGGGCCATTAAGAGAACTCCAACCGGTAAAATTTTGAGCTAAAGGATCATAGCCAGGTCTCTTGCTCAGAGGTCCGTACTGACCAAACATGCTGATCGAAAGATAAATTATATCAGGTTTCACGCTTGACACTTCTTGGTAGCCAATGCCCCATTTGGAGAGGGTGCCGGGTTTGAAATTTTCAACGACAATATCTGCTTTACTACAAAGTTGCAGAAATATTTCTATCGCTTTCGGGTGTTTAAGGTCTAGTGAAAGGTTTTGTTTGTTGCGATTGACGGTTTCATGGGGCACGTTCAACTTGGAGTTTGGAAGTTGCGGCCTAAAACTTCTGGATAGCTCACCCTTTGGATGCTCAACTTTTAACACCTCAGCACCTAAGTCGCCTAAAATACAGCCCACCATTGGACCCGCCCAAGTGGTGGTAGCCTCGATTACTTTTACCCCAGATAGAGGGCCGGTGAGGTCCCCTCGAGCATTTTCAAAAAAAGCGCCCTTCTCCATGTTATTTTCTTAAGCGCTTAAGGAAGGAGAAATTTCTTTTATAAAGCGACATAAGGACTCCTGACTTTTCTCGAAGGGGAGTGATCCCCAAGCAAATGATCCTGCAAAATAATTGATCCCTGTTTTTTCTACCAAATCAAGGATTTTGGACTTTACGCTGTCCACGGAGCCTACCAAAATTGTCTCATTATTCAGGCAGGATTCCCATGAAAAGAAATCATCAAAGCTTGTATCATTATTTTTATGCCAAAGCTCCGTTATAGATCGATACCATGTGTTGTAAGCTGGCTCAGCAATTCGCATAGCTTCTTGATCAGTATCAGCGATAAATATCTGCCGCATAGTACCAATCTTCGGTTGTTTTTTCAGTTGCATACTGGTTTTTGATTCTTCAAAAGTTTGTTGATAGAGCGCCGATAGTTGCGCGGTAAGCTCGGGCGGACCGAGTGTAATAAAGTTAAATCCGTGGTTTGCAGCGTACTTAGTCCCCTTTTCACTAAAAGTGGGGTACCAGAAGGGGGGGTTAGGTTTTTGCTTTGGTTTTACAGACACTTCTAGGTCGTCGAATTGAAAGTGTTTGCCATTGTATGAGAGAGAATCGTCGGTCATACATTTGACAATTACTTCTAGCGATTCGTCAAAAACTTCTTGGGTAGAGTCCGGGTCGACTCCATATCCCTTTATTTCATATGGAGATACTCCTCTACTCACGCCTACCTCGACTCTCCCATTGGAGAGATGGTCCAACATACAAATTTCCTCGGCCAGCCTGACTGGGTGATAAAGAGGAAGGAGAAAAGCCATCGCGCTGAAGCGAATTTGGCTGGTCCTTTGCGCAAGTGCAGAGAAGAAAACTGAAGGCGATGGCGCGGCTCCTAATGATGTGCCATGATGCTCTGCGAGATGATATCCATAGAAACCAGCTTGGTCAGCTATCTCTACGAGTTGAATTCTCTGTTCGTACAAATCTGCCACATCAAAATTGCCCCGGTCTATCCAATCAAATAGACCTAACTCTAACTTGGGTGTCAAACTGGTATACCTCCTAAACTAAAAAGCCTCTCTAAGTTTTAGTATACTTTTCTTGCAGCATAGCGTAAACGCGAATCTCTCCATCTCTATGCTGTGAAGTTGGTCGAGGTCTTTATAGTTCGTTTGGGCGGCCGTGAAAGGTTAAATGCCTTCCGAGCCGTGTTTTTCCAAGTGGTTCTAAAGCTTCATTTTTTTTCCAAACTTCGGTGCCCGCTATAAACACATTAGATACGACGTTATCGGAGCGGTTGACAAGTTGTTCGGCATCAAAGACTTCCCTGTAAACCATTTTTCGATTCGTAACTGAGTCGTAATCTCTTAACTCCTTTGGATCGATGATTGTGATGTCAGCTTGGGCTCCGATGTCGAGCGTTCCGACATTCATTCCAAAAAACTCTGCTGGTTCTTTTGTGAGTCGACGAACAGCGACAGCTACTTTTTCTAGTGAATCCTTTTGAGCTATTTGAAGAGTTAGTAAATTACCATCGAAAAAGGCTAGGTTGATAAGATGCGCTCCACTATCATTGAAACCAGGCAAGGTATTTTTATCGAATAACATCTTTTCTAGCACGTCTGGCCTGTCGTTTCCAACCACCATATGCCATCGAATCTCTCGGTCATATTCCTTTAGTAAATGAAGGAAAAATCTAGCCTCGCTTACGCCGTTTTCGATTTTATTTAGTTCGGTCTGTTCCTTTTCGCTTCTAGCGACTGAGGTGTCGCCTGCTTGAAATTTTCGCAGACGATCAAAGATCATCTGACCAGTCTCACCACACCACTCGGCTACGGGACAGGAGTCTACTTCCATTACTCTTAAGTCTCGTTGAAACGTTGATACAATCTTTTTGTCATACCAGTCTTTTTCGAATCGTGCTATGTAATCTGGGTTAGATAGTATTTTTTGACGTCCCTCCTTGTCACCTATGTCGCACGCTAATAGAGACCGGGTGGCTTCGAATTCTTCAAAAATAGGTGAAATCGCACCCTCTGCCCAAAGCATGAAAGGCGCTGCAACCACTTGGAAGTGGAATTTCCCTTTCATAATCCAGGAATTTAAAAATTTGGCTAGTTGGAGAAATACTTTCCATACTCCTCTGTCATGAACCAGATCGATCGCGGTTAGAGCACTGGTACGCAAGGGTTTGCCAAAGAGACGACCGCTGGTATAGAGAAATCTTCTTAGGGTTCCCAAGCGATTAACCGCATCCGGGGTCGCCTGCCACACCCGATCATGCTTTCTTACGATGTTTAAAAGCCGCTTATGCTCTTCGTGAGAAGCGTAGGCAGAAGGGATTTTGTAGTCTGTGTTTGGTTCGTTTGCTAGATAATGGAAGGGTATATTATCAGTAGAATAGCCTATATAGCCTTGCTCCATCCCTTTTTCTAACAATGCTTCCATTTTTTTCAGCTCTTCTTCCGTAGGTTGTCTCGAAATAGCTTCCTTGGTACCCATCACCTCTATTCTTATCATTGAATGCGGTAAAAGAGGGGCAATATTCGCCCCTAGCGGTAGTTTCTCCAGATGTTTTAGGTATCCAGCGCTATCTGTCCAATCCATTTTTTCTACACATCGTTCTAAAATATTCTTTGGGATATTCTCCACCCGGGCGAAACAGTCTAATATTGGGTCTTCGCCCTTATGACGTTGGGAACCGTAGGCGGCTCCAATACTGCAGTTGCCTACGATACAGGTTGTTGTTCCGTGTCTGACCACCTCTTCGAGCCTTGTATTAAGTTCTAGTTCAAGATCCATGTGCGTGTGAATATCCAGGAGACCAGGCATAAGCCATTTGCCTGAAGCATCAACCGTTTTTGCATCAGCACCACTGGACGTTAAGCTTCCCCCACGAGCCGCCACCACGCCGTTTTTTATTGCGATATCTTCTTGGTTGGGAATTTTTCCGCTTCCATCAAAAACAAGTGCATTTTGAATGATTAGATCGTATTGGGACTCCATAATGCTAGCTCCTCTCTCGCTTAGTGTTCGGTCAGCCTTCTGATAAATGGAATTCAAGCTCTTTCCACAAATTCGACAATATTTCCATCGGGATCCTTCACCATTGCTATGGTTACACCCGGCATATATTCTTTTTTCTCTAATGTAAATTCGATGCCTTTACGTCCTAGCTCTTCACACAATTCATTAATATTAGAAACTTGCAAGGTTAGATAACGAAAACCCAGACTATCTTCTAAATTTGAGGAACTCTTGGGCGGAATCTTTTTAGGATCAATTAATTTAATGAAGCTGTCGCCGAAAGCAAGTCGATGCATCATGCCAAACCATAACGGGGTTTCCTGAATCTTTTCTAAACCCAGCAATTCGACGTAAAAGTTTAAGCTAGCATCTATATCACTTACTATGACTCCTATGTCGATTGCTTTTTTCCCTGCTACCAATGCCATGATATAAACTCCCGTCTAGTTTTAATTAAATTTTGAAATAACTTTCTCGGCAAACAACTCTAAGGATGATAGAACTTGACCGCGATTGTGAATGCCCTGTGGAATAATGAGAAAAATTTCGTTTAGCGGAACTGCGCGGGAAACCTCCTCGATTCGTTTACATAGGGTATCAGGTGAACCAAATAAAAGCTCAGGAAAGGGTTGGCCAAAGGGTATCGCCCACTTCTCCCACATCCATTTCATATCCTCAGCAAGTGCTTTGGCTTCATTATCACTTTTTGCACAAATCATGAGGCCTCCCCAAGCTGCTATATCTCCCGGTCTCGGCGTGTAGTCATAGAGAGTTTCAGCTTCCTTTCTATAAGCCTCCCACAATAACTTGAGAAAATCTATGTCTGATGACATTACAATAGGCTTACCCTTATATTTGGCCCAAAACTTAGCTGTTCTGAGTGATGCGGAAAAGCCACCGTATAGTTGCGGGTGAGGTGTTTGAAAGGGTCTGGGAGCAATTCCTATTTTGTTTATCCTCATATCTGGATCCACTCCTTCTCCGTAGTGAGTATAAACCGAATGAGGATGGGGATTGGTGAGACCAGGCGTAGGAACTTGCCAAAACTCTCCTTGGTAGTTGAATGTATCTTGCGTTAGTGCTTGAACGACCAAATCGACATATTCCGCGAAATACCGTCTATTTGTAGAATCTTCTTCGGTATTTTTGTTCCAGGGTCCAACCGAATAGATATCTTCCTTGATTTTCAGCGTTTCCACCCACCTAGATTGATAACCTCTTACCAGGCCTACAGCAAAGCGGCCCCGCAGCATATTATCCATTGTGGAAATTGCCTCCGCAGTTCTTACGGGATTGTGAGCACTGGACACAAAGCCGCATGTGATTACCTTTAACCTTTTGCTATGTTGTCCGATATACATGCCCATTAGAGTGGGGTCATTAGAGGCTTCAAATCCCTCTATTTGTAGATGGTGTTCCGGATGGCCCCAGCCAGCATAACCATTCTCATCCGCGAATTGAACGTATTCAGCAATTTCATCGAGCATCCGTCGATATAGTAGTGGGTCTTTACCAGCCATTCCTTTTTCGAGTTCAGAACGACGACCTACCGTGCAATACATGAAAGGATTAAAATTTATGATTTTGCTTCTCCTAGGATATATTTTCTGGATTATTTCGATTAATTTCTCGTCAAGCTCCTATATTTTTGCAATCGATCAATTTGTCAGCTCGTAAACCTCTAGGAATAACTCGTATTCTTTTTTCCAGTCCATAGAGAAATCTTGCCGTACGTTGAGTGCCATGAAACCAGCTATACGGCTCAACCATTGGTTCATAGAGTGCCATTCCATGATAAATCGTTGTCGGTCGTCCCCGGATGTGCCTCCAGCACGGGCGACGGCTGCACAATAGCCTGCTTCCTCTAATAGATTGTCTATTGCTGTCAGTGTAGTTTTCTGCGGTACAGCTGTCTTTTCTACGTATCCAGGGTGAAGGATTTCTTGAACTCGTTTTGCCATAGCATCCCCGGTTGGAGCACAGTTTAGCTCTTCTTCCTGAGCCTTAGCCGAACCCAAGGAGACAAAGGCCAATATGCAGAAAATGCTGATTTCTTTTTTCTTTAACATGGTAGTGTCCTCTCTTAAATCAAAGTTTGTTTCCTCAAATCTATTAGGGTTAGTCATCTTTCGCTAATCTCAGTCCACTGAAAGCCCACCTTTGGTGAGGGTAGAAAAAATTCCGATAGGTATGTCTACCATGGTGGGCGGGAGTGCAGCAGGCACTTCCGCGTAATACATTTTGATTGCTCATGAACTTTCCGTTGTACTCTCCAATTGCTCCTGAGGGAGGATTGAACTTTGGATACGGTAGATATCCAGAATTAGTCCACTGCCAAACCGCTCCATGTAGATCTTCCAGACCGCTCTTTTCTCCACTTTTCGTCGCGTGATACCCAACTTCTTCGATCGGTATTTTCGTGCCGGTTGCGGCATGCTCCCATTCGAACTCTATGGGCAAACGTGCCCCTGCCCATAGAGAGTATGCCGAGGCCTCATAGAAGTTTATGTGGCACACTGGATTCTCATGGTTTAGTGGTAAGAGTCCAAATAAAGTAAACTCGAACCATGAACCGTCTTTTTTTCTCCAATACAATGGATGATGGACACTATTTTCTCTAACCCAAGACCAGCCATCTGAAAGCCAGAGCAATGGGTTTTCGTATCCGCCATCATCGATAAACTCTAAAAATTCTTTACTAGAAACTAACTGAGAGGCCATCTTGTAGTTTTCTAAATATCGTTTATGACATGGCGTTTCATTGTCAAAATGAAACGAAGAATCAGATTTTCCAAATTCAAATAGGCCTCCTTCGAAGGATATCCAGTGATTTTTTCTTTTGGGAGAATGGGGGATTACGCTATCAAAAAGAGCTGGATTGGTAGGGTTAATAGAAAATAAGTGTTTTATATCCATTACCAATAGCTCTTGATGCTGTTGTTCGTGATTGATCCCAATCTCAACTAACTTAAACAGTTCAGGATCTTCTATTGTTTCGATAATTTTGGAAATCCGCTCATCTATATTTTTCCGATAGTCAATTATTTTTGACAGGCTAGGTCTGGTAATTAGTCCTCTCCAGTTACGAGCGAACTGTTCTCCAATAGCGTTGTAGTAGGAGTTGAAGAGCGACTCAAAATTCTCATCGAAAGAGGTAAACTGTTTCTCGTATTGCTTTAAAATGAATGTTTCGAAAAACCAGGTGGTATGCGCAGCATGCCACTTTGCAGGACTAGCATCCGTCATGGACTGAACACACGTGTCTTCCTCGGATAAGTTCGACAGTAGGTTTTCTGTTTCCTTGCGAACCGAGAAAAATTGTTGGCTTATAGTGTTAGGTCGAGGTTCTAGTTTGTTTAAATTGCTACTCATTGGGTACCCTGATGATTGCTAAGGGCTAGGTTGATGTTTACGGTGTTTTGCCCTGTTATCTCCCCAGAGGGATTAAAGCGTCTTTCCGTGAAGCTTATTAGACCATCTGAACCGAAGAGTATTACACTGGAGCACCTTGTGCCATAGTTGTTTCCTCGAATAAATATGTTTTCTTTTAAGGTATCCAACCTTGTGGTTGGTCCGACAGACTCAGAAGCTTTGTTGCTAGAACTGGGCATAAGGATAGATAGTAAACAGTTTGGTAGATCGGAGGACGGGTCCTCTATTGCTTCATTAAAGCTTTTTTTCAGTCGTTCGGTTTTTCTCCAGCGATTATTAGGGGTCGTGTTACTGACAGCAAAGGGTTGGTAGGAAATTATCTCTCCTTTCCCAGATCTGTTTGAGTCCCAATACAAAGTGGTTCCGTCGTAAACAATTAGGTTGAAGCCGTTGTAATTTCCGTGTCTATTTCTTAATGCTTTTGCGAAATTCTTAGCTTTCATTTTGCCGTCCAAAAACTCTGCTACTATATTACCTCTGGTCGTAAATTCCTGCGCGGTTCCTGTTCCTTCACTAATATTGGTGATAGCAGCTAAGTATCCATTTTTATTGATGCCCAGCCAGGTGCCACCTGCCAACAAGTCGCGACCAGCCAGTATATGAGGTTTTTCTCTCCAAAAATTGAGCGGAGCAGCCTCCCTGTGGTGAAATTCGTCGCGATTAGTAATCACTATTAGATTATAATCAGGATTAGGGTCTTGGGACGCCAAAAGAATACACATTCTGGTTCTTACAGCCTTTTCTAATAAGTCAAAAGCGCCTTCAAGGGATATTGTTTGAGTTTATCTTTTCCTTTGAGAAGTTTAATCTCTATGACAAATCCGAGTCCCGAAACGGTGGCGCCTGCTTTCTCAATTAATTGAACCCCGGCTGTAGCTGTTCCTCCTGTAGCTAAGACATCGTCTATAATAAGCACAGAGTCGGATTGCTTCAGTGCGTCGGTGTGCATTTCTAGCTCTGCCTTTCCATATTCTAATTCATAAGAAACATTGAATGTTTCTCTAGGAAGCTTGCCCGGTTTTCTCAGTGGAACAAAACCAACCCCCAAAATATTCGCAACCAGAGAGCCAAAAATAAAGCCCCTGGCTTCTATTCCTGCCACTAGAGTCGGACTATGGTTAGAGGCTGCTAATTGTTCGCATACACTTTGAAGAGCGTCTGGTGACAAGAGGAGCGGCGCAATATCTTTGAAAATGATCCCCTCTTGAGGATAATTTGGAACATCTCTAATGAGACACTTAATCTCTTCTGGATCAAAACCGTTGTCCACATCTGCGCTCCTATAGTTTCATTGCTTGCAGTTGAAAAGTAGCGAATCAGGGGGGCTTAACTACTTTTATTTTTTTGCCTTGTAGATTCGTCCTAATAATGGCACGCAGGCCATTAGGAATAAAGCACTCAAGATTGGTGGAGTGAAAATATCACTTACTTGCTTAACTTCAACGCTTTTTGCGCCAGCGTATGCCAAAATCGCCGTCACGGGTAGCATTCCGAGTTGGCTGTAAAGATAAAAATCTTTAAGAGAAACTTTTGACAAGCCCAAGACCGGATTTATCAATTGAAATGGAAGTATTGGTAAGAGCCTGATCGAAAGTAAGTAAAACTTTCCGTTCTCCGTTAGTTCCTTATTGATCTTTTCGAAACTTTTTTTCAAGCGCTTCTCAAGAGTGTCTCGAAGAAAGTGTCTTGAGATTAAAAAAGTGATCGAGGCCCCTATTGTACTCGCGAAAGAGCAGATAAGGGTTCCATCTAAAAAACCAAAAAGCAGTCCCGACATGAAGCTGAGTAAACCTAAACCTGGGAGGCAAGTTGCCGCTATCATTAAATAGCCAATAAAAAAGATTGCCATTGAGATGAAATAATTTTGAGAAACCGCTTGATCTATCTCCTGATAGTTTTCGCTAATCGATTCATAGCTTAGGTATGTCTCTAATCCACCTAATTGCCAGACCATCATTACCGTAACTACAATAGTTATGGCGAGAAAGATGTTTTTTAGTGATTGGGATTTTCTAAAAGACACGTTAAATCCAGGAGGTTAGGGGACCTATAAAAGTTTTTCTAAGGCGACGTAATTTGTTTTTCCCGAACCTAGGACAGGGATTTCTGGCACTGATTTTATTTCGCTCGGTATATAAAAGTCTCCATAATCTAGTTCGCGTCCTAGTTTTACTATGGAGCTTTTCTCGGCACTCTCTTGGTTGGTAACGAGAATAATTTTCTCCCCCTTCTTCGGGTCTGGCCTGGTAATGGCGGCATGCTGGGCGTCCGGCCAAACCTTTGCTGCTAGTTCTTCCACAGCCGTTAAGGAGACCATCTCTCCCGCTATTTTAGCAAATCGCTTTATCCTTCCGACGATTGTGAGAAATCCGTGTTCGTCGATTTCCACCACGTCTCCAGTTGCATACCAGCCGGTTCCTAACTCCTCGGTCTCAGGTTTCCGTAGGAAATCATTTCCACCGTAATCTTTTGCCAAATAGCCCTGCATAATATTTGGCCCTCGTACAACGAGTTCCCCACCATGGGGAATTCCGGCTATCGGTCTGAGACGATATTCCATCTTAGATACTAACTGCCCCACAGAGTTTTTCTTACAGTGGCTTGGGTAATTTGTAGCGATCACCGGACTTGCTTCCGTTACTCCATAACCTTGGAATATCCTAATGCCAAACTTATCATTCCAAAGGTCGTAAATTTCTTCAGTTAGTTTTTCTGCCCCGGAGACCACAAATCTTAGCGAGTACATATCAATTGCAGCTGCGGCCATGCCGTATCCTCGCAAGAATGTCGGGGTTCCCCAAAGACATGTTACCTTTTTCTGAAAGCATAATTCGGGAATGACTCGATAGTGAAGCGGGTTTGGGTATTCGAATATGCGTGTGCCTCCGATCAGAGGCAAAAGCATTCCCGCCATAAGCCCGAAGCAGTGAAAAAATGGAAGCGCATTCAAAATATAGTCATCATTCTTGAGTTCAATTAACATTTTGACTTGAGATAAATTTGACAGTAGGTTCCGGTGGCTTAGTACAACGGCTTTTGGATCTCCCTCCGAGCCTGAGGTAAAAAGAATCACTGCTTCTGAGGTCGGTTCAACATCCCCATACAATTGTCTTGAAGCAGCAAGCGGGAACAAAGCCGCTAAGGCGCTTCGAACCTTTTCGAAAACACCTATTAATTGCCCTGCCTCTTCGAGATAGAATAGCCTCGTATTTTTTTCTATTTCTTCGGCGACTATTTGAAGATCAGCATTATTTATGAAGCGTTTTGAGGATACTACCAAATCTATGCTAGCGAAGTTTATTGCAGAGACGATGCTTTTTGCGCCAGAGGTATAGTTTATCATACACGTTTGTTTTCCTAAAAGCTGACACGCAAAAAAGGTAACAACACCAGCGCAGGTATTAGGCAACATTATTCCAATCCTGCCGTCGCTTGCAGATAATTTGTGGAGTATAGACCCAAGAGCAAAAACCTTGGTTAGCAATTGTCGGTAAGATAGGCTCATACCGGTAACATCCTCGACGATTTTCCCCAACACCTTATTGACTCTTGCGCTTCTGGCTAACGAGGAAA
>CACJXQ010000026.1 GCA_902597385.1 uncultured Pseudomonadota bacterium | reverse complement strand
GAGTGGATGCCAGTTCTTATGATTTTCCTGACTTCTGCAATCACGATGAGAATGTGGTCAGAGGAAAGACGTACTGGCACGATAGAGTTGCTCATGACTTCTTCCGCCGAAATTTGGGAGTTGGTTCTGGGCAAATTTTTCGCATGTCTGGTCATCATTGGGCTGGCATTGGCTTTCACGATGATTTTACCGTTCACTGTGAATTTTGTCGCGGAATTAGATTGGGGACCGGTGGTGGGGGGGTATATCGCCACCTTGTTTCTAGCTGCTGGATATCTTTCGGTTGGATTGTATGTTAGTTCTAGGTCCGAAAGTCAAATAGAGAGCCTCATATTAAGTAGCTTAATTTGTGGATTTTTCTACATAATAGGTACGGACGCTGTGACCAGTTTTTTTGGATCTGAACTAAAAGATATTTTTAAATTCCTAGCGCCACAAGTCCATTTTGAATCCATTATGAGAGGAGTTGTAGATTTCAGAGACATTTTCTATTACTTCAGCTTCGCCGGTGTTTTTCTTTGCTTGAACGTTTTTCGAGTGGATCGAGTTCGGGGGGTAACTGAAAGCTGGACAGGGTTACACTTTGTATTAATTTTGGTGTTGGTCAATCTTTGTGTTGGGAATCTATGGCTAGCCTACTTAAGTGGTTTGAGGGTCGATCTAACTAAAGATAACGTTTATAGCGTTTCCGATGTAACCAAAGATTATATTCAGCAAGCGACAGAGCCGCTACTCATCAGAGGTTATTTTAGTTCAGAAACTCATCCTCTTTTGTCGCCACTTGTGCCTAGAATCCGAGACATATTAGAGGAGTATAAAGTCGCGGGGGGGCGCCAGCTCACTATAGAGTTTATAGATCCAGCGAACCATCCTGAGTTAGAGCGAGAAGCTAATGAACGCTATGGCATTAAGCCTATTCCTTTTCAGTTTGCTAGCAAATATCAATCTTCGGTGGTCAATTCTTACTTTAATATTTTAGTGGCATACGTTGATGAGTATGAGATTTTAGATTTCAGAGATCTAATAAGTGTAAAGGCGGAGACCGAAACAGATATCCGGATCGATTTGAGAAATCCTGAGTACGATGTCACTCAAGCGATTAAAAAGGTACTCAAAAATTACGCGAGCAAAACTTCTTTGTTCGAAAATCTTTCGGATGAAGTGAAATTAAAAGCATACGTGTCTCCGGAAGATGTCTTGCCCGAGTCGATTGTTCCTTTGAGAGTTAATTTAGATACCTTGCTTAAAAAAATATCGAGCGAGAATAAAGGAAAATTCACATATCAATATTTTGATCCCGAGGCTAATGAGGGAAGGGTTCGGCTGGAGATAGAAGAAGAGTTTGGCTTTCAACCAATGACGACAAGTTATTTTAGTACCAGTCACTTTTGGTTTTATTTGGTTTTGGAAAGTGAGGGGAAAAAGGTGCAGATTGATTTACCCGAAGATTTAACACCGTCATCCCTGGAGACAAATATAAACGAAGCGATAAAAAAACTCGGTATTGGTTTTATGAGAACTGTCGGAATTGCGGCACCTATTTCAGAAAGATCGGGACTCATTGGTAGTTCGGGTATATCTGCCTTGAGGACTAAGTTATTGGAATCCTACTTTGTGGAGGATTTAACTCTTTCGGATTCTACCGTACCAGGCAACATAGACCTTTTGATAGTAATATCACCTAAAAACTTAGACGAAAAATCATTATTTGCTATCGATCAATTTTTGATGCGTGGAGGAACGATTGTAATTGCTTCATCACCTTTTGATATATCTACTGGAGATGCGATAACTGTAAAAGAATCTCAGACAGGATTAGAAAATTGGCTTTTGGCCAATGGAATAACGGTTGAAAAAGCGTTGGTGTTAGATAAAAAAAATATGCCCTTTCCCGTGCCTGTTGATCGTAATATCGGCGGTTTCGTTATTCAGGAAACACAACTTATAGATTACCCTTATTTTATTGATATACGAGACGATGGAGATACTAAAGCTGGGGTGTTCAGCGGGCTTGAACAAGTTACTTTGTCTTGGGGTTCTCCAATAAACCTGGAGGAAGACTCTAACTCCGATAAAAAAATAGAGAAAATCTTGGAGAGCTCTAGTGAGTCATGGGTATCTACGTCTCTAGATCTGCAGCCTGATTATGGCAACTATGGTGATTTTGGGTTCGAGGTTCCTGATGAAATGAAAAAAAGTCTGTTGGGAGTAAGTATCGAGGGAAGCTTTGAGAGTTATTTCAAAGATAGATCTAACCCTTTTGAAGGTGATGTTTCAGAAGAGCATGAAGATTCAACGGACGAAGATCAGGCTGAGGTTATTTTCAAAAAAATTCTAAAGTCGCCAGAAAACGCGAAGATCATGTTCTTCAGTTCTAATACTTTCGTATCCGACGTGATGTTAGATTTAGCGTCATCTGCCATGGGGACCAGATATGACACCCCAGCGAATTTGATATATAACGCTGTGGATTGGTCTTTAGAAGATGTGGGCCTCCTGACTATAAGGGGGCGAGGACAGTTTATTAGAACTTTGCCATCCTTAAGTACGCGCGGCAAGATATTCTTGGAATACTTCAACTATTTTTCCGCCTTTTTGCTCCTTATTATTAGTTGGTATCTGCTAAGGATCGCTGTCGGAAAAAGAGGAAGAATAATTGCGGAAGAGCTAACCTCCCAGAGTGTCAAGGAGCGTTCCATTTGAATCGACTTAGCATCTTTTTAATAGCTTTATTGGTGGCCCAGCTTCTTCTTTGGGGAGGTTTAGAGTTTACCAAGCCCGAGCGAAGTATCCGTCAGGAAAAAACGCGAAGCCTGTTGGAAACTGAGGCACGGTTAGTGAAAGCAATAGAACTAAGCGGTGAAAATGGTTTGCTAAGTTTTGTTATCGAAGATCAGAGGTGGCAGGATGCGGAATTAGAAAAATTTCCAGTTAATCAGTACAAGCTGGCTGAATTTCTTTCAAAGATTGTCGATTTAAAAAGAGGCTTGCCTGTATCTTCTAGTGAAGGCTCCCATGACCGCTTCGAGGTCTCCGAAGAAAACTATAAGTTAAAGGTTAGTTTCAGAAAAACAGACGGCGCTTCTCTTGTTTTGTTTTTTGGTAGGTCGGCAACGATCAGGCAAAGTTACGTAAGGCTCGCTGGAGAAGATTCTGTATATATAGTAGATGTAGAGGCCTGGGAACTAAATGTTTCGCGGGATACTTGGCTAGACAAAGGTTATTTGAGAATTTCCCCAGAAAACGTCTCCGCTATCATTTTAGATGGCATGACATTTATGAAGAAAGACGATCTGTTTAGACTAGAGACGGAAAACTACGATCAAAGTAAAGTTGATAAATTCCTTGAGACTTTAACGGACCTTCAACTATCCCACTTCGTCCAGGAAGAAGAGCTTAGTATGGATGGCTCGGGTTTTGAAGAGTTATTTAAATATGAAAACGAGGATGGTTCTTCCGGACAGGTTTTAACTATGCCGACACCAGACCCTGAGACGAGTTATTTTGTCAGACGGACTGATAAAAAAGGCACATTTAAGATTGCTGCCGAGACTGTAAAGGAGATTGGTGCTGCTAGTCTTGAAGAGTTTTTAGGTGAAGCTGGTCACGACAAGTGAAAAGCGCGGAAAGCTTATAGCAGGTTATTTTATCACTTTTCTTATGATACGAGTCTAGACTGGTGCCGAGGAGAGGATTTGAACCTCCACGGGGTTGCCCCCACTGGCACCTGAAGCCAGCGCGTCTACCAATTCCGCCACCTCGGCATGGGAATTTCGCGAGACTAACGCCTATTCGACTTATAGTCAAATTGCCACGGGAATAAAAGTTTATGCCCAGAAGGAAAAAACCCACTGTAAAAATCAATTATAAGCAACTTACCAAAAAATCGATCTTAGAGTTTTTGGGAGAGAAAGGGGGGGGTTGTGACAAAGTTGAAATTGTAAGGCAGTTTGGTCTTTCTGAAAGGAAAGAGCGAAAAGAATGCGAAAGGAAAATTTCCTCGCTTGAGAATAAAGGTGTCATTCAAGTCGATGAGGATAAAATATATTTGATTCAGAAGGGAAGTGAGTTTTTAGAAGGAAAGATTTCTACACATGCACGAGGCTTTGCATTCTTGGTAACAGAAGAGGGTGAGCCGGATGTTTTCTTGCCACCTCGAGAGGCCAGGAAGGTCCTAAATGGAGATAGAGCTTTAATTCGTTTGGTCAATCAGAAAAAAAATGACAGGGTTTATGGCCGGATTGTCAAAGTACTAGAAATTTGTCATAGGGTGATTATTGGTCGCTACGAGACCGATGGGTTTGACCGGCTACTATTTGTTCCAGTAGGTGTCGGTAAAGGCCCTATAAGGCTGAGGTCACCGCGAAGGAAGCAGGTTGATAGTGGGCAGCTATTGTCCGTGAAAGTGCATCGGGATTCGAATGGACTGGTGAGTTCCATTGGAGAAATTCAGGAAAAGCTGGGTGATTTGTCTGAAAAGGGGATGCCCCAAAAAATTGCAATCGTTAATAATGGTATTCGTGATGGGTGGAGTGAGGAGATTAGGAAAGAGGCACTAGCACTCGATCGTCTGAAAGAAGAAGAGATAGGTGGTCGCCGGAAAGATCTTCGTTCTTTTCCGTTTATAACCATAGATGGTAAAGATGCTAAGGATTTTGATGACGCAGTATATGCAGAAAAGAGTGACACCGGATACTCACTTTCTGTAGCAATAGCCGATGTCTCTTTCTATGTGAAAGCAGGGAGTAGTCTTGATAAGGAAGCCTTTGAACGAGGTAACTCTGTTTATTTCTCCCAGTCAGTAATACCAATGCTTCCCGAAAAAATATCAAATGATTTATGCTCTCTCTTACCTGATGAAGATAGGCTTGTCTTAGTCGTGAGATTGGAGATTAGTAATGAAGGCCGTTTGCAAGAATTTGAATTCATAGAAGCAGTAATTAATTCAAAAAAACGTTTCACCTACGATGAGGTTCAGTCCGTCTATGATGACCGACTGGAGAAGACTAATATTCCAAATACTGTGTTAGAGAACCTTATCCATTTGAAAAAAGTCTATCATGCTCTTGCTCATGCTCGTAGTGAACGGAAGGGATTGAATCTGGACGGACCTGAAATCAGGTATGATTTTGATGAGGGAAGTCGGATCGCCTCGATTCAATTAGTGCCTAGGGTGGATTCTCAGAAAGTAATAGAGGAGTGTATGATTGCTGCGAACGTTGCGGCGGCTAAATTCCTCGATGAATCTCAGATGCTTTACCGACATCACCCAGAGCCAGATCCAGAGAAGATAGAGGAATTAAGACAGGAAGCAAAAGGAATGGGATTCGTCACCTCTCCAGCCTTAGATGATTCAGTAACTTTATGCAATCGTCTTCTTGAACTGGCGGGGAAGAGCAACGAAAGGCTCTTAATAGAGTCCAAGGTGATGCGAGCCCAAAAATTAGCGAGCTATTCAAGTACTGAAAAAAGCCATTTTGGACTGTCTCTGCCCCACTATACTCATTTTACCTCTCCTATTCGCAGGTACTCGGATTTGATCGTTCATCGCTTGATAAAGAAAAAGCTTAGAAATTCGAGGTCATATGATGAAGCCGGTCAAAGCACGGAATCAGTAGCTGTTCAATGTTCTTCTTGTGAGAGAAAGGCTGAGGAGGCAACCCGAGAGGAGATGGCTTACTTAAAGTGCGAGTTCATGAGTAGGCAGATAGGGCGCTCCCATAGAGCAATTGTCGTGTCCGTCATGGATTCTGGTGTTTATGCACAAATTTTGTCCAATGCGGTAGAAGGTTTTATCCCGTTAGAAAGGCAATTTGCGAATGATGCAACTATAAAGAGGTTGCCAGATATCTTCAGCCTTGGGCAATATATTCTGATTGAGGTAGAAGAAGTTGATGTTCTAGCTCGCAAAATATTTTTCAAACTTGCTTCTAGTAGACCTATTACTAAAAAGGAACATAGATGAGAGGGGATATCTTGGTCGGTGGTTGGCACTCAGTTGCGATGGCATTGAAGCGAAACCCTCACCTTTGCAAAGAAATCTGGCTACTTCCCACAGATAATAAAAGTAGTTTCATCGAGCGCGAAGCGGTGATAGCGACAGCAGGCTTAAGGCCCCAATTTGTTGAAAGGAAAACTTTAACTAAAATTTATGATGGGGATGACCATCACGGCGTCGTTCTCAAGAGAGCATTGCCAAACTTAACGTCCCTTAAAGAGTTTCTCAATCATCTGGGAGATAAAAAGCGAAAGAACCCATTAATCTTGGTCTTAGACAGAATTCAAGATCCTGGAAACTTTGGGGCATGCCTTAGAGTGGCGGCATGCGCAGGTGCCGATGCAGTCATATATCCGAATAACAATAGTGCGCAAATAACGAGTACCGTTGCTCAGGCTGCTAGCGGGGCTTTGGATGTTCTTAAACTGGTTAGAGTTCCGAATGTGGCTAATGCTCTTCGCGAGTTATCAAAAGTTGGTGTTTGGCTAATAGGGAGCGCAGAAGAGGGTGATCGATGTCTTTATGATGTTGATTTTTCATTACCGTCTGCAATAATCGTGGGAAACGAAGGCTCAGGGATAAGAGAGTTGACTAGAAACCTTTGCGATAGTGTGGTGTCGCTACCTTCAGGCGGAATTTTATCATCCCTGAATGTGTCTAACGCGGCGACTGTTTTAATTTATGAGGCGTTAAGACAACGGATAAGCGAATCAGAGATGAGCTAAGGTGGCAGGAAAACTTTGCATTAATATTGTTTATAAAATAAAATACATCTCTATTAAAAAGCATCTACAACTCCTTGCTTCACCGCAAAATTTTGTCGGGAAGCTAAAAAACCTAGGGGAGAAAATATGAGACATTATGAAATAGTGTTCTTGGTCCATCCCGATCAGAGCGATCAAGCGAGCGCGATGGCCGAGAGATATCAGTCGATGATAGAGGCTTCAGGCGGCTCTATTCATAGAACCGAGGATTGGGGACGTCGGCTCTTGGCGTATCCAATCGATAAAATCCATAAAGCACATTACTTTTTAATGAACATAGAGTGCGGAAGCCAGGCGTTAGATGAGCTTACCAGCGCATTCCGTTTTAACGATGCTGTTTTAAGGCATTTGGTAGTGCGAAGACCTGGAAAAATAACTGATGCCTCGCCTATATTTCAAAGTAAGGATGAACAAACGCCTAAAGAAAGCGAAAGTAATCCTCGAAAAGCCAGTGATGAGACTAATGATGCTGATGAGCCCAAGGCAGATCCAGTAGAAGCAGATGCCCCAGCGAACGCTGAAGAACTGAAGGAGGACCATGATGGCTAAATTTCAGAGAAGAAGAAGATACTGTAAATTCACCGCTGAGGGAATTAGTGAAATAGATTACAAGGATCTAGCTTTGATAAAGGGGTCTCTGACTGAAAGTGGAAAGATTGTTCCGAGCCGGATATCAGGGACAAAGCCGCACTATCAACGTCAATTATCTGTCGCTGTGAAACGAGCGAGGTATCTTGCTCTTTTGCCTTATTGCGATGGACATTAAGTAGTTTCGGAAACCTTTTTAGGGATTTGGAGCGAAGTTAATGGAACGGGTCGCTCGGTTTGCGATGAGTGGGCCTCTAGCGGCGATCTCGGTCGTGCTCGTCTTTCTATTGCTCGGCCTTTTATTTGCACCTTTTTTCGTGATTAGTTCTGCGATTATTGCCCTGGTCACGCTTAGACAGGGATATACTGAAGGACTAAAGATAACGATCTGTGCCTCTGCCCTCTATTGTGGCTTTAGTATTTTGGCGTTCAATCAGAACATAATTGGAATAGTCTTTCCTCTAATGATGTGGTTGCCATTGATTATGCTGGCTTATCCATTACGGCAGAGCCAGAATTATCACTTTAGTTTCGTTCTAATAGCATTGCTGATTGCGGGCTATGCACTCCTTTTTCGTGCTCTTGTGGGTGATCTGCAGGGATTCTGGACAAATAAAATACAGGCGGTTGTTGACATAGTTTCTGCTGAAGCGGTACTGGAAATTTCTGCTGCACAGGTTCGACAACTTAGCGGACAAATCCATATCTGGTGGCTCATATTTATAGAGTGCGCCTTGATTGTAACCCTATTTTATGCCAGATATTTACAATCTAAGCTTTACAATCCAGGTGGTTTTGCTGAAGAGTTCAAAAAAATCCAATTGTCGAGGTTTTGGCTTTGGTTTTTATTGGTACTGGTTATACTCAATGTCTTTCAGCGGGCAGGTGGCTCTGAGCTGCCTCTTACGGGAGATTTGCTGGCCATAATATTAGTTTTTTTCAGCTTCCAGGGTTTGTCCGTGGTGCACTTCCGCAACCATATGCAGGGTTTATCTGTTGGTTGGTTAGTAGGATTGTATGTTTTCTTATTTTTAGTCCCTCAGGTTGTGGGTTTCATCCTAGCGGTTACTGGCATCCTCGATACCCTGACAGATTTTCGTGCTTTAAGGCAGGCCGCTGATGAGAGAGATGAATGAAGATTGGTAACAAAAGAGCAGATGGATATGCTTATTTATGGTACATTCTTCCCAGACAATATCATGCATATAAATTGATTAGACGGAGTATCGTATGGACGTTATTTTATTAGAAAAAATAGGGGGGTTGGGGGAACTTGGGGATAAAGTAAGCGTTCGCTCAGGATACGGTAGAAACTTTCTATTGCCGACTGGAAAAGCAGTTATAGCAAACGCCGAGAATCTTGAAAAAGTCGAAAGTAGACGAATAGAATTAGAAAAAGATCAGAAAGAGGTGTTAGAGGCTGCTCAGGGCAAAGCTGAGGCTTTGGCGCCGATTGAATTAAATATCTCCGCTAGAGTTGGGGAGGAGAACAAATTGTATGGGTCGGTAGGGACTCAAGACATAGCAGAAGCTATAGTTAAGGCCGGAGTAGCTGTAGAAAAAAAGGAAATTTTATTGCCAAACGGAGCTTTGCGAGAAGCTGGTACTCACGAAGTAGATGTAAGGCTTCACCCTGACATTACTGTTAAGATTTCTCTAACCATTAGCCCTGAAGATTCTTCATCTGCCTAAGGTTCTAGAAGCAACTGATATAAAAAACAGAGGTAGCGTGGCCGCTGAAGATGAACTGAAAATCCCACCTCATTCTATCGATTCTGAGCAGTCGGTATTAGGTGGATTGATGCTTCAAAACGAAGCTTGGGAAACCGTTTCCGACATCATAGACGCTACCGATTTCTACAGAGCTGCCCATTCAAAAATTTATTCGGCTATACAGAGCCTTTCTTTGGAAGATAGCCCTTTCGATGTCATTACGTTAGGTGAGTGGTTGGATAATCGGCAAGAACTAGAGAAGGTGGGAGGTATGGGGTATCTCTCGAATTTAGTTCAGAACACTCCAAGTGCAGCAAATATAGACGCTTATGCAAGAGTAGTGAGGCAGAAGTCAGTACTAAGAGAGTTGATAAATGCTGCCAGTACCATCACTGAGAGTGCTTTTCGAACTGAAGGACGGTCTCAAGAAGAGCTTTTAGGAGAAGCTGAATCTCTTGTCTTCAAAATTGCCGAGAGAGAGGAAAGGGGGACGAAGACTTACGAAGGCATGAAAGGTCTCTTGGACTCTGCCCTTCATCGAGTTCAAGAGCTTTTCGAGAACGGAGGTAAGCCAACAGGCGTACAAACTGGTTTCCATAAATTGGATGATATGATAAATGGCTTACAGCCCTCAGATTTGGTGATCGTAGCTGGACGACCTTCGATGGGAAAGACTGCTTTCGCTATGAATATTGCTCGCTCTGCAGCCATAAAACAACATGTTCCAGTTGTTATATTCAGTATGGAAATGCCAAAAGAGCAGATTGCTATGAGGATGCTTGCGTCCCTCGCCCGTGTCGACCAAAAAAAAATCAGCACGGGTAAAGTTGCCGCGGCTGACTGGCCGCGCTTAACTTCTGCTGTCCAGTTGCTTGATGAAAACGTTAATTTATTTATTGATGATACTCCTGCTCTAAATCCAAATGAAATAAGGTCTCGTTGTAGGAGGTTAAAGAGAGACCAAGGTTTAGGATTGGTCGTAATCGACTATTTGCAATTAATGCAGGTGTCTAAGGCGACAGAAAATAGAGCGACGGAAATTGCAGAGATCTCCCGTAGCCTGAAAGCACTAGCACGAGAAATCGGGTGCCCAATCATTGCATTATCGCAGTTAAATAGAGCGCTCGAGCTCCGACAAGATAAAACTCCTATGATGTCAGATTTGAGAGAATCTGGGGCGATAGAGCAAGATGCTGATTTAATCATGTTCATATATAGAGAAGAAGTTTATGACGAGGAAACTGAAAAGAAAGGTCTCGCAGACATAATTATAGGAAAGCATCGAAATGGCCCGACCGGAAGGGTTGAGCTTAGATTTAGAGGAGAGCATACCAATTTTGAGAACAAAGCGCCCGAATATAGGGAAGGCGAAAGCGAGTGAGTCGCCCAGCGAGGGTTGAGATAGACGTCTCAGCAGCAACGCATAATTTATCAACTGTTCGATCCCTAATAGGTTCTTCTAAGATTTTGGCAGTAGTAAAGGCTGATGCCTATGGACATGGATTAGGCCTAATCGCAAAGGGTTTTGGTAATGCTGATGCCTTTGGTGTGGTGTCAACCGAAGAGGCAGTTGCACTACGAGAGTTAAACATATCTCATAGAATAGTCCTTCTCGAAGGGTTTTTTGAAAAGAAAGAGTTAGAAATAATTAGAGAATTGCGTTTAGAGCCAGTGGTCCATAGTCATGCCCAGATTGAAATATTGAGCGAGTCCAAATTGACGCTTTCTGCCATCTGGCTAAAAATTGATACCGGAATGAATCGCCTGGGCTTTGATCCCACTGTGCTAGAGGATGCCTATAGAAAACTTAGGCCGTTATCCGATAATATTATTTTGATGAGTCATTTGGCGAATGCGAATTTGCCAAATGATTTGAATGTCAAGGAGCAGATAAAAAAGTTTGATGATGTAACCCTCGAATACTCTAATGAAAAGTCTTTAGCGAATTCTGGTGGTGTGTTGAAGTGGCGCTCTTCTTATTTTGATTGGGTGCGACCGGGTTTGATCTTGTATGGTGTTTCTCCCTTTCCCGGAGTTGCGGCAGAAAGCCTGGGTCTTAAACCTGTCATGAGAGTTCTTTCAAACCTAATAAGCGTGCGACGGGTTAAATCGGGGGAGTCTGTCGGCTATGGAGGTGATTACGTTTGTCCTGAAGATATGACAATTGGTGTAGCTGCGTATGGCTATGCAGATGGTTACCCAAGGAGGCTGGAGGCTGGACCGCCAGTTTTGGTGCGGAACACCAGGGCAAAGATCGTTAGCTCTTCGATGGATATGATGATACTAGACTTAAGAGGGGTGGAAAATCCAAGTGTCGGCGACGAAGTAACGTTATGGGGAAAAAGCCTTCCAGTTGAGGAGGTGTCTGCCACACTGGACACCATCCCCTATGAGTTACTCTGTAGTGTTCGTAGGCGTTCTCGACATAGAGAACTAATGGTATGAAAGCGGCGAATAAAAAGTATGTCTGCTCTGTATGTGGAAGCTTTCATAGTAAATGGGTGGGACAATGCCCGGATTGTGAAAGCTGGAATTGTCTTGAGGAGGTGACCTCTTTATCTCAATCTAAAAATATGGGGTTCCTCGGAAAGACCTCAGAAGCGCAAGATCTTTCAGAGGTATCCATCGAAAAAGTCGTTAGGGTTGATACTGGGATAGGAGAATTTAACCGTGTGTTAGGCGGTGGATTAGTTCCTGGTTCAGTCGTTTTGTTAGGAGGCGATCCGGGAATTGGTAAAACAACTATACTAATGCAAAGTATCGGCATGATGAGCTCAGGTCAAAAATTAAAAACGATTTATGTCACTGGAGAAGAATCTCCAAGCCAAATAAAAATACGGGCTGACCGCCTGAACCTTAGAGATTTGAACTTTAAGGTCTTAGCAGAAACGTCTGTCAACCTTATATTACTTGAAATCGAGCGATTGAAGCCAGATGTGATTGTAATCGATTCTATACAGACTATGGTAAATGAGGAATCTCAATCATCCCCAGGTTCTGTTAGCCAAGTGAAAGAGAGTGCAGCTAGATTTGTCAAATTAGCCAAGCAGAAGAACATTGCCTTTTTTTTAATAGGACACGTTACCAAAGAAGGGGCCATAGCTGGACCAAGGATTTTGGAACACATGGTTGATGTTACTCTTTATTTTGAAGGACACTCAGATGGTAGATATCGAATAGTTAGGGCAATTAAGAACAGGTTTGGGACTGTAAATGAGATTGGTGTCTTCTTTATGACCGATAGGGGACTCCGAGAGGTTTCTAACCCGAGTTCTATTTTGCTATCACGACATGAACAACCGGTCAGTGGGAGCGTCGTTGCAGCCAGTATAGAGGGAACCAGACCAATGTTGGTAGAGGTTCAGTCGTTATTAGATAAAAGTTCCTCTGGGGTACCGAGGCGGCTGACTGTAGGCATAGAACAAAACAGGGTTGCAATGCTACTTGCTATTCTTAGTCGGCATGGAGATGTATCCACAAGCGCGTATGACGTTTTCGCCAATATTGTGGGAGGTATGCGTTTAACAGAAACCGGCGCTGATTTACCCATTTTGTTAGCTATTCTATCTAGTCTACGCAATAGACCTTTTCCATCTGACACCGTTTGTTTCGGAGAGCTCGGTTTAGCAGGAGAGGTAAGACCTGTTAGTGGAGGAGTCTTGAGAATAAAGGAAGCTCACAAGCAGGGTTTTGAAAAAGCCATCGTGCCAAAAGGCAACGCGCCTAAGAATTCACCTGACAACATGGAGATTTTTGTGGTGAGTCGCTTGTCAGAGGTGTTAGCTCTTTTTATTGATGGGTAAACTAATCCCTAGCTAGACCTTCGTTTACTATCATCTGCGCTTAATCGTGCGATTTTGACGGTGCGTTCCAATGTCTTTACTATTTCAATTTTCATTCCGTTAATCAAAAAAGTAGTGCCAACATCAGGAATGTCTTCCATCGTTTCCGTGATCAGACCATTGATGGTTTTAGGACCATCGGTTGGTAGTCCAAAATTAAATATACGATTTATTTCCCGTATGTTTGCCGCGCCGTCTACTAGGAAAGTTCCATCGTCTTGAGGAAAAACATCTTGAGCATTTAATGTATTTTCCATCGACAAGTCACCAAGGATTTCTTCTAGCAAGTCTTCCAAAGTAACCAGACCTTCTATGTCTCCGTATTCGTTCACCACAAAGGCCATTCTCTCGCGTTTTGATTGGAAGTTAATCAATTGCACATATAAGTCAGTTGTCAATGGTACAAAGTAAACATCGGATATGAGAGATTTGAGATCATCTAGCGAAAAATCATCGCGAGCTAGAAGAAATTGACGAACCTTTCTCATATGCAGAACGCCTTCGATATTATCGACATTGCCAGAATAGCAAGGAACACGGCTAAACCTAGAAGAAGTAAGTTGTTCAACGATATCGAGCCATTCACCAGTTAAATCTATTCCGTAGATTTCTGATCGAGGAATCATAATATCCTCAATGGTGACCTCTTCGAGATCAAGGATACCAAAAAGCATTTCCTTATGCTTATGACTTATGCGAGAGCCAGCTTCTTCGACGACAGTTCTAATTTCACTGGCATTCAAGGTATCGCTATCACGGTTCAAAGTACCAACTCCAAGCATCCTAATAATGCCGTTTGCTAACTTGTTGAGTAGCAAAATGACTGGATAAAATAGGAACATTAAAAAGCGTAAAACCCAGGAGGAGGGAAGGGCGATTTTTTCCGGGCTTATTACAGCTAACGTTTTAGGAATAACCTCTGCAAAAACTAAGATTATAGCTGTGAGAAGTAATGTGGTTTTAAAAAGACTATTTTCTCCGAAGAAGGAGAGCGATATTATGGCTGCAATTTGTGCGGCGAGTATATTAACAAAATTATTTCCAAGAAGGATTAGTCCGATCAGTTGATCAGGTTTTTTCAGCAAGTGTTGAGTGTGCTTGGCACTAAGATCCCCTTTTTCTGCTCGATGTTTCAGTCGATATCTATTCAAAGACATCATTGCAGTTTCTGAGCCCGAAAAGTAAGCCGATATTATGATGAGTATTATTAGGAGTCCAACTAAAAAAACAAGATCTGTATCCATTTTTAAGTTCTCGCCAACAGAACCTCTAGGACAAACTTAGAGCCGAGAAAGCCGATAGCTAAACAGACAGAACCGCCCATCACGAGATAAGTAGCTTTCTTTCCTCTCCATCCTTTGAAATACCTTCCGAACAACAATGAAAGAAAGGTAAGCCAAGCTAACACTGAAAATACTATTTTGTGCGAAAGATGTTGATTGAAAACGTCGTCTATAGCGAAGAGCCCGACAATCAGACCCACAGTTAGGAAGATGAAAGCGACAGAGGTGAGTTGAAATAATAAATTTTCCATTAGGACTAAAGGTGGAAATATTTGCATTATAGGAGTGTGGTTTTTCAGTTTATACTCAGCCACTATAATGTAGGCCGACTGTAGAGCGGCGATCGAAAACAGACTATAGGCTAGCAGAGAGAGAGCAACATGGATTCTGATGCCAATGGTTTCAGAAATTAAAAGGTCGGCTGAAAAGAATAAAGACAGGGACACTAAAATTCCAGAGAACGGAAACACTATCAGAGATAATGCTGCTAGCGATTGTCGCTTGCTACCAATCAATACTAAGCCTGACATAAGCCAAGCTATAGTAGAGGCGGTTGTATAGACATCTAGACTAACTCCTTCTGCTCTAACGGCCCTAGAAAATATGGTGGTGGCATGGAAGATTAAGGCCAGAGAACCAATTAGGCCGGTAACTGATAATATATTAAACGAGGGTTTTCCAGCCTTGCTTGTTCGTAAAACACGGGCGGCGGTGATCACATATAAGGCAGCAGCAGTGCAACCGACAATTACTGTTGACATGTAGCTTTAAGAGTGGACATTTGTGTTGAATAATGGCACAAATGATTTTAGTAATGAAGTCTTTCTAAAAAATATTTTTTTGGGGAAAAATTAAGGGTTTATATAAATATGTTCGGTAATCTATCAAATCAATTAACTAATATAGGGAAGACTCTTTCTGGACGAGGTGCCATAACGGAGAAAAATATTACTGAGGCTATGGTAGATGTTCGAAATGCTCTGCTCGAGGCGGATGTTGGTTTTGAAGTGGTAAAGAATTTCATAGGTGATGTTTCAAAAAAGGCCCAGGGGCAGCAGGTCATAGGGAGTCTGTCACCTTCGGAAGCATTTATAGGAATTGTTCGCGATGAATTAGTTGAGTTAATGGGGACTGGTTCTACTGAAATATCTATTTCATCCCAACCTCCTGCTGTTATTTTGATGGCAGGTTTACAGGGTGTAGGAAAAACAACCACGGCGGCTAAGCTTGGCTATTATTTAAAAAGCAAAAAAAATAAGAAAGTGGGTGTAGTTAGCTGCGATATCTATCGTCCAGCAGCTATTGAGCAACTAAAAATCATTGCCAAACAAGCTGGTTTAGAGGTGGTTTCTGTTGAAGGGGCATCTTCTGCGGAAGACAGAGCTCGGCAAGCTCTCGAGATAGCTAGGCGGGAGTTCTTGGAGGTGTTGATAGTCGATACGGCTGGAAGGACTAGTGTAGATAATGCCATGATGAAAGAGCTCTCCCAAATACACAACATGATAAATCCCATCGAAAGTCTTTTTGTTGTCGATAGCATGATGGGTCAGGACGCAGTGGTTAGCGCTTCAGAGTTTGGGAAAGCGGTTCCATTGACGGGAATTATCCTTTCAAAGACAGACGGTGATGCCAGAGCCGGTAGCGCCCTGTCTGCCCTTAAAATCACTGGAGCACCTATTAAGTTTATGGGCACCGGCGAAAAACCTGATGACTTGGAAGTATTTCACCCTGAGAGAATCGCTTCGAGGATCTTAGGAATGGGAGACGTGTTGTCCTTAATTGAAGAAGTCGAGGATAAGGTTGATAAAGAAAAAGCAAAAAAATTGGCAAAAAAAGTCCAACGAGGGAAGGGGTTCGGGCTCGAGGATTTTAAGGAACAATTAATGCAACTGGAGAATCTCGGTGGTATGGAAGGTGTCTTGTCTAAAATGCCAGGTATGGCCCAAAATCAGGCAATAACCTCAAAAATCAATAATGCTGTGGATGTGGTAGCAATTACCGCTATGATTGACTCAATGACTTCCAAGGAAAAAACCTTTCCGAGTGTCATTAAAGCATCCAGAAAGAGACGAATAGCGTCGGGTTCTGGTCGGTCGATTCAGGAATTAAATCGCTTGCTTAAACAGTTTTCACAGATGCAAAAAATGATGAAAAAAATGAGTGGCAAAGGCGGAATGCAAAAAATGATGGGTATGCTGGGGAAGTTGCAATAAGGCTTCCAAAAAGTACGTCAGAACTTTTCCCGTCGAAGAGACAACGCAATGCTAGCTAAAAGTAACAGCGCAAACCAAGCGGCAGACCAATCTGCAATAGACCCTCCTAGAAATATCCAATCTACTTTAGCGCAGTCGGTGCCGCCTAGGTAGATTTTGTAAACAATTTGGTTCCAGGGCAAGGTCTCCAGTAAAAAATTTAAACTAGGTATGCACTCTAGTGCTTCTTGAGTTGAAAAACGTTGCAGCCAAATTTGGCGGCTGGCAAGTGCGATTCCAAGACTAGAGAATAGTGTCAATACTAGGCTTATTACTATTTGGGAGGATCGAGATTTTATTAATACCAGTCCGGCTACTGCAAAAAAAAATAAGAAGAAGTAACAGTATCTTTGCATTATGCAAAGTAAACAGGGCGAAAGCCCTTCCACGAACTCTAGATAGTATCCAAAAGAGAGCAATGCTCCCGATACACTGCCAATAGATAGTAGAAGGTGATGAGGTCGACCGAATCTCATAGGATAGAGTGTATATGACTTGTGATTCTGTCTTCAAGCCAATAATGTAGGTTGCCATTCTTTAAAGCACCTACAAAACCAACGTGGCCCCCATGATTACTTAATTCTAAAGTAGTGGAGTCGCTGAGTCTGTCTATTGAGGGAACGGCTTCTGGCGGTAGAAATGGATCGTCGAGAGCATGAATAATTAGTGTGTTGGTGTCTATTTCTGGGAGGATATCGATACAACTTGTTTTCCTATAATAATCTTCTACCCCTGAAAAACCATGTAAAGGAGCTGTAATAGCATCATCAAAAAGTCTAAAGGATTTAAGAGAATTAATATCTTTTATCGGCAGGAAAGAACCAAGAACTTTTGTTTTTTTCAAGAATTTTAGCCGCATGCTTCTCAGAAGATAGTTTTGGTAATGTCTGGAAAAGCCTCGGGATAAATAGTCACTGCTAGCAGATAAATCAAAAGGTACTGATACCGCTACCGCCGTTTTTAGTAAATTAGGTTGTTTTAGACCAAGCCATCTTAGTAAGACATTTCCACCTAGGCTATAACCTACTATGGCGACAGGGAATTCGGAGATTTTTTCACTAATGAATTGAATGGCGGATTCAAGGTCGTCTATGTCTCCTGCATGGTAGCTTCGTGGGAGTCGATTAACTCTCCTCCCACATCCTCTTGAATGAACTAGCACACTTTGTAGATTTTGGCGATAGAGAGTTCTCATTAGACATTCTACATAAGTGGAAGTATAAAAATTCCCTTCCAAACCTGGAAGAATAACCACTGTTGGGCGGTTGGGATTTTTCATCCAGACTAGCTCTAAAAAGTCGCCGTCATCTAGTTCTAGTTGTTCCCATTCTATGGTTTTCGACACTGATTTTCTTCTGAACTTGGCGGCCCATATTGTTTGTAGATGAGGTCCGCGCAGAAGAAAAAACGGTGAAAAATCACTCTTTGAGATTAGACCCACGAATAGGTGCTCATTTGATCTTTAGGAATCGATAGCCACTAGCTGGTCAGAGTTGTCGTTGCAGTAGCAGAGGTCCGTTGCGGAAACGTCTAACACACTCTGGACTAGGCACAGGGCATCAGGTTTAAAGGCCACTCGCAACACCGTACCAATCTTTTTGCCAGCTCCATTGGTCACGATGTCGCCTGCTCCAGGCGGGGAAGCTAAAGGTTGTAAACTCTGGAGAATCCTAAGCCTTCTTTTAACATTACCTCTATATTTTACTCTCGCGATGATTTCTTGGCCTGGGAAGCACCCTTTTTCAAAGCTGAGACCATTTCCAGTATCAAGATTAAGTTCCTGAGGTAAAAATTTCTCGGACAGTTGTAGGTTTAGGTTTGGAATGCCTTGGTTGATCTCAAGTAACCTTCCAGTAGCTTGAGTTATTGGGATTTCTGTAGCACTTTGCCAATGTTTCCGAGTATCAGATACGGACCCGAAGTGCCACTCAACTTCATGATTATCCGGTTTTCCTGTTAGAAATATTAGTATCGAGTCGGAAACGTCCTTGAAAACCACATCAGAGTTGAGCACATAAATTTTAATTTGCGATAGGAACTTTTCGGCCAAATCGCTTTGAATCGCGAGATAAATGACCCCCTTTACCTTGATAATATTGAGAAGATGTTTCACGCGGCCGTTCGGAGCGCACCAGGATGTAAGCAATGTTTTACTTTCTTCTATTTTGCTTACATCGCAAGTGACTTGTGACTGGAGGAATTGTTCAACATCTTTGCCGGTTGTTGCTAAGACGGTAGTGTTGAGCAAGGGGTATTTCGAGCCTTTTTCGTGAAAGCCCTTCTTTTCAGAAGATCGTTCTACTTGATTTTTAGTGCCAGCTTTCTTTTCTTGTAGATAAAGGGTTTTTTCAGATGCATCGAGGATTTCATCCCATTTTCCCAAATGGTTACTCACTTCAGAGAGCCGATAGCTAGTACCAGGTCGTGTAGCTCCTTCTTATCGGGTTTTGATCGACCGGTGAACCATTCATATAGAATAGGATCTTGTATTTCCAAAAGTTCTGAGAATGACCTGCGTGTTTCCGCAACCATGCAATCAGCATTTGCTAATAGATATGATTCAAGTAGGACGTCGAGTTCTTTCATCCCCCTCCTGCAGCGCCACTTGAGACGGTTTACACTGATTTCTTTCAATTTGTCTCCAAGCTTCGTGACGCCATCATTTTCTTAATTTCTGCAATTGCTTTTGCAGGATTTAGCCCTTTAGGGCATGTTTTTGCGCAGTTCATAATGGTATGGCAACGGTATAGTTTGAAGGGATCCTCTAGGGCATCTAGGCGTTCCTCTGTGGATTCGTCTCTACTGTCGGCAAGCCATCTGTAGGATTGCAGAAGAGCAGCAGGGCCTAGGTATCGGTCGCTATTCCACCAATAGCTAGGACAACTGGTCGAACAACAGGCGCACAGGATGCATTCGTACAGACCGTCAATTTTTTCTCGTTCCGCTTTCGATTGTAATCTTTCCTTCTCTGCAGGTGGTGGAGTCTCAGATTGTAGCCAGGGTTTAATCGAGGCATATTGATCGTAGAAGTGCTTGAGGTCTGGCACCAGGTCTTTAGCTACTTTCATATGTGGCAGGGGATATATTTTGACCGCTTTTTTGACAGATTGGATAGACTTTGTACATGCCAAAGTATTGGTACCATCAATGTTCATCGCACAGGAGCCGCAGATTCCTTCTCTGCAGGAACGCCTGAAAGTGAGAGTGGGATCGATCTCGTTTTTTATGTAAATTATTGCATCCAAAACCATCGGACCACAATTGTCTAGGTCGATTATATACTTATCGATTTTTGGAAGTTCCTTAGAATCAGGATCCCATCGGTACACGGAGAACACTTTGTTGTTTCCACCGTCTGTGGAAAAGTCATAAGTCTTTCCTTCGACAATTTTTGAGTTTTTAGGTAATGTAAATTCAGCCATCAATTATTGCTCTATTGTAGTAACCTGTATTTGCGATTGTTTAGTATACTCTCTTTTTCGGAGGTACCACCTCTACCTCATCAGTCAGAGTGTACATGTGTACTGGTCTATAGTCGAAATCTACGCTGTTATCTTTGTTCAACCATGTCATGGTATGTTTCATCCAGTTTTCATCATCCCTATCTGGAAAGTCTTCTCTAGCATGAGCGCCTCTACTTTCAGTCCTATTCTCGGCTGCAAACATACTGGTTACGGAGTTTCCCAAAAGATTATCGAGTTCTAAAGTTTCGACCAGATCAGTATTCCAAATCAGCGATCGATCAGCCACTTTTACGTCTTTAAACCTGTTGGCGATGTCTACTATTTTGTTTCTTCCTTCCAGTAAGTTATCTCCTGTTCTGAAAACTGCGGCATGGGTTTGCATAGCACGTTGCATTTCCATCCTGAGTTTAGCTGTGCTCTCAGAGCCGTTGGCATGCCTAAGGCGATCAAGCCGATGGATGATCTTGTCAGTGCTTTCTTTTTCTAAATCGCAGTGTTTAGTCTCAGGCTTTATAAGTTCAGCGCATCGCTTGGCACACGCTCTGCCGAATACGACTATATCCAATAGAGAATTTGACCCCAATCGGTTGGCACCGTGCACTGAGACACATGCAGCTTCTCCGATCGCCATCAGACCAGGAACCACTGAGTCCGGATTGTCGTCCTTTATTGTTACCACTTCGCCATGGTAATTCGTCGGTATCCCGCCCATGTTGTAATGTACTGTAGGTAGAACTGGAATGGGCTCCTTAGTGACGTCAACCCCTGCGAAAATTTCCGCCGATTCAGCAATTCCTGGTAGTCGTTCATTGATCACCTCCGGACCCAAGTGCTCTAAGTGTAGGTGTATGTGATCATTTAATTCACCCACACCTCGACCTTCCTGAATCTCCATGGTCATCGATCTAGAGACTACGTCTCTCGATGCGAGATCTTTAGCATTAGGTGCATATCTTTCCATAAATCTCTCGCCATCAGAGTTAGTCAGGTAGCCTCCCTCTCCCCTCACACCTTCGGTGATGAGACAGCCTGCTCCGTAGATTCCGGTTGGGTGAAATTGGGTGAATTCCATATCTTGTAGAGGAAGTCCGGCCCGAAGAACCATTCCGTTCCCGTCACCAGTGCATGTGTGTGCGGATGTAGCTGAAAAATAGCTTCTGCCGTAGCCGCCCGTCGCCAAAATGACTTGGTGAGCACGAAAAAGATGCAGGGTCCCGTCTTCTAAGTTCCAAGCAATAACTCCACGACATACTCCATCATCGTCCATTACTAGGTCGATAGCAAAGTACTCTATCAAAAACTCAGCATTGTGTTTTAGAGATTGCTGATAAAGGGTGTGCAATATTGCGTGACCAGTTCGATCAGCTGCAGCGCAGGTACGCTGTGCAATTCCTTCTCCATAGTTGGTAGTCATTCCCCCAAACGGTCTTTGATAAATTTCCCCGTTATCCGTCCGAGAGAAGGGGACGCCATAATGTTCGAGCTCGATAACAGCAGGAATAGCTTCCTTACACATGTACTCTATGGCGTCTTGGTCGCCTAGCCAGTCTGAACCCTTGATCGTGTCGTACATGTGCCAACGCCAATTGTCATCGCCCATATTTCCCAGTGCGGCACTCATTCCGCCTTGTGCTGCAACGGTATGGCTACGAGTTGGAAACACTTTGGTAATACAAGCCGTCGTCAATCCTTCAGCGGCTAGGCCAAAGGTGGCACGAAGTCCTGCTCCACCGGCCCCGACTACTATTACGTCATGCTCATGCTGTATCAATTCATATTCCGAAGTCATAGAAACTCCTGTTCAAATTATGCCGAAAGTTACGGAGAAAATGGAGAGCACTCCCGCTAGCGCTCCAGCTAAAGCCCCTGTATTTAGAGCAATTAAAAGGAACGATTTAGACCTCCTAGTATGAACGTAATCTTCGATCACTACTTGGACCCCTAGTTTAGCATGATAAAAAATCCCACAAACGAGAAATACCATCAAAATAGATACGAATGGGGAGCTTATCCAGGTCACTACTGTTTCATGATCTGATCTAAGGTGACTAACCAGAGAGGCCATGAACCACAACGAGAGTGGGATAATACATATGGCTGTAAGGCGTTGGTGCCACCAGTGCCCTAAAGCGCCTTTCAAAATACTTAATCCTAAGAAGTTTAATATTCTCATCCTATCACCTCAACTATCACCTCAAAAAACGCGTAAATCCAAGTGGCAGATGTTAATGCTATGGTGGATCCTATGACGGCATAACCGCTCCTGTAGGCGGTGGATAGCTCGAAACCTACCCCCATGTCCCAAAACAAGTGGCGGATACCATTAGAAAGGTGATAATAAAAAGCCCCTGTCCACAGGAGTAGGAGTGGGAGCATCAGCGGATGCCGCAGAAAACTCATAGTCATTTCATATTGACTCGGTCCCAGGGCAATTGAACCAAGCCAGACTACAAGGGCTAACAAACCTGCTGTTCCTAAAAATATTCCTGATGCTCGGTGACTAATAGATAGTACCGAGGTTAATTGCGGTCGATAAATTTGTAAGTGCGGTGATAAAGGTTTGCTCTCCATTATTAAGCCTCTTTTGCCAAGTTAGTGCTTTGCTATCGTCAGAAGTCTATGCACCGGCCTTTTTTTTCCCAGTCTCCATAGCGAGTGGGCTCCAAACCTTTTGGTCCGCCAATCTCCTTCTTTTCTCTTTGAATTTTAGAGTCTTTAGGCTCTGAATAGACGGCCTTCACCTTAATATTTTCTAATTTCTTTTTCATCGCTTAAGCTCCTTAAATCTCTTATATTATAGCACGGAATTTCATTACTCTTCCTACGAAAATACCAATTGGTTGGTTTAAGATTTCCCTTAAATATGACAGATTCCTTTATGATCAACTGGGTTATTTCATTGTAACCAAAATTCCAACTCGTGGGGGCTTTCTATAAAGCCATTTGAATCCCATGTTTCTGGGTTTTTGTCATCTGGGAGGTATCCATAACCCGCTGTGACAACTTGCATGCCAGCAGCTTTGGATGCTTGAATATCGGTGATGGCATCACCTGTATACAAGCATTCATTTGGTGGTAATCCTAGATAGTTAGCCCCCTCCAGAAGGGGCGCAGGGTGGGGTTTGTTTTGTTTCAATGTGTCACCGCAGACCACACATTTCGCCCTTGAATCCCATCCAAAGTGCTCTACTAAGGGAATTGTGAAGCTGCTGAGCTTGCTTGTTACAATGCCCCATGGCCTTTTGATTGTTCAATTTTGTGAAGTATCTCGTCTATTCCTGTGAAAGGTCTTGTGTTTTGAAAAAGATTCAATCGATAGTAATCTAAAAACTCTAACTTCAGCGAATTAAATTCCGGCGCATTGCCGTCAATTCCGAGAGCTAGTTGAATTAGGCCGTTGCTTCCATTTGAGATCGCACCTCGGATATCATTTTCAACGAGCTCTGTCTTAGAGTTTTTCCTTAAAAGATGGTTTAAGGCAGCGAGAAGATCAGGGGCTGTGTCTAGAAGGGTGCCATCCAAATCAAATAAAAATCCTTGAAAACGTTTAGACGCCGGCACCAATTTTCATACCGCCGAAAAAGAGCATATATAGTTGATTAGAGGAAATTTGCTTAACCTTGCTTTCCTAGTAAATGGGTTATAGTTCAGACCCTTCATGTCTAAGCCTATAAAACCGACTGAGCGACAGCAAGCCGATAATTCAGATGGCTTAATGAATTTATTATAGTCATGAGTTCCCTTTGGAACTATCTTGAGTAGGTCCTCCGCAGCTAGCACGCCAAATAGGTAGGACCAGAGGGAGCGATTCAAAGTTGATACAAAAAGGACTCCCTCGCTTTTTAGAAGTTTTGCGCAACCAGAAAGAAGCTCATAAATATCATCTACGTGTTCAACCAATTCCATGCATAACACGACATCGTATTTACCGCTTTCTTTTTGAGCTAAGTCTGAAACCGTGTTTGATTCGTAGCGAATCTCAAGATTTTCTAAAGCTGCGTGATGACGAGCAATTTGGACAAGTTCCGTCGATGTATCTATCCCCACAACGGATGCACCCGCTTTGGCTACAGATTCTGACAAAATTCCTCCTCCGCAGCCAATGTCAGCCACAATCGCGTTTTTTAACTCCACTTTTTTTTCCAAATATTTGAGCCTGACCGGATTTAAATCATGGAGAGTCTTCATCGGTCCATCTTTGTCCCACCAATCCGTAGCTAGGCTATTAAACAATTTCTGGTTATCATCCTCGTCTAATTTCGGCATTTTTTTAACCTTTTTGGAGAAGAGTGGGGTCTTTTTAAACCCCTCAGAGATAATATTTTGGAAAACAGGTAAAATTAGGGTTTATTAATTTAATAATAGTTGGCCTTATGAGTGCAAGAACTTTATACGATAAGTTGTGGGACGCCCATGTGGTGCGTTATCTGAGCGATGATACCGCATTGATTTATATCGATAGGCATTTGATACATGAGGTCACGTCGCCTCAAGCCTTTGAAGGGTTAGAATTAGCCGGCCGTAATATCTGGCGAAAAAATTCCTTAAAAGCTGTTTCTGATCACAATGTTCCTACCGTGAACTTGAACCAAATATCTGATCCGATTGCGAAAACTCAATTACGTACTCTTGACCAAAATTGCGAAAAACACCATCTAATCCATTTTAAGATGGGGGATGCAGAGCAAGGTATTGTTCATGTGAGTGGCCCGGAGCAGGGTTGGTGTTTGCCAGGCATGACAATTGTGTGTGGAGATTCTCATACGGCAACAAATGGCGCTTTAGCTGCCATGGCTTTCGGAATTGGCACCTCTGAAATAGAGCATGTTATGGCTACCCAATGCTTGGTTCAGCAGAAGGCAAAAAACATGCGAATAAACCTAATTAATCAGCTACAGAATGGAGTAACAGCCAAAGATCTAATACTGCATGTGATAAGTGTTATCGGAACTGCTGGGGCAACAGGGTACGCGATTGAATATACAGGCTCCGCCATTGAAAAATTAACGATGGAAGAAAGAATGACGGTTTGCAATATGTCAATCGAAGCGGGGGGGCGAATTGGTCTGATAGCCTTTGATGCCATAACTAGCGAATATGTGAAAGGTAAACCTTTCTCTCCGCGTGGAAATGAATGGGACTCTGCTGTTGTACAGTGGCGTGACTTAGTTTCTGACCCTAATTCTGAATTTGAAACAGAGATAGAATTTGATGCTTCTAAAATCGAACCTCAAGTTTCATGGGGCACCTCCCCAGAAATGGTAGTAGGGGTTTCAGGAGAAGTTCCTGACCCTAAGGAAGCCGATGTCAAAAGCAAGATGGTCGGCATGGAAAATGCTCTCAAATATATGGATTTGGTTCCAGGGCAGAAGATTGAGGACATTGGCATAGACAAGGTTTTTATAGGGTCATGCACAAATTCCAGAATCGAAGATTTGAGGTCTGCCTGTGAGATCATCAAAGGTAGAAAAAAGTCTGATGACGTGCAAATCGCTATGGTCGTCCCGGGCTCAGGCTTGGTCAAGCGACAAGCTGAAGCTGAGGGATTAGATAAAATATTTTTAGAAGCGGGCTTTGAGTGGAGGGAACCTGGGTGCTCAATGTGCCTCGGCATGAATGACGATCAGCTTAACTCAGGGGAAAGGTGTGCAAGTACCTCGAATAGAAATTTTGAAGGAAGGCAGGGGCGGGGAGGTCGTACTCATTTGGTAAGCCCAGCTATGGCAGCTGCTGCTGCTATAACCGGTCACTTTATCGATTACCGAAAACTATAGCATCATGAAAAGATTTGAGACATTTAAAGGGATAGTGGCGCCTATAGATCGACCTAATGTCGATACTGACGCAATTATTCCGAAACAATTTCTAAAGTCTATTAAGCGGACTGGATTTGGAGACAACCTATTCGATGAGTGGCGATACCTCGATAAAGGAGAGCCTGACCAAAACCCAGTTGATAGAAAAAAGAATGAAGATTTTGTACTAAACAAAAACCGATATCATTCGGCCAGCATCCTTTTGTGTAGGGAAAATTTCGGATGCGGTTCTTCTCGCGAGCATGCCCCTTGGGCTTTAAGAGATTTTGGAATACGGGCTCTTATTGCCCCAAGTTACGCGGATATTTTTTTCAATAACACCTGTAAAAATGGTTTGTTACCTGTAATCTTGGATGAAGCTAAGGTTCAAAATCTTTTTGAACTGACGGAGTCAACCGAAGGTTTTGAGCTTTGTATCAATTTAAAAGATATGATAGTCACTCTCCCCAATCATGAGGAGTATCCGTTTGAATTTGACCAAGATTTGCGTAACCGATTACTTCAGGGTCTAGATGATATTGCACTTACCTTGCAATATTCGGAAGACATTAGCAATTATGAGAAGCACCATCAAAGCATCTCGCCTTGGCGTTTCAACTGAGGTTTATTAAAGGTTTTTGCAGTAAAACTACATCTCTTCAGCAATTTTTCTCAATTTAAATTTTTGTATTTTTCCCGTAGAGGTTTTCGGTAGTTCAGTGAATACCACGGTCTTTGGGGATTTAAAGTGTGCTATCGTATTTCTGCAATAGTCTATCACCTCTCTTTCTGTGAGGGGAGCAGATGGATTTTTCTTGGTAACAAAA
>CACJXQ010000025.1 GCA_902597385.1 uncultured Pseudomonadota bacterium | reverse complement strand
ATAAGAAAATACCGATAGAAGTGGTGCGAGGTGGCACCAAACGCATTCTCTCAGTTAAAATAGGAAAGCTTCCAATCGAGGAGGAAACGGAGGAGGTGTTAGGGCAGGAAGAGAGGTCTTCAATAGAAATAGAGAAATTAGGACTCACTGCTAGAGAACTCACTAAATCACAAAGGAAGGAGCTTGCGGTAGAAAGTGGTGCGATCCTTGTCGAAAAAGTAGGGAGTGGCCCGGCTTTTGATGCAGGTTTAAGAAGAGGTGATCTCATTTTAAAATTCAATAATCAAAACATCTCAAGTTTAGAGGAGATTGAAAAGATTTCTAAATCACTTGATTCTGGAATGAAAGTCCCAGTTCTTATCAAAAGGAGGGGTGGCCAGTTATTCATAGTCATCAACATCCCATAGGGCTTAACCTAGTTTGAGACAGATTTTAGTAGGCCTATTTTAGTGACATTGAAAGCAAAATGACTTACGAACCTGGCAGTATTAGAAACTTTTCTATAATCGCCCATGTAGATCATGGAAAATCTACACTCGCGGACCGTTTTATATCCATGTGTGGTGCCTTAAGTGATAGGGAAATGTCGGCACAAGTTTTAGATTCAATGGAAATAGAACGTGAGCGCGGAATCACTATAAAAGCCCAAACAGTGGGTTTAACTTTCAAGTCCGAAGATGGGTGCTCTTATAATCTCAATTTTATCGACACTCCAGGGCACGTGGATTTTAGCTATGAGGTCTCCCGTTCGTTATCAGCATGCGAAGGAGCTTTATTGGTAATCGACGCATCTCAGGGGGTAGAAGCACAATCGGTGGCCAATTGTTTGACCGCCATAGCACAAGGATTAGAAGTAATACCAGTACTAAACAAGATCGACTTGCCCTCAGCAGATCCCGAAAGGGTTCGTTCGGAGATATCTGAGATCATTGGCATTGATGCTGATGACGCAATAAGTGTGAGTGCTAAGACTGGGGAAGGTGTGAAAGAACTGCTAGAGCAACTAATTGAACGAGTGCCTCCGCCAACTCTATCAAAAAGCGAATCTTTAAAGGCCTTGATTATTGATTCGTGGTTTGACAAATATCTAGGTGTTGTATCACTAATTAGAGTATTCGAGGGGTCAGTCAAAAAGGGACAGCAGATTCGCTGTATGTCATCGAACCAACACTATAGAGTAGAAGAGTTAGGTATTTTCACTCCTAAGCGTGTACCTCAGGGCTCCCTTAGTACGGGAGAAGTTGGGTATCTAGTGGCGGGGATAAAAGATATTCACGGTGCGCCTGTTGGAGATACGATAACCTCCATAAGTAATCCATCAAATACTGCTCTACCTGGCTTTAAAAAAAGCAAACCCAATGTTTTCGCAGGATTATTTCCAATTGATTCAGCGGATTACGATCAATTTAGAGAAGCCCTCGAAAAACTTGGCTTAAATGACGCGGCGTTTTCTTATGAGCCTGAAACGTCAAGTGCGCTCGGTTTTGGCTTTCGGTGCGGTTTTCTTGGAATGCTACATATGGAAATTATTCAGGAGAGATTAGAAAGGGAGTATGGTCTTTCGTTGATAAAGACCGCCCCTACCGTAATTTATGAAATTGAGCTCGCTGACGGTAGTGTGAAAACGGTAGACAATCCAGCCAGTCTTCCTGCTATCACCAGTATTCAAACCATAAGGGAACCAATGATCGCTGTAGAGGTGCTCGTTTCTCAACAATTTGTCGGTAACGTGATTACCTTATGTGAAGAACAGTTTTGCATCAAAAACATCTCAATTTTACCGGCTCTCAGGTTATGATTGGTTATGAGCTTCCAATGAGTGAAGTAGTGGGTGATTTCTTTGATAAGCTAAAGTCTGTTACGAAAGGATATGCCAGCATGGATTATGAGTTTTCCCGTTACCAAGAATCAGACATGGTAAAGATAGATATCATGATAAATGGGGAAAAAGTGGATGCGCTCGCGAACATACTACACCGCCACCAAGCCGAGAAAAAAGGTAGAGAATTAGCTAAAGCAATAAAAAATATCCTGCCCAGACAAATGTTCGAAATTGCTGTCCAGGTTGCCATAGGCTCAAAAATAATTGCTCGAGAATCTGTAAAAGCTCTCAGAAAGAACGTAACTGCTAAATGTTATGGCGGAGATATTTCCCGAAAAAGAAAACTTTTGGAGAAACAGAAAGCTGGCAAGAAGAGAATGAAACAAATAGGGTCCGTAGAAATACCACAAGAAGCCTTTGTAGCGGTTCTAGACACGGGGAAAAGCCAATGAATTTAGATTTCGAATTAATATTGTTTTCCCTAACCCTTATAAGTGGACTAGTCTGTTTGTCAAATTGGTTGTTACATCAAGTAAGAAAAAGAACCGTCTTTACCCAAAGAAACCAATTTTTTCTGCGTTTAGCTGAGTACGCTAGGTCTTTTTTTCCAGTATTTCTAGCCGTTCTGATTATTCGCTCATTTATTATTGAACCATTCAGAATACCATCTGGCTCAATGATACCTACTCTGTTAATAGGAGATTTCATAGTAGTAAACAAATTTACTTACGGCATTCGGTTGCCAGTTATCAAAACTAAACTTATAGCCAATAACACTCCTAGCAGAGGAGACGTAGTAGTCTTTAGATTTCCGTTAGATCCAAGTATTCCATTCATCAAAAGGATCCTTGGCCTTCCGGGAGATGAGATATTGTATAGGGATAAGAAGCTTTTTATCAATGGCAGGGCGGTAACATATTCAGAAAAGGAGGTATTTCTTGGCAAAAAATCTTCTAGACAATATACGGGTGCAGAAAAGTTAATAGAGACTCATGGTAAAGGTTCCCATATGATTCTAGTAAGGCCTGATAGTGTTTCTGCTGGAGGTTCCTTTAAGGTGCCAGAGGGGCAATACTTTGTGTTGGGAGATAATAGAGATAATAGTAGAGATTCCCGTTTCTGGGGTTTTGTGCCAGAGGAAAATCTAGTTGGCAAAGCTTTTATGATTTGGATGAATTGGGATGCAGGTATAAATGTCGAACGTATAGGAAAAAAAATACGTTAATATTTACAAAGCCAGGACACTAAAATGAAAAAAAACAAAATTAGAAGAGAAAAGAAGCTACCTTCCACTGACATGGAAAAAGGATTGGGTTTAATAAGCTTAGTGCTTTTAATGGCTTTTATACTAGCCGGCGTTTCATTAGGCCTTAAAATTTTCCCAATAATCAGTGAGAAGTCCAAAATGGATATGGCACTGGAGTATGTGAGTAAGTCTCCTAGTTCTGCGTCCATGAGTATTCAAGCTATCGCTAGTGCATTAGAAAAACATCTTAATGTTAACTATGTCACGTCTTTGAAGCGCAAGGATATCCTAAAAGCACTTAGTGTGAAGAATGTAAAAAATGGAAAAGAAATCTCTTTCAAGTACAAGATAGAAAGAGATATTCTAGAAAAATGGGTTGTTATCTATAAATACGAAAATTCAGTATTAACGAATCAAAATGTTCAATAACTGCTTAAGCAATTAGATTTATGACAGTTAAAAAGGAATCAATTCACGGATATGAGTTTGATGACTCGACCCTTTTTGAGCTAGCCCTTACCCATAGAAGCGTCTCTGCACGGAATAATGAGCGTCTAGAGTTTCTCGGCGATTCGCTTCTTGGTCTTATAGTATCAATAGAAATAATGAAGAAATTTCCGCGTTCGAGCGAAGGCGAACTAACTAGAATAAGAGCGTCGCTGGTAAACGGCGAGAGCTTGTCTAGCGTGGCCAATCAGCTTGGGATCGGGAAAATGGTTCTTTTGGGGGATGGAGAAAAAAAAAGTGGAGGATATCGTAGGCCTAGTATTTTGGCTGATGTTTTCGAAGCTTTGATAGGAGCTATCTATCTTGATTCGAACTTTGAAACGGTGAAAAGACTGGTACTTGATATTTTTCGAGAAAGAATCGAGAGCTTCGAAACGAAAACCACTACGACTAAGGATTCGAAGACAATATTGCAAGAACATTTGCAGTCTCATAACTTACCCTTGCCGGTATACAATACCCTCGAAGAAAAAGGCCCCGATCACCAGAAAGACTTCCGTGTTGAATGCAAAACTGTTCTTCTTGAACAAAATGAATCTGCTACGGCAGGCAGCAAAAGAAAGGCTGAACAGGCGGCGGCTGCTTTGACTCTGAAAAAATTAGGCTTGATATGAGATGCGGAAACATTGCCATTATTGGTAGGCCCAACGTAGGTAAATCCACCTTTCTTAACTGTGTGTTAGAACACAAACTTAGCATAACATCCAGAAAACCGAATACCACCAGAAACGCTATTTTGGGAGTTTATACTAGGAATGATACGCAATTGCTTTTTATGGATACTCCTGGTTGGCAAACCGCCCCCAAAAAACTTCTCAATAGACATATGAACCGGGAGGTAAAAGACTCTCTACGCGATATAGATTGTGTACTGATGTTAGCGGATGCTCGGGGTTGGCGCTCCGAAGATGACGCAGTCGTTTCTTTATTCACAAATCAAGAGAATAAAAAAATCATCCTAGCGCTAAATAAGGTAGATCTGGTTAGGGATAAGCAAACTCTTCTTGATTTAGTCGATTTATTAAACAATAAGTATAATCTTTTTAACGAATATCTCTTTATTTCAGCAAAAAAGAGGATAGGAATTTTTGAGCTTTGCAATGTGTTGTCCCAAATGTGTCCCAGGCGAGCCTTTAGCTTTGATCCGGAAACCTTAACGAATCGATCGGAACGGTTTCTCATTTCAGAATTAGTGCGAGAGAAGCTGTTCAGATATTTGGGTGAAGAGCTTCCCTATGAAACTAAGGTGTCGATCGATAATTATAAAGAAAGTAAAAACTTATTACATTTAGATTGTAGCATTTGGGTCGAGAGAGATGGTCAAAAGGCTATTATAATTGGCAAAGATGGGTTATCAATAAAAAAGATAGGTACAACAGCAAGAGCGGATATCGAGAATCTAGTCGGTAGAAAGGTATACATCAACCTCTGGGTCAAGGTAAGAAAAGGATGGAGGGATGATTTGAGCTTTTTAGAGCCTGTGGATTTGAAAGGGTAATTCAATTGGAGGGTTTCGTTTTACATAAAAGGCGATTTAAAGAGACTAGTCTAATCGTAGAATTTTTAACCTTAGAGAGAGGAAGAATTGTTTCAATCGTAAAAGGGGCCTTGAGGGCAAAATCTAAATTCGGAAATTCCTTACAGCACTCTATGCGATTAGAATTAGACGTTATTGGAAAGTCTAACCTTCCAACATTGACGAGAGTCGAGGTAATAGAACATTTTCCAAATTTAAGAGGACTAAAAGCATTTACACTCCTCTATGTGAACGAGCTAATAATAAAATTCTTTGGCGAAAATGACCCAATCAAGGACGTGTACCATAATTATACAGAGTTGCAGCGAACACTAGGTAGCACAGGAGATTATCAATCCGCTTTAAGATATTTTGAATTGACCATTTTTGAGGCTATGGGCGTACAACCAGAGTTAAACATAACCGCAGACACCATGACTTCCGTCTCTGACTCCGAAACCTATTTTTTCAAGCCTTCAATTGGCATATTAGAAAATAATTTCGAAGGAGATTCTCTGAAAGTACATGGAGAAACACTTTGTCTACTGTCAAAAAAAGCTAAGCTAAACGGTAGAGCGGGAAAAGAGGCTAAGCTGTTGGCTCAAGCAATCGTTCGACATCATTTAGATGGTCAAGAGCTCATGGTCCGTAGATTAATTGGAAAATGATGTAACATAATTTGTGAGGCCACCTGTGAAACTGCAGAATCCGAAACTAGGTGTAAATATCGACCACATTGCCACTCTCCGGCAGGCTAGAGGTACAGACTATCCCAGTATTGTTAACGCAGCATTGGCTGCCGAGTCAGGCGGTGCAGATTTTATAACTGTACATCTCCGAGAGGATCGTAGACACATCCAAGATAGTGATGTTTTCAACTTGAAGCGAGAGATTAAAACCTATCTTAATTTGGAGTTAGCTGCAACTGAGGAAATGAAGCAGATTGCGTTAGAACTTGTTCCTTCTGCCATCTGCATAGTTCCTGAAAAAAGAGAAGAAATCACGACAGAGGGAGGACTTAATATTACCAAAAAACTCGCCTACCTCTCCAAATTCTGCGAGGAACTATCAGCAAAAGGAATTACTGTTGCGCTTTTTTTAGAGCCTGACCTAGAGCATGTCGAATTGGCAGCCTCGATAGGAGTTCCTGCCATAGAGTTACATACTGGGGAATATGCCAATACCTCTGATGCTAGACGAGAAAAGGAACTCGATAGGCTTACGCAGGCTGCCAGTTTGGGACGCGAACTTGGTTTAATAATTAACGCTGGACATGGATTAGATTATGAAAATGTTCGGGAAGTCAGTAAAATAGGGCTATTCACAGATTTGAATATCGGACATTCAATTGTTTGCAAAGCAATAGATGTGGGCCTAGCCTCTGCAGTTGAGCTTATGAAAGACCAGTTAAAGGGGGGATGAATTTTGATATTTGGTATCGGAACCGACATAGTCGACCTTACTAGAATAACCCGCATACATCAGAAATATGGTGATCGTCTAGCACAGAAAATTCTTGGCGAAAAAGAATTCAGAAACATCAGTGAGACCTTTTCTGCCCAACGTTTGGCAACTCAGTTCGCCGTAAAAGAAGCTACAGTTAAGGCCTTAGGTGTTGGGTTTCGAGGCGGGGTTCATCCATCAAATATTCACCTGGATTATAACCGACTCGGGAAACCCTCTATTCGAGTTTCAGACAGAGCGGCAGAATTGTTCGAAAAAAATGAGATAAGGAAAACCTTCGTTAGTATATCCCACGATAAAGAACTGGTACTGGCATTTGTTGTGTTAGAAAGCTCACTAAAATCCTGAAAAAATGGTTTTTAGAATCTTGTAATTACTCTTTGTTTACGTCTTGACCGTTAAGGTCATCGTTATTGGAAGGTTGCGAAAAATTATTATCTCTCATCGCGCCATCGTTACTAGAAGGCTTTTCTTCACGCATATTTTCTCTTTGGATTCTTCTGTCAGTCGCCTCAGATTGAACTTCTATTTTATCCAAGTTATCTGATTTTGGAATCTCGGCAGGGTTATTCTTGGGTTTATCTATCGTTTGTTTTTCTTTAATGCCCTCATCTGACCTATTATCGTCCTTTATATCTTTGTTCCGATTGCCGCCTCTTCTAGAAGTTGTGTCCTGTGCCCTTCTTTGATCTTTGTTGTGCCCCCCTCTATAGTTTCTCCTTTGATCACGCGAATATCTGCGATTTTCAGGCTTACGCCTCCCAGGTCGTCGACTTCTGCTTGACCTGTTCTTCCCCACGTTTTTTTTGTTTTTACCTATTCCTAGGAGATCTAACAAGAAACGCCAAATGCTATTACGAGCAGTCCGGGCTTTTCTTCTGTGGTGAGGACGAATGTCTGTCACTTCTTTAACCGCAGGTTCTTGGCCTTGTTTTGCCACTCCCACTCCCTCCCGCAAAAGTGGACTCTCTTTCACCTCGAGGAGCTTAAAACTGTCTCCAGACTTTGATCCTACATCTTGCTCTCTTAATCTTTGAATTTGGAAGTGAGGGGTTTCCAAATTAGAGTTAGGTATGAGTAGAAGCTCGGCATTTTGACGAGTTTCTATACTCGAGATATCCTGACGCTTCTCGTTCAGCAAAAATGTAGCGACATCCATCGGAACTTGGGTAATAACTTTAGCTGTTGAGGATTTCATGGCTTCTTCTTCGATTAACCGCAAAACACTCAAGGCGGTAGACTTGACTGTCCTAATGGAGCCAATTCCCAAACAACGAGGACACACTTCTTGACTACCTTCTGCCAGTGAAGGCCTTAGCCTTTGTCTGGAAAGTTCTAACAAGCCGAATGATGATATTCTACTTATCTGTACTCGCGCACGGTCTATTTTGACGGAGTCCTTGAGCCGATTTTCTACTAGCCTTTGATTTTTTTGGCTGAGCATATCAATAAAGTCAACAACAACTAAACCTCCCAAATCCCTTATTCTAAGTTGTCTTCCTATTTCTTCAGCGGCTTCTAAATTAGTTTTATATGCTGTCTCCTCTATATCTGCTCCTTGCGTTGCTTTCCCTGAATTAATATCGATTGTAGTCAATGCTTCGGTTGTTTCTATAACTATAGAACCTCCGCTATTGAGTTCAACCGTCCTGCTGAAAGCAGACTCAATTTGACTTTCTATTTGATATCTTGTGAAAAGAGGAACGCTATCTTCGTGCAGTTTGAGTAATGACAGATTGTGAGGCATTACCTGCTCCATGAAGCGTTTTGCAACGTTAAAGGACTCTAGATCATCAACAATTATCTCGCTTACATCGTTTCTCAAGTAATCCCTGATGGCCCTTATGATGACATTTCGCTCTTGATAAATGAGAAAAGGAGCATCTTTTACGTCTGAGGCAGATTTAATAGCGCTCCAAAGTTTTTCAAGATAATCTAGATCCCACTGCAAATCCTCGGTGGACTTACCAACACCAGCCGTTCGGAGAATGAGACCAAAATCGGCAGGGATTTCCAAGCTAGCCATCGCAGTTTTAGCATCATCCCTATCGCTACCTTCTATTTGTCTCGAAACACCACTCGCTCTCGGATTGTTTGGCATCGCAACAAGATACCTCCCAGCAAGGCTTAAGTAAGAAGTAAGAGCCGCACCTTTTGAACCTCGCTCTTCTTTTTCCACTTGAACAATTATGTCTTGTCCGTCTTTAAGAAGATCCTTAATGTTATATTTGCTACTGGGAGTTTTAGATTTTTCTGCGAGGTATTCCTTCGCAATCTCCTTCAAAGGTAGAAAGCCATGTCGATCAGCTCCGTAGTCGACAAAGGCGGCCTCTAAACTCGGTTCTGTGCGTATAACACGTGCTTTATAGATGTTTGATTTTTTTTGTTGCCGATTTGTGGCTTCTATATCTAAGTCATAAAGCCTTTGTCCGTCAACCAAAGCGACTCGCAGTTCTTCGGCTTGAGTCGCGTTGACAAGCATTCTTTTCATTTTGATTCTGTCCTTACAAACAACAGTACGTCGATCATTAGGAAACTAATTCCCCGGCTGCGTAGCGGTTTTCTTCAACGACTGTCACTTATTCTTTCGGCCCTTCAATCTAAGCATATTGAGCGACTGGAGAGCACAATTAATATTTCTGTGAATTTTGGGGAGTTCGCGCGCTTTATCGTACTCAAAAGTACGTGACCTCTAAATTTCTGATTCCTCATCACCGGGAGGCCTCGAGCTAATGGGCCCCTTATAATACACCACTGAGAATTTCACTTATTTAAGAACAGAAGAAGGTCGTTCCTTGGTCTCAGCCTTATGTTTATTCTTCGTTCGGAAGAAAGTGGTTATAATGTTAACTAGGAGCGCTTAATTTTGCTAACAAATCCCTTTAAACAATTCACTCAGACGAACACTATATCAACCTTGCACCTCACGAGCAATCGCAAAACCACGAAAGATTAAAAGCTAAGATGAATGATTTTTTAAAAAAATTAACGATAGGTGTAGAAAATGATGGAAAAAGATTAGATAACCTAATGTTTTTAATAGCAAAAAAAACCCCAAAAAGTCTAGTATATAAGTTAATAAGAAAAGGTCGTATTAAGGTCGATGGAAAAAAGTCAACTCCCTCAACAAAACTCAAAGCTGGTAACATAATCAATTTTCCCGCCTACCTAGAGTCTGAGCCCACCAAAATCTCACCGCCAAAAGGGCTAGTTAAGCTTATAAATGATTCTGTGCTCTACGAAAATGATGATGTTTTGTTGATCAATAAACCTTGCGGTTTGGGAAGCCATTCAGGCACAGGTTTAAAATTCGGCCTCATAGAATTGGCCAGAGACGCACGGAAGCATATCCTCAAACTTGATTTGGTTCATCGGCTTGATAGAGATACCTCTGGATGTTTATTACTAAGCAAGGATTTAATGACTCTCCGCGAATTGCACGAAATATGGTCCACTAAAAAAGTAGAAAAATTTTATATCGCGTTATTTAAAGGGCGTATTAGGAAGGAGTTAAATAGAATAGAGGTTAATCTGGAAACCGCAAGAGGAGCACTCGGGGAAAAAAGAGCCTTTGCTATGGGGCAAAAAAGGGCTTTGACTTCAATTTTAGAAAAAAAATACATAAAAGATAATACTTTAGTAACCCTTAGGCTGGACACTGGAAGGATGCATCAAATCAGAGCACACGCTCGGTACATAGGCCACCCGCTTGCCGGGGACGACAAATATGGAGATAGAGACTTTAACAAAGCTTTGAAAAAAGACGGGCTATCCCGACTGTTCCTTCACGCTTCACGAATTAAAATCTATAGTGAAAACCTAAAAATCGATGTTAAAGCTCCGCTACCGCTTGAATTGGGTAGGGTGCTTTCAAACTTTGAGCAATAAGTAAACCTTTCAAAACTAGACTGGGAACCCAAATGACACTAAGAAAAAGAGATCTGAATAGGCTATTTAAACGACGAACACCTCCTCTGGAACAGCAGATAACCAAAGAAATTCTCGGAGAGATGCGCTCAAAGCGCCGGTGGGGCATCTTTTTTAAGATAAGTTTCCTCGTGTATCTAACCACTCTTATTGTACTTTGGACACCTAAAGGAACCGAGATTCAGTTAGGCGAAGACTCTACGATAACTGGGCTTGTGCGGCTGGAAGGAGTAATCGGAGGTGACGGAGTAGGGGGAGTGAACGACACCATCAGAGATCTTAGAAGGGCATTTAAGGACGATCGAACTAAAGCGATCATTTTATCAATAAACAGCCCTGGAGGAAGCCCCGTTCAATCATCTAATGTAAGCAAGGAAATCATAAGGTTGCGAAAAGATTTCCCCAATAAATTGATATATACAGTGATCGAGGACATTTGTGCCTCTGGGGGATATTTCGTAGCCAGTGCAACCGATCAAATCTTTGCAAACGAATCTAGCTTGGTAGGCTCAATAGGAGTCAGGTTCGATTCTTTTGGGTTCGATAGGTCACTAGACAGGTTGGGTATTGAAAGAAGATTAATTACCGCCGGTGCTCATAAAGGAATGATGGATCCATTCCTACCTATTAAGGAAGACGACCTTAAACACATTGAGACTCTCCTTGCTGACATCCACAAGCAGTTCATAGACGCCGTAAAAGCTGGCAGAGGTGACAAATTGAAACCTTCTTTGGAAGATTTATTCACTGGAAAAATATGGACGGGGAGAAGAGGGAAAGAACTTGGATTGGTGGATGAATTGGGCTCAATAGACCACGTTGCAAAATACGTGGTTAAGGCTGAGAAGATAGTCGATTTCACAAGACAGAAGTACCCTTGGGAGGAAGGTCTCGGCCTACATTTGAAGAATGTTCTCTACAGTTTACAAAATCTGTCAATCTGGTAGGCACGTTGTTTAGCTATACATGATTTAATCTTTTTAATATAATTCATCTAGTGAATGTTGATACAAATGCCTCCAAATTGGCGCTCTCAGATCTAAAGGGTGCCTCCGGCGAACTTAATGGGACCTTATCAGCGGCTGAGTTTATTAGAATACCGACGGAAATTACTCTCGTTAAAGACGTTCACTATAGACTTAATTATCAATTAGTTGAAGATAATTTCGAGATTCAACTTGAATGTGTTGGGAGGTTCAAAGCTCAATGTCAGAGGTGCCTTGAAAAGTTCACATTTTTCGAAAAAGCCGAAGTAGGTGATAGCATACCAGTGGACCAGCAGAAAGAAAGGGTCGATGAAGAAATTCTGTTTAATGAGAACGGAGAAATTGACCTTGTAAAAACATTGGAAGCTGAATTTTTGTTGTGTCTGCCAATGGTGCCAAAACATGATGTTGATGATTGCGGCTTCAACATGACTGAACCAGTGGATTCGGAACTTGAGAAGAAAAAAACACCTTTTTCGATATTGAAAGATTTACTATGAAACGTTTTCGAGGGAAAATGTCAAAATAATGCGATGGAGATTATAGACTATGGCCGTTCAACAAAATAAACCTACACCGTCTAGACGGGGACATAGAAGATCACATGATTCCTTAAAAAAATCAGCCCTTTCGGAAGACCAGACCACCGGCGAAAAACATCGCAGACACCATATATCCAGCGATGGCTTTTACAAAGGTAAACAGGTCATCCCTGAATTAGAGAAGTAAACTTCTCCTAGTAAGCCTAAAACGGCCATTCCCGCGTTTAATTTGAAGCCAGTTATTAGATGAAAATAGCAATTGACGCTATGGGTGGAGACCACGGCCCTGTTGTCACCCTCGCTGGCTTATCAAACTCTATTTCTAACCATCCAGATTTAGAAGCAACGGTATTCGGCTCAGAAGATAAAGTCTTACCCTTTTTGAAGAAATATGCCCTGCTAAAGAATGACAGAATAGATTTTGTCCACACTACTGAAATAGTTAAAATGGATGATAAACCGGCAGTTGCTCTTCGTTCCAAGAAAGATTCCTCTATGCGACGTGCAATTGATGCGGTAAAGAATGGGAGCTGCGGTGCCTGTGTTAGTGCCGGCAATACTGGAGCGCTAATGGGTATTGCTCGATTTGTTCTAAAAACGATGTCAGGTATAAGCAGACCGGCGATATGCGGAACAATGCCTGGCATAAAAAAAAGTACGAAACTTCTCGATTTAGGTGCCAACGTAGACTGCAGCTCAGAAGACTTGTTAGGGTTCGCGATAATGGGCTCTGTTTTGGCTCGCTATACCTTGGAAATCGACAATCCCACCGTAGCGCTGTTGAATATAGGGATGGAAGAAATAAAAGGAAATGAACAAATAAGAAGGGCCTCAGAAATTTTAGAGGAAAGCCATATTAATTATATCGGTTATGTTGAAGGGGACGATATTTTTAAGGGAACGGTAGACGTAATTGTTTGTGACGGTTTCATAGGAAATATAGCACTAAAATCAAGCGAAGGTGTTGCAAATATGTTGAGTAGTATAGCTAGAGAGGAGTACCACAAAAATCTTATTACAAAGATGAGCGGCTTTTTGTCCCTACCGGTTTTAAACAATTTAAAGAAAAGGCTTGATCCCAGAAGACATAACGGGGCCAGCCTACTTGGGCTCAAGGGCACCGTTGTAAAAAGTCATGGGAGTGCTGACGAACTATCTTTTGCGAATGCTATTGAAGTTGCGCACTATGAATCGACCCGCGAAATACCTAATCAAATAGGTAATTTGATGGGGAAACTGTAGATGCAGAATTTAAAAAGATCAAATTCAAGATATTAGGTAATAACATGGGATCCGTCGCATTTATTTTTCCCGGACAAGGCTCTCAGTCTAAAGGGATGTGTAACTCAATTGAAGAAGAGATATTAGCTGTGAGAGGTAGGTTTGAGGTCGGCTCAGATTTATTGGGGATTAACCTCTGGCAACTGATAAAAGAGGGGCCAATTGAAAAACTTAATCAAACCAAATATACCCAACCTGCCATGCTCGCCAGTAATGTCGCCTTTTACGATATTTGGAAAAAACTGGGTGGGGAACAAGTTGATTTGATGGCTGGACATAGCTTAGGTGAGTACGCAGCATTAGTTTGCGCAAATATTCTTGACTACGAAGAAGCCATGTCCCTTGTCGTTAAACGTGGGATACTGATGCAGGAAGCTGTTCCCGAGGGCATTGGCTCTATGGCGGCAATTATGGGCTTGAATGAGGAGGCATTGAACGCTGTCTGTGAAGAGGTTAGCAACAAAAAAAACGACTTCACTGTGGAGTGTGCAAATCTAAATACAGAGGAACAAATAGTTATTTCCGGATACTCTGAGGCGGTCGTAGTGGCATGCGAGCTAGCCCTGGAGAGGGGAGCTAAGAAAGCCCTACCTTTGGATGTAAGTGTACCTTCACACTGTAGTTTGATGAAAGAAGCGTCTTTTGAATTTGCCAAACACTTAAATAAGGATTTGTTTGAAATAGGTCCAATTTCCGTCGTTCAAAATGTGGACGCTGAGGTTTGTAAATCTTCCCAAACCATTACTGATTTACTGGTAAAGCAACTCTATTCCCCCGTGCGATGGACGGACACGATTAATAATCTTAAAAAATACGGATGCAAAAAAATATTCGAATGTGGGCCTGGCAAGACACTAACGGGTTTAAATCGGCGCATTGATCGGAAACTGGAGGCCGTAGCTCTGAATAGTCTAGAGGCTCTCAAACAACATTCTCAAAATAAAACATAAAAGGTTAGGAAATGACTACAAAAAAGCTTGCTCTAGTTACCGGCGCAACTAGAGGGATAGGTCTAGCGATTACTAAAAAACTCATGCGTTCGGGCATTTCGGTAATTGGAACGTCTAGAGAGAAAGCTAGTTTGAGAGAAACCGTCAAGGAACTAAGTACTGATATCGCTAGTTTATATCCAATGGAATTAGACATCACAAAAAGGGAATCTGTCCAAGACTTCTTGGAGCGATTAAGTAATCAAGAGCTTGCACCCAACATACTTGTGAATAACGCCGCTATCGTAAGAGATAATCTTTTAATTAAAATGAAGGATGATGAGTGGAATGATGTGATCAATGGTAATCTGAATGCTGTTTTTTTTCTAACTCGAAGCCTTGTGAGACCGATGTTGAAAGCTAGGTTTGGTCGTATAGTCAATATTTCGTCCGTAGTTGGTTTGTCTGGAAATGCCGGACAGTGTAATTATGTTGCTACTAAAGCTGGACTTGTAGGGTTTACCAAATCTATAGCTTTAGAGGTTGCCAAACGGGGGGTAACTGCCAATGTGATAGCGCCTGGATTCATTGACACCGATATGACCCGTTCATTGAGCGAAAGTCAAAAAGGCGCCATAATAAGCCAAATACCGGCCCAAAAAATAGGAAAGGCCGATGATATAGCCGCGATGGTTGCATTCCTTATATCCGAAGAAGCGAGCTATATAACTGGAGAAACGATCAATGTAAATGGTGGGCTACTAATGAACTAGAGGAAAATTTTGAAGTATGTTTTTAAAGTGATAGAATAGCGCCTCTTTCATTTTGAGCTAGCTCAATGGGGGACGGTTATGTTTAATCGAATTTCTACCGTTAGTAAAAAGGCCTGCCTGATTTGGCGGCTTTCGCAAGCGGTAGCATTTAGGAGGAACTTTTAGAAATGAGTAGCGTTGAAGAGCGTGTTAGAAAGATTGTAGTTGAACAACTTGGAGTCAAAGAGGATGAAGTTTCCAACGAAGCGTCTTTTGTTGATGATTTAGGAGCGGACTCTCTGGATACGGTTGAGCTAGTAATGGCTCTAGAAGAAGAATTCAAAACAGAGATACCAGACGAGGAAGCAGAAAAAATCACCACTGTCCAGCAGGCAATCTCCTATATTGACGAACACCTAGTAGCTTAATTATGTTTTAGGCTTGGCTCTTAGAGCCGAATGTCAAAGAGTACATTCCGAGCGCAAGAGACCCGGCCAATACCCTTAAAAGGATAAAGATCTGGTATGCGTAGAGTAGTCGTAACCGGCCTTGGGCTGGTAGCTCCAAATGGAAACACCGCTCCAAAATCTTGGGAAAACACTATAGCTGGGATAAGCGGCATAGGCCCAATAGAATCCTTTGATGCTTCAGGCTTCCCGGTGCGAATAGCTGGAGAAATCTCCGATTTTGATGTGACAGACTATATTTCTGCGAAGGATTCAAAAAAAATGGATCCATTTATCCACTATGGGCTCGCTGCTAGTATTCAAGCAATTGATGATTCAGGGGTTGAGATAAGCGAACAAAATGCCCATCGGTTCGGAACAATCATAGGATCCGGCATTGGAGGATTACCAGGAATAGAGAAGGGTTATGAATCTTTTTTAAATGGCGGAGCTAAAAAAATTTCTCCTTTTTTCGTCCCGCGAAACATCATCAACATGGTCGCGGGCCATCTTTCAATAAAATATGGCATTACGGGTGTTAATTACGCTATTGTATCGGCTTGCTCAACGGGAGCTCACTGCATAGGCCAAGCTGCTAGGACAATTGAGCGAGGGGAGCAAGATGTGATCATTGCTGGTGGTGCAGAATTCTCCACCTGTCCTATGGGCATAGGCGGCTTTGCCTCTGCGAAAGCTCTATCCACCAGAAACGATGATCCCGAAGCAGCGAGTCGGCCCTGGGATGCTGAGCGTGATGGGTTTGTCTTAAGCGATGGAGCGGGAGTACTTCTTCTAGAAGAAATGGATATCGCCAAAAAAAGAGGAGCGAAGATATACGCCGAAATTACTGGTTTCGGAATGAATAGCGATGCCTATCATATGACTGCACCCTCGCCTTCAGGAAAAGGGGCTGCTGCTTGTATGAAAATGGCGTTAGAAGATGCCAAGGTCAACAAGGAAGAAGTGCAGTACATCAATGCGCACGGCACCTCTACGCCGGCTGGCGACAAAGCTGAGACCGATGCTGTTAAAGCGCTTTTTGGAGATCATTCCAAAAAGCTTGCTATGAGTTCCACGAAATCCATGGTAGGGCATATGTTGGGCGCTGCGGGGGGGGCAGAGGCTGTGTTTACTGTAATGGCCATAAGAGACCAGATAGCGCCTCCCACAATCAACTATACTACACCCGATCCTGACTGTGATTTAGATTATGTTCCCAACACAGCTCGTGATTTAAAAATTGACGTAGGAATCACCAATTCTTTTGGTTTTGGCGGCACCAACGGAACCCTCGTTTTTAGTCGATTTAAAGATTAAAATAGACTGGGATTTTATTATAAATTTTCTATCTTCTATTTTCTGGGATAGGCCGATCAAATCAAGAAACAGATGATAGCTAGCACCTATAAAGGACTACTATTGAAAGCCTTTATCGGGCTGCTCTTGTTGTCGATAACATCCATTGCTTTCTACTCCTACCATTTCTTGCACAAACAGCATTTTGCTAAAGCAAGGACACTTCAAATTAAAGAGGGCACATCTCTGACTGGAGTTGTTAGGCAACTTTATGAAAACAATATCGTGAGTGATCCTCTAACCACCCGAATATTGTTACAAGGTCTTGGATTTCAAAGGAAGCTGAAGGCCGGCGTTTACGATATCATTCCCGGAGAAACATTGTTAGAACTGATCAATAAAATATCTGAAGGCAAAGAAAAGTTATTCTCATTTACAATAGTTGAAGGACATAATTTTAAAGACCTTTTAAAAAATATAGAAAGCACCCAAAGTATATCTTCTGAGGATATTTCAGATCTGAGTGTGCATGAGTTAAGCACAGCTCTAGGTATTAAAGTTAGTTCTCCGGAAGGGTTGTTTTTTCCCGATACATACCACTATCCCTGGGGGATAACTGGTTTTTCTTTGTTAAGGATGTCAAAGAAAAAAATGGAGGAAATAATTAAGGAAGAATGGATGAATAGGAACCCTAACCTTGCTTTTTCTTCAAAGTACGAAGCGTTAGTCTTAGCGTCAATAATAGAAAAAGAAACGGCTAATCCAGCGGAGAGAACTATGATATCTGGAGTGTTTAGCAATCGTCTTTCAAAAAGGATGCGTCTTCAGAGTGACCCGACTGTCATCTATGGGCTTGGAAATTTGTACAATGGAAATCTAACAAAACTCCACTTAAAACAATGGACGCCCTATAACACCTACAAAATAAAAGGATTACCACCCACGCCGATAGCTATGCCAGGCAGAGACTCTATCCGGGCAGCACTTCAACCAAAAGCGACCGATGCACTATATTTTGTTTCCAAAGGAAACGGTTCTCATGTTTTTTCTTCTTCCCTGAAAGATCATAATCAAGCGGTAAATCGCTACCAGAGAAAACAATAATGGTCTCCGGCAAATTCATAACTTTGGAAGGGATAGAGGGAGTAGGGAAGACTACCGCGATCGATACCGTGACTTCCTTTTGTGAAAACCATCTAGTTAAAAAGGTAATAAAAACTCGTGAGCCAGGCGGCACTATGTTAGCGGAACGCTTTAGAAACATTCTGTTGGAAGAAACAGATGAGCAGATGACCTCAAGAGCGGAACTCCTGCTATTTTTTGCAGGAAGAGCTCAACACATTTCAGAATTGATAGAACCCGCGCTACGAAAAGGATATTTCGTAATAAGTGATCGATTTATAGATGCGACTTATGCTTATCAAGGTGGCGGTCGAGGAGTCGATTTAAACGTGATAAACACTCTAGAAAACATAGTGCACCCAAACTTAAAACCAGATTTGACTTTACTTCTCGACGCTCCACTGAATGTTTGCGCAAAACGACTGAACACTCGAAAATACAAGGATCGCTTTGAACAGGAACAAGACGATTTTTTCGAAAAAGTACGGAATAGTTATTTACAGAGAGCGAATCAGGAACCACAACGCATAAAAGTAGTCGATGCAAATCAACCCATTAAAGATGTTCAAAAATCTATAGAGAATGAACTGTTAAGGGCATTTAATGAAAGTTGACTACCCATGGTTAAATAAAGCTTGGAGATTCCTAGTTGATTCAGAGGGAAAGAATAGACTAAGTCAGGCTTATCTCTTCAAAGCCCAAGAAAAATTAGGTACTGAAACGCTCATTGACAAATTTGCCCTAGGCTTAATTTGCGAGAAGGAAGGACTAGATGCTTGCGGCATCTGTAAAAACTGCGCCCTAGTAAACGCAAAAAGCTTTCCAGATTTAAAAAGGATTGAGTTATCTGAAAAACAAAATGTTATTCCTGTAGAGGCTATCCGGGACCTCATCTCTTTTTTCTCAACTAAACCAGCTTTTGGAGGCCGAAAAATTGCGATAATTAATCCCGTAGAGAACCTTAATTTTTTTGCTGCTAATGCTTTACTAAAGATCATCGAAGAACCACCAGAGCATTCGTTTTTCCTGTTAAATTGGGAGACTCCCAGACCAGTACCAAGAACCTTGACAAGCAGGTGTACGCAAATTTCCATTCCTAGTCCTTCAAGAGAATCCTCTCTGAGATGGTTGGTCAGCAGAGGGGTAAATATAGAAGAATTTAATGAAGATGACAGCTTACTAGCAGGCTCCCCGGTCGAAATTCTATTTCAAGTGCAAAACAAACATCCTAGTTTATACATTTTAAAAGATGTATTTGGAGACATTCTTACCCTAAGTTCTGGACAAAAAAATATTATTAAACTATCGGAGAAATATCAATCAATAAACCCCATAACGCTATTAACAAGCTTAGAACTTCTTTGTCACACTCTAAGTAATATTAAATTCTCTCACTTACCGAGAAAGTTGTTCTTATCAAAAACACAAAATTTGAATTTGCAAAGACTAGCTAATAATTTAGACTTAACAAATGTTTTAGAATTTAATTCCTACCTTCTTGATATTAAATCAAAATGTTTAACATCAGACGGCATTAAATGCAGTGACTTCATAGAAACCTTATTTTTTAAATTGATGGTGGTGTTAGAGTCAGAATATAATGAAAAATAGCGTCCTTTCCTTAACAATCAAAGATAAAAGTGCTCTGTATGCTGCGTACATGCCTTTTTTGGAAAATGGTGGTCTATTTATACCTACCAATAAACTCTTTAGTTTGGGGGATGAAGTATTTATGCTACTTACGTTAACTGACAGCAAAGAAAAGCTACCACTTGCGGGAAAAGTAGTATGGATCACGCCAGCAGGTGCGCAAGGGAACAAGACCGCAGGAGTAGGCGTGGAGTTTAACGAATTAGATAAAGGCGCTACGAAAAATAAAATCGAACAACTTTTAGCAGGCGCTCTTGGATCTGACCGAAAAACTCACACAATGTAGCTATATTCCGTGAAAATTAAAACAAATACAAAGTATGCTTAAAATGAAATTGATATGGGATTAGTCGATTCACACTGTCATTTACCTCTGATATCAAAGTCTCCTGAAGGGATGGATAAAATAGTCTCTGAAGCAAAAAATGAGGGTGTAGAACACATTCTGAGTGTTTCAATAGATCTTGAAACTTCCAATGATGTTTTAGAAAGTGCTAAGAGATACCTTAATGTTTCTGCTTCTGTAGGTGTTCACCCAAACTGTGGGCCGGAAAACTCTGAACCCAGTCCGGACATACTAATCGAACTTGGATCAAACGAGGAAATCATAGCAATAGGTGAAACTGGTTTGGACTTCTTCTTTGAGGACTTCGATGTCGAACGTCAGATACGGCAGCTAAAGGCGCACATTTCGGCGGCAAGAGAATTAAAAAAACCATTAATTATTCATTGTAGGGAAGCCGCTCCAACACTTTTACCTATTCTCAAATCTGAGAAAGCCGATGAAATCGGGGGCATCATGCATTGCTTTGTTGATAACTGGGATGTGGCCTCTGAAGCAATAGATTTAGGATTTCTGATTTCGTTCTCTGGAATCGTCACTTTTAAAAATGCTGAAAACTTAAGAGAAGTTGCTAAAAAAATTCCCGACGATAAAATTTTGGTAGAGACCGATGCACCTTGGCTGGCTCCTGTCCCAAATCGTGGTAAAGAGAATCAACCGGCCTTCGTTTGTCACACTGCAAGACTATTATCTCAACTAAGAAATCAAGATTTTAAAGAGTTCTCTCAACAAACTAGTCTGAACTTTTACGATTTATTTCGTCTAAACCGAGTATGCTAAAACCAGATCGATCACTACAATTGAAAAAAACACGTAAATTTCATAAAATAAGCCTAGTGGAATTTTTTTGGTTTAATCAGACAAAATAGCAGCTTTGGCTTAAAAATAGTCCCTTTAGAAAGACTCTATGAGTTTGAGTAAAACTGGTTACGTTACAAGGGTGTATTCTAGCTATTAAGCTACCTTCAATCTTCTTACCTTGGCAAATATTTGCCAAGCGAGAAACAAATGTTCCATAAAACTAATACTTTTTAAGGTTGGTCCTATCTATGAGTGAATCTGCCGGGAAATTATTTCGAGAAGCAGTTGTTAAAAACAAGCCTCTACAAGTGGTCGGAACAATAAATGCTTATTGTGCGATGATGGCTGAAACCCTTGGCCACAAAGCAATCTACTTATCCGGAGGAGGGGTTGCAAACTCCTCGTATGGACTACCCGATTTAGGCATGACCTCACTGGATAATGTACTAGAGGACGTGAAAAGAATCACTTCTGCGTCCTCACTACCCCTACTTGTAGACGTAGACACAGGATGGGGGGGGGCTTTCAATATTGCTCGAACAGTTAAAGAAATGACTCGTGCGGGATGTGGAGCTATCCATATAGAGGATCAAGTTTCCCAGAAGCGCTGTGGACATAGGCCAAATAAGGCAATAGTCAGTGAAAGCGAGATGGTTGATAGGATTAAAGCTGCAAGTGATGCAAGAGATGACGAAAACTTTGTAATAATGGCTAGGACCGATGCTTTAGCTGTGGAAGGACTAGCAGCGGCTATAGATAGAGCGGCGGCATGTGTAAACGCTGGAGCGGATATGATTTTTCCTGAAGCCATGAAGGAATTAGCAGACTACAAGGCTTTTAGTGAGGCCGTGCAGGTGCCTATATTAGCCAATATTACGGAATTCGGTGCGACTCCGCTGTTCGATGTTACAGAGCTAGCTGGTGCAGGGGTACAAATAGTTCTTTATCCTCTAAGCGCGTTTCGCGCTATGAACAAAGCGGCGGAAGAAGTATATAAAGAGTTGCTTACTCAGGGCACTCAAAAAGATTTACTGACGAAAATGCAAACACGCGAAGAGTTATATGAGTATCTCGGATACCATGAATTCGAGAAAAAGCTTGATTCACTATTCGGATCCGAATAGCTAAAAGATTGAACAAATAGCGGGGTGAGGGCAAACAAGATGGCAGAAAAAAAACTAAGCGGTGCAGGTCTAAGGGGTCAAAGTGCTGGAGAAACATCTTTGTGCACAGTTGGAAAGACAGGGGCAGGTTTAACCTACAGAGGACATGACATTACGACATTAGCTGAAAAAGCCCAATTTGAAGAAGTGGCATTTTTATTGCTCTATGGCAAGTTGCCTAACAGGGAACAATTAGACCAATACAAATCTAAGCTGAAAGGCCTAAGAAAACTACCCGAGGCGCTCAAGGCCACACTCGAACTAATACCCAAATCTGCTCATCCAATGGATGTTCTCCGAACGGGTTGTTCCATGCTTGGAAATTTAGAAACAGAGGAAGAGTTTAGCGAGCAGTCAGATAAGATTGATCGAATATTAGCGGTGATGCCTTCCATCATTAACTATTGGTATAGGTACAGTCACGAAGGTGTTCGAATAGAAACCAGTACTAATGACGATTCCATTGCGGGACACTTCCTATCGTGTCTTCACGGAAAGCCACCAAGTCAACTGCATGAAAAAGTAATGAATGTATCCCTCATTTTATATGCCGAACATGAGTTTAACGCGTCTACGTTCACAGCTAGAGTATGTGCGTCAACATTGTCGGACATTCACTCATCAGTTACAGGCGCGATAGGGTCTTTACGGGGCCCTCTTCATGGGGGAGCCAACGAAGCTGCGATGGACATGATATCCCAGTGGAATTCACCTGACGAGGCAGAGACCGAACTACTCGAGATGCTGAAAAATAAAGATAAGATAATGGGCTTCGGTCACGCAATTTATAGAGAGTCAGACCCTCGTAATGAAATTATCAAAGGTTGGGCAAAAAAACTCTCCGAGGAAGTGGGAGATAAGGTTCTCTATGCTGTTTCGGAGAAAGTAGATGAAGTTATGTGGAGAGAAAAAAAACTTTTTCCAAACGCTGATTTCTATCATGCTTCCGCTTACCACTTCATGGCAATCCCGACTAAACTTTTTACACCAATATTCGTCTGCTCAAGAGTTGCCGGTTGGGCAGCACATATTATGGAACAAAGAGCAAATAATAGGATTATTCGGCCAAGCGCAGATTATACAGGCCCAGAAAGTTCCGAATGGGTTGATATCGATGCCCGTTCCTAGATTAACCTAAATCCAAAAAGAAATAGCACAGAAAAGGGAGTATATTAATGAGTGCGAACGTAGAGTTAAACGAGCGTCCCGCCCCGGACAAAGAGTTAGTCGATATTGCCGAATACGTGGCAAATTACGATGTGGACAGCTCAGAGGCCTTTAATACTGCAAGAAATTGCCTCATGGACACGCTTGGCTGCGGGCTGTTGGCTCTTCGCTTTCCTGAATGCACGAAACATTTAGGCCCTATTGCTCCAGGAACAGTTGTCCCCAACGGCGCTCGCGTACCGGGAACTAGCCACGAACTGGATCCGGTAAAAGCCGCTTGGGACATAGGTTGCATCATTAGGTGGTTAGATTACAACGACACTTGGCTGGCCGCAGAATGGGGTCATCCCTCAGATAATCTAGGGGGCATTTTGGCAATTTCGGATTTTATTTGCCGAAACCCGTCTCTTTATGGCGATAGAAAACTAACTATGAGAGATGTTTTGGGTGCTATGATAAAGGCACACGAAATCCAAGGTGTGTTAGCTCTCAAAAATAGCTTTAATAGAGTAGGACTAGACCACGTTTTACTGGTTCGGGTCGCGTCGACCGCAGTCGTAACAAAACTTCTTGGTGGCACCAAAAATCAAATTGTTGATGCGGTATCTCAAGCTTGGGTGGATGGCTGTTCGCTGAGGACATACCGACACGCTCCTAACGCAGGATCGAGAAAATCCTGGGCTGCAGGAGATGCCACATCTAGGGCTGTGCGACTTGCCATGATCACAATGGCAGGAGAGATGGGAGTGCCAACGGTGTTATCCGCTCCTAATTGGGGATATTATGACGTTTTATTTAATAAGAAAAAATTCGAATTAGAGCGGGAATATTCTAGTTATGTGATGGAAAACGTTCTATTTAAAATTTCCTTTCCAGCGGAATTCCACTCTCAAACGGCGGTAGAGGCTGCGGTCCAATTACATCCCCTGGTATGCGATAGGTTGGATGAAATTTCTAAAATAGAAGTGACCACGCATGAATCGGCAATAAGAATTATCTCTAAATCTGGACCTTTAGCTAATCCAGCGGATAGAGATCACTGTCTACAATATATGATAGCGGTTCCACTAATTACAGGTGATCTAATAGCCGAAAATTATGAAAATCAGTATCATCAAAATGATCCCAAAATTGACATTTTACGAGATAAAATGCAAATAACTGAGGATAAAAGATATTCTGATGATTATCATGATCCCACTAAACGCTCCATAGCAAATGCTATCCAAGTCTTCTTTAAGGACGGTTCCAGCACTGAAAAAGTCGAAATAGAATACCCAGTAGGACATAGACGTCGCAGAGAAGAGGGGATACCATTGTTAGAAGCAAAATTTAAGAAAAATCTGGAGACAAGATTCCCTTCTTGGAAATGTGAAAAGATATTTGGAATATGCCTAGACCAAGATAGGCTTGAATCGACCCCTGTTAAAGACTTTATGGATCTCTTCAGAATAAACTAGTCTTTAGACTTGTTTATTCAAACTACTATTTTATCAGCTATTAGGAAATGGGATCCTTGAAGACTTGGCCGATAACAAATAGCGCCAATACGATATGGGTGATAGTAAATTATTCAACCTACCTATGGCTTGACTATCACTTAGCCCATAGGAGAAAGGCAAGTTCATATGACGCATGAATTTACATCTAAATAAAATCGCTTCGTGCTCAGAAACCATAATTACTTGATTATTTGTCCCGTCATACTTCTTCAGAAGTTGGGCCCCTAAAATCCCAGCAACTATATTTGAGACAACTACAGGCATCTGCATTTTAATTGCAGAGATACACTTTACTACTGGCGTATTGGCGATATCCCCAATAGCAAAAATATTAGAATATTTTTTGTGTTGCAAAGTGTGTTGATCCACATCTACGAGACCTACTTCATCGGCTAGTGCACTTCTGGCAACTACAAATGGTGAACGCATAGGCGGCACAATATGTAGAAGGTCATAATCTCGTTCAAAATACGTATTGTTAATTAGGTTACGGAATACAGCGATTTTAGCTTTCGGTTTAACCTCTACTAGCTCTTTTGATAATTCCCAATCTATATTATTTTTTTTAAAACGGTCTTTAAGTACACTTTGACAAGCTTCTACTGGATACAATGCATTAGACCCTGAATAGTAAGTAATCTCATTAGTAGGCTCCTTTATGTTAACGCCTAACTTGGCCTGTAGACGCATTATCAGTTCCTTACCGGCTGAGTGCATATTACACAGAGTACTCGGTTCTGTGAAAATCACTTTGCCGCTAGGCTGACTAAAGAGGCTCTTGGTCCAATTCAGGGTTGAATAGCTAGCAACACTAGTGATCCCTTCACGTCCTAGTTTTCCGTGCAGTCCTTTAATTTTCTCCCAATCGGTTTGCAGGCCGCATGCCACTACAAGATAGTCATAATTTATCCTTAGTCCGGTTTCCGTTAAGACGTAATTGTTCTCCGGGCTAAATTCTCCTGCAGCCTCATTAACCCAATTTATATCATCAGGGGAGAATAACTCCCCAATGTGACGTGTAGAAGGTGTTTCTTTATTCATAGTAAAAGCTGAGTTTATCCAAGCGCTTTGGTAGAAATGGAAATCAGAGGGTTCCAACAAAGTTATTTGCACCTTGTCCCAAGAGGACCACTGGCGCAGGCCAGAAATTACCGCGATTCCAGCTGGCCCTCCACCAACAACAACTATTTTGGTCCTTCTAGCCATAGGTTCTGGGATCGTCGCACCACAAGGGCTCTGATAAATTATTGCGCATAATGTATATTATGTTAAATAGAATATTGTAAGGCCGAACCCTGAAAAAAATAAAAGCACTTTCAAACATAGATTTAACCCTTTTCCTCTCTCAAGTTCTGGTTCCACCCCTACTGGCGAATACACACATAATTAACAAGGCAACCACTATAAAAACACTCGGTAAAGCTGGCAAAAAGCCTATGACTCCATAAACATCGCTCACCCCCAACGGATTGTCTCCAAGGGTAAGAGCTCTGTTCCCAGCCGCATTCCCCAACCAATAAAAAATGGTGAAAGACCATGCGACATATGTAAAACCGTAGCTAATAAGTTTTATCGAAAGCCCGCTAAACTCTAATTTCGGCAGGATTACGCCTACAACCAAAATCAACAATCCGTTAGTAATGCCTCCTGTATGAGCTCTGACCCAACCAGCTTCAGTGCCATAGACAGGTATTTGGAAGATATACCCAGGCCATAATTCAAGCCCTCCAATCAAAGAGAACATGAGCATAAAACCTGCAAACATCGCGACAGTTATAACTAAGAATCCATTTACAACCAAAACTTTTTGATAATGCTCCATAATTGCCCCTTTTATTTCTTACTAAAACGGTACCGGTATATCCGGATGATCTGTATCCAGTAGCGGTATTTCCTTTCCTCTCTCATGTTTTTTGTATCCTTCCAACCATTCAGTCACCCACTGACTATCTGGAAAATTCCTTGGATTATGCCAAGGCAGCATAGCGTGTAGAAGGAAAGGTCCGATATTCCACACGACTTGCCCAAAAAGAACTGTCAAATCCCACCAAGTGGAAAATCGCATCAATAATCCGTCATTTTTTAATGCACTAAACAAACCGATGACGCTCAACCCTAGAACTCCCAAGCTTCCGTGCAGCACACCTAAAGCCCTTCGAAAGTAATTACCACCATAAATACTCATATATACATCGAAGGCAACAGTTTTGTGTTCACTCTCTTCGGTCAAATGCATCAACCA
>CACJXQ010000024.1 GCA_902597385.1 uncultured Pseudomonadota bacterium | reverse complement strand
TATTTCACCGATATTAGAAAAAATGGGTATCCGATAATTTAAGAGAAGAAATTTACTTGCTAGCTATAACCCAGGGAAACTTGGATTCATAGCTATCCTCAAAGGCAGATATTGCCTGGTCCTTAGATAGGGTTGCAGCTATCGGATGCAACTTTTGAATTAATGCACTCTTCCGTAAATCATCTAACTCAATTTTTACTGGCGGTAGAGTTTCGGATTTTATCAACCGATTTTCTATATCAACCGAAAGTACCATTTTCTCATTTCCCTGCATTGCACTTAAAATTTTATCTACAGATGTGCGAGAAACTTTCGCAGCCAAAACCTCGTTTTGAAAGCAATTATCGTAAAATATTTCACCAAAGCTCTCAGCAACAACACACGTTATTCCAAAATCTTTGAGTGCCCAAACCGCCATCTCTCGAGAACTTCCGCAGCCAAAGTTTGGACCCGTTATCAATATCTTACAACCGAGCGATGATTTTCTATTCAACACGAAATCTTCTCTCAAGCGATTGTCGGGGGTATAGCGCCAAGATCGAAACAAGCCTTCGTCAAAATGAGGTCGCTCTCTGTTGACGCAATAGTCAATAGGGATGATCGTGTCGGTATCAATATCAGGAATACCTAATGCCACTGCCACACCTTTCAGCCAAGGTTTGCTCATCACCTACACCAGTCTGTCAAAGAAAATCTATCGCTTATTCGGCCTGTTAACGCGGATGCTGCTGCTGTCGTCGGACTAGCCAGATGCGTACGCCCACCTGCCCCCTGTCTTCCCTCAAAATTTCTGTTAGACGTGGACACACACCGTTGCCCCTCTTTAAGCCGATCACCATTCAGTGCTACACAGAGCGAGCATCCCGAATGCCTCCATTCGAAGCCTGCCCTTTTGAAGATAACATCAAGCCCTTCCTGTTCCGCCGCTCGTCTGGTTGACGTCGAGCCTGGCACCACCAAAGCCTTAACACCGGGATGAACTTTCTGCCCCTTTATTATTTCCGCAGCTGCACGCAGATCGGCCAATCGACCATTGGTACAGGAACCTATAAAAACTACATCTACCTTGGTATCTGTCAAACGTTGGCCTGGGGTTAGATTCATATAATCAAGCGCTTTCTCCATGCCTAGTCGCACCGTAGTGTTCTTCTCGTCTTTGGGATTTGGAACGTAACCATTCACATCCATCACATGAGCTGGGCTTGTACCCCATGTGATTTGAGGCCCTATCTTACTCACATCAAATGATTCCTCTCTCTCAGCAGATGCCCCAGCTTCACTCTTAAGGCTCAGCCAGTACTTTATCGCTTCATCCCAAAGTTTTCCTGAAGGAGCAAAAGGTTTATTGGCAAGAAACTCGATACTGGCATCGTCAGGCGCTACCAGGCCAATTCGTGCACCCATTTCTATACTGAGGTTACACATGGTTAACCGTCCTTCAATTGACAATTGCGAAATTGCTTCGCCAGAAAATTCTAAGGCCATATTTGCGCCCGCCTCTGAACCAAATTCAGCTATCATTGCTAAAATAAGATCCTTCGCTAAAACACCTTTTGGGAGAATCCCCTCGCAGTTGATTCTGAAAACCTTAGGGCGACGCTTAATCAAGGTTTGGGTCGCTAGCACATGGGCTACCTCCGAGGTGCCTATTCCCCAACCGAGGCAACCCAGTCCCCCGACCGTGCACGTATGACTATCCCCACAAACGAAAGTCATTCCAGGTAATGTAATCCCCAATTCCGGCCCTATAACATGCACAATCCCCTGCTGGCCGCTGTTTAAGTCAAAAAGTCGAATATTATGACGGTCTGTATTTTCTCGTAAAGCGTTTATGTTTTCGCGATGTTTAGGTAATACGGGAGCTCTTTCTTCCCCTTTAGTTGACACAACATGATCGTGAGTCGCAAACGTTTGCGTCGGATTACGTACCCTGCCGCTGTGTTCTTCTAGGATCTTAAAAGCCACGTCGCTCCCCAGTTCGTGAAGCATGTGTCGAGCTATATAGATTAAATCGTAATCTGTACTAAGACGTTCTACCCGGTGCGCATCCCAGATTTTATCAAAAAGAAGTCGGGGCCCCAGGCCTTTCATTTCGCCCATTTTTTTTCAAAATCCCACACGTCTTCAAATCCCATCAGCTTGTGCATCTCATCTATTGGATACAGGCTGTTCTTTACACCCAAACTCGAGCCCGTTTTCCCAACATGCGCATAAACAGCCTTGAGTGCCGCTGCCGCCGCAAAAAAGCCCGTTCCCGGATAAATTGCTATTGCATAACCTAACTCTTGTAACCGTTCCTGAGACAACACGGGCGACCGACCACCCTCGACCATGTTAGCCAATAACGGAGCATCCAATCTATGTGCAATTTCTGCGAATTCCGATTCTTTCTCAGGAGATTCCACAAATAAAATGTCGGCGCCCGCAGTTTGATACGCTAGAGCCCGATCAATAGCCTCTTCTAATCCCAAAGAGGTTCTTGCATCTGTACGGGCAATAATTAAGAAATTGGAATCAGTCCTAGATTCTACCGCCACCTCAATTTTTTGAACCATTTCTTCAACGGGAATCACTCGGCGCCCGGTTGTATGTCCACACTTTTTCGGAAACTCTTGATCTTCTATCTGAATAGCGGAAACACCAGCCCTTTCGAACCCTTTCACGGTATGGCGGATATTCAGCAATCCACCAAAACCCGTGTCCGTATCAGCGATGAGTGGTATGTCAACAGAGGCGGCAATAGCGGCCGCTCTCTCGACCATTTCAGCATAACTCGCAAGCCCTGCATCAGGCAACCCTAGGTGACTCGCAACAGTGGCGTAGCCAGACATGTATATTGCGTGATGCTTTTCCTGAGCCGCAATCTTTGCAGATACCATATCAAAAACACCAGGTACAATGAGAGTCTCTTCAGACATCACCATGTCGGCCAAAGTTTTTCGTTTTTGATTGGGCTCTACCACCTTACTCCTCCTTGAAAGCAAAAATTTATCGCTACCCTAGAATCTTTTGTTCATTCTTGAATTCACTCTCCAACCGAGGCTGAGATGTACTTTAAACACAGGAATAACCGCCATCCACTGTAACCACTGACCCATTCATAAAAGAGGCTTCATCAGACGCCAAAAACACCACCAGCCAAACTACTTCTTCAGGTCGACCGAGTCTCCCCGTTAGGTGTGCTTGTTCCATTGCTTTCCATATTGCTTCGCGATCTTCAAACTTCTCCAAATACTTGTGCGGCATCGGGGTATCTATTCCTCCTGGTGCAACAGCATTCACTCTGATTTTATGATCTCGCAAATCATTTGCCATAGAACGAGAGAGTTGAGCCACACCTGCTTTTGACGCTCCATAAGCTGCCATATCAGGAAATCCTATCAGTCCACCCACCGAGCTATTCAATATAATGGAACCCTCGATGCCCTTATCTACCATAGATTTCGCTACTTTTTGACAGAGCAGAAAAGAGGAACGAACATTCACCCTAAGCACAAGATCCAACTCTTCTTCGGTGGTTTCTAAGAGAGGACTTCCAACCATTACACCATGATTATTAAATAGCACATCGATATGTCCGTAAGACGAAACCGTTTCTCGAACTACCCTATCAAGATCCGCTCCTTCGGTCATATCTCCGCTCACGTACTTAATATTACTAGGATAACTTTCCAAGGCATTTTGAAGTCTAGCGGTCGGCTCACCGTTCATATCTGTTGCAAGAATCTTGGCCCCCTCCTTCGCGAATATTTCGACTGCGACCTCCCCTTGTCCTCCAGCTGCCCCTGTGATAATACAAACCTTATCTTTCAACCTCATAGTCATTTCCCTTATCCTATATAATTACTGATCCTAAATTTCAGTATGCCATAGAGATTATCTTAATTTCCAAAAATCTAAATTTTTGTATAAAAGCACCCTAAACTTGATATTTATTCTTGATAAACAAACATTCATGCTAAAACGTTATTTATACCAAGTTTATTCGAGACTATACTTAATGCTTAATTATTAAATATCGGAGCAAAATTATGGCCACAGCATTACAAGAGCAGAGTTATTCTTTTGATGATAGACAGATCCAATGGAGCCCGTTTCCAGGGATAGAAAATGCATCATTCTCCCTTTGTGATTATGATGAAGAACGAGGAATTGTTGACCTAATATTTAAGTTTGAACCCGATAAGAAAATAGCTATTCACACCCATATTTGGCAGACGAACATGTTCATCATCGAAGGCGAACTGAGGATGTACAATACGGATGGTTCCGTCAAAGAAGTTCGAGCAGCTGGAAAGTACTTCAGCGGATGCGAAAATGATACTCATAGCGAAGGGGGAGGACCAAATGGGGCTATTGTTTTCTATACCGTTCGCAGTAACGGCGGGGAGGAAATTTTCGACTTACTAGACGACGAGGGCACCATCATTACGACAATCACCAAAGCAGACATTAAAGCCATGTGGCTCGAAAAAAAAGGGGCTAAATAATGACTTCTGATACCAGGGAGGTCGCTGTTATTGTGGGTGGCGGACCCAGTATAAGCGCAAGTTGCGGAAGGCTATTTTCAAATTCAGGAATGCAGGTTGCGTTGGCAGCGAGAAACCCTGAGAAAGAAGCAATGAAACAACTAGAAAAAGATTTTGACGTACGATTGTTCAGATGTGACGGGAGCCAGGTAGACGACGTAAGAGAATTATTTGAGAGAATAGAAAATGAAATGGGCTCCCCTAGACTAGTGGTACATAACATAGACGGTCGACATAAAGTTGACGGCACCCTATCAGAAATAATTCGAAAGGACTTAGTGGATGCCGACCCTGAGATGGTATTCGAAACCATAAAAAATTCCGCCTTCAGCGCTTTTCTAGTGGGCCAAGAAGCCGCCAGAAGAATGCTCAATGGATCCTATGGTGATAACGCTCACAAGGGGACGATTATATTCACGAATGCGACCGCTGCATTTCGTGGTAATCCTCAAAGCGGAGCATTTGCCATAGCCTCTCATGGAAAATCCGGATTAGCACAAAGTATGGCCAGAGAATTAATGCCACAAGGAATTCATGTCGCTCACGTACCAATAGATGCGGCAATAGGTTGGAAGCAACAAGACGGCAGCCGGTGGCATCGATTGGCAGGCACTACGGTAGACGACAATATGGCAGATCCGGATCGAATTGCTGAAACCTACCTTCACCTTCATAGGCAACATAAATCTACCTGGGCTTACGAGATTGTTCTACGGCCTTGGGTTGAAAATTGGTAAGGCTTTGTAAAGAAATTAGGCCCCAGCGTAACTGGCTTTGCAAAAATCACGGTAGGAAGCATCCACATCACCAAATAGATGATTAAGGACCATAAGCCTCTTCACATAATGACCAATATCCAACTCGTCAGTCATACCCATACCACCATGCAATTGAATAGCTTCCTCTCCGATCAGGCGTGCTTTTTGACCAACCAAGGACTTCATCGCTGCAATCGTAGCAGGAGCAGTATCTTCATCCTGCTGGTATTCACATATCGCCCGGTACAACATTGACCTTGAAGTCTCAGCCGCCATGAACATCTCTACCATCCGATGCTGTAACGCTTGAAAAGAGCCAATAGCAACGCCAAATTGTTTTCTGGTTCGACTGTATTCGACAGTCTTATCCCTTAGGACATCCATAATGCCTACCATTTCAGCTCCGACAGCGATTCGAGCTTCTAGAAGTATTTTGCTAAGGATCTCAGCGCCACCATGTACTTCTCCTACCAACGTTGCTTTTGACACTTCTAGATTGTCGAAGCGAAGATTAGCAACCTTAGCGCCATCCATGAGGGAGACATTGGTGCGCTCTAATTCTACCTCTTCCGTGTCTAAGCAGAGCAAGGTTATTCCACCCGACTCTCGCGACTCTCCAGCGGTTCTAGTAGTTAAAACTATATAACGAGCGACACTTCCGTTTTGCACAAGGGTTTTTTCCCCATTGATGACGAATTTTTCTCCTTTGTCTGTCGCTGTTGTTTTAATATCGAAGAGATCTTGTCGGCTTTGCCGCTCCAAACCCGCGAAGGCACACTGCGCCTCTCCCGATATAATCTGGGTCAATAAATCGTTTTTTCCTCCAAGCGCCAAGATACCCCCAGCGAGTATTACATTCGCTAAGAAAGGTTCTAAAACCAGAGAACGTCCGAACTGCTCGCAAATTAACGCAGTATCTTCAATCCGCCCGCCAAAGCCGCCCACCGCCTCATCGAAGGGAACGCTCAACCAACCGAATTCGGCAAAGTTATTCCAATGCTCGTTACTATATCCCAGTGAGGTCTCGACCAACTCTTGCCTGGATTTAAAGTCATAATTGTCAGCTAAGTACTTACTAACACTATCTTTGAGAAGAGTCTGCTCTTCACTTAGTTCAAATTCCATTTACTATCTCACCTATAAACCTAAAATCGCTTTCGCAATAATATTTTTTTGCACCTCGTTAGAACCACCATATATGGTGGCGGCTCGACCATACATATATTTGACTCGGGAACCAATACCAAAATCGTGACCCAATTCATCTGAGTCTGAGTAATCCCCTAAAGCGGAACCGTACACTCCGGCCACATCCATCATCAGAGTTTGGATGGCTTGTTGACATTCGGTGCCTTTAATTTTCAGTATCGAGGATTCCGCTCCTGGGGAACCGCCCGCCGCTACCGACGCTAATACACGTAACTCGGTATACTCCAAAGCCATCAGTTCAGCTTCAATCTCAGCGACACGCCTCTGGAAATTGGGATCCTGAAGCAGTGGCTCACCTCCCTCAAATTCTCGCGAAGCATACTCTTTCACTAACCCCAATTCTCTATTACAATCTGCCACCCCAGCGATGGCAGTTCTTTCGTGCGCCAGAAGGGCTTTGGCGTAAGTCCAACCTTTATCTTCTTCCCCTATACAATTTCCTATGGGGACCCTCACATCCTTAAATTCGACTTCATTCAAGCTATGTCTGCCATCGATGGTGATTATAGGGTTCACTTTAATACCCGGCGTTTTCATGTCTATTAGTAAAAAGGTGATTCCTTGCTGCTGCTTTTCTAACTCGCTATTGGTGCGAACTAAGCAGAATATCCAATCAGCGAGCTGCGCATTCGTGGTCCAAATTTTAGCACCATTTACTACATAATCGTCCCCGTCTCTCACAGCCTTAGTTTTTAACGCTGCCAAATCGGACCCTGCCCCGGGCTCAGAATAGCCCTGGCACCACCAATCTTCACTCGACAAAATTCGTGGGAGAAAAAACTTCTTTTGATCCTCGGACCCAAAGGTGTAAATCACCGGCCCCACCATTTTTAAACCGAACGGGTTTAAAAATGGTATGCCCAAGCTAGCGCGCTCATTGTCAAAAATAAATTTTTGAGTATCGGTCCAACCGGTTCCACCATATTCAGTAGGCCAACTAGGGGCGATCCACCCTTTGTGGAAGAGCACTTTTTGCCATTCAATGATCCCCTCTTTATAGGTGGCAGCATTCTTAACTTTATCAGCCATTTCGTCAGTAAAGCTCTCCTTCAGAAAGTTGTGTACTTCCGCCTTGAAACTCAAGTCTTCATGAGAAAGATGAGTGTGCACTATTTTCTCTCCTTAATTAACCTTAACAATTATGAGTTATAGATCCGAACCTATCAGTAGATACTAACCTAAACCAAGCCTATCGTGAATGCTAAGTCGCTATTTATGTGTAACGGCAAGATCATTTCGTAGTAATTGACTTTGCCCTGCGTAACCTCTCTTCATCACTAACATTCGCCGGGATATTCATACCACGCTCTACCGCTGGCCGAGAACTAACTGTACCCATCCAGCGAATTAGATTTTTAAAATCGTTACAAGGCACCCCACACCAGTCCGCAAAATACAACCAAGGATAAGTAGCCATATCAGCGATAGAGTACTCTCCCGCCAAGTATTCTTCGGACGCTAGTCGTTTGTCGAGCACTCCGTAAATTCGACGGGACTCATTGCGATAACGTGCTATTGCATCATCAAGCTTTGGCTCAAAATACCGTGAGAACACACCAGCCTGGCCCATCATGGGTCCAACATTTGCCATCTGAAACATAAGCCATTCTATAACTTTCGCTCTAGAAGCACTCACTTGGGGAAGAAAAAGACCTGTTTTTTCTGCAAGGTGAATTAATATTGCGCCGGACTCAAATACCGACAAATTACTTTCTTTATCATGAATGGCTGGGATTCTTCCGTTGGGACTAATAGCCAGGAATTCTGGCGAAAGTTGCTCTTTTTTTTCAAAATCAACCACGATTAATTTGTATTTAAGACCCATCTCCTCTAGGGCTATCGACACTTTAAAACCGTTAGGTGTTGAAGCGCTATATAAATCAATCATTGCAGAGCGTTTACCTATCGTGCTTCACTCATCTTCACAGCCAAGCCTTTAAATGTTTTCCTGCCTCTTGAAAACCGTTCTTCAGGTAGACCGGCATACCCACATCACTAGCTCCATTCACTTGGATTTCGCGGCATCCTCTAGATTTCGCCTCCTTGAAAGCTTCTTCCAATAACGGCCGACCAATTCCCTTTCCTCTAAACTTCTGCCCTACTATGAAATCTTCGACCAAAGCGTATTCCCCCCCAAACCGCATTACATAAGCGAACGATAAGGTGACAAGCCCCGCAATTTCTCCTTCCTCCAAAGCTACAATTATCAAGCCTTTTTCGCCTTTTAAGAGATTAGGATACGCCCTTCGAGCATCTTGCCAGTTCACGTTAGGTAACCACGGGTCGTCCGGAAACTCCTCCAAGAGCGTTACAACCTCCTCAAGATCCTCTGCTTTAGCGCGCCTTATCACTGTCATCTGCAAAACACTCCTTAAAACCTAGTTAACTCAAAGCCTAACGGATTTTGCTCTTCCAGTAACTATAGAATTTGAAGAGATACATCTCAGGCCACTTTACTAACAACTAACTTTCTATAATTGTCAGATTCTCCTGCTTCTGTTTGTTGTCGATAGTTTTCAAGGCCTCCTAAATAGGAAAGCAAAGCACGAGGTTTCCCTGGAATATTGGCACCCATATACCAACTGTTCGCTTTATGTAACAGACTATCTTTTCCTACTTCGTGCATGTGGACCATCCATTCATCCTCAGATTCAGGTCTAGGCTCAACGCTTGCACCTTCCTCCAAACCGGAATGCGCTATGCAACGATCGACCCACTCAACCTGATGTTCAGAAAGTAACATCGGACTTACCAACGCCCCGTTTGCACAAGGCCCATCAAGAAAAAACAGGTTGGGAAAACCAGTACTAATCAAACCCAGATAAGCTCTCGGCGCTCCCTCCCAATGGTCATTAAGATCCCTATCACCTCTTCCTGTAACGCTAATTCTACTGATAGCACCGGTAACTGCATCAAATCCGGTAGCAAATATAATCACATCCGAGACATACTCACGCCCAGCTACCACGATCCCTCTAGCAGTGATCTTTTCTATTGGATCGCTTTTTGTAGAAACAAGTGACACGTTGTCTCGGTTATATGTCTCATAGTAACCGGTATCTGCACACAAACGTTTAGCCATAATCGGGTAGCCCCTTGGCAACAATAACTCTGCTAACTCCGGATCGTTGATTCGCTGCCTCGTTTTTTCTCTGACGAATTCAGCAAGCGTATCGTTAGCCTCTTGGTTTTGAAGTAAATCAACGAATGATGAGTAATAACAAAGCCCTCCGGAACGCCAACGCATTTCATAATCAGCAAGGCGCTCCTTTTCACTCACCTCGATAGCACTCTTATCATTTGGATAAGTCGGCTCGTTATTTACGGCTATAAATCCCGCTCTTGATTGCCATCTTTGTCTTTCGCGCCACTCCGGATACATTGATTTTACCAACTTTTCAAACTCTTTATTAAGCGGCTCATTGCGGAGAGGGATTGAGTAAGGAGGCGTCCGTTGAAAAACAGTCAAATGCTCAGCCTCCTTCGCTATTAAAGGAATGGCTTGGACTGCAGATGAACCTGTCCCGATAATAGAAACAGTTTTACCCGTGAAATCAACTTTTTCCTTTGGCCATTTCGAGGTTAGGTAGGTTTCGCCCTGGTAAGAGTCGACCCCATCAAAGTTTGGGATTTGGCCAGAAGATAAAAATCCGGTAGCCATCACGCAATGTTTGGCGGTGGTATTGACCCCGTTTTCTGTACCTATCCTCCAACTTCCCGTTGCCTCGTTATATACAGCGTCAGTAACTTTTGTGTTGAGCTGAATATTTGGCCACAAATCAAAATAGTCCGCACAAAAATTGACGTATCGTTGTAACTCCGGTTGAGCGGCATAACGCTCGGACCAAGACCATTTTTGTTCAAGTTCTGCATCGAAAGTATACGAATACTCCATGGACTCTACGTCTACCCGAGCGCCAGGATACCTATTCCAGTACCAGGTTCCCCCAATTCCGTCACCAGCCTCAAAAAGACGAACTCTGTAGCCTCGCTGCTGGCACTTATGCAGCATGTACAAGCCAGCGAAACCGGCTCCTACAATTAAGACATCCCACTCCGAACTGTTTTGTACCCCAACCTTAGCGATATCTTTCTCGACCGCGACATTCATTCACCCTCTCCTCTTTTCTTGTGATTTGAACCCATTTTGGGCATCAGATTGAACTTAATATTAAACCCTGTCTCTAAAACATAATATCCCATACGTTTGGCCACAACATCGTTTCAGTAAAATTTGTAAAACATTTTTGTTATACACTTATGAAAGAAATCCTCTTGGTGATTTTAACCCTAGCCAAGGAAAACAGGTCGTTTGTGATCCGCATCATTTAAATATTCGTGTTTGTCCTATGAGTAAAGGCAAAACAAATAGCGAAAATCTTACACAAATCTTCTTTGACGGGGACTGTCCTCTATGTAAACGCGAAATTGAGTTTTACAAGTCCATCGAGCCGCCACAAACTTTCGAGTGGCGTGACTTATGGGAGCCCGGAGCAATCCATCAAGATTCCGGATTCAACAAAAAAGATGCCATGAAAAGTCTTCACGTATTAGACACTGCGGGAAGACTGCATACCGGTGTAGATGCTTTCGCGAAGATTTGGGATCAGTTTCCGAAGCTAAGATGGCTCAGCATCCTAATTAAGCTGCCTGTAGTCTATCAATTGGCTTGTGCTGGTTATGCCTGCTTTGCGCGCCTCAGGTTGCTATGGAGATAAGTAAACAGAGTACAGATGCTTTAACTCTAGACTCCCTTTCATTTCATTAAATCTTTTAAGCCCAGTGGCTTCTTCCCTTCGCCATCTACTTCTCCCAAAAAGGCGTCATATTCAGCCGGCAATTGCTTTCTCCCTTCTTTATATTGCCGAGTTACGTTCGCAATATGATTACCGTGTAGCTCGGCAGTCTCTATATCACTAGTGGGTGGGGCCAATTCAGGGGGCTGATCAATATTTGCCTGCGCCATTACTCCCAGATACCCTGCGAGACGATTTAGATCGTTTTCCGAACCTTGCGTTGAATAATGTCCCCCAGTTATCCTCATGGGGACCCAGATCATTCCCATCTGAGCTGCAAAGACCACCATTTGTTGAAGCGTGTTCATCTTATCCCCGCTTCGACCCGCGGACACAGTAAAACCAGAGGCTATTTTGTTCAGCCATCTTCTCTCCAACCAGATTTCTCCAGCTAGATCTTCAACAAAAGCTTTGAACCCCGCTGCCACACTGCCCATATAGGTGGGACTTCCGAAAATAATCGCGTCTGAGTCATTGAGCTCCGCCCAATTTTTAGACACCTCTTCTACTTTGATTAGAGCAGCCCTTGTTCCCGGCACTTGGGAAGCACCCCGCTGGATAGCTTCAGCTAACTTTTCAGTCGCTCCCTTAAATTGACTAAAATAAACAATAGATATTTGAGACAACTGATAGGTTCTCCAAGGTTAGATAAGAAGGCCACACCTTACACCGAATTGTGGCACCAAAAAAGATCTCTTTCATCGATCTAATGTCTAAAAGGATAAGGTAAAAATATTTTATTCTATTGGAGTATAACCTATAACCTTTTTGGAATTAGTGTTCATTCCGTTTATATTATTCCTGAATATGGATATTCCTTTTTAAAAAAAATCGAAATTACGTGCTAAGGTTTCTTTGTACCTTGACTAGACAAGGACAATGAACATTAACAAAGAAGAGGAATATCTTATGAAAAAAAACATTCTAACTTTATTCGCTTTCTTAATGAGTTGTGTAATCAACGCGCAGGCCCATGGACCTGAGTATAATCAAAATGATAGGTTCGGTTTTACCAATCCAACCTCTCCGAGGACGGTAGTGCATCACCATTATATCTATACACCCACATACGGTAACCCCAATCGTCATTATTATTCACCACCGAACCCTAGACACCATGGCCTCTCGACTCCTTATCGGCATCGTCGAAGCAGCAATGCCACTTTCTCTAATGCGTTAGGCGCTGCGGTAGGCGGATTCGCGGGCTCCAAATTAGGGAAGGGATCTGGAAAATTAGCCTCAACCGCAGCAGGAACCATGCTCGGATATTACCTGGGAGGAAGATTAGGAGCTGAATAAATAACAGAAAAAAAATCGTAATGGGGGGGGATCTAAGGTTCCCCTCCAACCCCACCAAAGGGATTGAAACACTAGGTATCAAACAGTGGATACGAGGCGCACAATGTTGTCGTTATCCCCATTTCTGAGGGAATTAATTCAGAGGTGTGTAAGGATCTCCCTTTCTAACCCTCTGAAATATAACCGCCAACAAATAAAAAAGACCGTAACTAATAACTATACACGGACCTATCGGCTTATCAGTTACTACGCCTAACACCATCCCTCCACTTATAGAGATAAGTCCGGCTATCCAAGCCGTGCTTAGTCTTCGTTTAACTCTTTGGGCGGTTAAGGCGGGTAGGATAAGGGCAGCAAAAACAATATAGACTCCAACCAATTGTACCGCTGCGGTTACTGTGACCCCAAAGAGCAAGTAGAAAAGTAATGGATTTTCGTTCGGCCTTCTCAATATAAGCGCAAGTAAAATAGTACCAAATAATGGCACATGAAAAACCACATCGTCCCAACTCACAAATAGAATCTGTCCCGATAGTAGGTCGGTTAACAATTCTCCAGCGTGGGGGTGATCAGCAATCACAAAAATAGTTATGGAGGCGGCAAGAACAAAGGTGGCCCCAATCAGCGCTTCGATAATTTGAGGCTGAATCCTTTCCAGATACCAAAAAAGCACACTAAAGGAGGCCACAAAAAAGACGGTAATTAACAGGGGAACCCAAAAAGGGGCATGGGGGAGAAAGACCGCCCCCAGGATAAGACCCAATCCAGCAATGTGAGCGATCGCAAGATCAAGAAAAATAATACCACGTCGCAACACTTCGACACCCAGGGGTGCGAATGCCAAGGAGAGCATCAGGCCGATGGTCAGGGCCGGCCCAATGATCTCGAGGCTGAAGTTTTCAAACACTAACTTTGCTTATTTTAGTAGCGCTAGCGTTCTATCAAATAGATCAAATAAGTTTTTGCTCTGCTCGTCCCCACCAACCGTGTAAGGCAAGGTCACATAGGTCTTGTTGATTTTTCCAGAAAGCCATTCCGCGCCCTTGGTTGCATCATATGGGGTTACCGCAATTATGGGTGTGGAATTGCTGTTCCGAATCACACCTAACAGTTCCTCTAGATGAGCAGCAGTCGGCGGAATACCCGGTTTCACTTCTATAGAACCAAGCAAATTTATGCCCAACCAATCGATCAAATAGGAGAAGTTCTTATGATAAATAACCATAGAGAGATTTTTATAACCAGAGAGATCTTGTTCCCATTTTTCAATGGCCGCTTTCCATTTCGATGTGAAAGCTTCATTCAGCGCCGTGTAACTGGCCTGATTATTTCCATCTACCCTAATAAGTCTCTTTGTAAACTCATTGGCTATGATGAGAATATTATGCGGATTCAAATGAACGTGAGGATTTCCTTCTGGATGGATGTCACCTAATGAACGATCTAGTACCGTAGGGATTTCGAGTACCTGCACGAAATCGGCAGCCAAGAAGTAACCAGGTTTCCCCGGTTGAATTCTACTGCTTCCTTTTTGAATTAAAATAGGTAACCAGCCGGCCTCGAGGCCAGCTCCAGAACACATGATCATATCGGCCCTTCTCGCCTTCGAGATCAAACTAGGACGTGCTCGAATAAAATGCGGGTTCTGCTTCGCATGGGTCGCCGAGAAAACTTTCACATGACTACCCCCTAGTTCCTCAGCCAAACTGGCCCATTCGGGTTCGCAAGCGAGAATATTTATATTATCGGCAGCGAAACTCGCTGCCGATAATACGAGGGACAAAGCGGCTATTAAGCCGCTCACAGGGGCTTTTCCAATCTTAATATTTATGTGCACCATGAGCTCCCACTGACATAATGTACTGAATCATGAATTGGTTGTCTGTAGTCTGATTATTGAGCTTGTTGTTATTCCACTGAAAACGTATGCGGCTGAATTCACTATTAGTGTAATCAACCATGGCGCCAAAACTTCTGGGATCATGGTTCCTACCATCCAGAGCGGAGCCATTCAAACCAGCCAAGATATCTGGAGACTCAAGCTCGCTATAGCGGAATCCTGCTCGCCAAGCTGGGTGGAATTTATAAACAGTTTGGGCATACCAACCAACTGAAGTATCGTCGTGCGCTACCGCGCCGGTGCCCGCATTAGTGTCCTCATAAGTTCCATCTTCACTTCTCCAGAAAGACTCACCCTGGACAATCCATTCTCTCTCTCTGGCATTACCAGTGGGCGCGTACGTATATCGGAAGTCCACCGCATACAGATCGCTATCTCCGATGAAGGTAACCGTATCCTCGTTTCCAGTTCGTCCGCCCTTGGCTTCCCCTATAAGGGCATAACCGCCAAGTCTCCAACTTTGGTTATCACCGATGTCAGATCCGAATCGAGCGAACGCAGAAAATGCACCAATGCCTTCGCCATCACTTCCGCCGAACGGGAAGTCATCTCCTCTAAAAACACCGCCACCAATTTCAGTATAAAAGTCAGTGGGCAATACATACGACACCTCTATTCCATCATCGTTATACGCTTTGTTGAGGAATGCTCTGTAGGGTAAAGGTCGATCGGCAAAGTCATCTGTATGAGCGTGGTGTTCGTTCATGTAGCCTAAAGTCCAAAACGCTTTACCGGCTTTTATACTTAGACCATCAGCAATTCCGAGATCAGGAAGAGTTTGTAAGTAAGCCTCTTCCAGTTCTATTTTGTCCTCACCTTCTTCTCTCACGATGGCAGCGGTAAGAGAGCCATAGAATTTATTATCAACATTGGCTGCCACGTTAAACTCAGATTCACCTAAACCCAAGCCTTCCCTTCCGCGCTCTCCTTCATGACTTACGCTAAAACCGGCGAATTCAGATTCTGGACTAGAGAAGCTGGAAGCCTTACCATTCAAGACAACACTTACTGCTGGGTTGAAACGTTTCACCTGTTTAGCTTTCTTGGGTATGTTTTGCGACTGCGCAGCAACAACAGACTTTTCGCCCGCAGAGGCTTCCATACTTTTGACTTTTGCTTCTAGCTCAGCAATCCTGCTCTCATAAACTTGTTTAATTGATTCGATCTCAGCCTTAATAGCTTTCAAATCATGACCACCTGCAGTCGCATGCGTACTGAAGATGAGTGAAAGTAGTGCTGTTAGCCACAGCCTCGTATTCATTCTCATTTTTTTCTCCGTATAAAATTGTCACCCCTAACAATGCGTTATGTTATAACATAACATTGTATTGTCAAGATTAACTTGCCGTTATTTGCCCTAATTTACGCCATTCTCTTCAGCTTTTTACCCATTATTTTTTAAAACTAATTAAAACTTGGCGTTAGTTTAGGGCTGCTAATCAACCTCCCGTCATTAGCAAAAATATCTCATTCAAGTCCTTTAAGTTTTTAGGTTATTTTTAGTTGTCCAAAACAGCTGCTTATGCCCTACGGGTCTAAATAGACTTTTGAACTTGCTTTTTTGTTCTAATGTGAAATTCTTTCGTGCTTCCGCTTTGAAGCAAACCACATTAATGTAGAGCCAAGAGGGAGAGCGTATTTTATATGCGATTCTTATAACCCAGCCTTGAAGGAGATTATTATGATACGTATTTGCGTTTGTATATTCGCACTAATTTTTTCGTCACATATTTTTGCGGGGGCGATTTGGACTAACTATCAACTTTCGGTTCCCTATAACAACGCTGCCAAGGTAGCGACGCTAATGGAAAATTACACCAAAACTAATGCTGGCAAATCTTTTCCTGGACTAGTATTTCTCAATGCAGTTGTTGCCAATGGCAATCAAAGAGCAACTCACAATCTGGCTATAGTGTACAAAGATGAGAAACAATGGGAAGAACGCAGGGCTGCAGTCGCCAACGATAAAGAATATGGACGCATGATGGCGCAGCTAAACAATTTAGCAGAATTCGTGAGCGAGACAGTTTATGAACACGTCGGAGGTTACGGACTAGCAGCTGAAGATACTAAGCAATGGATTGGAATCGCTGCTAACGTGAAAGACGAGGCACGATATTTAGAAATTGTTGATGGTATTATGAGCCAGACAGATCCTGCCGCCTCTATCGATTTTTGGGCTGCTCGCGCAGGTGCTGACCCCGGTGTAACTCATGTGGTGACTATCGGCGTACAGAGTCGTGCGGACTACAACGCGAATCCCGAAGTAAGACAAGCTTTAGCTCAGGTGAGCAATGCAGCGAAGGATGTGCGAACCATTATGGGGATCAACTACGTCGACAATGTGATGACTATGGGTCCTTTGACCAGCGCAGATATGCGTTAAATTAAAACTCAGTTAAGGAGGGATCCTCCCTCCTTAACAATCTCCTTCTCTGTCCCTAAAATCCATAAAACTTTACAACCTGGTCAACTGGCTCCCGCTCACTCTCCAAAGTATTTTCAACGGCATTTGTGTCTTCATAACCCAAGGCCATCCCGGAAACTATGACTTGATCAGATGGAATTTGTAAATGCGTAAAAATTGGACCTTGAAAAGTGATCCAAGCTGCTTGTGGACAAGTGTGTAGTCCTTCAGCTCTTGCAGCCAACATGAACGTTTGCATAAAAAGACCCACATCCGACCAACTACCTCTAGCTAAGTAAGCATCCGTGGTAAAAAAAATCCCAACGGGTGCATCAAAGAAACAAAAATTGCGCTTCGCCTGAATCGCTGTTCGGACTCTATCCCCTTTCTTTATTCCCAAAAGGCCATAAAGATCCCAACCGATCTTCCTTCGCCTCTCCTTGTGAATATCTTTCCATTCAGGAGGATAATACTCGTAGTCTTCATACCTATCAGCCAACCCTGCGTCAAACAATTTAGTCACATCAGCAATTATTTTATCTCGAACGATACCGGCACAAGTATACGCATGCCAAGGTTGAGTATTGGTTCCACTAGGAGCCCTTATTGCTAACTCAAAAATCTTCCTCACCACATTCTCTGGGACTTCCTGGTCTGTGAATGCTCTCACGGAGCGTCTTGTCTCGATTGCCTCTTCAATATTCATCTAAATACCTTGTCAAATAAAAGTAAAGTATTGCGTAAAAAAATGTTTGAATTCCAATAGTAATTTAAATTGCACCAGTAATCATCATTCCTCTTGGCTCAAGCGTTGCCTTCAGTCTCAAAATCACATAAACCAAAACAAGATCCTTGAAAAAAATACTCCTATAAATTACAACAACAATCGTCACTATTATTTTCTCGTAGCCCATTAACTGTTAGCATTAGATTTGAATACTTGCTTAAGTCCCGGAATCATGGAACACCCAAGTGATGCGGTCTGTAAAGTCAAACTAATCAAACCCTGGAGAAGTAACCGTGTGTGGAATCGTGGGGCTATTTTTAAAAGAGAAACAGCTTTATCCAGAGCTGGGTAAATTACTGACCCAAATGTTGTTAACTATGAGTGACCGGGGACCCGATAGTTCCGGGATCGCCGTTTACAGCGATTCAGATGAATCTGAGTTTAGTAATAAATTAACTGTAATGTCCGCAAATCCAGATACTGAATTTGCACTTTTAAAGCTCGAATTAGAAAAGAAACTAGAACGAAAAATCGCATTACAGCAGAAGCACAATCATGGTGTGTTTCATCTATCACAAGAGGAGCTGCAATTTGTTCCGGCATACATCAAGTCCATACTTCCCGATATTCGCACTATGAGTAAAGGCAAACGAATTGAAATTTACAAAGAAGTAGGCCTACCAAGTAAAGTGACCAAGCAGTTTGGCGTCTCAGCGATGAGTGGCTCGCATGGCATCGGGCATACTCGAATGGCAACTGAATCAAAAGTTACGACCTTTGGCGCCCATCCGTTCTCAACCGGTTCAGATCAATGTTTAGTGCACAACGGGTCGTTATCTAATCACAACCTTTTACGTCGTAAGCTATCGCGTGAGGGTATAGAGGTAGAAACAGATAATGATTCTGAGGTAGCAGCTGCTTACCTGACTTGGCAAATGGCGAAGGGCCTAAGCTTAGAACAATCGCTGCAAAAAAGTCTGACCGAACTTGATGGCTTCTATACTTTCTTAGTCGGAACGAAAAATGGATTTGGGGTGCTACGAGATCCTATAGCCTGCAAACCAGCAGTCATGGCCGAAACCCAACAGTATGTCGCCTTCGGTTCAGAATATCGTGCGTTTGCTAAATTACCCGAAATCCAAAGTGCGCGCGTCTGGGAACCAGAGCCAGCCACTGTCTATTTTTGGGAATTGTGACCATGAAAATATATGATTTATCTGAAGGCGAATTACGTGCTCTTAATGAAAATCTTCAGAGCGCCAATGAAAATGAAACTAGTTGGCAAATAGAGAGACCTGAGGGTGCCCACGCAATTGCCGTCGGCCTGAATGCTCCGATAGAGGTAACCATTAATGGGTCAACCGGTTATTACTGCGCTGGCATGAATAAACACGCGACTATCAAGGTAAATGGCTCTGTGGGTCCGGGTGTCGCAGAAAACATGATGTCTGGTAGAGTTATTGTTGAGGGAGACGCCAGTCAATATGCAGGCGCGACGGGTCATGGTGGTCGTCTTATAATAAGGGGGAACGCTTCATCACGCTGTGGGATATCAATGAAAGGCATTGAGATATTGGTGGAAGGCTCTGTGGGTCATATGTCAGGTTTTATGGGCCAATCAGGTAAGCTAGTTGTATTAGAAGATGCTGGAGATTCGCTAGGAGACTCTCTTTATGAAGCACAAATATTTGTTCGCGGGAAAATTAAAAATCTCGGAGTCGATTGCGTAGAGAAAGAAATGAGAGCAGAGCATCTTCAATACTTAGAGAATTTGTTTAAGAGTGAAAAAATAGATTGTGACGCAAAAGAGCTTAAGAGATATGGTTCTGCACGAAAGCTTTATAATTTCAATATCGACAACCTGCAAAATTATTAGGCAACCCAAAAATGAGCTCTGATAAAAAAAACAATATCCCTCAAACCAAACCCATCAAATCAAGTATTTTTAACGAAGCAGTCACCGCTGAAATCAGGCGCGCTGCTGCTACCGGAATCTACGATATTCGAGGAGGCGGAGCCAAGCGCCATGTGCCCCATTTCGATGATTTATTGTTTCTAGGCGCTTCTATGTCTCGTTACCCTCTAGAGGGTTATAGGGAAAGTTGTGACACACAAATCGCCCTGGGTACCCGATTCGCAAAAAAACCCTTGCAACTTGATATTCCAATTACCATAGCTGGCATGAGCTTCGGAGCATTGTCCGGCTCCGCAAAAGAGGCTTTGGGTAGAGGTGCTACTATAGCTGGAACTTCCACGACAACCGGAGACGGTGGGATGACTGATGAAGAGCGCGGCCACTCCAAGATGTTGGTATACCAGTATCTCCCCTCAAGATATGGAATGAATCCAGACGATCTACGAAGATGCGATGCGATAGAAGTAGTCGTAGGCCAAGGTGCCAAACCTGGCGGCGGCGGGATGCTTCTAGGACAAAAAATAGACGCTAGAGTTGCAGAAATGCGTGGCCTACCTGAAGGAATAGACCAAAGATCGGCGTGTCGGCATCCTGACTGGACCGGCCCAGATGACCTTGAAATAAAAATTCTGGAATTAAGAGAGATTACAAAGTGGGAGAAACCCATTTATATAAAAATCGGCGGAGCGCGTCCGTATTTTGATACAACACTCGCCGTGAAGGCTGGCGCAGACGTAGTCGTACTTGACGGCATGCAGGGAGGCACAGCCGCCACTCAGGACGTCTTCATAGAACATGTAGGACAACCGACTTTAGCCTGTATCCGCCCTGCTGTTCGCGCGCTACAGGAACTTAATCTGCATCGAGAAGTCCAACTTATTGTTTCGGGAGGAATTAGACATGGTGCTGATGTGGCGAAAGCTCTAGCACTAGGCGCTGACGCCGTCTCAATAGGTACAGCGGCGATGATTGCTTTGGGTGATAATGACCCAAAATGGGAAGAAGAATATAACGCATTGGGTACAACTGCAGGAGCATACGACGACTGGCAAGAGGGCAAAGACCCCGCCGGAATTACGACCCAAGATCCGGATCTGGAAGCTCGTCTCGATCCGATATTAGGCGGCCGGAGATTAGCTAATTATCTAACTGCAATGACACTGGAAGCCCAAACAATTGCCAGAGCCTGTGGGAAAAGCCGCCTACAGAATCTGGAACCAGAAGATCTATGCGCTCTTACAGTGGAAGCATCTGCCATAACAGGTGTCCCGTTAACTGGAACTGATTGGATTCCGGGTCGGAACTAACTATTTTCTAAACTCTAAAAACTATGCGAGCAAATCTTTAACTTATTAAGCCAGATGAACATCGATAATAAAAAGTACTTGTGGAGCCTCATTCAAAAAACCGGAGACACATTAGTCGGCAAACTCCCAGCCCACGAGCATCACCCAAAAGGACGAAATCCTTACGCGCATGTCGCTTCGCGGATTAAAGCTCACTTCAATCAAAGCTATAAAGATCTGCCTGACGAACGCCTCTCAGAGGTTATAGAGTACTTGGAGCAAATCAAAAAAGAGGAAGGTTAAAACCTCCGATTTTTTCGTCTTACTGCTCGCGAAAAACACTTATTCAAATAGATCTGACATGAATTGAATAGCTGCGGGATCAACAATAATATCTTGAGGCTGAAGAGGTCGTGCAAGCGATACGTTGCTAACGGAAGGACATCGACTCAAACCCACATAAGCTTGTCCAGAGGCAAATGCCCGGTTGCCCAGGTCGAGTAAGATTGAATCGATTGTTAAACCTTGGCTTTTATGAATCGTCACAGCCCACCCCAAAGTGAGAGGAAACTGGGTATAAACACCAGAAACTGCTGCTTCGATCTCGTATTTCTGGGGGTTAAGATTGTACTCAACCTGCTCCCATTTTGCTTTACGCAACGTTAAAACATTTCCATCGTCAATTCTCTCGAGTTGAACTTTTTTAGCATCAAGATCCACCACTCGACATATGGTGCCATTAGCTGCCGCGGGCTGATTTCGAGTTACCATCACTTGAGCTCCAATCTTCAGCCTAAGTTGCTGCGGAGCTGGTAAGTTTTTACCAGCGAGTTCAAACTTACCATCGAATTTTCCTGGATAAATTACTTCTTCCCCTTTTAGGGAATCAAACTTTCTTTGATTATAAATGTCGGCAGCTTGGTTCGTTCCCGTCAAAGTAACACTTGAGTCGATTTCAAAACTCTCCTTTAAGCAACTGCCATTGAGCCAATCGACTGTATCTTCAAGTTCTTTACCAAGCCGAAGATTATCAAGCGCTTCAACAAAGCGTTCATCTTTTTGACGAAAAGGAATCTCTAGATTGACACCAGACATTGACACCTGCTCAAAGACATGGGCATCAAAAAACCAGGTCGATTTATAACGACTATTAAAAATTTCTGCTTCGGTTCCATCTTTTAATATTGGCGGCAACTGGAACAAATCACCGACCGCTAAGACTTGGATGCCCCCGAAAGGCTCAGCTGTCTTCCGACAAATTTTTAGTATTTCATTGATGTTGTCGAGTAAATCTGCTCGGACCATAGATATCTCATCTATGATCAGAAGTGTCAGACAACTTATGACATCGTTAGGCTTTCTTAAAGCAATCTCCCGTACATCGAACATTCGAGGGGGAAATTTGAAAAACTTATGTATAGTCTGACCATCGATGTTAAGTGCAGCCACACCAGTAGGGGCGATCTTTACTGCAGTGCTTTTATATTTCTCATAAATTTTCTTAAGCAAGGTAGTTTTGCCTGTACCAGCCTTTCCGGTAAGGAATATGAAGGGAGAACCGCCTTCTATCAGCTCCTCCAAATACCCTACTTCTTCTCTTGAACCATCAGAACTCCTCATATTCTAAAGTTCCATTGGTTTTGAGTGCAGAATAATCTGCAAACTAAAATGAAATTCTTGCATGGCCCATCTACAGAGATAGTCTATTTGGGAACATTCCATGCTCTTTTTAATACCTCTCATCTTTTGGGTTCCTAAATCTGATCACCAAAATTTAAAAAGGAATGCGTTAATATACGAGGCGGAACATCTTAATAGCCCTATCCACAAACATTAACTTTTTTGTCACAGCTGGGTTTATGACGAACGGATAATTATCAGGCACCCCCATTCCTCTATTTAATTCGTTCAAACCGATGCTTAACTTAGCCCACACCTTTATTTTCTCAGCTAAATCGCTTGATCGGGTTGAGAGTATCCCAAAACTTTCGGCGGTTTCCAAAGAATCATTAATATGTAAGTAATGTGCCCAAGTCTCTGCCCAATCTTCAAGCGGATGCATACTCGCATAAGGACTGATAAAATTTGCCCCCCAATCAGGGTTAGGGCCTTCGGAGTAATATCTTTTTAGCGCCACCTCATAGGGTACTTCTTCAGCACCAAACAAACTCTCAAACTCATCCCAAATTTTTTTAGAATATTTTAGCAGATGCCAGTAGTGATGACCGGATTCATGGCGCATGTGTCCCAGAACAGTTCGGTACGCCTCATTTGCAGCTTCTTTTTGCTCTACCCTGGTAACAGGGTCTGCCTCAAGTAGGTTAATGGTAATAACCCCATCCGCGTAACCAGTTGCAATAAAGTCCTGGTCAATACACTTGTTAGTTCTCTTGTCTTCCAAAAAATCAAATAAGAACCCAAACTTTTTAGATCTCAATCCAGATATGCAGGGAATCTGTAATCCTATCAGCGTATATATTAATCTTTTTTTCGCCACCTCCATCACACGCCAACGCTCGATATTTGCAGGCTTTGTCAAATTTGGTATTACCCGGTTGAACCCGCAAGCAAAGCACAGACCTTCCTCTGAACTAGGGTCTCTTTCCCAGTTACAGACTCCATACAATTTTCCATTAGTGCAAAGCTCAGGGTTCCCACCTGAGTTATCAGATTCTCTACTTGCAAAAAGCTCCTTGGCAACTCGCTCGAAATCATTATTCTTGGGATTATAGCAAACTTTGCTTCCACAACTTAAACAGTTATCACTATCAAAATAGATCTCTCCCCCACAGCCACATCGAAACTTTCTCACGTCGCCTCACTATCAAACCATGTTTTTGAGAGCAAAATATGGGTCTCTATCAAACCCATTTGTACTTTCTGCACAAACCTCTCTAGATTTTCTTGTTCCACTTTTCCTGCACTAAACCTTTTTATTTTTCGAATGATAGAATTGACGTGAGTCAAAAATTCTTCTGTTCTTGGAAGTTGTGACGCCCTTTCATTTAATACATATAAACAAAAAATTACCGAGCGGGGAAAGGTTTCCGACTTAAAGACAAACTCCAATATTAAATCTCTATCTACTGTTGCCCCCATTGATTGTCGAAATGCACTCTTAGCTGACACGGCCTCCAGAAGCGTATTCCATCGAATCGGCTTAATATGGGAGAACGATTCCTCCTGCTTGACAATATCACGGACTCCCACATTTAGAATTCTAGTAACCATATCCGCCCGTTCAATATGCTGCCCTAACTTAATAAAATTAAATGCTAATCCCCTCGTCAGGCTGGAATCTAAAAGACCATTAAAAAGCTGACATTTTTGGATAATATTATTGAGAAAAATTGTGCGATTGCGTCTACTCAGAGAAGCCCCAAGAGACTCATCCATGTATATACACATTTCATTTATATGTTCCCAAGCACCATCCGGAAGTGCAGCCCGAGTGACCCGAATATCCTCCTTTGCCGAACGTAGAGAGAACGCAATGCTACAGGGTGCCCTTGTTTTTAATAATAGTAATTTGTGTACGTTCATTTCGGTTGGTCGCTTGAAAAATTGAGCAAACTGATTTTCAGCATTAAAAACCTCTACCAAAGCAAACCAGTCTGGTTCTGAGCCAATGGGAATATCTAGGATGAGCCGATTATGACTACTCACTAGTCGTGCCGTATTCTCTGCTCGCTCTAAATATCGCCCAGCCCAATATAATCGCTCGGCTACTCTTGAAAGCATCTTATACCGTCTCCTCGACTATCCAAGTATCTTTGCTACCCCCACCTTGTGAAGAATTCACCACGAGTGAACCTTTTTTCAATGCCACTCTAGTAAGGCCTCCGCTAGTTACCCATCCTTCTTTGCCGTAGAGTGTAAACGGACGTAGGTCGATATGCCTTGGTTCGATATCTTGTTCGATAATAGTGGGCGCTGTCGAAAGTGAAAGTGTGGGTTGAGCTATATAATTCTCCGGATTCTTAGTTATTAAACCTTTGAAGTAACGTCGCTGGCTATCACTACTATGGGGGCCTATCAAAATACCATACCCACCAGATTGATTTATTGGCTTAACCACGAGCCGCTCTAAATTTTGTAGCACGAAATCTCTCGCTGGTTTGTGCATGCACAGGTAAGTTTTTATATTTTTGATTAAAGGCTCTTCTTTCAAATAGTATCTGATCATCGTGGGAACAAAAGCATAGACGGCTTTATCGTCCGCAACACCTGCCCCTGGGGCATTAGCAATGGCGACCTTACCGTGACGCCATGCCTCCATTAATCCTCTACAGCCCAACTGAGATTCCGGATCCAATTCTTCAGGATCTAGAAACTCATCATTTATTCTTCTATATATAACATCAACTTGCTCATTTCCTTTGACAGTGCGCATATTCACATTGTTTTCTGAGTCTACAAAAAGATCGGAACCTTCTACTAGTTCAATTCCCATTCGTTGCGACAAGTATGCATGTTCAAAGTAAGCAGAGTTATAAATTCCTGGAGTTAATAAAACGATTCGTGGTTTCCTGATATTCAATGGTGCTAGCGACTTCAACATTTCATACAATCGCGCAGGGTAATCATCTACTGGGGAGATGCTATAATTAGCAAAGAGATCAGGTAATAATCGCTTGGTTACCTCGCGATTTTCAATCATGTAGCTCACACCAGAAGGTACCCGTAAGTTATCCTCAAGCGCGTAAAAATTTCCTTTTTGATCGCGAATGAGATCTGTGCCACCTATATGGGCCCAAATTCCATGTCGAGGAGAGACTCCTTTACATTCTTGATGATAATTTGGGGAACTTAAGATAAGTTCCTTAGGTATAAGCCCTGCAGACAAAATACTCTGTTCATTATAAATATCATCTAAAAACCGATTAATCGCCCTTGACCGCTGTAATAATCCAGAGGACAAATAACTCCATTCTTTTGCTGAAATGATCCTTGGAATAAGATCGAAGGGCCACTCACGATCAATGTTTTGCCCTTCAGAATAAATAGCATAGCTTATACCCATTTCACGTACCGCAAGTGAAGCCAATTTACTATACCTTCCGATAGACTCAGGGCTCTCTTTCTTCAACCAGCGTACTAGCCTAGTTCCTCCCTTTCTTGACCGACCAGCTTTGGTAATCAATTCATCGTAAACTTTGTCTGGCTTATATAGATCCATAACGAGTCTCTATTTAATAAATGAAACCGAAACTTACTCCATACGGGAGGCTAAAAACTCTTCATCTTTTTGTGCAATGCAGCATAGGGAGATAGATTACCAGCAGCTGGCAAAATTTCCAACTATTTCCGAAATGTTTCGCTAAAACCCTAACCGGAAAGAAACCAGGAGAAGTACCTAGCTAACTTGAATAGGACTGAGGGGTACACTAGTAGCTACCAAGGACTCCCTTAGGCTTCTATCTGAGATAGCGTCATGTATTAAAGAATACTCAACCTTTATTTCTGAACTTCTCGCTGAGCACTTTAAGGCTGGACCGCAGGGAGTTCGGACTTTGGGAGTACTCACATCTGACATCGCCCTCAGCACTACTAAGCGTCTTTCGATTCAGCGCATTCCTACCGAATAGTGGGGCGCCTTCCCAGTACCAGTAAGCATCGTCCTCAATATAGACTCCCAAACCCGAACCCCTTACCTCACCGTCCGCGTCTAAGCCGAGCATTTCGATTCGTCCACCATTAAAGATCAATCCAAAAACTTTCATTCGGTCTGGCAAAGTGACAACAGGATGCCAATTACACAGTAAAGCGACCTTGTTGTTCTCATCCGCCTTCAGCGGTATGAGACCAAGAAAAAACAGGAAAACGATGGAAAAACAATTCCTCAACTTTCTTTCCCACTAGCAAACTTAAATTATTAACGTCTCTAATTTTATTGGAGGCTGAGGCCGGAATCGAACCGGCGTTGACGGCTTTGCAGGCCGCTGCATCACCACTCTGCCACCCAGCCGGTTTATCAAAAACACCGCGGAAGCCTCCGAGTTGGTTCTTCTATTCTACCATCTTTCCGTGATTTATACTTTGCGAGCGAAACCAGCGATGTCCCTTGCCGTAGCATCACTTACCTCAGGTATACTTTCAACCATTAGCACGTCAGCTGCGTGCACCGTTCCATTCACTGTTCTGGAATAGGCCGTTACTCCTGCTTTGGTCAACTTTCGGAAATACGCTAACCCTTCATCACGCAGAGGATCAAGCTCATTAACAGATATGCAATGTGGGGGTAACCCCTTCAGGTCGTCTACACTTGCTTGAAAGGGCCAACAAAGTGGGTTACCCATATTTTTTTTCTCTGGATCGTAAACTGCAGCTAGAGTCTCCATCGTTTTGACCAACAAAAAATACCCATCGTTTTCATAGAGTGAGGGTAGGTCTTTCGTCTTATTCGCATAATCTCCGTATATGTAAGGACATAGAGCATAAGTTCCTTGAATCAAGTGATTCTTACCTTCCCGATATGCCCTTAGGGTAAGAGCAAGACTTAAATTACCGCCACCAGACTCGCCCGACACAACGATATTTCCGATGTCCAGTTTCTTTTTGGCTGAGAAAACCCATTCTAATCCAGTCATGCAGTCATCTAATCCTGCTGGGAAAGGATGATCACCCAAAACCCCCGCCCCATTCCGAAATTCAACACCAATAACGACGAGTTTTTTCGAACTCAAATAATCTCTCCAATGATTATAAGCAGGTTTATTCGCTTGCAGCATCACCATACCACCACCATGGATGTGATAGACACAAGGCATTGTTTCAGTCTCACCTACAGGGCGATGAATATAAAGCTTAATTTCATGCCCGCCATTCCCCTTTATAATTTCAGTCGAACGTTCAATGCCGTCTATCGGCTGTGTGTTTGAAAGAACGGCTTCAAAGAAACCTTCGAAGCCACCCTCAACATCTGAGCAAAATGATCTGAGCTCTTCAATAGGCGCTGAACCGTCTAAAGGCGGTTCAGCGGGCAGACCGTCTAGGCCAAATGGTTCGAGAACTTGCAAGATTCTAGGATCGACTCTGTCATCCTCCTTTAGAATTCTTTTAGGGTCAGCAAGAAGGCCTGGTAATGTTGGCAAGGTGTCTCCACTATTTTGCTTTGTCATAAAATCTCTCCGTGAAATAGCTTGGAGATTCACATTAAGTTGTGATCTCATCTCATTTAGCGCCCGTACTCTCTAACATTCTATCACCAATCGGAGACGAGTAATGAAATCTTTGAAAGAACAACTAGCCTTGTCGTTTATTATGGGAACTCCACTGCTTCTTCTGTTATTTTTAGGTATATACACCACACTATAAATTACATGACCTTCTCGGCCGGCAGGCAATTTATAGTTCAGGGGGCCAGTCGAGGCATAGGATTCGCTATCACAAAGCAAATTCTTGCCAGAGACCCAGATTCCTTTGTGCTAGCAACCTGTAGGGGTATTCCGAGTCAGGCAGAAGCGCTGGCTAGTTTACAGAGGAAAAATAAAAGCCGCCTGAAGTTAATCTCGCTGGACTTAGAGTCGGAGACTTCCATTGAGACAGCTGCTTCGGAAGCAAAAGCGATGGTTCACGAAGTCGACCGCATTATAAATGTCGCGGGTATTCTGCACGAGAAAGGTCTCGCTCCCGAAAAAAGAATTTCAGACATCACTCCATCCAACTTCGAGAAAGTCATGCGGGTAAACGCGCTAGGCGCGTTGCTAGTCGCAAAGTGGTTTTCTCCTCTACTGACAAAAGCTCGTCCCTCTCAATTCGTTAATATTTCGGCTCGTGTCGGTAGCATTTCCGATAACCATTTAGGAGGTTGGTATTCTTACCGATGTTCAAAGGCCGCATTAAATATGATTACGCGCAACCTTTCTATCGAGTTAAAAAGAAAGCTGCCTAAAGTGGTTTGTACAGCAATACACCCCGGCACTACTGACACAAATTTATCGAAGCCCTTCCAAAGAAACGTCCGGCTCGATAGACTCTCGACCTCGCAGGAAACCGCAGTTAAAATACTGGATGTGACGGATAAGCTGACCTGCCGTCAGAATGGGTGCTTCCTATCGACCGATGGAGTGCCCATACCGTGGTGAGCGTTTTTGAGCAAAACCCGCAGAGCGTGAGGTACGATA
>CACJXQ010000023.1 GCA_902597385.1 uncultured Pseudomonadota bacterium | reverse complement strand
AACGCCGTAAAACGAACGGCATAAGGAAATTTACCCCCACCCGCAGAATCACCAAACATGTTGTAACAAGGACTTTTGAAAGTGATTCTACCCTTTATTCCACTACCAGCACCTGTACCAGCTAGCGGCCCTACTCCAAAAACAAAAATATTATCAGGCCCACGAGGGTCGCAATTAATGTCGTGCGTAAGAAAATGCTCCCACATGATCCAGTTGTTGATTCCTGACCCTCCAATCCATTTTTCAAACACAGAGTGCGGGATAACTTCACTTTTCAATTCTCTTTTTGTTAAATCTACTCTAAGCAAACGGCTTTCCATATCAACCACCTCTTTTTCGCAACTAGAAATAATCGGAGTGTCTTAATCTAGGCAGAGCTAGATATCTCTCCTCTCTCCAACATGGCCTGCATCATACCCACTTCGTCTTTCATCTCTGGCTTCTCTTTATGAATGGTATTAAAGTCCGCCTGTTTCTCGTAAAATAAAACCGGTAAGCGAACATACTGCTTTCCTTGATTAACCATTTCAGGCCGCGATGCGCAAGCCTTCACACAAACGGGATCTCCCGCACACAGATCACATTTTAACAATTCCCCAGAAGGCGCTACAAAAACTGCGTCAAAAGGACAACCTGGAATACACTCCATACATTGAACGCATTTATCTTGCTCTATCACTGCTGCTTTCGTTTTAGGATCGTAGTAAAAAGCATCCGTAGGACAAACTTCCGCACAGGGGGGCGGGTTTCCGCAATGATGACAAATGCCAGCCACAAAACCTAATCCGTCTGGGTTAACTCTGGACGGTTTTTCTGGGGCGTGCTCGATTTTAAGTCTGGCCATCTGAGGGTTAACCATCCCGTCATTAGAATGCACCAAAGAACAAGCGACTTCACAAACGTTGCACTCTGTGCACTGATTTCTTAGTGCAAATAGTTTCTCTACTACATTCGGGATTTCTTCCCCCTCTGCAAACCGATCCATTCCTGTAGCCATTTCTTTTTGAAATTGTTCACTCACTCCTAACTCTCCTTAGCCAAAAATGCTAATATCCACCTCACGTTTCACAAGCTTAGTTATGTTGCAGCGCGAAAACGTAAACATAAGATTAATATAACAAAATATTGGTTTTTTAGGTAACCTATTATGAGTGTAAAAGAGTCAGTGGACTGGTACGAAAATCAAGAGGGCACTTGCCTACCAGCTATCAGGATACTCGAATGTGTGTTTGTGCTCGAAGAATCCGAGAAAATCTTACATCTCCACACCGAAGAATTAGACGTTAAATTGGTCGAGTCTGAAAAAAGGTACTTCAAAAATGGCAACTCTCCCCTAGAAGAACGCGCCCGATGCCAAGTAATACCACCGTTTGTAAATGCCTTCAGAGCAATAAAACTCCGCAAAGCAGGTTGACAAGGTGAATCAATTATCCGCCATCGAGGCAGCTTCTTTTTTCGAATCTAATCCCGATGCGCTTTATGTGGATGTACGGACCGTTGCTGAATTTGCGCTTGGCCATCCGAAACTACGGTGCGTAAATATACCGATGCTCTTTCGCTATCCAACAACTGATAAAACATTACAAAACGACGCTTTCTTACTGGTCGCAAGTCATGCTTTATCTGAAACTGATGAGCTCATCATCGGGAGCGAGAGAAATGCTAGAGCCCATCAAGCATATAAAGTGTTGGAAGATTCCGGTTTCTCAAAAATTGGATTACTAATAGACGGCCACCTGGGATGGATGAAATCTGGGATGCCGACTACGGGAGACAATAGAGATGGCGTTAGTTACGCTTCTTTATTAACAGGAGCTCGTAGGACTAAAAAAAATAAAACCGAATAGTATTAAAATTTACCCGTTCTAGGCGGTGCTGCCATTGCTGGCGTATTTTTTAAGCTAGTACTAGCTTGTCCGTAAGACTTCAAGGACTTGGAAGGAGTAACGGGAGCATTGACTGCACTTCCCCCTCCAATCAGACGCTGTACTGGCGTATCCGCTGGGGTATCTCCTAACTCAGCTTTAGCATACTCACACAATTGGCCCCAGGTTTCGAATCGCTGAGACATCCCATGAACTACCTCTAAAGTCACACCGTTTTCTTCGCAAAAATAATCGTATAGGGGCATCTTTAAGACCTCAAAATTTAAGTCATTAACACTCCAATTATAAGGGATACTGGCCTCAGTCCAAGTACTCAGGCAAAATTAAATCCAATATCAATGACACCATTGCAAAATGGAAACGCTGGGGGGGCGTGAAGACATGGATAAATCAGAAGCATCTTTGATGTGGCCAAGACGCTACTCCATCGTAGCTCTATGCGTTTTGGCCGTTTTCGTCTGCTACATCGACCGAGTAAATATTTCTGTTGCAATTATTGCTATGCAAGCCGAGTATGGCTGGAGTGAAACCACCAAAGGATTAGTATTGTCATCCTTTTTTATAGGATACATGCTATTTATGGTCCCGAGCGGTTGGCTAGCCAATCGGTTAGGTGGCAAGTTAGTACTCGGGGCAGCAGTCCTCTGGTGGTCCATTTTTACCTTCCTCACTCCCGCTGCTGCCAGTTTTGGATTAGCGCTGCTTTTGGCTGCTAGAATTGCCATGGGCGCAGGTGAAGCGGCCATGTTCCCCTCAGCCTACAACCTATACGCGAGGTGGGTGCCAGAGCGCGAAAGATCGCGCGCAGTGGCTTTATTGATAGGTGGAATTCCTATGGGTACACTTTTTGCGCTTGTTGTAACCGGATGGCTAGTAACTCGATTTGGTTGGGAGAGCGTTTTCTATATTTTCGGAGTAAGCGGCATTGTTTGGTACTTGCTTTGGCATTATTTTGGGCATAACGATCCTCAAACGGACCCACGTTGTAGCACTTTAGAGAAAGAATTTTTGACTAACAACCTTCAGCGCCTTGATAAACAATCGAAAAACAATGTACCTCAACAAATCCCTTGGAAAAAATTCTTTTCTACGCCGGCTATTTGGGCTTTGATAATAAATCACTTTTGTAGCAACTGGGGCTTCTACATGCTTTTAGCCTGGTTACCTAGCTATTTCAGCGCTACATTGAGCTTGGGTATAGTCAATGCTGGTATCTATTCTGCTGCCCCTTGGTTAACGATGTTTTTAGTAGGTAATATCGGAGGTTTTGTGGCTGATAATTTAGTATCAAGAGGCTTCCGATTAATAACGGTTAGAAAACTCATGCAGGTCACCGGACTCTTGGGGTCCGGATTATGCTTTTGGATGGCTCAAGACGTTACGAGCGCCCCAGCAGCACTATCGTTGATGTGTGGAGCTCTTGGATTCGTTGCTCTAACTTGGTCCGGATTTGTCCCGAACCACCTCGACATCGCCCCCAAATACGCAGATATTCTAATGGGCGTGACTAATACCGCAGGAACCATACCCGGTATAATTGGAATTGCTGTGACCGGCTGGCTTGTGGAAACTACGGGCAGCTACGCCTCTCCATTCGCACTTTGTGCTGCAATAAACCTCGTTGGTGCTGTAGTATGGTTATTTTTTGCCAAGGCAGAAGAACTCATTGACTAGCTAGCCCATGCCCGTTATAAAAAACAATATCAAAACTAACAACAACCCAACGCAAATGGAGGAGATGGAATGGCTGAGGCTTTTATAATTGATGCAACTCGTAGCCCAACTGGTAAGAGAAAGGGGTCCCTTCAAGACCTACACGCCGCAGACCTAGGCGCTCATGTAATCAAAACAATAGTAGAAAGAAACCCAATCCCAGACAACGAGTATGATGATGTCATTTTCGGAACGATAGATGCGATAGGCCCTTTAGCCGGCGATATTGCAAGAACCTGCTGGTTAACAGCCGGTTACAGTGAAGCAGTTCCCGGAGTGACTATTGACCGCCAATGTGGATCCTCTCAACAATCTGTCCATTTCGCGGCTCAAGCCGTGATGTCTGGCGTGAATGATATAGTTATCGCGGGAGGAGTCCAAACAATGTCAAAAATTCCGATTGGCTCTTCATCCACCGCAGCAGGCGGTTTTGGTTTCAAAGACCCTTTCTCAAGCTCTCCAGGTTGGGTGGCGCGTTACGGCGAGGATCCACCGACACAGTTTAAAGGCGCTCAAATGATGGCAGACAAATGGGGCTTATCTCGTAGGGATCTTGAAGAATACTCCGCTGAGTCACACCGCAGAGCTTCTGCCGCTATTAAAGAAGGTCGATTTGAAAAGGAAATCGAACCTTTAAATGGCCTAACCATGGATGAGACCGTAAGAGAAGGAACAACAGTCGAGCAAATGTCAGAACTGGATACCATTTTCGGATTATCCAAAATTACTGCTGCTGTATCGAGTCAGACTTGTGATGGTTCATCTGCGATGTTAATTGCATCTGAGAGTGCGGTAAAAAAATATGACTTAAAACCCAGAGCCAGAATACATCACATGTCTGTTCGCGCCGAAGATCCGATGATTATGCTGTCAGCTCCTATTATGACCACTAACTATGCACTAGAGAAGGCCGGGATGAAAATTGACGACATAGACCTAGTAGAGATTAACGAAGCATTCGCACCGGTGCCCATAGCATGGCTAAAAGAAATAGACTTTCCTCATGAAAAAACTAACGTGAATGGCGGCGCCATAGCGCTAGGTCATCCCATTGGAGCGACTGGGACCAAACTAATGACTACGCTACTGCATGAACTAGAGAGAACGAACGGAAAATACGGACTACAAACCATGTGTGAAGGTGGCGGTCAAGCAAATGTCACGATTATAGAGCGCCTTTGAAAATTGGAGAGGCGAATAACAAGTAACACTTCATGTGTTCCTGTATATTAGTTAAAAAGGGGAATAGTTATGAAAATCGCATGTTTTCATTTAATGCCTTATCGTGATCTGGACGACGACTTTGAGAAGAAATATCCGTCATCATGGTTCTCGTTGCCGTTCAGCGAAGTGGCTGATCGTCAAAAGGTATCTCAATATTTTAATTGGACTTTAGATGAACTCACCTTTGCTGCGGAATCGGGTTTTGATGGAGTATGCACTAACGAACACCACCAAAATGCGTACGGCTTTATGGTAAACCCCAACTTAATGGGATCTGTATTAGCTAGGGCGACTAGGGGAACCGACACCGCAATAATTCAAATGGGTGAAACTGCCGTGTTCCTGAATCCACCTATTCGCGTGGCAGAAGAGTACGCAATGCTTGACGCAATATCTGAGGGCCGATTAGTAGCAGGCTTTCCGGTCGGGCTTGGAGGAGACTTTTCCTATAGTTACGGAATGGCGCCCATGGAGCAGCGAGCAAGATATTACGAAGCTCATGATCTCATTAAAAAAGCATGGACAGCTACTGAAGGGTTTGCCTGGAATGGCACTTATTACCAACTACCAATGGTAAATATTTGGCCCCAACCCTTTCAGCAACCTCATCCACCAATTTGGGTTCCTGGAAATGCTAGTCCTAGCACCTGGGACTTTGTACTCAAACACGATTATTCTTATTGCTTTTTGACATACTTCGGAGCAAAAGGCGCTAAACACATGGTGGAGGGTTTTTGGCAACGCGCGGAAGAATTAGGAAGAGATCGAAACCCATACAGACTCAACTTTTTAATTCCAGTCGGAGTATCAGAAACCGACGAGCAAGCGGAAAAGGACTATGGCCATGCAGCAGAATATTTGTACCACAAGGGGCTGCATTTGCCAGAACAATTGTTGGCACCTCCTGGACATATGACGCACTCCAGCCTCACACACCTAATCACCAAACGACCCTTTCCACCTTATGACGAATTCAAAAAAATGAAGTTCAATGATTTTAATGACAAGGATTACGTCGTTTGTGGTAGCGCTAAAACTGTTACAGATAGGCTCACTGAGATTGTAAAAACACTGAACGTCGGGCACCTAATGATCCTACCTCAATTCGGCTCCTTATCTCACGAGAAAACTATGACCAACATAGACCGAATTGCTAAAAACGTACTCCCAAGTCTAAGGGGAATTTGGGAAGATACTTCCTGGGAAGATAAATGGTGGCCAAGTGGAGCAGAAAAGAAAGTTAAACAGGCGGCTTAAATAAAATCCTAGAGCATTTGCAGGACATAAATTAAGGAAAAAGTTATGGCAAAACCCAGAAAAAGGGTGGTTTCAGTACTAGGTGGCTCCCTAGAAATGACAGTGAACGTTGCGGGCAAAGGAAAACCGCTACTCTTTTTACACTCGGCAGGCGGATTTTATTGGGACGATTTTCTAGATGAACTATCGGAACATTACAAAGTATATGCTCCCCATTTTCCAGGAACCGCCCCTGGAAGACCCAATGACATTGAAAAAGTTGATAACCTATGGGATACAGTCATCGCCTATGAAGATCTGCTTGACGCATTAAAAATAAAAAAATGTATTTTGATGGGGCACTCTTTCGGTGGACTCTTGGCAAGCGAACTTGCGGCGCAGCGACCAAAGGCGATTCTGAAACTTATATTGATTGCTCCAATTGGTCTCTGGACGGAAAAAGCCCCCTACTCAGTTTGGAATTGGTGCTCCCCAAGCTTCGAAGAGATTATGGATGTACTTTTTTATGACAAAAGTCACCCTGCGGTTGTCGAGCGTATGACGCCACCAGCTAAAACACGTGCGGCGGACCAATGGACAATTGATTTTATATGGACCTTGGGCTGTACCGCTAAAGTGATATGGCCTATTCCCGATAAAGGACTGAAAAAAAGAATCCATCGAATCGGCTGTCCTAGTCTTGTAGTCTGGGGAGAGGATGACAAGCTTATACCACCAATCTACGCTGAAGAATTTAGTAGAGCGCTCAATGATTCGGAAATCTACATGATACCAAAATGTGGACATGAACCTCCTTTGGAGCAAAAAGCCCTTCTTTTCAATAAAGTTCATCCATTTATTCAGTCTTAACATCAGCAGGAAAACGGACTATGGAATTTGGAGTAGCGTTCCCCTCTCGAGTTGGCGACTATAAGCTCGTAGAACTAGCCGAGTCCGTCGGATTCGATCAAGCCTGGTTCTTTGACTCCCAAATGATTTACTCTGATGTGTATGCCACGATGGCACTCGCGGCTCATCACACGAATCGAATAAAGATTGCTACCGGTGTTGCTGTTGCGGCAACAAGAATAGCCCCGGTGATAGCTCACTCCATCGCGACGATCGCGCAATTAGCCCCAGGGAGAGTAGAACTAGGGCTTGGCAATGGAAATACTGCGCGACTAACGATGGGTGTTCCGCCTGTAAGTCTCTCTGTTCTTAAAAAAGAGATAAAGACAATTAAACAACTTTTGAAGGGCGAAAGAACACTGCATGATTATGAAGGCCAAGAGAAACATATACAGTTCCTTCATCAAGATAATGACTTCATTAATTTGAAGCATCCCATCCCTATTACGCTCTCCGCTTTTGGACCCAAGACTTTGAAATTTTGTGCTGAAGAGTGCGATGCTCACTTAACTTGGAATATTTCTGATGACGACCTATCATCCACCCGACGATTAATAGCCCAATTTGCAACGGAAAAGGATCGAAAAGATTGTGTTCCCACTAAAGGAATTTTTCCTTTAGCGATTCTAGAAAAGGGCGAAGACGAAAATAGCGGGTCGGTTCTTGAATCATTGGCCCCATTCGTCACCAACCTCCTCCATGTGTTATGTGAATGGGATGAAAAGTTACTTCCTAGCGATCCTAAAATTACAGAAATAGCTAGGGAGTATAAAGAATATGTAAACACTATAGCGCCAGAAGAAAGGCATCTTGTACTTCACCGCGGACACTTAATCTACTGCAGGCCTGAGGAGCAGAAGTATATTACATCTGACATAGCCAACATAGCCGCTATGATAGGCTCACCAAGTGAAATAATAGAAAGAATTAAGCATATGGAAAGTCTAGGGCTATCTCACTTCGCGTTTCAGGTAACAAACAAACCCGAAGAACAGATAAGGCGATTTGCGAAAGAAATCATCTCAAGATATTAAGAATTCCCATGTCTTGGAAAAAAGAAATCGAGGAAATACATAAGCGACGTACCCTTGCTAAACAACAGGGTGGAGCCGAAGCTACAAAAAGACACCACCTTAAAGGCAAACTCACCGCTCGAGAGAGAATCGACGCTATATTAGACACTAATACTTTCAAAGAACTGGGCGCGATCGCTGGCGCAGCTAACATTGACGAAAATGGCGTCACCAAATCCTATGATCCAGCAAACTACATTGTTGGTATGGGAAAGGTAAACAAAAAAAACGTAGCCATCGGAGTAGAAGATTTTACTGTTAAAGGGGGATCCCCAAATACTTCAGGACTACGAAAAAGTATTTATGCTGAGCATTTAGCGTTAAATTATAAAATTCCACTAATTAGACTTCTTGAAGGAGGCGGTGGAAGTGTGCAAAAAGGTGCCGATCAAGATGACCCCAGGGTTTGGGGAGACGCACTTTTTGGAAAACCTAGATTCAATATCATTGCGGAAGTTATGGGAAAAATTCCGGTTGTATCGGCAGCACTAGGTCCTGTTGCAGGTTTTCCGGCTGGTAGGCTTGTCGCCTCTCATTTCTCGGTAATGACCCAGGAAACCGCACAAGTGATGGTCGCAGGACCCGCAGTAGTTAAACGAGCGCTTGGTTTAGACCTCACGAAGGAGCAGCTTGGAGGAGCTACTATCCACTGTCGATCTGGAATCATCGATAATCTAGCAAATGACGAGCAACACGCTTTTAAACTATTACGAGACTTCCTGTCTTACCTTCCCTCCAACGCTTGGGAAAGAACCAACAAATTACAGTCGAAGGATTCGCCGAAAAGAGCCGCACCTGATCTGAATAGCTTAATACCAAGAGATAGGAAAATATCCTACGATATCTTCCAGATTTTGAATTCGGTCCTGGACCAAGATACTTTTTTTGAATTAAGTCCACTTTACGGCCCAGGGTTGGTCGTCGGACTAGCACGCTTAGACGGCCAACCTGTCGGCATAGCAGCTAACAACTGTAATCACAATGCCGGAGCCATGACGGTAGAATCTGCTCAAAAAATGAGACGCCTCATAGAACTTTGCGATACTTTTCACATTCCCATCGTGAATTTTGTTGATGAGCCTGGATTCATGATTGGTCTAGAGGCCGAAAAGGCTGGAACTATAAGGTATGGAATGGCGGCCGTGGCAGCAGCCTCTCAAGCAACCGTACCCTGGGCCTCGATTAGAATCAGAAAGTCTTACGGCGTTGCCTCAGCCGCACATTTTGGCCCTAATGCATATATAGTAGATTGGCCCTCAGTGGAATCAGGAGCCTTGCCAGTGGAAGGTGGCGTGGCCGTAGCCTTTCATCGGCAGATCGCCTCGGCTGAAAATCCTGAATTGATGAGGCAAGAATTAGAGAAGCAACTAATAGATGCTCAGTCACCTTTCCTAGCTGCAGAGTCTTTTAGTGCACACGACATTATAGAACCTTCCCAGACAAGACAATATCTATGCCAATGGATAGACTGGATACAGCCGCTACTTGACCAACTTATAAAACCTGTCTCCTTTTCGATTAGGCCTTAGTTTATCCCGAGAGCAAGGCTTAAGGTATCACCTATTTCATCTCGGACAATCAAATCTGCTAATCCATCAAGATCAGTAGGTTGATGATTTATAATGGCTAAAGTAGCTCCGTTGTCTTTTGCAATTCGCGGCAAATTTGCAGCTGGATACACTACTAGGGAAGAACCTAAAACCAAAAATAAGTCACAATCTCTGGCTGCATTATCCGCTTTTCTCATGGCACCCTGTGGCATTGCCTGACCAAAGGAAATTGTCGCAGTTTTTATAAATCCCCCACATTGATCACATAACGGAGGCTCATTAACGATCATAAATTCCTTCAGAACCACATCTAAAGCAAAGTTCTTGCTACACTTAAGACACACTGCTTTGGTAGCATTCCCATGAATTTCTATTATCTTTTTGGCATCTATACCGGATACTTGATGCAACCCATCTACATTTTGTGTGATCAAGGTCCTCAAAGAACCTTTACTATCAAGATAAGCGACCGCACGATGTCCATTGTTTGGCCGAGCTTTTTCTAAGTCAAAATTAAGCTTACATTTCTGGTGCCAAGATTCCACCCTTGCGGCCTTTGAGGTCATAAATTCATTGAAAGAAATGGGCTTGTATTTCAACCATAAACCATTCTTACCCCTAAAATCAGGAATACCTGATAGGGTACTGATTCCTGCACCGGTAAAAACTACTATGCGTTCACTATGGCTGATAATTTCAGAAAGTTTTTTGACGGGATTTTTCATTACATCGTAAAATATTGACTTGAAACGCTTTAAGCGAGAAAGTTTACGTTAATTACAGTCCTAGTTTAACACGCAAGATGGCGAGCAAAGAGAATCTTTGAATGAGTGAAAAAAAAGAATTCGAAATACCTGACAAACTAACACCTCGTATCGAAGACTATGGTTATGATTTAGAGGAAAAATTGGCCTCAGTTGTAAACATAAAAACAAAAATTCCGGAAGATGCCTTTACAGCGAGTGTATTAGGCACAGATCGCGCTGGTCATGGGGTTCTTATCCAAAACGATGGATTGGTGGTGACAATAGGCTATCTAATTGCTGAAGCAAAAGATGTATGGATTTCAGCAGGGAACGGCCAAACGGTTCCCGGACATGTAGTGGGTTATGATTACGACTCAGGCTTTGGGCTCGTCCAGGCACTCGGAAAACTCAATTTGCCGATTTCAGACTTTGCCAATTTTAAACTAGGGGCTTCACAGAAGAAGTTAGTCTTAGCTGGCTGTGGTGGAATTTCTAGGTCAATTAATGTCTCAAATTTTGAGAGAAAAGAGTTTGCCGGCTACTGGGAATACGTTCTAGATGATGCAATTTATACTTCCCCTGCACATCCTGATTGGGGTGGTGCAGCCTTATTTGATGATGAAGGAAACATTGCGGGAATAGGTTCTCTATTCGTTGAAAATTTTTCAGAGAAATATCCTAATAATCAAGGTAATTTATGTGTGCCAACGGAGTTACTGACACCTATTTTGTCAGAAATCTGCAAGTACGGACAAAAAATAACAACCGCCAGACCTTGGCTAGGTTTTTTTGTCTCACTGGTCGATGGAGAGTATCTTGTTCTTGGTGCTTATCAGAATGGACCGGCCTACAAAGCGGGGATAAAAGCAGGAGATACTATAGAACTGGTAGCTGACAAAAGCCCTACCGACTTAGCAGATTTTTTCAGAAGCATATGGGCGATAGGACCAGCAGGTGCAGATATTGAATTCTCTGTCAGGAGAGGTTCCAATCGCTTTAAGGTCGAAGTTAAATCTACCGATCGAATGTCATTGTGGAAGTCGCCTGAATTGCATTAATTTTTTGAAATAACATCGCACTGGGGGAAAAAATGAATATCCAACCACCAAGTCTGACAGAAATTAAAAAAGCTGCTAGTGACCTCTATTTTGATATGGATGAGTCCGAAATTTCTGAGTACTCAGGATTTATGGACGGGCTAATAGCGGGGGTTAACCTAGTAGAATCTTTAGACGAGCCAAAACTTCCGACCAAATATCCTAGAGGAGAGCTAATCAGGCCCGCTGAGAAAGAAAATCGCTACAACGCATGGTTTTGGAAGTGCAGCATAAAAGGAAAATCAGAGGGTAAACTAGCTGGGAAAAGCATTGTAATAAAAGACAACATTTGCATAGCAGGCGTTCCAATGATGAACGGATCTAATGTTTTTGAAGGTCTTATTCCTGATCAAGATGCTACCGTCGTTACTAGGGTTTTGGACGAGGGCGGTGAAATTCTTGGAAAGGCTGTATGTGAAAACTTTTGCTTTTCCGGAGGGAGCCACACCAGCGCAACAGGGCCCGTTTTGAATCCTCATAATATAGCTTACATGGCCGGGGGATCATCCAGCGGATGTGCCGCGTTGATAGTATCCGGAGAATGTGACATGGGTATTGGAAGCGATCAGGGAGGTTCAGTAAGAATGCCAGCCTCTTTTTCTGGCTGCTTTGGTATAAAGCCAACCTACGGTCTGGTCCCTTACACCGGCGCTTCGGGAATAGAACAGTCAGTAGATCATTTGGGACCCATGGCAGCAAGCACAAAAGATTGTGCCCTTCTTTTAGAAGTGATAGCGGGCTTTGATGAAGGCAGAGATCCTAGACAAAAAAATCCGATTACCAAGGAATATTCGGAGCTTTACCAGAAGGGTGTGAAAGGAATGAGGATCGGACTTGTTGAAGAATCTTTTGCGATGCCAGGACATGAAGACGATGTGAGCAACCTAGTGAGGGAGACGGCACACAATCTTGGTGGGCAAGGTGCCATCATAAACAGAATATCTATTCCAGAACATGAGTATGCCGGCGCGATTATGTTGGTAAGCATTTTGGACGGTACGCTATCTACTTTTACAGAACAAGGTCCCAATGGGCCTAATTTCCAGGGTCATTCTATGACGGAAGCCATTAAGTTCTACTACTCCGCACGCAGAGAGAAAGCGAACCTGATGCCAGTAACGGTCAAAAATTTCCTTTTATTTGCAAAGATCATGCGCGAGCGTTATGGAAACTATTATTCAGCAAAAGCTCAAAATCAGGTCAGAAATATCAGTAAAATTTACGATAAAGCGCTAGGTGAACAAGACCTACTACTCATGCCTACCACTCCTATGAAGGCTCATAAACTACCTGATAAAAATGCTACTAATGGCGAAATCCTTGGATGTGCTTTAGACATGCTTGGAAACACCTCACCCTTCGACTCTACTGGACATCCGAGCATGAGTGTGCCCATCGGGAAATCGGAAGGCCTTCCCGTAGGCTTGATGCTAACTGGAAGGCGAACAGAGGATGATTTGGTACTACGAGGCTCTCAAGCAATTGAGGAACTCCTAGCTTCCTAGCATTTGCATGTTAAACTGGAACAAGAACCACTTTGAAAAAGAAATATAATCTAGCGAGGATACAAGTGACCGAGTTTGAAAAGCAATTGGATAAAATGGCCCAAGGAAATGGCTTCATCGCAGCCTTGGATCAGAGTGGAGGCAGCACCCCAAAAGCCCTAGGGAATTATGGTTTAGATGAATCTGCTTGGAACAATGAAGAGGAAATGTTTGACCTTGTCCATAAAATGAGAGAACGAATTGTAACTAATCCCTCTTTTACAGGAAATAGAATTCTTGGAGCTATTCTATTTGAAAATACCATGAATGGAAAATTTGAAGGCAAGCCATCCACAGATTATCTTTGGAGTAAGAAAGAGGTAATACCTTTTCTAAAAATAGACAAAGGTCTGGCCGATGAAAAAAATGGAGCCCAACTGATGAAACCGATTCCTGGATTAGAGCAAATTCTAGCAGGCGCAAAAAAACAAAACATATTTGGCACAAAAATGAGATCGGTTATAAAAGAAGCTAACGAAAGCAGCATAAACAGTGTTGTAGAACAGCAGTTCCAAATTGCCGAGCAAATATTGGAAAGCGGCTTAATTCCCATCGTAGAGCCAGAAGTCGATATTAACTGTGCCGAGAAATCAAAAGCGGAATCCTTCTTGTTGAACGCCATCGAAACAAAAGTAAACAATCTGGGTTCCAAGCAGATAATACTCAAGCTTACACTCCCTGAGAAAGATAACTTATTTCTCCCTCTCGCCAATCATGAAAATGTACTCCGGGTGGTGGCTTTATCAGGGGGATACGCAAGAGAGGAAGCTAACAAGAGACTTTCGGTAAACAAACAACTAATCGCTAGCTTCTCTCGCGCGCTCACCGAGGGGCTAAACGCTCAACAAACAGAAGATGAATTCACCAAGCTTTTAGATTCCTCAATTGAGAGCATCTATAGAGCTTCCCATTGAGAGGAAAAAATGGAACCATTAAAAATTGGAGAGGCAGCACCTGATTTCTTCTTAGAAAATCAAGATGGTGAGCCTGTAGAACTCAGTTCTTTCAGAGGGAAATACCTCATTATATGGTGGTATCCGGTTGCGGACACACCCGGCTGAACTATAGAGGGAAAAGGGTTCCGTGACAGAATCCAAGATTACCAAAATAATAATGTAGCTATTTTAGGGATAAGCGCAGATCCAAAAGAGGAAAATCTGAAGTTTAAAAACAAATATGATTTTCCATTTGACTTGGCAAGCGATACCGAACTAGTAGTTTCCAAAAAATATGGGGTTTGTGGTCCGGGTGACAAGAGAACACCTCGGATCTCAGTTCTTATTAGTCCAGATGGGAAGATCATTAAAACCTTCACTGATGTGGATCCAAAAACTCATGCCGATAAAGTGCTGCAAGCAGTTTCTAATAGATAGTGGAAAACTTGAGAGCCTAGTTTAACTTTTCTAGAAATACTTCAAGAGCAGTTAAAACCTCTTTAGGTTTTTCAACAAAAGGCCAATGTCCAGCGTCTTCGATAACAACAAGACTACAGTCGGGCATTCGTTCTTCCAAATACTGATGGTACTTGAGGGGTGTCAATACGTCCTCTCGTCCACAAATAGCCAAGGTTGGCAGTTCTATTTTGCTTACCCTGGACATGAAGTCGCAGGTATCATCGGCTATCCAATCTTTAAGGGTCACCAGGGCTGAAGAATTATCAGTAATTTCACGGATATTTTTAATTATCGAATCTGTAGTTTTATCTGAGAAGCCTACTCTGGAGTTTTTCTTTCGCTTTTGTGGCTCCGCTGCCTCTTTTTTTGCCAAATCTAATACTTCTGGAGAGACCCTAAGCCGAGCTCCGCTATCAATTAATATCAGCCCCCTCACTAACTGTGAGTCGTAAAGTGTCATTGCAATGGATACTCCCCCACCCATCGAATGTCCTACCAAGACACAATCCTCCCACCCAACGTGCTGTACTAACGCAGAGCAGAAAGCAGCATAATCTGCCACGCCTCGAAAACCGATCCCTGAAGAATTGCCGTGGCCGGGTAAATCGATTGCGATCACATCATGATTTTTACTTAGTTCACTTAGTAAACCTAAAAACACTCTACTATCGCAACCCGTACCATGAACTAATAAGATCCTAAATTTCGGATGATTAGCGCTTTGACGAATATAACTTATTTCTAATCCTTCAAAAATCATAGAGTAGCGCATTGTCCGTTCCTTTCTCTGCAAAAAAAATAAATCCCTAATCAGTTTTTTGATATTATTCGACTTCGAGTGAAGATCCTTTTCAATAGGTCCTGCCCAGGAGAATATCATGAAATGTCGAGCAGCGGTGTTACATAAAATGGGAGCCCCAAAACCCTATACAAATTCACGCCCTATAGAGATCGAAGAAATCGAACTTGATCCGCCAGGTGAGGGAGAAGTTCTTATAAAAGTCGCGGCGGCGGGCTTGTGTCATTCTGACTTATCTGTCGTTAATGGCTCGAGGCCTCGTCCATTGCCGATGGTAATCGGTCACGAAGCCTCTGGCATTGTCGAGGCGGTGGGCCCAGGAAAATGTTTATTGGAGCGAGGGGATCATGTCGTGGCAGTGTTTGTGCCAAGTTGCGGTACCTGTATTCCATGCAGCGAGGGGAGACCAGCATTATGCGAACCCGCTGCCATTTCTAATGCGAACGGTACTCTTTTAGAGGGCAGGAAACGGATTAAGTTTAAAGGAGAATATATTTCCCATCATGTCGGCGTATCATGTTTCTCCGAATATGCGGTAGTGTCTCAACACTCACTAGTAAAGATTGACAAAGCCATTCCGCTTGACCTAGCGGCCCTATTTGGATGTGCTGTAATTACGGGAGTCGGTGCAGTAGTAAATACTGCCCAATTAAACATGGGTGACACTGCGGCCGTTGTCGGGCTAGGAGGGACCGGCCTGGCAGCAGTTCTTGGCGCAAAAGCCAGTGGCGCAAAAAGCGTAATTGGTGTGGATTTAAACGAGAAAAAACTAGAGCTAGGTCTCGAACTAGGCTGCGACGTGGTATTCAATGGAAAAGACCCTGAGCTGATAAACAAAGTACGAGATTACACTGACGGTGGTGCAGACTTTGCCTTCGAGTGTGTGGGTTCTAAGCAAGCCATGGAGATCGCCTATTCACTTACACGAAGAGGGGGCACAACTTGCACCAGTGGCTTATCTGACCCCGCCGAGAAATTTGCAATACAACATGTGAATCTAGTAGCCGAGGAGAAAACCATCAAAGGAAGTTATCTGGGAAGTTGCATTCCCAAAAGAGACATACCGAGTTATATCGAGCTGGAGAGAAACGGCAGATTACCGGTTTCACAATTAATGAGCGAAAAAATTTCGCTATATGAAATTAACTCGGGCTTTGACGCGCTTAGTCAGGGGAATACTGTCAGGCAATTAATTATTTTCGACTGATTCGGGTAACCGGATTTTTTTGACTAAATTCACCACATCTTCCGGCGGTGGTTTAGTGAATTTGCTAATAGTTATCGCAACTAGAAAATTCAAAAGAGCCCCCAATGTTCCTATTCCATCAGGCGAAATCCCGAAAAACCAGTTATCCGCCTGATTATTTTCTGGATAAAGGAATTTGAAATAGACAATATAGAGGAAAGTAAAAAGCAATCCGGATAACATGCCGGCTACCGCGCCCTCTTTATTTACTCTGACAGAAAAAATTCCGAGCACAATTGCTGGAAATAACGATGCAGCAGCTAACCCAAAAGCAAAGGCAACTACTTGAGCCACAAACCCTGGCGGATTTATACCTAGATAGCCCGCTACGATAATAGCTACCGCTGCAGCAACTCGGGCGTAATACAGCTCCTGACGGTCAGTTACATTTCGAGCAAATGTTTTCTTAATCAGGTCGTGCGAAACTGAGGCTGAAATAACTAGGAGTAGTCCTGCAGCAGTGGAAAGGGCGGCAGCGAGACTCCCAGCGGCTACTAAGGCAACTACCCAAGGCGGCAACTGGGCGATCTCAGGATTCGCTAAAACCATGATATCTCGATCAACATAAATTTCATTCTCACTATTTGAGCCTGGGTTGACCACTTTTCTCTCCCCGAATTCTCCCCTCCCCTTATCTTTTGAAAAGTTTAGTTTGCCTTCGAAGGCTTTACCTGGTCCATATTGGATAAGCCCATCACTATTTTTATCAATCCAACCAATAAGCCCTACATCCTCCCATTTTTTCACCCAACTGGGAGCTTTCGAATATTCTGTTTCGTGTACTGTATCGATGAAGTTAAGTCGAGCAAAAGCGCCTACTGTAGGCGCGGTAGCGTACAATATCGCTATAAAAAATAATGCATAGGCAGCGGACCTTCTGGCGTCGGCCACTTTTGGTACAGTAAAGAATCTTACGATGACATGCGGTAAACCCGCAGTGCCAATCATTAAAGCCAATGTAATTGCAAACATGTCCACCGTCGACTTGGTTGATGCAGTGTATGCGCGGAAGCCAAGCTCCTCTAATACAGTATCTAGTTTATCCAAAACATAGACGTCCGGTTCTGCCAAAAGGACGGAGCCTAATCCAATCTGAGGAATTACATTACCGGTAATCAATAACGAGATATATATAGCCGGTACCATGTAAGCAAAAATTAAAATACAGTATTGAGCAACCTGTGTGTAAGTTATTCCCTTCATACCACCCAAAACAGCGTACATAAAAACCACCACCATTCCGACAAGAACCCCCCAATTTATCGGAATATTCAAAAACTGGGAGAAAACAATCCCGACACCACGCATTTGTCCCGCTACATACGTAAAGGAAATAATTATCAGACAAACAACGGCCACCACTCTCGCATATTTAGAGTAGTATCTTGCTCCAATAAAATCCGGGACAGTAAATTGCCCAAATTTTCTTAAATAGGGGGCCAGTAATAATGCAAGGATCACATAACCACCCGTCCAACCCATCAGGTACACCCCGCTGTCATACCCCATAAAAGCGATCAATCCGGCCAAAGAAAGAAAAGAGGCCGCACTCATCCAATCTGCCGCAGTCGCCATTCCATTGGCGATTGGGTGCACACCTCTGTCAGCGATGTAAAACTCTTTGGTGGAGCCGGCACGGGACCAAATGGCAATACCGATGTAAACAGCAAAACTTATTAAAACGAAGAGATAAGTTAGGCCTTGAGCGCTCAACTCAATCTACCTTCTCAAGTTTGGACTGAAGCCGTTTATCTATCCTAGCCATGATAGTCGAATACACGTAAATAATTAGAACAAAAGTGAAGATGGAACCCTGATGAGCCCACCAAAAACCTAACTTAAAACCATAGATCCTTATTTCATTCAGCTGGTCAGAGAAAAAAATCCCGAACACGAACGACACAAGAAACCACACAAACAGAAGCGCAGAAACTACCATGATATTCGCTCGCCAGTACTCTCTATACAATGACTCTATAGCCGAGCTACTAGCAGCAGAATCAGATTGGCTCAAAACATTTTCTTTGTTTATCATATTATAAGATTTCAATAGGGTTCAATGAGAATCTAATTCTAACAGGCTTCAAAGCACAATATAATGACTAAGAACTAAGATCATCAATACGCCATGCTTTAAAAATTGATTTTCAGCAAAATTGAGAAAAATCTCCGAGATACTAGAATTAAAATACTGAGGAAAAAAAACATTAGAAATTTAGAAGGAAAAATAGCACTTGTTACTGGCGCCGGAAGAGGTGTCGGAGCCGCTTTAGCCAAAAGGCTCGCGGCAGCTGGAGCCTCGGTAGTCGTAAACGATCTAGACAAAGCTCCGGCCGAAGACACAGTTCAAGAGATAGTTCAAAATGAAGGGAATGCTCTTTCACTTTGCGGAAGCGTTACGGAAAAAGGATTTGGCGAAACCGCTGTAGAGTTCATTTTAGACAACTATGGAGGACTGGATATCATCGTCAACAACGCTGGTTACATTTGGAATAGCACCATCAGCAAAACTTCAGACGAACAGTGGGATGCCATGATTTCGTGCCATGCGACTGCGCCCTTCAGAATCCTTCGGGCCGCTAGTAATTTCATTAAAAACGCTGCTTTACGAGAAGAATCAGAGGGGAATTTATTTCACCGAAAAGTGGTAAATGTTTCCTCCATAGCAGGCTTCTATGGTGGTGCAACCCAGATAGGCTACTCTGCTGGAAAAGCCGCAATGATTGGCATTACGAAGACATTAGCCAAGGAATGGGCACGTTACAGAGTAAATGTAAATTGCGTTGGATTTGGCCTCATAGATACGCGACTAACTGGTGTGTGGGATAAAAGGATTCCTACAAGCATTGAAATTGGTGACAGAAACCATAAGGTAGGATTTGATAAAAACACTAGAAAACAGCTTGAAGAGATTATCCCTTTGAGGCGACCTGGTACTGTTGAAGAGGCGGCAGGTGCCCTATACCTTTTCTGCTTACCAGAATCTGACTACATCACCGGCGAAATTATAACCGCCGCCGGCGGCCTGCTGTCTTATTAAAGCGGTGGTGGCTATGGGTGGGCTCGAACCACCGACCTCGGCATTATGAGTGCCGCGCTCTAACCAGCTGAGCTACATAGCCATACAGGGTTATCAAGTGCGACATATTACTTTAATTTTTGAAAGGTGTCCTGACTTAATTAAATATTTGGTATTTCTCTTTAGTATTATAAAGCCCATCAGATGCCAGCAATTAAGAATCCCGCCCCTAGCAAGCCAAAAATAAAGAGGTCTCAATAAATTGAAAAATAAAACAGGGCTTATAATCACGGAATTCGAGATTACTCAAAAACTAGAAAAGCAACATCTAGGCGCAAAAACTATCTTCTATTCCTTAGCTTTCGAAGAAGGCATTGATGATTACAAGAAGGTTGTTGGTTTAGACAAAGATTACATAGCTAATGAAAAAAAATCTACGGTAGCGCTCGAAGCGCACAGCCTGTATTTGGAAAGAGTGAAGCCAGGAATATATCAAGTGGAAACTAGAATATTTGATTTTGACGGGAAAAGGGCGCACATACTTCAAGAGATTTTCAAAGATAAAAATCCTATCGCATCTCAAGAAACTTTATCCATATCTTTTGACTTGCGTTCTAGAAGAACCTGCAGGTTTGAACATTCTATTGCCCAACTCTATTTTGAGCTTTACCAAGCTCAAAAAAAGTTACCTCAACCTACATCATTAAGCTTGTCCTTGAAAGAGCGATTAAGTTAGAGCATTACGTCTCGTTATCATAATCTTCTCGGTCGAATCTGAAGAGCACCACGCAAAAACAAAGGAAAAAAATAATGACCCCAACTACCAAAAATATCTCGGTTCCTAACCAAGGATAAAGGGAAGAATACTCCTCAAGTTTTTCGGCATTCCATTCATTTATTGTTGCCATTTAAAGACCTCTCTCATCATAAAGTTTATTTCTCCGTCAAACAGAATTAATTACTCTAATGGTCAAGGCCTGCTATCTCTTTATTGGCTGGGATACGGAGGCATCCGAAGAAAGCAAGCACTTTTGCCGTGACCCAGCCAGGTAGAAAGCCTAATAATCCAAACATGATAATAGCTCCAAAAATCATTCCAAGCGGGTTAATCTCCGCGTCGTAAAATGGAGATGCTGGATAACCCCAAAGCATAAACCCACAAACAATCAGACCAATGACGCCTGCATATCCATGAACTGCCACAGCTCCAACCGCATCATCTATTTGGAATTTTCTCTCTACCCAGAAATGTAATTTATAAACTATAAAAGAAGACCCCGCCGCAACTAGTAGCGATTGGAGCGGGTGATAAAGGTCATTTCCCGCAGATGCTGCAATTATTCCCGCAAGGCCTCCCGAATAAGTCCAGAAAGGGTCTCCTCTAGAAACAACGTAGGCTGCTAACATGCCGCCGGATAAAGACATGATGAAATTTGCCGTCACTCCACTAAGAGTAGTAGGAGCAAGATAGATATTCGTAGCGGAAAAAAATGACTCCTTCGCTCCATACTCTATCCCGATATTAAAAATAGGCAAATTACACGCAGCATAGAACCCCCAAAATCCTGCAAATATAAGGAACAAACCAATGGTAACCAACCATGTATTTTGAGGTGCGATGACATTAACAGTCCCGTCTTTATTGAACTTTCCCACTCGAGGGCCCAGAACCACTAGGACACCCAAGGCAAAACCTCCCGACACCGCATGGATTACTCCTGAAGCATAAGCATCATGATATCCTAATTTTTGAACCATCCAACCCGCGTAATGCCAGCCCCACGAAGCCGCCAAAACCCAAAAAATAGACCCTATAAAAACGGCAACAATAGCGAAAGCGGAAGTTCGTATTCTCTCTATCACTGAACCAGAAACGATGGAAGCAGCAGTCCAGGAGAACAACAAAAAAGCCGCCCAAAAAACCAAGTTAATTCGGTCACCTAAATTAATCCCCATGGCTGTTCCCCACGGCAAAGCTACCTCATTAGCTCCGAATCCATCATTTTTCAAAACTAAGTCTCCGGTGATGCCTGGCCCATTTGGGAACGCCCAATAAATCCACCACCCAAATAGAAAAAAGGTGACTGACACTAAGGGAATTAAAATTGTGTTTTTCATAAGGGTGTGCAAATGATTTTTTTGCCTAGATACCCCAACCTCATACACACAAAAACCCACATGAATGAGAAACATTAAGACAACTGTCACCCAATAATAGAACTCGGTAAATATAACCGTTAGAGCTGTTATTTCATTATCCATAAAGTCCTCCCGTTGCAGTCAAAATAACACACGCTATCTTAGACTAATATAGATGAATCGCATTACAATCCAGCGCATCTTCTTGTACAAACCATACAGGAGGCGTTTGAGAAACATCAACACATCCTGAACCTGAAATCGAGAATTTACCGAAAGTGTCACTGCCATCTGCCACATAACGAATCAACCCTGAAGCTGGATAACCATCATCAATTTTCTTGTCAAGTTTTTCCAGCACCGAAACCGGAATTCCTCGTCCCAGCATTAATCCAAGCCGTTTAGGTGGGCTGCTTGAAATATCGAAATAATCACTTGTAGAGAAAAGCATCATTGGAGCACCAAAAGCATTTATTGGAGCGTACACTTTGCCCTTCCCAAGCACAGTAGCCTCCTTCATATAACCAACATCGATTAAATTAGCTTTAAAAAGATGATCCCAAACGGCCAATGACTCTTTCCAAGGGTCTCCGTCGACAAGGTCTAGGAAACCGTTACCATTTCCTCCAGTCTCTATCCCAGAAATCGATAGAGACGCCTCCTCAGCTACCCAATCTCCCGGAATATGCCTATAGAAATCGATAAATCTGTAATAGGAAGACTGAATTTTTATCGCCTGGTCTGCTAGGTTCCTTACTCTAGCCTCTAAGATTAGATCGTACCCCTTCATAAAACCTAGCCCGCCAATTACCAACATAAAAATCCCCAGCAAAATATCACTAGGGTTAAATCTTGCATTATCTTTGGACAACATCTGAACTACTCTCCCAAAAGACCAGTTATCTGATTAAATCGAGATTGGCACATATTTTCAGAACCGAGTCTGTTTTATTCAAAGTAAAAAAATGAATGCCGGGAGCTCCTTCTTCCAAAAGGCGTGTACTCATTTGGGTCAACACCTCTACCCCAAAGTCTCCCAGGGCCTCCCTGTTGTCGGAGTACTCATCCATTCGCTTCGAAATCCATCTTGGAATTTCAGCACCGCACTTACTGGAAAATCGACGTAAACCAGTGACATCTGTTATTGGCATCAATCCAGCTATAATTGGAATATCGATTCCATACTTCTGGCAATCGTCAACGAATCGAAAATAGGCGTCACAATTAAAAAAATATTGGGTGATTGCTCGGTCAGCGCCAGCTTGAACCTTCTTTCTAAAATTCAGCATCTCACTTTTAGGACTAGCTGATTCAGGATGAATTTCAGGATAAGCCGCAACATCAAGGAAGAAAGACGAGCCATATTTGCGTCTGATCAGCTCTATCAAATCGCTCGCAAAAGGAAAATCGCTTGCTGCTGGGCATCCAGATGGCTGATCTCCCCTGAGAACCACTAACCTTTCCAATCCAGCCTCAAGGTAAGAATCTAATACAGAGAAAACTTTTTCTTTAGATATGTTTGTACAAGAAATATGAGGGGCAACGGGACAATGCAAACTTTCCTTAAGACTCAGGGCCGTTTCGAAAGTTAAATCTGTGGTGCCACCACCGGCACCGAAAGTTACGGAAAAGAATTCTGGCTTCACTCTAACAAGTAAGCTGGCAGATTTCATGAGCTCCACGATTTTCTTGGGATTACGAGGTGGGAAAAATTCAAAACTAATCGACGGATGTGACAATATTTTTTCCTGTTTTACGTTGTATTTATACTAACATTATCCTTCAATTCCGGAGCTAATATCAAAGGAAAATAGCCCAATATTTTTAACCTGAAATCTGTATCATTTCTCCATTCGTTATAGTTATCAATCTATAGATATTTAAATATCCTCTAGAATTGGCTATAGTGGCTTCTCGTATAGAAGACTTTCAAAACCTAGGTTAGCGCTTAGAAAGAGTTTCGCCTGACAAAAAATACGATCAGCTGTCAGATCGAGCCGTATTTATGGCGAGAGACCTATTGAATAATGAAATACAAAGTAAATTAGATGTTAAAATGACGGAAAGATACTGTCCGAAAGAAATGGCTGCCGCAATACGCGCGTTAAGTATGGACGCGGTGGAACGAGCCAACTCTGGCCATCCTGGAGCTCCAATGGGGATGGCTGATATAGCACAAACCTTATGGTCTGACTTCCTTAAATTCAATCCAAAGAACCCCAAATGGTTTGATCGCGATCGATTCATCCTTTCAAATGGACATGGCTCGATGCTGCTTTACTCGCTTTTGCATTTAGCTGGCTTCGACCTGTCTATTGACGATTTAAAAGCTTTCAGACAGTTAGGTTCTAAAACACCAGGACATCCGGAATACGATGAGACACCAGGTGTAGAAACTACAACGGGGCCCCTAGGACAGGGCTTGGCAAATGGGGTGGGTTTTGCTTTAGCTGAGAGTCATTTAGCGACCAAATTCAATAAGGCTGACATTAAGATAGTAGATCATTTTACCTACGTTTTCGCAGGTGACGGTTGCCTAATGGAGGGCATTTCCCATGAAGCCTGCTCACTTGCCGGCACTTTAGGGCTAGGGAAACTAATAGTTTTTTATGACAGAAACAAAATATCTATTGATGGCGACGTTTCTGGATGGTTTACAGATAATACACCTAAAAGGTTCGAATCTTACGGTTGGCATGTTGTTGATAATGTGGATGGACATAAACACGACGCAATTTCTGCGGCGATCGATGAGTCGAGGAAAGTCACTGACCAACCGTCCTTAATTTGCTGTGACACCGTAATAGGATTTGGTGCTCCAAATAAGGCAGGGAGCTCTGATTCACACGGCGCGCCGTTGGGATCAGATGAAATTAAAGCCACCAGGGAAAATATTGGATGGGAACACCCGCCTTTTTTTATTCCCGACCAAATTTATAAAGCGTGGGATGCCACGGCTAAGGGCCAGAAAAAGGAAGAAGAATGGATTGCTTCCTGTAGCGACTATGCGGCAAAATACCCCACAGAGTGGTCGAATTTTAAAAGAGTTGCTGACGGCCTGTTGCCTGAAACCTGGGAATCAGAGGTTCGAGCGTGTTATGAGGGCATGCTTATGGCGGAAGATGCAGAAGCAACAAGAAAATCCTCTCAAGTGGTACTTAATAATCTGGCCAAGAATCTACCCGAGCTAATAGGAGGTTCTGCCGACTTAACTGGCTCAAATAACACTTTCCATGAGAATAGTCATCCTTTATCAAGCAGGTCTCGGGATGGTAATTATCTTTTCTACGGCGTGCGAGAGTTTGGAATGAGCGCGATCATGAATGGAATGACCTTGCACGGTGGCCTAATACCTTACTCGGGCACTTTTTTGGTTTTTTCTGACTATGCCAGAAATGCCCTGAGAATGGCGGCTTTAATGAGAATACGATCTATTTTCGTATATACTCACGATTCAATAGGGTTAGGAGAAGACGGCCCAACACATCAGCCGGTGGAGCATTTAAGCTCCCTAAGAATTATACCCAATCTCGATGTTTGGAGGCCATGCGATAAGGCTGAGACAACCGTGGCATGGTATAGCGCTATAAAACGGTCGAACGGCCCCTCTTGTATCGTCTTGACCCGTCAATCTCTTCCTCAACAAGAAGGGAAAAGAAACTTTAATCACCTAGATAAGGGCGCCTATATTCTAATAGAACCTTCTACCCCTCCTAATGCTCTAGTGATAGCAACCGGGTCTGAAGTCGCACTGGCTAAAGAATTAACAGCGGCTTTAAATCTATCTGGAAAGGCCATACGCTTAGTTTCTATGCCTTGCCAAGAAAAATTCGCTAGGCAAAGCCCAGAATTTCAGGAACAAATATTACCGAGTCAAATTCAAAAAAGAATAGCTATAGAAGCTGGATCAACAGTTTTTTGGCATAAGTATGTGGGAAAAAAGGGACTGGTGATAGGAGTAGACCAATTTGGGGCCTCTGCTCCAGCATCAGACTTATTCAAAAAGTTTGGATTAGAATTTCAAGATAGTCTTTTAAAAATAGAAGACTTTCTAGAGGATACAGATTAGTTTTAAGAGAAGGGGACTTTCATGACGGTGAGAATTGGGATAAATGGGTACGGACGAATTGGTAGGAATATCCTTAGAGCTCTCTACGATTCAGACAAAAAAGAAAAGATAGAGATTGTTGCGATAAACGATCTAGGAGACGCTGAGACAAATGCTCATCTCACGAAATATGATAGCGCTTACGGAACCTTAAAGGAAAACGTTTCTGTAAATGATGACTTCTTATCAGTAGGCTCAGATAGTATCAAAGTCTTTAGCCAGAGGGATCCCTCCAAAATCCCTTGGAAAGACATGGGCGTAGATATAGTGCATGAATGTACTGGCTTTTTCGCTAACAAAAAAGACGCGTCGAAACACTTAGAAGCAGGTGCGAAAAAGGTTTTAATATCTGCTCCAGCCGGAAAAGATGTGGATGCAACTGTGGTGTACGGAGTAAATCATCATAGTTTAAAACTGGAGGATACTATAGTGTCCAACGCGTCTTGCACGACAAATTGCTTGGCCCCTCTAGTGCAACCACTACACGATGAAATTGGAGTAGAAAGCGGAATAATGACCACGGTTCATGCTTATACCAATGATCAAGTCCTAACAGATATTTATCACGGAGACCTTAGAAGGGCGCGTTCGGCAACCCAATCACTAATCCCGACAAAAACTGGTGCCGCTGCAGCTGTTGGCTTGGTGCTTCCCGAGTTAAGCGGGAAACTCGATGGATATGCAGTAAGGGTCCCTACAATTATTGTGTCCTTAGTTGATTTAACGTTCAAAGCATCTCGAGATACGACGATAGAGGAGATCAATGAAATAATTTTTACAGCATCAGAAAATCAACTTAAAGGAGTGCTTGGCTTTAATAAGGCGCCTTTAGTTTCTATCGATTTCAAAGGAGATCCGAGATCATCTATTTATGATAGTTCTCAGACTAAAGTGTTAGGAGGAAATTTAGTTAAAGTTGTGAGCTGGTACGATAATGAATGGGGCTTTTCAAATCGGATGCTTGACACGACTTTAGCTATGGCAGAGCTTTGAGCCCACAGGTGAGAAGCTTATTCGATTTAAATTTATCTGGAAAACGCGCCCTAGTCCGAGTTGACTTCAATGTACCCATTGTGGACGGTAGGGTTACCGACGATTTCAGAATAAAGGCCTGCCTCCCGACCATAAAGTATTTGTTGGACGAGGGAGCCTCAATCGCGCTCATTTCTCACCTCGGGCGACCCATAGAGGGGAAATTTGAGGAAAAATATTCCTTGAGGCCTGTGGCTGAGGTTTTGTCTAATCTTTTAGAAACCAAGGTTGGATTTGAGACGAATTGGATCAATGGACTGGATTGGGGTGAAACAAGAATAACTCTTTGTGAAAATGTTCGTTTTCTTAAGGGAGAGAGTTCCAATAATCCTGACCTATCGAAGAGGATTGCTAGATTGTGTGACGTTTATGTCAACGATGCTTTTGCTACCGCGCATCGCGACCATGCCTCCACCGTAGGGGCTGTATCATTAATTGATCAGTCCTGTGCCGGACCACTTCTTATAGCTGAAATAAAGGCACTGGACAGGATAATAAATAAAACAAAAAAGCCAATCGTAGCAGTGGTCGGAGGCTCAAAAGTATCCACAAAAATTGACTTATTAGAAAATCTTGCGCTCAAGACGGACCATTTGATAGTGGGAGGGGGAATCGCAAACTCGCTGTTAAGCGCCAGAGGAACATATGTGGGAAATTCTCTCATTGAGGAAAAGAGCGAGGACACTGCTAAACGTTTAATTCAAGATTACCCAAACATAATCCTCCCGGAAGACGTAGTTTGTGCTAAAACCTTCAGCCAAAGCGCCAGCGGAGAAGCTAAAGCGATAGATGCCATTGAAAAAGACGACCAAATCTTAGACTTTGGGCCCAATTCGCTGAAACAAATGTCTGGCCTTATCTCTAGCGCAGAGACAATAATCTGGAACGGGCCAGTTGGGGTTTTTGAATTCAGAAATTTTGAGACGGGCACAAGAACAATCGGAGAATCAATCGCTAATTCAAAAGCTTACTCAGTTGCCGGGGGAGGAGATACAGTGGCGGCAATAAATAAATTTAATCTGAGAAGTAAAATATCTTATGTTTCAACAGCTGGGGGTGCCTTCCTAGAATACTTGGAAGGGAGAAAACTGCCCGCTCTCATGCCACTACTTTAAGACCAGAAAGTCCCCCAAAATCAATCATCCCACTAAGTGATCGTACGCGCTTTGATAGCGGGCTAAGGTCTTGTCGACTATTTGGATGGGTAGTTCTGGCGCAGGAGGCGACTTGTCCCACGCTTTCTTCTCCAGATAATCACGAATAAATTGCTTATCGTAGCTTTCTGGTGATTTGCCCATTTCGTAAGAGTTTAGCGGCCAAAACCTGGATGAGTCCGGCGTCAACAATTCATCTATTAAAATCAGCTCGCCTTCGCTAGACAAACCGAACTCCATCTTGGTATCAGCAATTATGATACCTCTATCCAAAGCAAATTTAGCTGCCTTTTCGTATATTTCGATACTGATGCTACGTACTTTGTCAGCCAACTCTATCCCAATCAGATTTTGAACCTCTTGGAAAGGTATATTTTCATCATGATCCCCGATTTTAGCCTTGGTCGATGGCGTAAAAATTGGACTTTTGAACCTTTCGGCCATACTAAGATTTTCAGGAAGGATTATTCCACAAATCGAGCCCGTCCTAGAATAGTCCTCCCAACCTGAACCGGCTACGTAACCTCGCACAACTGCCTCAACAGGCAAGGGCGTCAATTTCTTAACCACAACGCTTCGATCTTTTAATTCTTCATATTCAGACTGAACATTTAAGTAATCCGCTACTCTTAGATGCGTTAAATGATTCGGAACTATGTCCCTCATTTTATTAAACCAGAAGTTAGAAATCTTGGTTAAAATCTCCCCTTTACCTGGAATCACCTGAGTAAACACAACATCAAAGGCTGACAACCTATCAGTAGCGACTATAAGTAATAAATCGCTACCTAGATCATAAATATCTCTGACTTTGCCCCTCCCCAACAAACTCAGAGAGGAGAGATTAGTCTCATATAGTGAGGATTTCATTCAGTTCTTCCCATCGAATCTTTTTTATGAACAAGCGATGGGAGATCTCCATCTAGACCCATAGCTTGACGAACTAATTTCTCCTTTAAGGGATCAAATTTATCAAACGTTTTCAGCAACTGGCCCCTAATTTTCCTAGATTTGAACATGGGTTGCAAAAAGAATTTCAAAAGACCTTCAGTCGACATTAATAGTGCGAATGATTCCGATTTTCTCCACCTCTCATAATAGTTCAAATCCCCAACTAGCGACTCATAGCGCTTCAAGTTAGACGACCGCAAACACTCAGCTAGACAAGCCACATCCATCAAGCTTAGATTCAAACCCAAACCGGCTAGGGGATGCACAGCATGTGCTGCTCCACCGACTAATAAGCATCTATTTTTTATCCAATCGCTCGCAATGCCTCGCCTCAAAGGGAAAAAGCTAGGGCACCCCAAAGCGTGAACTTTGCCCAAAGCCAATTCTGAGCTTCCATTCAAATAATCTGACAACTCTGCAAGGCTGTATTTCTTAGCATCAACTGCTATGGCCTTTGAAACTGAAAAAACAACCGAGCACAGATTCTCTTCAAATTTTGGGAGAAAGGCTAGCACCCCCTCTTTTAAAAACCATTGGCGTGCCACATTTTGGTGGGGCTTTTCTGTTTTTATGTCTAGCACAATCCCTATTTGATCATAGGATTTAGCTTTAAAATCCAAACCCAAACCTTGTCTGATTTCTGGATACAACGAGTCAGTAAATAGCACTAGTTCAGCAAATAATTGGTCGCCAGTTCCAAGGTTGATTTCAACAGGCATACCATCTGGACTATTGACGCTTTTTAGATCATAAAATCTTGGGACATTCTCCATAACATAATTGA
>CACJXQ010000022.1 GCA_902597385.1 uncultured Pseudomonadota bacterium | reverse complement strand
TGGTGTTGGTTACAACCTTCGGGAGACTAGTATTGGCTCTATGGATCCTATCGATACAACCCCTATAGATAAATGGCGGGAGGTTATGGCGATCAATCTAGATAGCGTGTTTTATGTAAGTCGGTTAGTTGTTACTCAGATGAAAGCTCAGCAATACGGCTCTATTGTCAACGTGGCTAGTATTTTTGGTTTAGCAGGAGCGCCTGATGCGCATACCTACACAGCGACCAAGGGCGCAATAATTAATCTGACTCGGTCTATGTCGGTTGCTTACGTAGACGATAATATTAGATGTAATGTGGTCGCGCCAGGTTTTGTAGAAACGCAAATGGTGGAAAGTGTTATCCCGATGCTTTTCTCTGAAGAGAATCCAAAGCTAATAGCGCCAATGGGGCGTCCAGCGACGACTGAGGAGGTGGCTTTCGCGTGCTTATTTTTAGCGTCTGAGGAGGCGTCTTACTGCACGGGTACTATTTTAAACGTCGACGGTGGTTCAATAGCTCGAGCTTGATTGAAATCTCGCTAAGTCAAAAGGATAAAATGAAGTGTTAGGCTTTTATAGCCCCTGATTTAATGGCTGCATCTCTATCCTTAGGATGTTGAAATTGGGGCGATGTATCACGCGGTTGTCGCGTATCAGAAGCTGCGGTGGAACTAGCTTGAATTTTCCAGTCCTCGGACCCCCAATCTAGGTTTAGTACCTCTATATGTCCGGGCTTATCAGCTGCTTCAAAAATCTCCAAAGCTTTTGTTAGGACATTATATTGGTTAGCTTCATCAAAGGGCTTCCCACAACTATGACCAAGCGGGTAGTCTAAAAAGACTGACCTCGGTGCTTGGCCAGCAAGAAGTATGTCGTGTGCAGACCCAATACACAGTGTGGGTATGCCTTTTTCTTCAAGGTATCTTGCGACCAAACACCCGGTTTGGTGACAGACTGGTCACATGGGGACCAAAAGAGCAACATCTACTTCTTGAGACAGGAAGCGAGAATATACATCCGGAGCAATATCCTCCAACACTTTTCTTTGGGAGTAAATTCCGCCCATACAGGAAAAAACTTGGTCCGCTAACTCCCCTATTTTCCCTTCCTTTTCCATTCGAAGAAGTTGTCCTAAAGGCAGAATGCAATTCGGATCTTTTCTAGGGTTCTCAAGGTAGTTCTCTGTTATGTGGGAAAATCGAATATTTTCGTTTGAACAGTTTTTATCGATATTCCTCAGTGAGGAGTCATCCTTGTAATGGTAGGCGCTTTGGCCTAGAGAATATGCCCCAGAGGTTGAAAGAAGCCCTACCCGGCATTCTTTTATTTTCTTGGATAGGGGCGTGAAAGGCACAGGATCTTCTCCAGCATGAAACCAACGATATGGTTGGTAACCCAGCTTGAGGTAACGTTCTTTTATAGTTTTCATATAGTTTACATACATAGCTTACAATCCTAAGGCCTAACATAGTCAGGCAATATTATACCTTTTCCTTCGAGGGAGGTCAGGAGCTTCCTCCGGTTAGCGTGAAGATCTGCTGGCCTATTCTCCCTAAGCTTCTTGACTTCCTCTTGCGTATAAGGCTTGAAATCTTTAGATAATTGTAGATTGCTGAATTCTCGGAGTACCCAATTCATTAGCGCTGCAATCTCATCATTCTGTAGTGGAGCTTGAGATATGTCGGCGACTTGAATTAGGTATTCTCGTCCACTAGACACCTTAGTGAAGTGGCCGATTATATTTCTAATGTCTGGAACCAGGTTAGAGGGGCTCCCAGAGCCGTTAGGCTTGTGACAGCCGCTACAGTGAATCACGTAGTTCTCAGAGGGTGGGCGAGCTTCGCTTGTAGAATAAGTGAAATTACACAAAAAGAAAGCTAATATAAATTTATACACTTTCTAAATTTTTTTTCATTATGCCTTGTCGGAGGCAGTACCTAAAACTATGGAAACCGTGCAATGATATACTTCAGACTCGTTACCCATACACCAATTAATATCATTGTGAAGGCCCATTCTATAGGCCGGTTTTTCTCCGATATTTTCGTTACAGTAGCAGCGCCCGCAAGATGATACTCCGCAGCAATCATAATAACTGACGATATAATGTTTGCCGTCTTCGGGATTTTCACAGGTACCGATCCAGCTTACAGTAGAGGCACTCGATCCTGGAGGGCAGGTGGTTATAGAGCCACCACAACACGTGCAGAGATGACCGTCCAGCGCGCAGTAACGCCAGTATTCGCAACGTTGATCATCCAGAGGGTCAAAGTCCTTTGAGTTGGTGGCAGCATTGGCGGAGGACCGATCGAAAGGAAGCACTGGAAGTACAAAAGCTGCACCCACAAAGTATTTTGCAATGCGAGCTAGGGCGCCTCTCCTTGAGCTGTTTTGTGCTATCGAACGTGTTTTTTTCTCAAAAAAATTATCTAGCCACTCCATTTTATATTTCTCCTTAGCGTCTATGACGATTTTTCCAAATAACTCTGGATCGACTCTACTTCCAATTCTTGCGCAGTAAATAAACTTTCTAGTTGCTCTCTGCTGTTGACAAGCCCTTTAGACTTAATTACCCCGTTTTTGTCGAGAAGTAAAGCATAGGGTAGTTTTCCCACTTTAAAAGTCATCCCTAAATCGTTGGAAAGGACGTAGGGAAAGTCCTCTAATTTTGCTTTTTCATAAAAATTTCGTTGTTTTTCGAAGTCTCCATCACTGGCTAGGATGACCTTGAGCCAGTGTCCTTCCGCTTTTTGAATTGAACGCAAAACAGGGATGAGTTTTTTACAGACTGGACAGCTTGGAGAGAGAAAAAATAGGAGCTCACCTTGCTCTGAGGGCTTACCTATGTCTATCCGCCTATTGTCAAGCGTCTCTAAATTGAAGTGCGGAGATTGTTCACCAACTGATGGGCCGTCATCCATCATTAGTGCCCCCATGGGGGCTACTCGCTCATATAAAATACCGATTTGTCTGGCTAGAGCAAATAGTGCAAAAACCATGCAGGCGACCACTACCCACAAGACTATCAGACTGAGTAGGACAGGATCTGTCGTCATCGCATTGCTCTCAAACGAGGAAGGTTGGTAATTAATTGACTGCTCAATACATAGAGACCATAAAAAGTTACACTACCAATTGCTAATGTGAAATAACCAAGGGGTTCTAAGATTCTTGATGGCCCCGCAAAGAAAACAGAGGTCAGGGCTATTATCAAGACTAGGTTTCTTGCTACAAGTGCCCAAGATATTGGTTGTTCATCTTCAATCCCCCCGCAACCGCAACCGATATCTGTATTTCCTCTTAAAAGATTGATAACTACTGCTAGAGTTACCATTAATAGGAACATTGATCCAAATATCGCTCCGAGTAACAAAGTCTTTTCCATAAGTAGCAAAGTAGCCGCTAAACCTTCGGTCAAGGCAATCGCATAAGCTGAGTATTTCAAACCAGGTGTCGGAAGGAGTTCGTAAGCTTCTAACGAGATTTGGAATGTCTCCATCTCCTTAATTTTCTGCCAAAACCCGATAATGAAAATTATAGCTACTGCTGTAGTTACTATTTTTGCAAATAGGAAATCCATATTGTGTCCTAATGGGTTTGAATCAATCCGGCGAATTCTCCTACCGGTTCGCTTACTGAAATGGCCTTCATTTGCGGGATAGTTTCGTATTTATTTATTTTTGCTTCGACCCCATCATACAAATATAAATAAGGCTTTCGCTCTTTAGTTAGGGTCATAGCGATAGAATTAGCGCCCGCAATTCGTTGAATAACTTTCTTGGTTTTTAGATCTACAGCCCAAATTTCCTCTCCAGGGTATTTGTGGGAACCTTCCTTTCCACCGCTATGCATAGCCACATATAGTCTCCGGGAGGTTTTGTCTACTGCGATTAACTGATAACCCCCAGGTCTCCATCCACCCTCCAGGTCTTTAACGGAACCTAATGGCCAGCTTTTCTTTAGGACAGAGGTTTCTCCTCCTACGTTGATCTCATGAATAATCCCTAGATAAGAGACGAAGTAGAAAAGATCTCCTATTCTCGCGGCTTGCACAAACAAAGGATCATCGTCGGCGTTGAATAATTTTTCACTTCGACTTTGTTTGACCACTTCCCCTTTCTGGTCGTGGGTGATCGTTAGAAAAGTGCCGTCACCGCACATAGTTGAAAAACGCGCCATATTCGAAGCAGACGGTAGGATAATCCAGCATCCTGGAGTAGTCACTTCTGATGCGAACCGTTCATTCTTTCTGTCTACAATTGATATGGAGCTAGCCGGTGTCGCATTTTGGATATAGACAAAATGATCGTCTGCCGAGGGCATGATGGTGCCTACATAAGGAAGTGCCTGCGCGTGTCGGGGTGGAATGGGTATTTCAGCCTTGAGGGTTAAGTCCTCTGTGCTATAGGCTTCAAGAAATTCGGTCTTTTCTCCTCGGGTTCCCTTGGAATAATACGCGGTTGCATTTAGCATTTCGCTACTGTCACTTGAAAGTGCGGTGAGGCCCATTAAACCCGTACCTATTAAACCAAGATATTTGAAATTGTCTCCGTTGAGAATATGAATCCTGCCATCAATGACGTGTCCCAAGGCTAAATCGGTTAAGTAAATTCGATGAGGGTGAGCGGGCTCCAACTTCTCTATGCTGATAGTTTCAGGGGCTATGTCTGCTATGGCATTGCTAAAATTGAGAAAAAAACAAAGTCCTATTACATGTAAAAGCTTATTATTACTCATAGGTCTAATCTCCTATCGCGATAAAAAAGCCGTTTTAAACGGGCTCCAATATGCGCTAAATAATCAATTGTATGTGAGCAAAAATCATTACAAATTTATTTATTGCCCGTTATACTGGCACACTATAACTGTTTTTAACTAAATAAGGATCAAAAAATGCCTAAACGTCAATTAACTGCAGCTGATGGACATAGTTTTGAGGCCTACGAGGCAATACCTACTGGGGATATCAAGGGGGGTGTTGTGATAATCCAAGAGATTTTTGGAGTGAATCAACACATTCGTGAGGTGGTGGATGGTTATGCGAAAGATGGCTACGCAGCAATCGCACCCGCACTTTTTGATCGCGTGGAAACCGGCGTAGAATTAGGGTATGCGAATGAGGATGAATTTAACAAAGGATTGGAAATCGCCTTTCAGAAGCTACAGATCGATGATGCTTTGTCTGATGTGCAGGCTTGTGTCAAAGCACTTGGGAGCCATGGGAAAGTTGGAGTGGTCGGATACTGCTTTGGTGGTCTCCTAACCTGGCTTTCAGCTTGCCGTTTAACGGGTATTTCGGCCTGTTCTGCCTATTATGGAGGGGGTACCGTTAATCATGTGTCTGAAAAGGCCAAGTGTCCTGTTATCATGCATTTTGGTGAGAAAGACGAGCATATACCCATGAACGAGGTGGAACAAATAACTTCGACGTTATCCGATGTTCCGGTTTATGTTTATGACGCTGATCACGGTTTCAATTGTGACCATAGGGGTAGCTATGATCAAAAAAGTGCCAGCGAAGCAAAAAAACGTACTTTAGATTTTTTCGATTTGAATCTCTGAATGATTATTTCGGAAGTGCGGGTTTTGTAACATTTTGGGGGATTCAACAGCTTTGAAACATGAATTTGATTTAGCAAGCGTAGACCACGTATTGAATACTACTAGGAGTGTGCGAAAGAGGCTCGATTTGTCACGACCAGTGCCAAGAAAACTAGTAGAGGAAGCTCTCGAAATAGCGCTACAGGCGCCAACTGGCGCGAATACCCAAACCTGGCGTTTCCTGGTAGTGGAAGACCAAGAGAAGAGAGAAAAAATCGCCGATTTTTATAAGACAGGGGTCCAGTTATACGTGGATGGTGAGACTGGACTAAGCAGAACAGGAGTGACCATTAATAAGGAGTTTGAAGCCACTGATTTGCGGCATTCCCAAAAAGGTTCTGTATTAGATTCCAGTGTTTATCTGATGGAGCATTTGGCGGAAGTTCCGCTTTTTATTATACCTTGTATCGAATCTCGGTTTGATAATGAAGATGTTTTTACCCAGGCCTCTATGTGGGGATCTATTTTGCCGTCCACCTGGTCTTTGATGCTTGCATTGCGAGCACGACAAATCGCCTCTGCGTGGACCACTATTCATTTAGTGTTTGAAAAAGAGATTGCTGAAATACTCTCTATACCTGAAAATTACACTCAGGCGGCTTTACTTCCTGTGGCATGGCTCAAAGGAAATAAATTGCATAAAGCCAAGCGGTTATCCCTGGACGAGGTTGCCTTTTGGGATAATTGGGGAGACTGGTGAGAAGTTCTTATGAAAAAATCGATTCATTAGAATTTAGAGTCGAATTCCTTTTTCGACGAGAAGGGAAGTTACCTAAAGGTGTTCTGGTTAGAGCCCGAACTGCCCAATGTAAAAATTAGTCCGTGAATCTTAAATACTTAAGTGATACGAGGGCAATTCGCCTAGTGTGTATAGCCATTGTGCTGGCGTTCAGTTACGGTGTGTGGTACTCCTACAGCGTTTTCTTGGTCGCTCTTTTCGAAGAATTTGGTTGGTCTCGTTCTACTTTAGCTTTAGGTTTCTCTGTTTTTGCGGTTGTCCATGGAGTTTCCAACCCAGTAGTGGGGCGGCTTTGTGACAAAATTAATCCAGCCTATCTAGTGGTTTTCGGAGGTATTGGGGTATCCTTAAGTTTACTGTACGTGAGTTTTATAGAGACCCCAGCACAGTTATTCTTTGGCTTTGGAGTGTTAACAGCTATATCGGTCGCTTTGTGTGGCTGGGCGCCTTCTCTGGTTCAAGTCCAACGAAACCATAAAGCCCGCCTAGGGTTCGCGATTGGTTTTATCAGTTCTGGTATCGGGGTCGGAATGTTGTTAATCGTTCCCTTAGTACAATTGCTAATTCAAAACTATGGGTGGCGGCTCGCTTATCAGATATTTGCACTTATTTCTGTCTGTGTAATAGTGCCCATCGGTATTTTTTTAATTAAATTACCCTCGGTTCAATCGTTCCTTCAACTGGAGCAGGAGCAGGGAGTGGCGGTTAAAGGTTCACCATCTTTACCAGACGCTATGAGGGATGCTAAATTTTGGCTGATCGTGGGGGCTTTCTTTTTTGGGAGCATGGGCTCTCAAATTCTACACGTTCATCAAGTGGTCTTCTTAGTAGAGCACGGAATATCAACTATGGTGGGTGCAACCGTAGTTAGTGTCATTGGCATTGCAAGCATATTGGGGAAAACTGGGGGAGGTTGGTTGTCGGACATAATTGAGCGAGAAAAAGTCTTCGTGGCTGGTAATCTTATTATGATTTGCAGCGTTTTTGTATTGTTTTTCGCTGGAGAAACCGGATCCGTTCCTACAGCATATTTATTTGCGGTGCTTCTAGGAGTGGGTTACTCCGCCAATGCCGCTATCGCCCCCGCTATGATGAGTGATCACTTCAGTGGTAGATACTTCGGTTCTATTTTAGGAGTAGGTTTGTTTGGAAGTGCGATTGGCGCAGCTCTTGGACCTTGGATTGCCGGCGAGCTATTCGACTTTAATGGAGACTACTCTTTGGCTTTTCGTTTAGCTATATTATGTGGAGTGCTCGCGGCGATTTCCGGCTTTGGAGTAAAAATATTAAAGTTGGCTACGGTTCGAACGCGATAAGTTTATTGAATTGGTAAATTAAGTAAGGAGATATCTATGAAACTGGATTCCTCGGTATCCGCGGTTATCACTGGCGGATCTTCAGGCCTCGGCGCCGCTACAGCCAGATTGTTGGCTGAAAAGGGTGTGAAGACCGCTTTATTTGATCTTAATCAAGAGGCAGGTGAAAAATTGGCTTCCGAGTTAGGGGGGGTATTCTGCAAAGTGGATGTAACCTCTCAAGCTGATTGCGAGAAAGGGTTTGAGGCTGCTCGGTCCGAGATAGGGCAGGAGCGGATTCTAGTGAATTGTGCGGGCACGGGTAATGCCTTTAAAACAGCAGGAAGAGATAAAAAAACTGGCGAGATTCAGACCTTTCCAATGGATAAATTTGAGCAGATTATTCAAATTAATTTAATAGGGACCTTTCGATGCATTGCGATTTCTTCCGCTGGTATGATGAGCTTAGATGCTTTGGATGAATTTGGAGAGCGAGGCGTAGTAATTAACACAGCGAGTGTTGCGGCAGAGGATGGCCAAATGGGACAAGCCTCCTATTCAGCGTCTAAAGCCGGGGTAGTCGGGATGACACTGCCTATCGCAAGAGATCTTATGAGCGAGGGCATCAGAGTTAATACTATCTTGCCGGGCATATTCGATACCCCGTTGTTGCAAGGAGCGCCTGACAAGGTTAAACAATCCTTGGCCGCTTCAGTACCTTTTCCGAAACGATTGGGAGCTCCCCCGGAGTATGCTCACTTGAGTTTGGCTATGATAGAAAATGGGTACTTTAATGGAGAAAGCGTTCGCCTAGATGGTGCAATAAGAATGGCACCAAGATAAAGAGTAACGGCGGATGTAGTTTGGTTGTCTAAACCATGCTGTATCCGCCGCTTACACTGAGTACTTGACCTGTAATGTGCCCGGCCACTTTGTTCGAAGCGAGAAATAGAACCGCATTGGAGACATCTTGTGGCCGGCCAATTTTTTTTAAAGGTAAGGTTTTGGCTATTTTAGCAAGCTGCTCTTGGGTAAACATAGAATCAATGTTTTTCCACATGCTATTATCGCCAACCTCAGTATCATCTTCCGGTATCGTTACCCCAGGGCACACGGTATTACAACGTACGCCGTAACGTCCATTCTCTTTTGCTATGGTTTTCATGAAGCTGTTTACCCCTGCCTTCATTGCTCCGTAAACTGCTTCTCTAGGTTCACCCTGTTTGCTGGCATCAGAGCTTATTGACACGATCGAGCCAGCACCTTTCGTATTCATGATCTTAAGTGCTTCAAAAGAGCAGTTCAAAACACCCTTGAAGTTTATGTCTATGATTTTATCCCAAAAACTGGGCTCGGTAGCAGTGAAATATTGCAGCTCATCCCAGCCGACTGCGTTTACTAGAACATCTACCGTGCCATATTTTCCTACAGTCATTTCGAAAAGGGACTTAACGCTCTTTGTGTCGGTAACATTGCATTGCTGGAAGGTGACTTCTCCGGAATATTGTTGGTTTGCAAAGTCGGATGTGATTTGGCCTTGTTCCGCATCGAGATCTGCCACGATTACATTTGCCCCTTCTTTTGCCAGATCGATAGAAATGGCTCTTCCTATGTTGGATGCTCCGCCGGTAACAATAGCGATTTTTTCATCTAAATCTAAATTCATATTAAGAGTCTCCTAATTCTTCTAAAGCCTTCTCTCTAAGTTCTACTTTTCGGATTTTTCCGCTCGGAGTCATGGGGAAAGCGTCAACAACTAAAAAGTGTAGGGGAATCTTAAAGCTAGCGATTTTACCTTTCATTCGAGTTTTTAACTCAGCTTCCGAGACCATACGGCCTTCTTTCATTATGATAAAGGCTACCGGCACTTCAGCTAGGCGTTGGTCGGGATAAGAGACTACTGCTGCATCGAGAATTTCATCCATATTACGTAAATAAGCCTCAACTTCCGCCGGGGATACATTTTCTCCACCCACTTTTAGCATATCTTTGTAGCGCCCCAAAAATACTACCATGTTGTCATCCCTGATTTTTGCCATGTCGCCACTACGTATCCAACCCTCTTTATCTTTCGTCTCCGAAGAGGCTTCAGGTTTGTTCCAGTAGGCGTCCATTGTCGCGTAACCTCTGATCCATAATTCCCCTGGCTCTCCCCTGGGCATTTCTTCTTTCGTTTCGAAATCCACCACTTTAAATTCGTAGTCGTTCATGGGATAACCAGAAGAGTGCACACGCTGTTCTCGGCTGTGGGAAAGATTTGAAATTGAAACGAAGGCCCACGTTTCGCTCATGCCAAAACCGGAAACAGTTGGACAAAACACGTCCTGAACTCTCTCCGCTATAGGAATTGTACTCTCTACACCAGAGGGAAGAGTGCCCAATCGTATATTTAAGTCTCTTTGTTTTTTTTCTTGCGCGGAGAGAAGATCCAACCAGTGAGCTTCAAAACCATGGAGAATAGTCGCTTTCTCTTTTTCGGCGATGTCTAAAATCAAGTCTGGATCAAAGGTCTCAGTCAGGACCTGGGCGGCCCCCGTTAGCACGCACATCATGCTTATTTCGCTGTAAGCGTAAATATGGAAAAGTGGTAGATAGTTCATATGAATATCGTGGCATGTGAGTCCAAGAGCTTGAGCTCTCTCTAAAGTGTTTCTTATAGGGATGTGGGAGTGAACAACTCCTTTGGGGGTGCCGGTAGTTCCTGATGTGTAGGCGATCATCATTCTACCGTCGGGATCAACTTCATTTTTTCTACTCTTCAAATCTTCATCGCTAATAGCTTGACCTTCGTTAAGAAAGTCTTCCCAACTTAAAGCTCCACTGATAGCAACCTCACCATGAATAATTATTCTTTTCAGTTTTGGATAGTTTGATATGGATAGTTCGTTTTTAGAGGTAAAGGAAATATCGTCGATTGATTTTGCAAGCATTTCTTGGTAGCTGATTGGTCCAGATTCTGCGAGTGCTATGAGGGAGGCACTTTCAGATTGAGCAACGGTATAAGCCAGATCGTCGGTCCGATAGCGTGTATTAAGTGGAACTATACACCCCCCAACACGAGCAATAGCGAACATCAGAAAAAGCCACTCGGGTCTGTTTGTCATCCAAACGGCAACATGTTCTCCGTTTGCAACGCCTATTGCTAAGAGACTTTTAGCTACTTTATCTGTTTCTCTGTTAAATTCCTCATAGGTCCAGCTAGCATCGTTAAATATTAGGGCATTTCGGTTTCCAAACTTATTTGCGGCCTCTTCTAAAACATCCCCTAAGGTCCGTTTGTGATACCAATTCATAGTGGGTTTCCTCACAATAATTTCTGTTAATCCATCACGACAGCGATTCTACCAAATGATCGTCTACTCAGTACCTCTTCCATAGCGCTTTGGAAATTTTCTAAGGAGAAGCAATTGGAAATCGTCGGATTAATAAGACCTTCTTGAAACCAATTGAACAGCGTTTCCATATGTTTTCTCATCTTTTCCTCATAGTGATATCTCATGTCTCTCGGGCCCCAACCAAAATATAACCCCATGTTTAATCCGCATACCGTTAAATTTTTAACTAGAAGTAGGTTTGCTGCTATCTGAGGGATAGCACCAGAAGCAAAACCTACTGGCATAATGCGGCCTTCGGGGGCAAGACAACGTAGAGACTCATTAAATCCCTCTCCTCCAATAGGATCATATACTGCGTTTACCCCTTCTGAGGATGTGATCTCCATTATTTTATCTCGAAATCCGTTATTTCTATTGTTTACCACGTGATCTGCTCCTCGGGATCGAGCAATTTCGAGTTTCTTGGACGAGCCTGCCGTCGCGATGACTTGCCCTCCTAATATCTTCGCGATTTCGATAGCGGCCAAACCAACGCCACCAGAGGCACCGTGTATTAAAATCCACTCAGACTGCTTAAGGTTAAGTAAACCTGGCCAGCCCAAGGCCGCAAATGAGGTCGCATAAGAGTTTGTGAAGGAAATGGCCCTTTCGTAACTTAAACCATCCGGTATTCCATAGACATTCACCTCCTTTGCGACTGCTATTTCGGCTAGTCCACCATAGTCAATCACTGCGCAAATTCGATCGCCTTTCTTAAACCGGCTGGTAGCAGACCCAAGCTCAATAATTTCACCCGCAATCTCGGTGCCAGGGATGAAGGGCAATGGTGGGCGAACTTGATACTTCCCTTGTACGAAGAGATTCATAGCAAAGCTGATACCAGCAGCCTTCACTTTTATTTTTACTTGATTATCGGACAGGGTGGGCTCTTCCAGCTCCATTACTTTTAGTTTATCAAAGGTTGTCCATTCTTCTACTAATACCCCTTTCATAATCTCTCCAAATAATTCTAACACTTCTGGTCGATGTTCTATCGCTATAATATTGGCCCCAATTGGCTTAGGTGCGTCCGTTAGTTATTGAGACTATAATAGTAATTAACATATTAATATTAGTAACTTTGAAATTTTTATATTCTTAGTGTAAGGAGGGTTTTAGAGATATGGGAATTCCTATCGAATTTGGAACAGCTTTCCGCTCCCCTTTCGAGATCGCCGATTCTGCAAAATATATAGAGAAACTAGGTTTTGATATTTTGGGTTGCGGTGAGCATGTGAGTTTTCACGGGGATACGGCAAACGCATTCATCTCACTATCTGTAGCTGCAGGAGTCACCTCAAAGATTAAATTAATGAGCACTATAACCTTAGTCCCATTGTACCCCGCTGCTCTACTGGCCAAAATGGGCGCGGCACTTGATGTCGCGTCTGAAGGAAGGTTTATTTGCGGCGTTGGCGTAGGCGGCGAATATCCGCCTGAATTTGAAGCCTGCGGAGTGCCAGTAAAAGAACGCGGTTCAAGAACTGACGAAGCTTTGGAGATCGTGCAGAGACTTTGGAGTTCTAAAAATGTGACGTACAAAGGAAAGTACGCTGATCTCAACAATATAAGTATGAAACCCATGCCGATTCAAAAACCACGTCCCCCCATTTGGGTTTCTGGTAGAAAAGATGTTGCGATGAAAAGAGCTGCAAAGTTTGCCGATGGTTGGTTGCCCTATATGTATACCCCGGAACAGATGGCCCAGAGTGTTGAGAAGATAAAACAATTTGGCGAAGAATTAGGTAAAGATATGAGCGGCTTTCGGTATGGACTATACATTTTTACGGCGGTTCATGATGATAACGATACGGCGATAAAGATGGCCTCCGATCGCCTTTCTGTTCAATACAACCAAGATTTCAGTAAAATAGTGCATAAATACGCGTTAGCGGGAGATCCTGACAGATGTATTCAACGACTTAAAGAGTATATTGATGCTGGGGCTAGTTTCATTTTTGTATCCTCCGCTTGTCCTGACGAGTACATCGCTGAAAATTTGGAAAGAATTGCCCACTCTGTTATCCCGGCTTTTCGTCCTGAATAGTTTCAAACAGTGTCTTATCCTCAGCTAACCTGAGTCCGGCACGATAGAAATGATAGCCTGCCCAAATGTTGAGTAAGCTAAAAAAGCACAGACTCCAGCGCAAAGAGTCTTTTCCATAGATTGGTTGCAGAACGTCGCTTAGAATGCCCACTGCCCATGGTCCAAACCCTAGGCCGATTATGTTGATTAAAAAAAGAAGGATAGCCGATGCCATGCTCCGCATCCTAAGTTGCGCCATGGTTTGTACTTGGGCAAAGCTTGTCGCTTGCCAAAAGTTGCCGGCTAAAATCGTTGGCGCAAACCACATTAGGACGAGAATTAAGTTGTCAGCGATGTAACCGGCAATTCCAAATGGAACAGTAGCCACCAAAATTACTCCAGGAGTCCAAAGATACCATCTGGTATCCTGGCTACCGAATTTATCAGATAAGAATCCCCCCAAGTACATTCCAGCCCCACCGACTAATCCCATTATTAGTCCTAGCCAGAGTCCGATCTCAGCTGTGCCCAGTTCATGAGTCCTAATGAGAAAGGCCGGATACCAGGTAATGACTCCGTAACCTACGAAGGCAGCGAGGGAATTAGCAATTGAAATCTGAACGAAGGCTGGCTTAGAAAGTAGATACTGGAATGTCTCTTTTACACTCGGCTTATTATCTTTTTGATCTTGTTTGTTTTCCGAAATTCCCCTTTCGGGTTCGGTAATAGTGAATCTGACCACTAGAGCTAGAATGATTCCAGGTAGCCCTACAATAAAGAAAGCCTTGCGCCATCCGAACGCTTCGTTGATCCAACCACCCAAAAATAGTCCGAACATTATGCCGAAAGGGATGCCTAGAGCGTAAATACCAAGGGCTGTCGCACGTTTTCTTGGTGGATAGTAATCAGAAATTAGTGAGTGAGAGGGCGGGCTACCGCCCGCTTCGCCAATAGCCACGCCGATTCGGGCCAATGCTAAGTGCCAGAAATTTTGAGCGAGGCCTGACAATGCTGTCATTATACTCCACACTGAAAGAGCAATCGCGATGAGATTTCTTCTGTTACCGCGGTCAGACCATATCGCAATTGGTATTCCCATCGTTGAGTAAAATGCGGCAAAGGCAAAGCCTGATAAAAAGCCAAGTGCTTGATCGGACAATAGTAGATCCGCTTTTATTGCCTCAAGGAGTATCGACAAGATTTGTCGGTCTATAAAATTGAAGGTGTAGACTAGAACTAATACTCCCAGCACATATCTTCGGGTAAAGGATTCGCTTTTGGCCATTTAGTTTTCCATTTGTTGCTAGATTATTTCGTTTCTAGAAGGTGTTCGTATCTTTCATCAGTTAGAAGTTTCAAAAAGGCTATTAGGGAGTCAACTTTTGCCGCGTCTAAAGGCTGGCCTAAAGTTAAAAGGTCATCGTTTATATTGTCGGAGTTTTCGGGATTTCCCCAGTACTCCTTAGTCTCGGGATTGGTTAAAGCTGATTCGTTCTTTATCAAATGAAAATTATAGAACAGTAGCGCGGTTCTTAATTCTTGAAAGATGCCATTATGCATATAGGGGGAGGTGATAGCTACGTTTCTCAGAGTTGGTGTTTTAAATTTACCGCGGTTCTCGGCATTGGAGAAATCAGGGTTCTCCTCTAAGCCTCTGTCGTTGTAGGATGGGCCTCGAATCTTCTCTTCTGCGAGCAATTGATTCCTAGGCACTCCAATATTGTGATACCGGAGGTCTGTGAAGGGCTCTTCTTTGCTTAAAGTTCCCTTGTTCAATAGATGACAATTCATGCAATTAGAGACATCGGAGAAGAAAATATTAAACCCCCTCTCTTCTTTTTTTGACATAGTGTAGGAACCCGCTAAAAATCTGTCATATTTGGAGTCAAAAGCAGAAAACTCTTTTGACCTCTCAAATGCTGCGATAGAGCTTTGTACGGAGTTAAGCAGTGCGCCAGGAGTTTCTAAGGCTTCCTGACCAAATATCTGAGTGATCTTTTCTTTCACCTTACTATCTGCTTTTAATCGGTTGAATAACATCAACTCATTTGATAGTCCCATTTCGTTCTCATCGAAAAGAGGATGTAGAATCTGGTTCTCGAAGTTGTTTACTCTTCCATCGAAAAAAAGCCCGCCGATGGGGCCAGTGCTGTCGGATATTAGCGGAGGAGTTAGTAATGTGTATGTAAGGGTAGGGGTGTTTCTCCTTCCAAAACTATTTTTTATAGTACCAGAAGATATGGCACCTTCTGCAACATCTTTTCTTGGGTCAATAAAAGCGTTTTCAGGGCTATGGCAAGTAGCACAGGCTACGTTACGATTTTTAGAGAGATTCATGTTGGAGAAAAGATCTTTTCCTAATTCGATAATTAGGGCGTTATCTCCCCAAGCTCCAGTACAAGGTATTAGTAACAGGTGTAAAATGAATATGTGGGAAATATGACGAGCCATGGAATATATTTTCGATTTGTAACTACTTTTCGAGATTTTTCAATTTACGGAGGTACGGTCCCAAATCTGGTTGAAAGTCGGGGTGTTCTACAAGAGTTTCAAAGTGACGCCAAGATTGGGGAAAATGCTCGTGGATTTTCGGATTTATTAATAGATCTAAGTCGTAATTGTCTAATTTATCCTGATAATATTTTTCGTTGTAGAGAAGAGCTATTTCACACGCGAAGCACACGTCGGCTAATGTAAGGTAGTTGGAGGATAGGTACTTTTGATTAGACAATGCTTTTTCAATTCCATTTAGCCAATTCGTGAAAGCAGAGGCAACAGAATTGTATATATCAACAGTCAGGGTATCTTGCATCAGAGAGAGAAGATAAGCCTGCGAGTCACAAGCAAAAACAAGAGAGCTATCTAGGAAACTATCGATTCGGGAGGATGAGAAGGCATCAAATCCATATACGTTGTTTGTATTTTCTCCGATCCGAGCCACGCTTCGCATTATGCTATTTGACTCGAATACTCCCGTTTTCCCGTCAGGACTAAACGCAGCGGGTACGTTTCCAAACGGATGAGCTGCTAGGAATTCAGATGTTTTAAACAGCTCATTGTCAAAGCCTTTGGAGGCTAAAACCGTTGAATTTTGTTCTTGTCTATCTTCTATCGAGAGAGGTCTTGCATCAAAATCCCAAAGCCATTCGCTCAGTTCATTTGGTTTTGCTCCTCGAATTTCAATTTCTACTCCGCAAATTCTGCCTACTATCGTGGATTTAAATAAACGCGGATTTGGAAGATAGGAGAAAATCCGTAAGTTCTTAGAAGTCATTAGGTTCCTCTTTGATTGATCATTCTGCTAATCTGTTATCTTATAATCTAAAAAGATTTTAAGATAGAGTGTAAGTCTTTCCAAGAAGACTGACGTTCGACAGATTATGCTTAAATTTATAGGGAGGAAAGATACATGTCAGCAAGTGGACCGCTAGTGGGTTATAAGATAGTCGAACTGGCAGGAATTGGCCCGAATCCGATGTGTGCGATGATGCTAGCAGATATGGGAGCAGAAATTATCCGGATAGATCGAACTGTTGATGCGGGATTAGGGATCAACACCGATCCAAAATTTCGGGTTTTAGACCGAGGAAGACGTTCGGTGGCTGTGAACCTGAAAGATGAGAGGGGTGTACAAACTGTTTTGAAGTTAGTAGAACAAGCCGATGCTCTGATAGAAGGTTTCAGGCCTGGAGTGACTGAACGGTTGGGATTGGGCCCGGAAGTTTGTATGAAAATAAATCCGAAATTAGTTTACGGAAGAATAACCGGCTGGGGGCAGGATGGGCCCCTAGCTTCTGCCGCCGGACACGACATCAATTATATTTCTTTGGCTGGAGCCGCCTACCCTATAGGGGTTGCGGATTCTCCGCCGTCTCCACCTTTAAATTTGGTGGGTGATTTCGGAGGTGGAGGGATGTTGCTTGCCTTGGGTGTGGTCGCTGCACTGTTGGAAGCGCAAAAGTCTGGTGTTGGTCAGATAGTCGATGCGGCGATGACCGACGGAGTGGCCGCACTGATGGCGGCTATTTACGGGATGCACGCGGCGGGTATTTGGACCGACGATAGGCAAGCAAATATCCTTGATGGTGGCGCCCATTTTTATAATAGTTACGAAACATCTGACGGGAAGTTCATTTCCATCGCGTCCATCGAGAAAAAGTTCTATGAAGAGCTGCTGCAGTTAACGGGCTTTGTTGATCCAGATCACCGAGCTCATGCCGATAGGAAGGAGTGGAAAGTGAATAAAGAGAAAATGGCAAGCATGATTAAAGAAAAGACGAGGGATGAGTGGTGCGCTATTTTGGAAGGTACAGACGTTTGTTTTGCTCCTGTGTTATCGATAAGTGAAGCTCCTCATCATCCACACAATATTGCAAGAGAGACTTTTACCGAGGTGAATGGTGTCGTTCAACCTTCGCCAGCACCTAAGTTCAGTCGAACAAAATCAAAAATTCAAAGTAGTCCGTCCTCTGTAGGAGAGGATACAAGGTCTTGTTTGGTTGACTGGGGATTCGAAGTTTCTGATGTGGATGATTTGTTTGCGAAGGGAGTAGTGAAGTAGTCTGCAGGGTATTGGTTGTTTGGTATTGCCCTCGAAATGTTTCGAGGGCAATACTTCTATTTTTTAAACCAATTAAATACCTCGCATTCCAACCTCTGCGGTCGTTTGATGTTTGCTGGTTTCTGCACTTGGTCTGCTATCTATCCGCGAAAACCAAGCCGTCAGATTCTTGAGATCGCTGCTTATTGATTGACCAACCCCCGTGCCGAAGTCCATAGCGCAATATAAGATTAAATCAACCAAGCGCATCTCACTACCGCAGATGTAATCGTTGTTACCCATTAGACCATCAAGCCAAGCTAGTTTTTCTTGAACAAGCGTTGTTAACCCATCAACGGATTCTGGAATTAATCGCATTCTTTCTCGGAACATGTCTGCGCCTACACCATATCGAAATCCATTATACATGTGCTCTGTAATGTTCAGCTCGACTCTTCTCTGCCACTGCCGGTGCATCGCCTTTTCTTTAGGAGTCGAACCTATCAATGTAGGAGTTGGGTGGACATCTTCTAAATATTCGCAAATAGCTACAGTCTCGCCGATCACTGTCCCATCGTCGAGCTCCAATGCTGGCATTTGGCCGCCAGGATTTTTGTCAGTGTATGGTGGCTTTCTGTTAGCCATTCCCATTAGGTCGGTTTCGATAAAAGGTATTTCAATACCTTTTTCAATTATGAACATTCTGAGCATTCGAGGGTTGGGCCCCAATGAATTATAAACTTTCACAAACTTTCCTCCGTAATGTAATTAGACACGTATTTTTAAACCATAGGTAAGATACCACGACTTCTGTCAAAACGTGGTTTATTTTTTTGGAAATCAGGACGTTTAGATGAAAGTTTGCTACTACTTCTGGGCGTTTTTTTGCCCATTCTGAGTGTTGTTGCGCTAGTCTCAGCGGGCTTAGAATTTCCTTAGTTGATAAAGTCAATTATAGTTTTCTTGTTTGTTGGTCCGTCTAGAAATGCCTGGAAGTCGGTTCCGTAGTAAAGTAGATAAGTTGGGGTTCCAGAAAATGGCTCTCCTGTATTAATCTCATAAGCGTTTGAAAAGTCGGAGGCAGTAGCCATTATAGAGGGAAATTCGTGTTGCTTCTCCTCTATAGTAGTCCTAACATCCTCAATAGAAGATTGCTCATTTAAACAAATTCCTAGCACTTCAATGTTGTTTGAGCCTGTATGCAACTCCGATAGAAAAGCATACTGGTCTACGCAATGGTTACAATAAGTGGTCCATACAAATACGATATTCCACTTGCCGCTCTGCAACTGATCTTTGAAGGAAACATGTTCTCCCTCCAATGTTTGGATTTTGAGGCCTGCTTTTTTGATTTCTTCAGCTCTTAATTGAGTAGACAATAGTAGGGCGAAAAATAATAGAGCAAATAAATTTATATTCCTGCTAAAATTTTTGAAGAACATCTTTATATTTTCTCAAGTCTGACCGGCATTCCATAGCGCTGTTTCAAAGTGACGACCGGAAGTGGTTCAATTGGGTGGTTGGGTATTGGATGAATTCTGAAGTTTTGTATTATTTTTGCTAAAACAAGTTGTACTTCGAGCATGGCCATGCCAGCACCTATACAAGCTCTAGGTCCAGCTGCAAAGGGTAAATACGAGTAGGGGTGTCTCGATTGTTGTTCCGCGCTATCAAATCTACTTGGGTTAAACTTCTCGGGCTCGGCCCAATAGTCTGGGTGTCGGTGCAGTCCATAAATACTGATAGCGATATAACTATCCTTTGGGATTCGGTATCCAGCAAATTTATTCTCTTCACTGCTTTTTCTAGCTATTCCCCATACAGGGGGATAGATACGCATTGATTCTTGAACGACTTGCTTCAGGTAGGGAAGGTCCGTTAAATTTTTTGCATTAGCAGCCTCGCCCTTCAAGACACTCTGGAGTTCCTCTCTTAAATGATTTTCGACTGTAGGATTTTCAGAAAGCAGGTAAAAAGTCCAAGCAAGTGCGGTTGCGGAAGTTTCGTGGCCGGCTAACATGAGCGTGATAATCTCATCCCGCATCTGTTCGGTAGACATGCTTTCTTGATCGGCCTTAGCGTTGGCAGATAATAGTCTATCTACAATATCCCCATCACTCTCTCCTTTTTCTTGGTGGGCGGCTATCAAACTATCGACAATGTGATCTAGTCTCGATTTTACTTTCCGAAAATCCGCATTGCCGGGTAGCGGAAGATTCGGCCATAGCCGAAATAGTGATTCGAGCTTCATCGGATTTTGGTTTACGAGATCCAAAATTTCGACCATCTCGTCAGCGACATGATCGATGTCTGCTCCGAACAAGGTTCTGCTTACTACCTGGAAGGTTATCCGACTCATCTCTTGATCAAGTTGGACCACCTTTTCTTGTTCATGAGTCTTCCATTGAAAAATGAGTTTATCGGTCATCTCGTTTATCACGGTGTCAAACTGATTAATTGAACGGTTTCCAAAGACCGGCTGCATTACCCGTCTTTGGGTTGCCCATTGTGGGCCGTCATTTGTAACCAACCCGTTGCCCAGCACGGCTCCGACAACTCTGTAGTCTATAGTGCCTTTTACGAAATGTGGCCATGCCTTAGTTAATATTTCCTTGACATATTCTGGGTTCGCAATACATATAATCGGAAAATAAGGGCCCCAGTATCTGGATACGTCACCGTATTCCTTTATAAGATGTGACATGTATTCAGGAGGAGACCACATTTTTTTCCCCATCAGTAGTCGAGACCACATACCAAACCAGTCTTTTAGAGGAGGGCCTGGCGGAAGAGAGTTTCTGCTGTGAGACATTTAACTAGCTAGGTTTTTTAATATGGAGAAAAAAATACGTTATAAGGCTAGGAACGGATCGCAATCCGGTCCTAGCCCAAAGGGCTCAAGAAGCCTTTTACTTCCTAAAGGCGGGTAAAACATTTCTTGCGAAGATGTCCATACTTTTTCGTATAAGGTTTGGTGCCAGTCCAGGTAAAGCCATTTGCATAACCATATGAGTAAATCGTCCTCTGCTGACATAGTCTGCTATCATCTCTTTGGCATCATCGGGCGTTCCAACTATTGCGTCCTCCCCAAAAAAATTAAAAGCCTGTGCTTTAATCATTTCATCAACGGTAGGGAGTCCTTCCAGTGCTTTGTCATCACCCTCTTTATCGTTAGCTTCGGCGAACCATTTTCCGTAACATTCTGTAAGATAATGCAAATGTTGAGCACACTCTTCCCAAGCTTGAGAACGACTTTGAGCCACATAGACAGCTCTCATAGTCGCAATATTGTATTCTTGGGGATTTCTCCCGGCGGCTGTAAGCGCTCCGTCGTAAGCAGCATTAAGCTCTGTTGGTCCGACGCTTTGGAAATGAAAGCCCATTTTTGCCGCTCTTTCAATGGCTTTCGGCGCTATAGCACCAAGCCATATGGGTGGGTGTGGCCTTTGAAGAGCAGGCGGGGATATCTGGATATCGTTTAAATAGTAATATTTTCCGTCTATTGTCACGGATTCTCCACTTAGAAGTTTTTGTACTATTGCCATTCCCTCTTGAAGTCTGCCACCACGTTCGGTGTGCGATATTCCTTGGTCAGAAAATTCTTTGCGTCGATAACCGAGGCCTACGCCTAGATCAAATCGGCCGTTAGACATCAGGTCAACGGTAGCCGTATCCTCGGCCAGGCGAACGGGGTTGTGGAGAGGGGCTAAAACTAGAAATGTGCCGATTCTCATGCGAGTTGTCCGTTGAGACACAGCGGCAGCTATCGGTAGCAGGGATGGTGAGTAGCCATCGTCTACGAAATGATGCTCCGTGAGCCAAGCGTCGTCAAACCCCATTGCTTCAGAGTCTGCTATAAGATCAAGGTGGGATTTATATAAGTGCTCCCATGGTACTTTGTTGTGGCTTGGGTTTCTGAAAGGCCAGAGCACGCCAAATCTTAAATTCATTTGTTTCTCCCCGTTTGTAAAAAATGTAGTGGTTTTTTTATTGACTATTAAAGGTACAGCCCCTCTATTCGAGGCGCAAGTGTATTCCGTCTAAATTTTTCTAAATTAATCAAACTTTATGGGAATAGTCGGGATTCGTAGAAGATGGGTTTATTAAGACTTTCAATTTAACGATTAGCATCATATTATTTTGGTTAGGAGAGGTGTGGGGGTTAGATTTAAACACTTTTAGGAAAAAAGAGAAATTATAATTATGAGAATAATTCCTGTTTGGTTAATTGTAGTTTGGTTTGCGTTTTTTATGATGCCTGTTTTCGCCTTCGACACTTCTCGAATAGAGGATCCCGAAGTAAGGGAGTGTGCCAACAAAGCCTTACCGTCCAAGACAGCCTATCAAATTCAAAGAGTTGAGGTTACAGGCTCTAAAGGTCATGTCAGAGAGTCTCTACGGAAATTGTATTGGAGGCGATCCAGTGATAATGATTCGAGGGTGTTAGTAAGAGTTTTGGAGCCTGTGGATGATAAGGGAGTTGCAGTCCTCATTAATGATGATGCAGACCGAAATATTGTAAATTATATGACGTATTCACCCAAACTCAGGAGAGTTAGGCGGGTTACCGGAGAGTCGTTTTTCGGTTCCATTCTGGGTACGGACTTTACCTACGAGGATTTTTCTTTCTTTTACAGGGTTGATGAGAGGGAGGAAGTGGTCAGGGTGGAAGATTCTGAAGTAAACGGGTTTCCAGCGTACGTTCTGGAAACCGTTAAGCCTGGGGAAGAAGCCACTTACAGTTTGGTGCGGTTTTTTATCGATCATGAATATTGTTTACCGACCAGGAGTGAATTTGTTGGTTTGAATGGCGAATTGAGAAAAGAACTTGTCATAGATAGATCAAGTATTAAGAAAGTCGATGACCGTTGGGTTCCCTATCGTACAACCATGTTTGATTTAAAATTGAATACAAATAGCGTTTTTACTGTAGAGGAAGTGCAGATTGACCCAGATCTTCACGACGCGATGTTCGAAGTAACCAGTCTAAAAAGGGGCACTTTTTGATAGCTGATATCTAAGGATGTCCAGGCAGTTGGACTCTATGGTAGGCCTTTTTTGAAAACGCTTATAGCCATCCTGACTCGTTATCCTAAACTTATAGGGTCGGTTTCCGTATCTTTGCTCATAGTGTCGTTCCTGATCGTTTTCTCCGGCCCAGATCTCAGCCTTGGTGTCCGCGTCGATCCCTCCATTAAATCTTTGTTGCCAAACAGTGGAGAAGAAATAGAATTTCTCGAAAATGTTGAGGAACTATTCTCAAGTGACGACTTGCTTTTAGTAACTTGGGTCGGCGAAGACCTTTTTTTGCCGTCTCATCTTGCAAAGTTCAAGGCTTTGAGTCGTAAAATAGAGCAAATACCAGGGGTCGAAGATGTTGAAAGTTTAGCTACTGCGATTCGAACAAAGGTATTTGAGGACTATACGGAAGTTAATCCCTATCTGGCGGAGTTACCAAAAACTAAAGAACAGGCTACTGAGATAAGGGATGCGATCGTCAAAAATCCTTTGTACAAGGGCTACCTGGTGTCTGACGATGGAACTGGACTAATGATATCCGTACGGTTCAAAAGGAACCTCACGGCTCAAGAGTTAATTAAAAAGGTATCCCTTATTGATCAGTACTCTGAGCAATCTGCTTCTGGTATCGAACAGTTTCTTTCTGGCCCTCTTTTTGTGCGATTAGAAATTAGCCGCTTATTACTTGAAGATTTATATCGTGTGATGCCTTTGGCAGTGCTGGTAACTTTGGCAGTTTTGGCCTTTGGATTTCGGAATTTAAGGGGAGTATTTCTTCCTTTTCTATCAAATACACTGGCTCTGGGATTAACTTTTTCAATTTTCATATTGAATGGTAACCTACTGAATTATGTGACAGTTATTCTTCCGCCCACAATCTATGTGGTCGGTTTTGCCTATTCAGTGCATGTGATGAGTGATTATGAAAGATATTTTCACTCTCAAATTTCAGTCATAGAAGCTGTAAAGAAAGCTCTTGACGATGTTTTAGTGCCTGTCTCCTTGACAGCAATAACGACGGCTACTAGTTTTTTTTCATTGACATTTAGTAATATCGAATCTATCGAAACTTTTGGATTATATGCCTGCCTTGGCACCATATTAGCTTGGATTTCGGCATTAATTTTTGTGCCTGTTGGATTAGTTTTGTTTGGGTCTAATAAGAGGAAGGGCTCTGTAACAAAAACAGGGATTGATAAGCTAGTTAGATTATTAGCAGAGAATGCGAGAGCAAGAGGTAAAATGGTGGTTCTATCGGGCGTCTTGCTATGTGTGATCTCACTATGGGGCGTATTTCATATCGACGTCGGAACTAATTACTTGGAAAATTTTGATAAAGAAGGGCCTGTGAGACGTGACTTTGACAAAATGAGTGATGTTTTTGCCGGGGCAGTGCCCATGCAAATCGTGCTTTCTTGTCACCAAGTGGATTGTTTTAAAGAGCCTGCTGCTATTAGAGAGATTCTAAATCTGCAGAGTTGGCTCAATGAACAGGTAGAAATTGGAGGTGTATACACATTTGTGGATTATTTGGGTACTCTGGAAGAGGCATTAGCTCCAGAGAAAGTTGATGGGGATCCAGTTCCAAATTCTAAGAGTCTGATTAGTCATTATTTGTTATTAGGCGCTAGTGAAGATGTACGCAGATTCGCAGATGCCTCCTACCAAAGTGTTCTTCTCCAAGTTCGTTTGCGCATCGTATCTAGCTCTGCAATCAATCAACTTTCTGAACGAATAAATGATAGATTGACTCTCTTGAATCAGGATTTAGTGGGAAAAATTACAGGTAGCTCTTATCTAATAGCGCAAACGCTAGACGAAGTTACCCAAGGACAAGTTTGGAGTCTAAGCACTGCAATAATTCCGATATTCGTCGTCTTGGCACTTATGTTTCGCTCTTTATACTTAGCTGTCATCGCGTTGATTCCAAATCTTCTACCTATTGTTGTCTTCTTTGGTGTCTTAGGTTGGATTGGAATACCACTTAATTTGACTACTAGCTTGGTGGCGTCTGTAGTTTTAGGGATAGCCGTTGACGACAGCATTCATTTTTTTGCTCGACTAAGACAGAAAGTTAAAAAAGAGGTGAGTCGTCCTCTGGAGTCAACAATTGGGTCCGTTATAAGACCTGTTTCATTTACCACCGCTGGATTATCGTTTGGGTTCATAATGCTAATATCGGGGCAACTCCTGAGTCAGGCAGAATTTGGTTTATTAGTAGCTTTCACGCTTGTAGTCGCCTGGCTTTTGGATTTGACATTCACCCCGGCTCTCGCACATTGGACTCGGATGGACTCTAATTAACTTTATTAGTCGAGCGATAGAATCTTCATTTTTTGATCAGGTCTAGATAGGGCAGGGAGGTTATGGCCAGGATGACTAAAAGACCACCAATTGATTGCTGTAGAGAAAGCACTTCTCCGAAAAGTATCCAGGCCATTAAAATGGCAAAAACAGGCTGGATATTCGCCCCTAAGCCGGTTTTGAGTGCGCCTATTTGAGCTATCGCGTAAAGATACATAGGAGTACCTATCGTTTGTAAAACTGCAACTCCAATGGCCCCTCCCCATCCTAGCACAGAGGTTGGTAACACGACCGCTTTTGTTAATATGCCAATGCTTGCTAGTACAAATAAGGCCACTAAACTAAAATAAAAAGCTGATAAAAACGGATTTATCTGACGAAAATATTTTGCAACCAATATCGCATTAACGGCAGTTGAGACCGAGGCGGTGAGGGCGAAGGCAACCCCTCGCCAGTCTAATGTTTCAGGGGCATTGATTAGCATCAACATCAGGCCAAGGAATGCTGTAAATACAATTATCAATTTTATTTTTGTCACCGACTCGAGTCCCAAGGCAGAAACGATTAGTGCGATCAGCACTGGAAAGGTGAAAAAAATCAGTTGTGCCATGCCGATTGATATAAACTCGATAGCACCTATATTGCCGTAGGTCATTGCTGCCATGAGGATGCCATTCATAATCCCGAACTTCCAAAGTGCTTTAGGTAACATTAGCTCGATTTTCGTCAATTTTAGCCCAATAAATAAAACGACAACCATTACTACGGACCTCAAAAGAGAAACCATAAGCCCGTTTGCTCCCCCATCAAAAGCATATCTAGAAGAAACAGCAGCAGCGCCTAGAACAATGCCAGCTAGCACCGCGATCCCAACAGCTAAGTTGTTCCTGGAGAGTGTTAGGATGGATTGAACCGGCAAGTTGCGGACTTCTGGCTTTGAAAGACTATTTTGGCTTAGCTATCAAGAGATGTTAAATCCGACATATCCATCTTCGACTACTTGCTCACATTTTCGTACATATTTTGGAAAGCCGCCTATGTAAGGCATAAACACCCGAGGCTTGCCTGGTATGTTGGCTCCTAAGTACCAATTGTTGCAGCCGGTGTACAACGTTCGGCTCGCAACTTCGTTTACGTGCTCTACCCACTCACTTTCGGCTGAAGGATCGGGATCAATCTGTTTTTTGTCATTGTCTTCAAGATATTGAATGCAATCACCTATCCAATCTACATGTTGTTCGATGCCTACTACCATGTTGGCTAGTACTGACGGGCTTCCCGGTCCAGCGATAACAAAGAAATTTGGGAAACCAGCGGTGCCGAGACCTAAGTACGTTTTTGGCCCAGCTTCCCATTTTTTTGTTAGTGTTAAATTATTTCGCCCTCGAATATCTATCTTATCGAGCGAACCAGTCATCGCATCAAACCCAGTGGCGAAAATTATTGAATCCAGCCTATACTCCTTCTTTGCAGATACAATTCCATCCTTAGACAGTCTCACAATAGGCTCATCCCTGGAATCGACCAGAGTTACATTTTTACGATTAAAAGTGGCGTAGTATCCAGTGTCAGAGCAGGGTCTTTTACACCCTAAATAATGATCCGGGATCAGCTTTTTCACCAAGTCTTTATCTAAAACGGTTTCTTCGATTTTTCTCGTCAAGAACTTCTTCGCAGTTTCATTTGCTTCTGGGTTTGTAGCAATATCCTTAAATGCACCTAAGAATGACAATCCACCAATTTCCCAATAATTCTCGTATGCTTCTTTTCTCTGTTCGGCGTTTACCTCTAAGGCAGAGGCACGATTCGGAGGTCTTTGCGCAGCGAGAGGTAATTTGCGCTGTTCCCGTCTAAGGCTCTGATAGGATGCTTTTATTTTATCCAGCTCAGATGCAGGCATCGGCGCATTACGAGCGGGGACTGACCAGTTAGGGGTTCTCTGAAAAACAAAAAGTTGCTCGGCTTGAGATGCCACTATGGGTGTGGCTTGTATAGATGACGATCCCGTGCCGATGATGCCGACCTTTTTTTTCGAAAAATCTATTTTTTCCTTTGGCCAATTGCCCGTATGAAAGGATTCACCCTGATAATCACTGAATCCTTCAATCTTTGGTATGTTTGCAGACGACAGGCAACCCGTAGCCATGATGCAATATTTTGATGTAAATCTCTTCTCTGATTGATCAGTTTGTATTACCCATTTTGTCTCACTTTCGTCAAAAGTTGCTGATTTGACGCGGGTGTTGAAATCAATACAGTCGTATAAATCAAATCTCTCTGCTACGTGCTCTAGGTAAGACAAAATCTCAGGTTGCGCGGCGTATCGTTCTGACCAATTCCATTCTTGTTCCAGCTCTTCCGAGAATCCATAGGAGTACTCCCAACTTTCGACGTCACATCTAGCTCCCGGATAGCGATTCCAATACCAGGTTCCGCCTACACCAGTTCCTACTTCAAAGGATTTCACTGAAAGTCCGACGGTTTTGAGCCGGTGAAGCATGCATAGGCCAGCGAAACCTGCGCCGACAACGATTGCATCGTAAACTTCATGTTCTTCTTGAGACTTGTTCGACATCTTTCAGATTACCCTTTTTTAACTTCTGATTATTTTCCTTCGTTCGTGACTATGATGCAACAAAAAGGGTTTTAAAGTTGCATAAAAAAACCCGCTCCTAAGAGCGGGTTTGAAGATAAGAGAATGACTTCCTATCTGTTACCAGCTGCTAGATACTGAGAATATAACAGCTTCAGTCGCTTCCGAACTACCCGCATTACCGGTACCACTTTCTGCTTCTGTCCAATTAAGGTCTAGCGTGAACATTCCGATGTCGTAGCTTCCGCCTACGGAGTACACAACGTAGTCATAACCATTTGGAGTGGTTTCATCCCCATCGACATCCATATAACCCACCATCACGTAAGGAGATATGCCTAGTTTGGTAGTGAAACCGAAGGTTCCGTGGAGCCAAATACCGTCTCCATCTTCACCATAGTAATCAGGTGAATAGGCAAAACCTGCTGAGATTGAAGGTTCCATAGGCGCATCGAATGCATATCCTAGAGATCCGTATACCTCTACATAATCTTGCTCTCCCGCTCCGTCATCGTCGCCTTCTTCAGGGTAATAGTAATACAAACCGCCTATATCCCAATCGACGCCATTAGCAAAAGAACCAGCGAAACCACCATATAAATTAGTTTCTATCTGAGTCCCGTCTGCATTGCCCGTGTTGAATTCCACGCTTGATGCCCAGGTACCAATGTAGAATCCGCTATCATGCGCGTAATCTATACCCACCTGGATGGCTGGATCTTCGTTACTTTGAGTGATTCCACGAAACACATATTCTGACGCCATCAACATGTTCGCGCTCCAAGTATGGGGTGATGAAGACTCCTCTCCATGATCGTCAGCGAATGTATTTTTACCCAAAGTCAGAGTTAGCAGGAAGAGTCCCACTAGGGTAAAGAGTTTAGGTGTTTTGAACTTATGCCATATTTCTTTCATTATAATCGTGCCCCTTTGTAGCATTAATTAATTAAATGATTAAAAGTTACATATAAGATTTAGCAACAATCGGGCCAAATTATTTCTAAAGATCGAAAAATGTAATTTATTTATACAAATTAATACCTTACACATCAGAAACGCTTATTTTTTAGTTATGAGAAATGAGTTCTAGTTAAAGAGGCTATAGGAATTGCACTGCAATAAAGCATGGGAGGGAAACTTTTTGGGCAATAAATATAGTAATGGAGCACTCAGTGCAAAAAAACCCGCTCGCAAGAGCGGGTTAACACAGTAGGCCAGCTTACTACCAGCTGCTAGAAATAGATAATATAACGGCTTCACTAAGTTCTTGGTTTGCAACAGCGTCGGCGCTATTTACCGCTTCAGTCCAGTTGAGGTCTATTGTGAACATGCCAATGTCGTAGCTTCCTCCAATCGAGTACATGACATACTCATAACCGTTGGTTGCTCCAGTCAGGGCATCTCCTTCGACATCTAAGAAACCTACAGTGACATAGGGCTGTATTCCTAGGTCTGTGGTGACGCCAAACGTACTATGGAGCCATATGCTATCTCCGTCTTTGCCGTAGTAATCAGGAGAATAGGCAAATCCAAAAGACATCGTCGGTTCCATTGGAGAATCGATTGTATAGGCAATAGATCCGTATACTTCAACGTAGTCTTGTTCTGCGCCGTTATCGTCATCGGCTTCCTCAGGATAATAGTAGAATAGACCACCAAAATCCCATTCGATGCCATTTGAGAACGCACCCGTGAACCCGCCATACAGGTTTGTCTCGATTTGCGTACCATCATTAGACCCGGTATTGAACTCGACGCTAGATGCCCAAGTGCCTACATAAAAACCACTTGGCTCGTGCATGTAGTCGATTCCGACCTGAATCGCAGGATCTTCGTTACTTTGGCTGATTCCTCGAAAAACGTACTCAGTGGCCATCATCATGTTAGCACTCCAAACGTGTGGTGATGATGATTCTCCGTCTGTTCCATCGGCAATCGAGTGATGGCTAAATAAAAAAGATGCGGCTACTAATCCGAGGATCGCGCCTAAATTAGGTCTTTTAAACCTATTCCATATTTCTTTCATTATAATCGTGCCCCTTTAAATTGCATTGAATAATGTAGACAAAATTTACTTATGAATTGTCTATTTCCATTGAGTCGGGCTAGGTATTTTTATTTCCACCTGCTCTTTTTATTAAAAACTTGGTAGGTTTTGAAACATAAATCCCGACTACAACCCCAGAAGCGCACGAACATTGAACCGCTAATCTTTAGTGGTCTGGTAAGTTTCTTGAAAACACAACTTACCCTATAGTAACCAAAGTGATTTTAGCGCTCTTCCATTCAATTATCCGTGTTTTTAAAAGATAAAAGGCTCCGAGGAAGTTTGACTGAATCCTGTCATAAAATTGGTTTTTATGCAACAGTTGGATGTGTTAAATCCCACAAGGAATTAGTTTCTTTTTTGCAATCGACGATGACCCTTATTTCTTTCGGGCTTTTCAAAACTGAGTCCTAAAAAGCTTCGACGTTTTTCTTCCTGGGCTTGCCCCTCCACCGTCAATTTGTTCATTGCGGTTTTTGAATTTCCCTCATTCTTTTTCTCTATTGTTGCTTCATAACCGAGTTTGCGTTCGCACATCATTAATGCAGCCTGCCTAGCGAGTTCTAGGGTGTTCGACTCTATTCTTTCAGGAGATTCAGATTTTAATTCAGCAATTACACTAGCCGATTCTGCTCGGCATTGAATTGTGTCTGCTAAGGCGGAGCTGGTTAAAGATAGTGCCAGTAAAAAAAATTTCAGGGATGTTGGTTTTCTGTTCATCTTTTAGTTTCCGGTTTTTTCTTAGCAGACTATCATAACAAAAGAAGCAATCAGAAATTTTGGTAGAACAAAAGAAGGCGGCTTCAAGGAAGCCGCCTTTACTAAAGGCCCGGATTAAGGGAGGGAACGGGGCTCCGGGCTGACACAACTCCTGGTCAGAGGAGAGTTAGAATTTATATTTTAAGTCTAACTGAAGAACTTCTTGTTCCACGCCAGTGTCGTCATCTTCTGTAGCGTAGAAGTCAAGACCCAAGGAAGTTTTCTTATTAACTTTATAGCCAACTGCAAACTCATGACCCTTGATCCCGGTGTCACCGTTAAACCGGTCGGAGTCTGGTAGGAAGTCGGGTACTGCGTTGTGTTCAACCTTAGCGTAGATATATTTAGCTTTCCATGGACCTTTTTTCCATTTGAAGCCAACAGCATAGGCTGTATCTTCGTTAGTACTAGTTTCTATATTATTGTAGAGATCGCCGATAAGGGCCACTTTTCCTAAGTTCGTTTTAGTGCCTAATTCCCAACTAGCTCCAAAAGCTCCCAGGTTATCATCGGTATTGGTGCCAGCAGAGTGTTCTTCGCCTAAATTCATTTCGCCGAAGGTGTGGTACTGAGCTGCTACTTGCCCGTAAAAGTTTCCACTTTTGAATTTCTGTCCAAGTTGGGCGTACATCATATAAGGATCTTCCGAAGTACCACCGGCTTCGTCAATCACTAATATTCCAGACCCGACATATAACTTGCCGAGATTGTTTTTCATGGAGTACTTGGCCGCAAACCCCTCTGGATTTACATCTCCGTCCCACATTAGATCGGTCGCATTCCAGAGATATTTTTTACGTTTGAATTTACCACCAACCGCCATCAAATTATCTTTCTTATATTGTAGATAGGCATAATCCATTCGAGCATCTTTGGTTTCAAAGGTGTCGTCGAAAGTCTCATTAGTGGAACGTGGGTCGTCTCCCCCTGAAGCTATGCCTATACCGGCTTCCCAGTTATCAACGGGCTTACCGATGATGCCAACACGGGCTCTATACCGACCGCGGTTTCTCTCTATTCCGCCATCAGTATCTTGCCATTGATACCGTAACCTAATGTCGCCTTTTACTTTAACTTTGGACGCCCATCCCTCAGCTTTCTTGGCCTTCTTAAGCTGTTTAGCTAGCGAATGGTTGGTGTCCGCTTTGATGGCCTCTATATGCTCTTTGTCCGCCTTTGACGCATTCACGAGGAGCTCATACTCATTTTGAGTGAGAGTTCCTTTATCCCTGAGAACTTTTAAAA
>CACJXQ010000021.1 GCA_902597385.1 uncultured Pseudomonadota bacterium | reverse complement strand
AAATTTCCATGTCCTATCCGTCGGAGTACATTTTTAATTTTCTCCTTTAGTAAAGGTTTTCTATTTATTCCAAGTCTGGTGGTTTGGGTTAAATAAGTACTCTAGAAAATTTTTCTGTTGGAAAATGTCATGAATATCCTAGTATTTGATATAGAGACGATTCCCGATGTTGAGGGTGGTAAGCGAGTATTGGGTTTATCAGGCATTACCGAGTCGGAGAGTTTGATGGCTATGTCTCGAAGGCGAAGACAAGAAACAAACGGTACCTCCGATTTTATTCGCCACCATTTGCATAAAGTGATTGCTATTTCTGTTGCTATGAGGACGGGCGACGAATTTAGAGTCTGGTCACTGGGCTCCGAAGGCTCTTCAGAATCTGAACTTTTAAAGAGGTTTTTTGAAGGAATCGAAAAGTACACCCCAGTACTAGTATCATGGAATGGTAATGGTTTTGACCTACCAGTTCTTCATTACCGCGCATTGATAAATTCTGTTGTAGCTAGGGCTTACTGGGATGATGGCATCGATAGAAAAGACTTTCGGTATGATAATTATTTATCTAGATTCCACAAGAGACATCTTGACTTGATGGATTCGTTAGCGGGCTATCAATCAAAGGCCTACGCTTCTTTGGATCAAATCGCTACATTAATGGGTTTTCCTGGTAAGTTGGGGATATCGGGCTCAGATGTTTTGAAGAAATATCTGGAGGGCGATCTTACTGGAATTAGGCACTATTGTGAGACTGATGTGCTAAATACATGGTTGGTCTATTTGCGATTCGAGTATATGAGAGGTCGAATCGACTCTGCAACAATAGACAGAGAAATTCAAATGACAAAATCGTTCTTGGAGAATTCCGAAAGGAATCACTTCCACCAGTTCTTAAGCGCTTGGAGCATTAATTGACTTCTCGCGCTGGTGAAAATAAAAAGCGCGATAAAATTTTGGAGATAGAAATAGTAGGGCTCTCGCATGAGGGGCGGGGTGTCGGAAAGATAAATGGTAAGACCGTATTTGTTGATGGAGCGCTTCCGGGCGAAACGGTAAGCGCCAAACTAATTAGGAAGAGATCGAAGTTTGATCTAGCTCAACTACAAGATATTTTAGTTCCCAGCCAAAAACGAGTTATTCCTGAATGTAAACACTTTGGGGTTTGCGGTGGTTGTAGTTTGCAGCATATGAGTGAAGAGTATCAGCTCGATTATAAAGAAAAGGTTCTCGTCGAGTTATTAGGGCATTATTCAAATTTAGTTCCAGAGATTATTTTTAAACCCATATCGGCTGATCAATGGGGATATCGGCAAAAAGCCCGATTAGGCGTGAAGTATGTCAAGGGGAAGGGGGGCGTTGTAATAGGTTTCCGCGAAAAATTCAAAGGGTACATTACAGATTCTGAGGAGTGTAAAGTTCTAGACCCTAGGGTAGGAGAAAAAATCATCCTTTTAAGAATGCTTTTGCAATCGCTAAGTGTCTCGGATCACGTCCCTCAGCTAGAAGTGGCCACCACAAAAGACAGTGTTGCGATTGTTATTAGACATCTTTCTCCTCTAAGTCCATCTGATTATAGTATCTTGAGAACCTTTGGCCGTAAGCACAATATAAATTTTTATCTGCAAAGTGGTGGCTTAGATTCTATATTTGCTTTAGAGGAGGGTTTTGACGATCTATCTTACGAGGTGGGCGATATTCGAGTAGGCTTTTCTCCTACAGATTTCACCCAGATAAATCCCTCTGTCAATAAGATGATGGTAGCAAAGGTTATGAGTTTGCTAGAGGTTGCTGAAAAAGATTTCATTCTTGATTTATTCTGTGGGATTGGTAATTTTTCTCTTCCAGTTGCTGCCCTAGGGGCAAAAGTGAAAGGTGTGGAGCTAGATGAGGCTATGGTGGCGCGAGCAAAAGAAAATGCTCGATTGAATCGGATAAAAAATTGCTCCTTTGAATCTTTGAACCTTCAAAGGGCTCCAGACATAAAATCACTTGACATAAGTCGCGTGAATAAGATTTTATTAGATCCACCGCGAAGCGGATGTAATGAAGTGCTGAGTGAAATGAATCTTAAAAGTGTGAAAAAGGTAGTGTACGTCTCCTGTAATCCTATAACATTTGCCCGGGACGCAGCAGTTTTGAATAGGTTGCATTATTTTGAGTTAAAAGAAGTTGGTGTTTTAAATATGTTCCCTCATACCTCACATTTCGAATGCGTAGGTTCTTTTGAAAGATGAGGCGTTTTTTTAAATCCTCTTCTTAAATAAAGGATAAATATGGTTTCTCATGAAAGATCAGTGGTTATCAGTCTTTTTGAACAGCAGTTAGTACTCGTTGCTGCTAGCCAGCGCTTTTGTTACTCCGTTTCTACGGCAAGAAATGGTCCTGGTCAGCTAATTAATAGTGGCTGTACTCCACTCGGTCGTCATTTTATCTGCAAAAAAATTGGAGCTGGGCTTCCGGCTAATACTGTATTCGTAGGAAGAAAGGAAACCGGTGAAGTCTATTCAGATAGGTTGGCCTCGAAAAACCCAGAAAGAGATTGGATTTTGACTCGAATCATTTGGCTTTCCGGACTAGAAGACGGATTGAACAAAGGAAATGAAGTGGATACCAAGTCTAGATTTATTTATATCCATGGTTCCCCTGATTCCACTGTATTGGGAAAACCTGGCTCTGCCGGTTGCGTTAGAATGCACAATGAAGATGTGGTCGACCTTTTTGATAGGATTGAAGAGGGAGATCATGTGGAAATTAGGAGTGATTAACCGGTGACATGCTCTTTTGGTGAAAGAAGTGAGTAGCTTGTTTGTAGACCTGGAGGGAACCTCCCTAACTCCTGAGGAGGAAGGGGTTCTGCGGCACCCTTTTGTTTCGGGAGTAATTCTTTTTAGCAGGAATTTCGAAAGCCGTGTCCAGCTTGAAATGCTTATAAAAGAAATTCGCATGTTAAGGGAACCTTCCCTCTTGGTTAGTGTGGATCAGGAGGGCGGAAGAGTTCAGAGGTTTCAAGATGGCTTTACTAAGCTTCCCCCCCTCAAGTCAGTCGGGGCTGAGTTCGAGCAACAGGCAGAACGATGCTTAGAGTTATCCAGAAGCCACGCAAATGTTATGGCCACTGAGCTCTTAGAAATGGGAGTGGATTTTAGTTTTGCCCCAGTATTAGATTTGCAAAGCTCCTTTAGTACAGTGATCGGTGATAGAGCTTTCCATGCTAACCCCAATGTGGTGGCTTTATTGGCTGCCGAATATGTGGCGAATATGAAAATGTGTGGGATGTCTTCAGTAGGGAAACACTTTCCGGGGCACGGTTTGGTTGTTGAAGATTCCCATTTTGAAATTCCGGTTGATAAGAGGAAAATTTCGGAAATACTTCGAAGGGATATTATACCCTACGATAAGTTGATAAAGGCCGGGTTGTCGGGAGTAATGATGGCTCACATTTTATATACTTCTATTGATAATAAGGTAGCAGGTTATTCTCAGTTTTGGATTCAAGAAGTTCTTAGAAAAAAACTAGGATTCGACGGGGTTGTCTTCAGTGATGATTTGAATATGGCAGGCGCTGCTGCTGAGGGGTCTTATGTTGATAGGGTAAAGTTTGCGATTGATGCTGGTTGTGATTGTGTTTTAATTTGTAATAATCGTGAGGCTGTAGTTGAGGTGTTAGATAGTAAGTTTGCAAACGTTGATTGGCTGTCTGGAAATGAAAAAATAGAGAGAATGCGTGCTAAAAAACTCTCAATCAGCCGTAAATACTCCGTAGATGACTCAGTTTTGGTCAAAGCTAGGGCTGATCTTAGGGATCTTATAGCCTCCTGATGTTAATATACGTTTTAGTCTAAAAGCGAATTTCTGAGAAAAAATGATGGAAAAACTATCTTCATTGATCCTTGAAGAAGTTTGGGTTTACCAAATATTTGCCGTGATATTCTTGACGTTGATTTTGGATTATTCTCAAAAAAAGCTCTTTCGGAAATTATTTCTACAGTTAAAAAAAACAGCCAATTATTGGGATGATGTGCTCATTGAGGCTGCGCAAACCCCTATACGAGCGGCAATTTGGGCTCTGGGTTTTTTAATAGCAATATCGTTTTTTCCAGGAAGGAAGTCTTTCTTAGACTCAGAGTTTTTCCAGGCGATTCTAGACATCGGCGTGGTAGCCATTTTAGCTTGGTTTCTTGTTCGCTTTATAAAAATTGGTGAAACTCATTTCTTAAGCGATCAGGAGTCGAATAATAAGCCAGTTGATAAAACCACAGTTCATGCTGTCGCTAAATTGCTTCGCCTATCAGTTGCGATTACTGCTTTTCTGGTAATAATTCAAACATTGGGCTACAGCGTTTCTGGCCTACTGGCTTTTGGAGGGGTTGGTGGTTTAGCAGTAGGCTTTGCTGCCAAGGATTTGTTGGCAAATTTTTTTGGCGGCTTAATGATTCATTTAGATAGGCCTTTCACTATAGGAGATTGGATAAGTTCGACCGATCGCGAAATAGAGGGTGTGGTAGAAAGTATTGGATGGCGACTGACAATTATTAGAGCCTTCGATAAGAGACCTATATATATTCCGAATTCTTTGTTCACTCAGATAGTTGTGAAAAATCCCTCTAGAATGACGAATCGACGTATTTACGAGGCTATCGGAGTGCGGTACGAGGATGCTTCGAAGGTCTCTATTATTACCCAGCAGATTAGAGAACTATTAAAAGGAGATCCAGAAATCGATTCCCAACAAACTATCATAGTTAATCTTAATCAATTTTCCCCATCATCATTGGACATCATCATTTATGCTTACACTAAGGAAATAGATTGGGTCCGATTTCATCATATCAAACATAAACTTATGCTAAGGATATTGGAGATTATTGAAGATAATGGTGCTGAAGCAGCGTTTCCCACTTCTACTATACATTTACAAGAACACTCGGAGAGAGATGTAAGTGCAAATTAAATTCACTAAAATGGAAGGTCTGGGGAACGATTTTGTTGTTTTAGATGTGAGAAAGCAGGCTCGCAATCTGAATTTCGATAATATAAGGCATATAGCGTGTCGGAGAACAGGGGTAGGTTGTGATCAAGTCTTGTTAATTGATAAGCCTGTTAGCGTGGAGGCGAATTTTTCCTACAAGGTTTTCAATTCAGACGGGTCACCAGCTGAGCATTGTGGTAACGGTTTTCGTTGTGTTGCCCTCTACTTCAGTCGGAAGCAGAAAGTTTCCTCTCACTTGTGTGCGGAAGTTGATTCCAAACTTTACTATGCCGATATTATTTCGGAAAATCGAGTTAAAGCCAATATGGGTAAACCCAACTTTAAGCCGCAGGATATAGGGCGATTGGAAGTGGCCGCCCAGCCTGAATACGAGTTTCATTCAGGTGAAGAAACCCTGAAGTTTGGTGCGGTTTCGATGGGTAACCCTCATGCTGTCCTGAAGGTCAAAAATTTAAATGATATAGATGTCCCCACTCTCGGTAAGGCTATTCAAAAAAGTGCCGGTTTTAGAAATGGAGTAAACGTTGGTTTCTTCCAGTTACATGATGCGTCTACAATAGATCTGAAAGTTTGGGAGCGGGGGGTGGGACTTACCCCAGCCTGCGGGACGGGTGCTTGCGCTGCCATGGCTGTTGGAGCTAAGTGGGGGCTGTTGAACAATGTTGTCGAAGTTCGTCAAGCGGGAGGTAATTTGCAAATTGAATGGAACGCTGAGAAGAATGGCGATTTGACAATGACTGGGCCCGCTAATCACGTCTTTGAGGGGACAATGTCAATATGAACGCTAAAGAGAAAATGACTGACGAACTTGATTCTGAGTTAAATGCAAAACAGGTTAGGGTGTTTCTTGAAAAATACCCTGAATTTATTGAAGAAAATCATGAACTATTGTTGAATCTAGCTATCGGTCATAGCTCGGGAGCGGCTACATCTCTTTTGGAAAAGCAGAATAGTCTACTGCGTCAGAAGATTGTAGAGCAAACTGAAGAGCGGAAAAAGCTAGTAAACGCGGCAAATGAAAATTGGAGTTATCTATCCAAAATTAATGATCTGACACAAGAACTTATTGGTGTAGACAGCTTGAGTCATTTTGTTGAAAAAATAAGCAACAGAATGTCCAGAGAATTTGGCGCCGATAAAATAGTTTTGGAGTTCGTAGCAAAAAAAGAAGAAACTAAGATTTACAGCAATAGTGGAGTCTCTATAAAAAAATTTGAGCCGTATTTTGACCACACGCACCCTTTTTCTGGACCAGTTTCTAGTGAGCTTGATGGACTATACGAGGGAAGTGAGGTCGTGATTAAATCCCATGTGATAGTTCCCATGAATACTCCTGAATGGAGGGGGGTAATTCTATTGGGAAGCAAAGACGTGGACAGGTATCGAGGTGATTTGGAGACAGAGTTTCTCTCACTTTTGAGAGATATCTTAGTTTTGACAGTTGTTCCTATGCTTAGGAACGAAGGGTTTAAGACTTAGGCTCTTTTTGCAATTGTGACGAATAAATACTTTACAAAAGATGTTGAGCAATATGCTAGGTCTCTAAGGACCTTGTCGAAACATACCGTGGCGAATTATCAGACTGATCTAGGAAGGTTTGTGGAATTTATTTCTAGCACCGGATGTAAAACATGGTTGGACGTTGATGAAAAAACAGCACGACAGTATCTTGCAGCCTGTAGGGAATCAGGCTTACTGGGGCGTTCTATCTCGCGACATTTGTCTGCTTTACGGGGACTGTTTAGGTGGCTTAAAAAAGAAAAGATGATATTCAAGAATCCTTTCTTCGGATTGAAAGCTCCAAAATCTAAAAGTCGCTTACCCGAAGTGTTAGATGTCGATCAGATGTCTTACCTTCTTTCAAGAAAAGCAGATAGTGCGCTTCTCATTCGAGACAAGGCTATGTTCGAATTAATGTACGGCTGCGGTTTGCGTGTATCGGAACTAACGTTCCTCAACGTAGGCGATGTTTATTTAGATTACAATGAGTTGAGGGTCACAGGTAAAGGGAGAAAAGAGAGGTTATTACCGTTGGGCCGTGAGGCAAAAACTGCGATTTTAAAGTGGCTGCCAGTGAGGGAACGCTACACGAACAAATTAGAGAACGAGAGTCCCCTATTTTTGAGTAATCGATCTAATAGGATCAGTGTAAGAACAGTGCAGTCGAGATTGCATTTATGGGGACGCCTCCTGGAATTAGGAACCTCGCTTCATCCTCATATGCTGCGCCACTCTTTCGCTAGTCATATGTTAGAGTCTTCCGGCGACCTTAGGGCTGTCCAAGAATTATTAGGCCACAGTAATCTCAGCACCACTCAAGTTTATACGCATCTTGATTTTCAACACTTATCTAGTGTTTATGACAAGGCCCATCCCAGAGCTCGTCGGGGAAGCAAGTAGAATTGAACGAGTATTTTAACAAGAGCTATTAGGTGTTTTAAAGATGTTTCACGCTACTACAATCCTTTCTGTTCGAGATGAAAATAAAGTGGTAATGGCTGGTGATGGTCAAGTATCTGTCGGAGATACTGTGTTTAAATCAAACGCAAAGAAAGTGAGGAGATTATACAAAAATAGCGTTCTTGCTGGCTTTGCAGGAAGTACGGCTGATGCTTTCACGCTGTTCGAGCGGTTTGAAGGAAAGTTAGAGCAACAAAGGGGGAATTTGCTTCGGTCTGCTGTTGATTTGGCCAAAGATTGGAGATCTGATCGTATACTTAGGAAGTTGGAGGCGATGTTGATCGTTGCGGATGAGGAGCAATCTCTTCTGATTTCCGGAAATGGAGATGTGGTGGAGCCAGAAGACAGCGTAATAGCGATAGGATCAGGGGGAGCTTATGCCAGAGCGGCTGCAAGAGCCCTTAAATTGAAAACCGATTTAGACGCTGAAGTAATTGTAAAAACTGCTATGAATGTAGCGGCCGAAATCTGCGTTTACACTAATTTAAACATTACTGTAGACAAAATAGACTTGAAGTAATTGAAGGGACATTATGGAAGACCTTACGCCAAAAGAGATAGTTGACAATTTGGACAAGCATATAGTTGGCCAAAAGTCGGCGAAAAGAGCCGTTGCTATTGCTCTCAGAAATAGATGGAGAAGAGCTCAGCTAGAGAAACGAGCCCGTGAAGAAATAACTCCTAAAAACATCCTTATGATAGGTCCTACTGGTGTTGGAAAAACTGAGATAGCAAGACGCCTAGCAAGATTAGTTGAGGCTCCTTTTGTAAAGATAGAGGCTACCAAGTTCACCGAAGTAGGCTATGTAGGAAGAGATGTGGAATCTATTATAAGAGATCTCACTGAGGTGTCCGTAGGTCAGATGAGAGAAAAGGCTATCAAACAGGTAGAAAAAGCTGCCAGGGATATAGCTGAGGAACGAGTATTGGATGCCATCTTGCCAAGAAGTAGTGGTAAAAAAGATGAAATTATGGAAAAAGATGACACCAGACAGCAATTTAGGAAAATGCTTCGTGAAAAGGCTCTTGATGAGAGGGAAATAGAGGTGGAGCTGGCAATTCCTGCCTTAGGAGTTGAGATAATGGCACCGCCAGGTATGGAAGAAATGACTAATCAGCTTCAAAGCATGTTTACCAATTTTAGCGGTCAAAAAAGCAAGAGACGTAAGCTTAAAGTTAAAGAGGCTTTTCGATTGATGTGTGAAGAGGAGGCGGATAAGTTGATTAATGAGGATGACATCCGTTCTGGCGCGATAGAGAATGTGGAGCAAAATGGAATTGTGTTTCTGGACGAAATAGATAAGATTGTGCGTCATGGTTCCTCGGGACCAGATGTTTCTCGTGAAGGTGTCCAGCGGGACTTATTGCCCTTAGTGGAAGGCTGTACTGTCAACACTAAATATGGGCTTATCAAGACCGATCATATTCTATTTATCGGATCAGGAGCATTTCATTTAGCTAAGCCGTCGGACTTAATACCCGAGCTTCAGGGTAGGTTGCCCAATAGGGTAGAATTGGATCAGTTGACTGTGGAGGATTTTGTTTTAATTCTTACCGAACCTGACTTTTGTCTGAGTGAACAGTATACCGCACTTCTGAAAACTGAGAATTTTACGCTTAATTTTTCTCCGTGTGGGATTAGAAAAATCGCTGAATGTGCTTACGAAATCAATCAGCGGAATGAAAATATAGGCGCTAGAAGGTTACATACCATAATGGAGAAACTTCTCGAGGAAGTATCTTTCTCGGCTCCGGATGGAGACTTGAATGATGTATTAGTCGATGCGACGTTTGTTGATTTAAATATTGGCCAATTATTGGAAAAAGACGAACTAACTAAATACGTACTTTAAAATGCTACCGATCGATATTAAATTACACCAAAAATCGAAAAGGCTTGAATTGACCTTCACTGATAGTCAGATTTACAGTTTTTCTTACGAATTTCTAAGAGTCCATTCACCGTCAGCTGAGGTAAGAGGACATTCTCCTAGCCAGGCTGTTTTGCAGCTCGATAAGGTATCGATTGGCGTCAAAAAAGTAGAGCTTGTGGGAACCTATGCTTTAAAAATAACCTTTGATGATGGTCATAATACTGGACTTTACTCTTGGGACTATTTCCGGGAGCTACATGATAAGAAAGAACAGTACTGGAACCGTTATTTGCAGAGGCTTATTGAGGCGGGGCATGATCGGGACCTTTGGTTGAGGAATGCTTCATTGGTATGAAAAAAGAAGATATTGGTATTTTTGGAGAAGAAAGAATTCCCAAAAAAGAAAAATACGGGAAAGTAGACGCTGTCTTTGAGACGGTAGCTGAGCGATACGATTTAATGAATGACTTGATGTCATTAGGAATTCATAGGTTATGGAAAAGATACGCGGTTGAGTTGCTTGATTTGGGCAAGGATCAGGTTGTTTTAGATTTAGCATCGGGCACGGGTGACATATCTAAAATAATCGGTGCGTCACTGCCTAAGGGCAGTCACCTATTTTCTTGCGATCCGAACTTTCGAATGTTGTCTATAGGCAGAGATAAAGGTATTGATTCTGGTTTGATTGGTGGGATTAGCCATATCTGTGCAAGAGCAGAGTCCCTGCCCTTTGCAGATTTTTCAGTTGATCGTGGAATTATAGGTTTTGGTCTCCGAAACTTTACTGATATAAAAAGCTCACTAGATGAGCTTCATCGTATTCTTGATATCGGCTCTCGATTGGTTATTTTGGAATTCTCTACGGTTGAAAGTCCCTTGTTATCAAAACTCTACAATCTCTATTCTCGTAATGTCATACCGACGCTAGGAAGTATAGTGGCAAAAGACAAGGCTAGTTATCAGTACCTTGTCGACTCGATTAAAAATCATCCCGATCAGGAATCGATAAAAAAAATGATGGAGGAAGCTGGATTCGGTCGGATTGAATATTTTAATATTTTATCCGGTATTGTGACGATTCACGTTGGATTCCGTCTTTAAAACAGAGTTAGGAAAGGCAATGAAATTTATCTTAAACAAATTTCTCAAAAAACTAAGTAATCTATTGTGGAATACTGATTCGGTTAAACCTAATTTGGAGAAGTTAAACGGACAAGTTGTAGAACTAAATGTCAAAGGGGCTGGTCTAAGTTTTAAAGTATCGATAGCAAATGAAAATTTAATGACTGTTGATGAAGAAGTACCTTCAACCTTAGTAATCCAAGGGAGCATCCAGGATCTCGCTTCTTTGATTTATTATGCAAGAAGACGAGAGTCTATTCCTGCGGGCTGTGTGGAAATTTCGGGAAACTTATCGGCTATGCAAGCATTACAAGATTTGATTTCAAATGTTGAAAATGGATTTAAGGAGGTTTTGGCTCAGGCTTTGGGGCCGGTTATAGCTCACAGATTAATAAGGGCCTATGAAAGTTTCACTCGCGCTGCTACGAAGAAATCCGATGGAGTGGTTGCCCAAGTAAAAGATTATTTTTTATATGAAAAAAATCTAATGCCGTCTAACCTGGATGTTTTGAATCTGGAGCGAGGTATATACGAGTTACTAGACGAAGTTGATTCAATCGAAGCTAGGTTTAATCGAATTTCGGATAGTCCAAGACAAGATGATTAGTTTTTCCAGTTCGCTTCGGGTCTTTGCAATTCAGCGAGCGCTGATGAAATATGGATTTGACGAGATTGTCTTCTCTATCGCATATTTGAGGCCAGTCAAGTTCCTATTTTATTTATTTCCATGGAATTGGTTCCCTCGTAATTACGGATCAAAGTCAACTCGCATTCGGCGCCTATTGGAGGACCTGGGTCCTATTTTTGTCAAATTTGGTCAAATTCTTTCCACCAGACACGACTTGCTTCCAGAAGACATTGTCAAAGAGTTAAGCCTCCTTCAGGATCGAGTACCCCCGTTTGACAGTGCGAAAGTAAAAGTGATTGTTGAGGAGGCTTTCGGTGTATGTTTAGACGAGGTTTTTGCAGAATTTGATATGAATCCTATTGCCTCAGCCTCTATAGCACAGGTTCATGAAGCGACCCTCTGTGACGGTACCGAAGTTGTTGTCAAAGTTGTTAGGCCCGACATTTTAGTTACTATAAAGCAAGATGTTTCCTTGATGAAATTGATGGCCAGTTTAATCGAGAGATATTGGGAGCCTGGTGCGAAATTGAAACCATCCTTGATTGTTTCAGAAGTTGAAAAAACAATATCAGGAGAACTGGATATGCTTCGCGAGGCCTCAAACGCTTCTCAGCTGAGTAGAAATTTCGCCCAATCAGAGATAGTTAAGATCCCGAAGGTATATTGGGAATATACCAGAACTAATGTTTTGGTTATGGAAAAAATGATTGGCCTGAACGTCTCCGATATCGAAGGTCTCAAGCGAGCCGGTGTGGATTTAAAAAAGCTGGCCTCTAATGGATTAGATATTCTATTTACTCAAATATTTAGGGACCATTTTTTCCATGCTGATTTACATCCCGGTAATATTTTTATAATACCAGGAAAAGAAGGGGCGCCAGACAGATATGGAGTAGTTGATTTCGGCATTATGGGCTCTTTGAGTGAATTTGATCAAAGGTATTTGGCAGAAAACTGTGCTGCATTTCTTAAGAGAGATTATCGCCGTGTCGCCCAGTTACATGTTGAATCAGGCTGGGTTCCTGCAGATACCCGAGTTGACGAATTTGAAACTGCGATTAGAGTAGTTAGTGAACCTATTTTTGATAGGCCAGTTAAGGAGATTTCTTTAGGAGACCTTTTATTGCGGCTTTTTCAGACGGCCAGAAGCTTTAATATGGAGATACAACCTCAGTTGCTACTCCTCCAAAAAACTTTATTAGGAGTAGAGGGGATTACTCGTAACTTAGACCCAGAAATTGATATGTGGGAATCCGCTAGACCTGCAGTTCAAACCTTTATGGCTGAACGCCTAAAACTAAAGAATATTATCCATGAATTAAGAGAGGAGATGCCAGGTTGGGTGGCTCGGCTTCCTGAAATGCCAAAATCAGTTTTTGACGTGGTTGATAAATTTCGCTCAGGTAAGCTCAATGTGAAGACCCATGATTCATCAATCAATTTATTGAAAGAAGAGTTGAATTTCATGTTATCGCGAGTAGTTTATGTATTAGTCGGCATCGGTCTTTTGATTTTTGCACTGCTCCTTTCTGTGTGGGTTGATTTTGGCAAGGAGTTAGTGCTCACGTACTATCCTGTCATAGCATTACTTGTCGGGTTGGGCGGCGGGATGATCCTAGGTTCTTTTCTCATCAGGAAAAAGTAGTTCTATTTAGCGATGGAAGTCTCCCTTTTAGCGAGTAAAATCCCCATCAGTATTTTTGTAGCTTGGTATAATTCAAAGTCTCTTGTGGCCAATTTTGTGAAATATAAGTCGGTTGATCGAATGCCAGGCTTTTCTTTGGTTGTAATATGCCGGTCGAGATCTATTTCCCCAAAAGGATCCCTGTCTTTCCTTGCTTTTAGGGACAAATTCTCTACTAGGATATCAGGTGTAATCCCAGTAGCTTGGATGGAACGACCTTTAGGGGTATAGTAAAAAGCAGTTGTTAACTTGAAAGCAGTGTTATCACGCATTTTATGAATAGTTTGTATTGACCCTTTTCCAAAGCTTTGCCTTCCTACAATAACGGCTCGTTGGTTGTCTTGTAAGGCGCCCGCTACTATTTCTGATGCAGAAGCAGAACCCTCGTTTATCAGAACCAAGAGTGGAGCACTTTTTACAATTACCTTTTTTGAGGCGAAGAACTTTTGGTTGGAATCTAATTGCCTGCCTTTTGTGAAGGTTATGGCTCCTTTTTCTAGAAAGGCGTCAGATACTTCAATGGCGCTATTCAGGACTCCCCCAGGATTGTTTCTCAAATCAAGGATAATGCCTCTAGGTTTTTGAGAGACTCCCTTTATAGTTTCATTAAATTTTCTTTCTAGTTCTTTTCCAGTTGTTTGTTGAAATTGGGATATTCTCAGGTAAATAATGCCCAAGGGAAAGCTCTCTATTGCTACGCTGTCATTATCCATTATTCTTCTTGATACTTTTAACTGTATAGATCCTTTCTTTCCCTTTCTCTCAATAGTAAGAGTAACAGTCGAATCAGGTGGTCCCTTTATTTGTCGGCTCAAGCCTTCGATACTTAGGCCGCTAACGGGGGAATTATCAACTTTCGTTATTACGTCGCCAGCTAGAACACCTGCTTCTGCTGCTGGGCTGCCGTCTATTGGGGCTATTATGATGAACTTCCCCTCAAATGATCCAATCTCAATCCCAACCCCGCCAAATTTTCCTGATGTGTTCTCTTTCAGTAGCGCGTAGTCTTCTTTGTTAAGAAAAGCCGAATGAGGATCTAAGTGAGTGGCCATTCCGTGAAATGCTCGTTCCATTATCTCTCTATCGCTTAGATTTTCGACATAGTTATTTTTTATTTTGTTAAAAATTTGTACAAAATCAGCTATTTCCTCCAAAGGGATTTCCGATGATGGGGAGCCATTATTGTCTTCTACTATCTTTGGGTTTGATTGGGCTAATGGGCACATGCACAATGTGATGAGCGTAGCGCAATATAATACAAATTTGTGCTTAATCATATAAAGGGTCCTAATATTTGAACCAAATTTTCGGATCGACTGGCACCCCATTTTTTCGTATTTCAAAGTAAAGACTGTTTTCTTGATTGGGGGCTTCGCCATAGGTCTTGCCAATTACTGCATTTTTTTTTATGGTCTTGCCTGGATTTACTGTAAGGCTATGCAGGTTTCCATACAACGTTAGATAACCATTTCCATGATCTAGAATAACCAAATTTTTTAGAGTATTGAAATCAGAGGCAAAAACTACCTCGCCTGGACCAACTGCTTTAACTGGTGCGTTAGGTTCTGCACTAATTGTTATTCCAGCCCAAGGCACGCTTCCCTTAGGGAAGGGTTCCCCTGATAATTTTGATACTGATCCCGTGACAGGTAGATACATGTCAACTAAGGGAAAAATTTTTGAGAATGGTGTTTTTTCGTCTCTTTCAAAATAGTCTATTAAAGCATTAAATTTAGCTATAAATGCATCTAAAGTGTTTTTCCACCATATCTTAGAAATCCAAAATCCGGAGCGCTTTTGTTTAATAAGTGGCTTGGTACCTATCCCTAAAATTTTTTTCAGTGACGATTCAATTTTACCAATTTCTTTAATAAATTTTTTTTCGTTTCCTCGCTTTACCTCGATATCTTTGAAATTCTTTATCAAAGCGAACCTTAACATTTGTCGATGGAAATTGAGACTCTGTAAGTCCTCAATCGATTTTGGGTTGTGTGAAAGATTTATCGGAATCTTTTTTTTTTCTAATTTTGAGTGAAGCTTTAAGACCTGCACACCGGCTAGACTTTGCTTTGGCTCAAAGTTATGTTTTGAATGCCTAATTTTCTCCACTAGTGACTTTTTTTGTATTACGAGAGAATGGGAAGAATTGTTTTTTCCCTCTGAGTAAAATCTAAAGGGCGGTTTTATTTTTGATTCTAAGTTAGGGCTTACTTCAAAGGGTTGGCAAAGAGACAGTAGAAATATCAATACCGGCAGGGAGGTGGTCGCTTCTTTAGGCACTTTAGGGAAACATAAATATTTTTAATAAGAATCACAGTCTTTTTCGAGGAGCGATTGACCATTCATAACGTCGGGTTTTATTATTCCCAATAGGTCTAAAATGGTGGGAGCCACGTCTTTTAGTTCTCCATTGCTTATTAATCTATTTTCGGTTCCTAAATAGACGATCGGCACTTCATTATTTGTGTGAGCTGTATGGGGCGAATATTGGTCCTCGTCATCGTTTTTTGAGTCGCACATACTTTCAATGTTACCGTGATCTGCCGTGATTAAGACGTCTACATTAGTTTCTTTGGCAATCTCCACAATCTTCCCTAAACAAGAATCAAGAGTTTCCACTGCCTCGACCGAAGCGTCGAAGATCCCTGTATGTCCGACCATGTCAGCATTTGCAAAATTCGCTACTATCAAGTCGTATTTCGAGGATTTTAATGACTGGTTTATAGATTCAGTGACTTCCGAAGCACTCATTTCCGGTTTCAGATCATAGGTGGACACAGCAGGAGAGGGGATAAGAATTCTCTCTTCCCCAGGGAAGGCGGCTTCCCTACCGCCATTAAAGAAAAAAGTTACGTGAGCGTATTTTTCTGTTTCAGCAATTCTCATTTGTTTAAGCTGCTGGTCAGAGATTACCTGTCCTAGAGTTTTCGGTATTTCAGGCTGCGGAAAGAGGATTGGTAATTGAAATTCTTCTCCATAATTCGTCATTGTTAAGAATTTTTTGAATACTTTTGCCTCTTGCCGCGAAAATTCTTTGAAGTCTGTCTTCGACAGGCTTGCTGTTATTTGACGCGCGCGGTCGGCCCTGAAATTAAAAAATAACGCACTATCTCTCGTGATATCATATTTTGCTTGTTTTAGATCTATAGATGTTGCGCTCATGAATTCATCGGTTTCGCTTCTTGAGTAGGCATTTTTTACGGCTTCGCTTGCAGATGATGATCTGAATTTAGATTTTCTACTTGTAATGAGGTCATGTGCTATTTTTGTCCTGTCCCAATTTTTGTTTCTATCCATGCCATAGTAGCGACCAACCAAACTGGCGATTTCAACTTGACTGTTTTGGCGACAAATAGATTCAATTCTTTCGATTGATTCAGAAGCGCTCGTAGGTGCGGTATCTCTACCATCAAGAAAGCCGTGAATTAGAATTCGGTCAATATTTCTTTTTATAGATAGTTTAATCAAGGCCTCTAGGTGATCTATGTGACTATGCACACCGCCAGGCGACAAAAGTCCGATTAGATGAAGAGTAGAACGGTGCTTCGCTACTGTATCAAGTTCCTTACTGAGGAGATTAATAGAGCTTAAATCGTTTCGTGAAATACAAGTATTAATTCTGGATAAATCTTGTAAGATAAGCCTCCCCGATCCGAGGTGCATGTGTCCTACTTCTGAATTACCCATTTGTGCTGGAGGTAGGCCCACCTCAGAGCCCGAGCATTTAAGCTTTGCGTGAGAGTTTGTTTCGATGATTTTGTCCCAGTTAGGCGTATTCGCAGTATATATTGCGTTATACTTTTTGGACTCAGTATGTCCCCAACCATCAAGAATTATCAACAATACACGTTTTTTTTGCTTTTTCATTGAGTACTAATTCTATGGTGTAAGTTAAATTATTTATAGAGTGGGTCGAAAATTTAATTCAATCATTTGGCCGAATGTCAGTGTACCACAATCCTCTATTCCGATAAGATAACGAGATAATTATTAAAACTTTATATGTAGAAAAATGGAACAACTCGCAGAATTTGTAACAAACCATTGGATTTTGGTAACCCTCTTCATCGTGGTCAGTGTAGCGCTTCTAACCAACATAACCAGATCTATGGGTGGTGTAACACCAAATCAGGCAGTCACTATGATGAACAAAAATAACGCTGTCGTTATAGATGTGAGGCCGGAAAAAGATTTTAAAAAAGGGCATATCATTGGTTCCAAAAATTTCCCAGCGAGTACGCTGCCACAGATGAAGGGTAAATTAGAAAAATTTAAGGACGCACCAGTATTAGTATGTTGTCAGTCAGGTAACACAAGTGCTGATTCAGCTAAGAAAATTAGAGAACTTGGAGTAGATAATGCGCAATTAATAAGAGGTGGAATTTTTGCGTGGGAGCAAGAGGGTTTGCCGTTAGAGAGTGGTAATTGAGTAATTGATTCCATTATGGAACCTGAATTGAAGCCAGACGTGCTAGTTGTAGGAGCCGGAGCCTGGGGAACTGCCCTAGCAAATGTATTGTCCAGGGGTGGATGTTGTACCTATCTCTGGGATAAGGCAGAGGATGTCATCTCCGAAATGAGTCTTCGACGGCATCACCCCAAATATTGTGTAGACATCCCACTTGAGGAAAATGTGCATCCTACTCTAAATATTCACGATTTGAAGGTGAGCTTAGTAGTACTAGTGCCGCCCTTTCAAAGTCTAAGAAATGCCGCCGAGATACTAGTAGAAAAAAGGGTGGACTTCATGGGTGTGGTTAGTGCTAGCAAAGGAATCGAAAAAGGCTCCCTCTTGTTGGCACATGAGATAATCTCTTCATTTTTTGCAGATAAACCTTTTGCTCAAGTTTCTGGACCAAGTTTTGCGCAGGAGGTGCTACAGGGATCGCCTACAGCGATCACGGTAGGAACAAAAAGTACGGCCCTCGCATCTTTTTTGATTAGGTATCTTCACGCAAAATTTTTTCGCTTGTACAGTACTCAAGATGTAGTTGGCGTGGAGATTGGAGGGGCCCTTAAGAACGTTATAGCAATTGCGGCGGGTATATCCGATGGCCTTAAGTTAGGAAGTAGTGCTAGGTCTGCGTTAATCGTTAGAGGTATGTCCGAGATATCAAGGTTTGGGCAGGCGCGAGGTGCCGAAAAAAATACCTTTATGGGGCTCTCCGGATTCGGAGATCTAGTTTTAACCTGTTCTGACGATCAATCAAGAAATAGAAGATTTGGAATTGCAATAGGAGCAATGAAAGGGTCCATCGACTCTATTTTAATTGAGGAACATCTAGTAGAGGGGTTTCATACAGCGATGGCTTTAGCTGAAAGTGGTGTAATAAATTTCGATAATTTCCCTGTGATTTTCGAGGTAATTTCTGTTTTGAAGAATCGTAGGCGGCCTAGGGAATCGTTGGAACGGCTTCTCGGCAGGGATCCTAAGCGCGAAGACTTTTGAACTATGTCTCTAAGTTGAGCCTTCGAAGGCAATTTGGCGCCAAGCCTCGAAAACGCCAATGGCCACTGCGTTAGATAAATTCAAACACCTAGAAGTTTTTACCATGGGTATTCTTAACGAGTTTTCGGGTTTGAGGTTTGCTAGAAACGATTTCGGTAAACCGTGGGTTTCAGAACCAAAGATTAGAAAACTGTTCTTAACAAAATGAGAGTGGAACATGTTAGTCTGTCCTTGAGTGGAGAAGGCAAAAATTGGTTTTCTGAGCGCGCTTTGGAGAAATTCTTCGAGTGATTCATGTAAAACTAAAGAGCTGATATCATGATAATCAAGGCCTGCTCTACGAACTTTTTTGTCTGACATGCTAAAACCTAGTGGTTTAATGAGATGTAAAGTGGCGCCTGTGTTGGCACACAGCCTTATTATATTACCTGTATTTGGAGCGATCTGGGGTTGATGAAGTACAATATTGAACATTTTTTTATTTGTTTAGTAAAGACAAATTGTGGGCGCTAAATAATGACAAGTCAGGCTACCAAAGATTTATCTGTTGAATTTTGTGGTTTAGAATTCAGAACACCTATCGTATTACTTTCAGGCTGTGTTGGTTTTGGGGAAGAATACACAAGAGTGGATAAATTTTCTAATTTAGATACTGGGGCTGTGTGTTTGAAAGGCACCACTTTGCAAGCAAGGCTAGGAAATAATTCGCATAGAGTAACGGAAACGCCTAGCGGTATGATTAATGCCATTGGTCTTCAGAATCCAGGAGCGGATATTGTTGTAAAAGAAATCCTTCCGTCACTTGATTTCAAGAACACTAAATATATTGCAAACATATCAGGTTCAACGCTTGAAGAATACGAAGCGGTAGCGTCAATATTCAATGATTCCTTGATTGATGCCATAGAAATAAATATTTCATGTCCCAACGTTAAAGAAGGCGGGATAGCATTTGGGAACGATCTTAAAATGTCAGCAAGTGTGGTTGAGATTTGTAGGTCCGTAACAACAAAACCGCTTATTACTAAATTATCACCCAACCAGACCAACATAGCCGAAAGTGCTAGAGTTTGTATAGAGGCTGGAACTGATGCGCTGTCAGTGTCGAATACCTTTACAGCCATGGCTGTCGATGTTGAATCTCGTCGGCCAGTACTTAATAACAATGTAGGCGGGCTATCGGGACCTGCTATTAAGCCGATGGCACTTCTTAGGGTTCATGAAGTTTATCAAGTTTCAAAAATTCATGGTATCCCGATTATCGGTCAAGGAGGAATCACTTCTTGGTCGGATGCAATAGAATTCTTGATCGCTGGCGCAAGCGCCGTGGGTGTTGGTACCGGTTTGTTTTATGATCCTTGTCTTTGTAGTGACATTAATTTGGGGATTTCTTCTTACATGGCTCGCCACGATTTTGGAAAAGTTTCAGAAATAACAGGTTCACTAAAAATCAACGAATAGTGCCTATACGTGTTTCGTTGCTACGCTCTCCAAAAAGCTGGAGAAAATAGCACTAATAAAGTGAATATTTCAAGTCTACCCATCAACATCGCTAGGCAGAGTAGGTACTTGGCGCTCGTTGATAGATTTCCGTAGTGCTCATGAACAGTCCCAAGACCTGGGCCTAAGTTGTTTAGGCAGGCGGCTACTGAAGAGAAGGCTGTTGCCTGGTCTAAACCGGTGCCCATCAAACTAAGCAGGAGAATAACGAAAATTAAAATATAAGCAGCAAAGAAGCCCCATACGGCATCGACCACTCTATCCTCGATTATTCTGTCGCCAACTCTGATCCTGATTATAGCGTTTGGATGAATTAGTCTTTTTATTTCTCTGCCACCTTGTTTAAATAGGAGCATACATCTGATGACTTTAATTCCTCCTCCTGTCGAGCCGGCACAACCCCCCACAAAGCTAGATAAAAGCAATAAGGCAGGAAGAAAGGTTGGCCACAAATGGAAGTCTGCATTTGTAAAGCCTGTTGTTGTGCCGATGGAAACGGATTGAAATAAACCGTATCTAATGGAATCGGCAATGGATGAATAGGTGTTGGTCTGAATTAGGACTGCTGCACACAAAGCAAATACTACCACTAAAGTAATTACATAAGCTTTGAATTCAGAGTCTGCAATGTAGGTTAATAGTGTCTTTTTTCTCCATGCAAGGAAGTGTAAGGTAAAATTTACCCCCGCCAAAAACATGAAAAGTATTGCGATGAAGTCAATCGCTGCACTGTCGAAAAAACGCATGCTATCGTCGTGAGTAGAAAAGCCCCCAATCGCAATCGTAGAGAAGCTGTGGCCTACGGCATCCAACGCCGACATTCCGGCCATATAGTAGGCTATTGCGCAAACCACGGTTAGGCTCACATACAAGTACCATAAGGCTTTTGCGGTCTCTTTGATGCGAGGAGTGAGCTTTGTATCTTTGATTGGCCCCGGCGATTCTGCTTTGTATAATTGCATGCCGCCTATTCCTAAAATCGGTAAAATCGCCACCGCCAAGACTATTATTCCCATTCCACCTAACCACTGAAGCATCTGTCTATAAAAAAGTAGGGAAGGGGGAAGTTTATCCAGGTCCCTAATCACGGTGGCACCAGTAGTTGTGAGGCCGGAAAATGATTCGAAAACAGCGTCAGGTGTGGAAATCTCAATTTCTTTACTAAATATGAAAGGAATTGATCCGGTCAGACTCAATACTATCCAAAAGAGTGCGACTATTAAGAATCCATCTCGTATTTTTAATTCTTGTGTTTCTTTTCGTAGGGGGTACCAAAAAGAGAAGCCAGCTATGAAAGTAATTGTAGAAGTTAAAATGAAAGTTTCAGAATTCCCGTCCGAGTAGATCGCGGATACGATTAGTGGTAAAAATAGAAAGAAGCTAAAACCAATTAAAAAAGCCCCCAAAATTTTCCTGGTGGTTTTATTCCACAGCATATTTCGCCTCAAGAACGATTATAGAAAGGTGACTCCCACTTGAAAAAGCTTTTCAACGTTTTTTACGTGTCGCTTATCTGTGACTACTAGTATTATGTGATCTTCCGCCTTTATAGGTGTGTCATGGTGAACCATTATAACTTCACTGCCCCTAACTATGGCGCCAATTGCGGTTCCAAAGGGAAGTTTAATTTCATCTATTGTTTTTCCTACAACCTTGCTAGATCCCATATCACCGTGTGCTATTGCTTCAATAGCTTCAGCGGCCCCTGAGCGTAAAGAATGCACTTTAACAACATCAGCACGACGAACGTGCGCTAAAACGCTGCCAATAGTGGCCTGTTGAGGAGAAATTGCGATATCTATAAGGTCTTGTTGTACCAAATCTACGTAAGCAGCTCTATTGATTAATGTCATGACGGTTTTTGCACCAAGCCTTTTGGCCAGCATAGAAGAGATAATATTTGCCTCGTCTGCATTGGTCAAAGCACAAAAAACATCTGTATCGTCGATGTTCTCCTCAAGGAGCAATTCTTCATCTGTAGCATCTCCATGAAGGACATAGCAATTTTGCAGTTCCTCCGAAATTTGCATTGCTCTTTTCTCATTACTTTCGATTACTTTTACTCGGTATGTTTTATCAAGAGCTTTTGCTAATTTGGTTCCTATTTGTCCGCCTCCGGCTATTATGACTCGTCTATTTGGCCTGTCTAGTTTCTGGAATTCGCTCATTACAGCCTTGATGTGATGTGGAGCAGCAATAAAAAGAATCTCGTCCCCAGTCTCAATCACGGTTTCGCCGGTTGGTACGATTGCTTCTTGTCTTCTAAATATGGTAGTTATTCGCGTCTCTATGCCCGGGAGTTGTTGTGGAAGCTCTTTTAACTTATGTCCAACTAGTGGGCCGCCGTAGAAGGCTTTCGCAGTGACTAGTTGGACTCGCCCATCAGCGAAATCTAAGACCTGCATGGCGCCTGGAAACTCTATTATTCTACGCGTATATTCTGTAACCTCTTGTTCAGGGCTAATCAAGACATCAATAGGTACCGTCTTACTTGTGAATAATTCTGGATGTTTATGGTAGCTGCCCTCTCTTATTCTGGCTATTTTTAACGGGGTGTTAAAGATCGTGAATGCGATCTGACAAGCCACCATATTTGTTTCGTCACTGTTGGTGACCGCGATGATCATATTCGCATCGGTGGCGCCTGCCTCGCGTAAAACATCTGGCGATGACGCGTGCCCCATTACTGTTCTTAGATCTAATCGGTCTTGAAGGTGATTGAGGGCCGCAGGGTTTGTATCGACTACCGTTATATCATTAGATTCTCCGCATAAGTTAGTCGCCACTGATGAGCCCACTTGCCCGGCTCCCAAAATAAGAATTTTCATTGACTAGATGCCTTTTTAGAATCCTTGATATCTAAGTCTAGACTTCGAAGTTTCCGATAAAGGTGAGTTCTCTCTATCTCAATATGTTCCGATACCATAGCTACATTCCCGTCGAAATTCTTAAGTTGCCTTTGTAAATAAGCCTTTTCAAACTCGAGCCTCGCGAGTTTAAGTGGTAGTTGGAATATTTCTTCGCCTAGGTCGTTAGGTTGGATATCTCTAGATCCTACAATCTGATCAATTTCGTTTCTTTCTACAACACTTTTAGAACCCAAGATAAGGATTCGCTGGACATAATTTTTTAACTCACGGAGATTGCCCGGCCAATTGTATTGCTTAAGCCTTGCTCTAGCATTTTTACTAAATTGTCTGAGCGGTAGGTTTTCTTTCGCAACTAGTACCCTCACAAAAGTATCGACCAGCTCGTCAATTTCCTCTTTTCTTCTTCTCAGAGGAGGAACAGATAAAGGTACAATACTCAACTGATAAAATAAATCTTCTCTAAATTCCTCTGTCCTTACCATCTCTGAAAGATTGTCCTTCGCACTGGCGATTATTCGAGAGGTCAGAGGGATGGCTTCTTGGCTTGAACTTCTAAAGAAAACTTTGTTTTCTAACGTTCGTACCAGTTTAGCTTGAAGATTAGGCTTCAAGCAACTTATGTCTTTAAAGAAAACTGTTCCTTTTTGAGCTAATTCGAGAGCTCCGTAACCAGTTTTAGAAGATGACTGGAATCCAAAAAGCTGACTTTCTTGTTCCTCGCTAGTTAGGCCAGCAAAGTTTAAGAGGATAAAGTTCTCATCTCTGCCGGAACTGGATTGATGAATAAATCGTGCGACAGTTTCTTTCCCCACTCCTGATTCGCCCAGGATTAAAACATTGGCATTATGGTTGGCAACATTTTTACAATCTTCTTTTAGTTGCAGCATTTCGTTTTCTTGAGCTACAAACTTGCCCAGTTCCTGGTCTAATTTTTTCAGTCTTGTGTTTTCAAAGTTTAAGCTGGCATTCTCTAGCGCCCTTTGAATACTTATTAAAATTTTTGGTGTGGACAGTGGCTTTTCTATAAAATCATAAGCTCCCATCTTAAGCGCCTCCACTGCTGTCTCAGCTGTCCCGTGGCCCGTCATCACTATTACAGGACTTCCGCTTTCCGGGTCAGGTGCCCATTCTTTAAGGAGAGTTAAACCGTCAGCGTCTGGTAGCCAAAGGTCTAGTAACGATAAGTCCGGTCTTTCTTTTTGTCGATTTACTCGGGCTGTATCAGCATCTTTCGCAACCGAAACCTTATACCCTTCCTCTTCTAAAATTTCTTTTAGTAAAGTTCTTATGCTCGGTTCGTCATCAATTACTAAGATGTGTTTATTTAGCATTTTTTCTGGGTTACTTTAATGGGATATTCCAATTGGTCTCTGAACTGGAAGAGTGACAGTCGCTAAGGCTCCTTTTTTTGGGGCGTTTTCTAGTCTAATAGTACCATTATGTTCCTCAACAATTTTTTTTACAATTGCTAAACCCAAGCCTCTTCCTCTTGCTTTGCTAGTCACGTAAGGTTCGAAAATATTCTGGAGTACTTGGTCTGTAATTCCTATTCCCTCATCCAATATGCATATTTCTATTTCCCCAGGGCTAGCTGCTAGATACTTTGCACTTATCAATATTTTGGTGCCAGAATTTAGCATTGATGCTTCAATGGAGTTCTTTATGAGGTTATTGAATAGTCTTCTAAGGCTATTAGCATCTCCAAGTATTTGAGGTATTTCGTCGGTTTTTTCAAACGTTATCTCCAAAGTGGGCTCGGCTTCCTGGAATAATTGAGCTGTGCTTGTCAATACTAGGTTGAGATCCAATGGGGCAGGCTGATTAAAGTTTCTTCCAGCATACCCGGAAAATTCATCTACCATTTCGGTCATTGTCTCTACTTGCTCTATGATCGTCCCCGAAAGATTGGAAAGTTTTTCTCTGTCCGATTTTTTCAGTTTATCAGATAATTTGAAGAGCAGGCGTTCAGCACTTAGTTTTATAGGTGTTAAAGGGTTTTTTATTTCGTGCGCTAGCCTTTTGGCCATTTCGGCCCATGCTGCATCCCTTTGTCCTTGACTTATGGCGGTTATGTCCTCTAAGACTATTATGTGGCTTATGCGGGTTGAATTGTCTTCAGAAAGCACGCTCCCTTTGCACAGTATCTCTTTTTTATTGTCAGCAATATTGAGACACACATTTGTCTCCCAAGTTCTTTTATTACTTGACAGCAGATCGACTGTGCACTGATAGAAGGAAGAAAGATTGCTATTATTTTCACTTAAGGAGGAAAGTTTTTTACTAATAGCAGCATCTTCTTCTATTTGGAATAGGGCGACCGCGGCGCGATTAATAGTCAATATTTCAAGCTTGTCCGAAAGGGTTATTACCCCGGATGATAACTGCTTCATTACCGCATCTAAATAATTACGCTGATTCTCAATCTCCTTAGTAGAGAGTGCTATTTTTTTTGTCATATAATTAAAGGATCGAGCGAGCGACGCTAAATCATCATCACCCTTGGCAGTTACAGAAGTATCGTAGTTACCATCGGCAATAGCCGAGGTCGCATGAGATAATTCGGAAATTGGGAGTGTCAAAAATCGTGCGCAAAAGAATGCTGCCCAGATAGAAGCAGCGATACTAAAAAGTAAAACCAGCGTAAGTGTTATGGTGAAACTTATTTTTAATTTGTCTCTCAAAAATTCTAGTTCATTATACTTTGCAAACCCGGACTCCACATTATCCGCTAGATTATCTATTCTAGGTGAAAAGGGATAAATAGCCTGTAAAATATGTTCTTTTTGATCCAGATAAATGTTTAGGGCTACCCGTACACTCAGTTGGCCGCCATTTCCGGGTTCTAAGCCGATGAAACTACGCTGATCATTTAGCTGTAAAAGTAAAGTCTCTGTGGGTAGTTGAGGAAGCAAGCTCGCATTCTCTGAACTTGCTGAAACTACTTGGCCTTCCATGGTAAGAACTAATACCTCTTCGGCCTTGCTCCGTTTGCGCAGTCGATCTATTAAGCCCGTACTCGGAAACTGATAACGTGACACTACAAATCCATTTGGATCTCGAAGTGAAGTTAGATCGAGAGGTAATCGCTCTGTTTTCCGCTTCGTCAAATCGGCTGCCAATGTTTCAGTTTCTCTACGATAATTTCGCATTAGCATTCCCAGAGACTCCCGTCCTAGTTCCAACGAATTTTGTAGGGCGGTACTTATTTCTATATCAAACCAACTGTCTATGCTTCGATTTATCGAATGAAGTGAGAAGCTGTAGAGGATAGACACGGGCAAAACCGCAAATACGACAAACATTATGAGCATTCTGAGGGTTAATTTGGCGCCGGCTTCTCTCTTGCGTAACTGTCTTATCAGTTTTAGTAGATCTATAAATATTAGGAAGCAAAGAGCGCACAGACAAATCGAGTTAACGATTATTATTAGATAATAGTACGGCCCCAAATTAGAAGGTCCATCGAGCGCAACGTTTAAAAAAATTAACGAACTTGTAGCAGTAAATAATAGGAAGTAAATTCCGTATTTTTCTTTGAATTTTTTTTTCATTTAAATCTGGTAAAAAGTCCAACCTGAGTCTAACTTCCATTGGGAAGAAAAGAGTGTCGGCAAGAGCATCGGAATAGGCAGGCCACTTCTCATCAATCGCCATCTTATCGCGACTTCAGTCGGTTTCTGAATCATCAAAGATTTTTTATCCGTGATTACAAGCCGTTGCCTATTTTCGAGATGTTGCTTAGCTTTCTCTAAAGTTGAAAAGCTAATGGTTGTTCTACTCTGTTGATCCGCAACTACGTATTGATTTCCCAGTGCATATTTCGCAAGAGTAAAGTTGAAGCTTTTTAGCTGCGTTTTTCGTCTAAAACCAAAGAATCCGTTTTTTGTTAATTTTATTTCGATGCGAAACGGAATTAAGATATTACTATCTAGCGCCTCCACTATACTTTCGTTTAAATTAAGATTCGCTTTGGTGCTTAATACTAGAAACTGGGCATCGTAAAAAATTTTTAGATCTAGGATCTGAACTTTTTGGGCAAGGGATTGGCTCGCATAGAGCGAAAAAAATGAAACTGCGAGGGCAAGTATTTTATTTTTGTTCATCAACTATTAAATTTTTTGTAGTCGGCAGAAATAGAAACCATCCATATTTTGCATGCCGGGCAAGATTTGATAGCCGTAATTCACCGCAATTCCTCCGGTCATTGTTATTTTTTTCAGGCAAGCTCCTTTGTTATTTGTAATAAACTTTTCTATAATACGATCGTTTTCCTCTGGGAATATACTGCAAGTAACATAAACGAGAATGCCTTTTTCGCTTAGCATTGTCCAAGACTCCTCAAGAATTTTAAGCTGTAGGTTACACAATTCGAGTAGTTCTTCTGGTTTCCGTCTTATTTTTATATCAGGATGTCTTCTAACAACTCCACTAGCACTACAGGGGGCATCTATTAGTATTCGATCAAAAGCCTCACCGTTCCACCAAGATATCTTATTGCCCGCGTCGCCGTGTACAACTTCGCAGCTCAGTTTTAATCGGCAAAGGTTTTCTTCTAAAAGCTTTAATCTCCTCAGGTTGTTGTCCACAGCTGTTACGGAGGTTTTCGGGTCACATAATTCCAGAATATGAGTTGTTTTTCCGCCAGGCGCTGCACACATGTCTAGGACTTTGCTTGCTGTTCCCAGTTCTAATAAACTCACTGGTAGTTGCGCAGCCTCGTCTTGTACCGAGCAGGCGCCCTCCTGAAAGAGAGGAAGGTCCCTGGGATCTGATGGCCGCGTTAGTGTTATTCCCTGTTCAGATATTTGCGTCAGCTTATTAGATAGGCCGGCAGAAGCGAGTAGTTTTGAATATTCACTTCGCTCTATGAAACGGTTGTTAGTTCTTATTGTCAGAGGAGGATGTTTATTATTCGATTCTAAAATAGAAAACCAAGATGATGGCCAATTGCTTTGGCATTTTCTGATGTACCAAAGAGGATGTTCAAGGTTATTAGTATCGCTGTTGTCTTTTAATTTATGTCTCGTTCGCTGGTAGTTTCTAAGTACTGCATTTACTAGTTTGCAGGCCCAAGGCTTTTTTAGTAAACGAGCTGCTTCAACGTTTTCCGATACAGTCGCGTAAGCTGGAGATCGCATAAATTTAATTTGATATATTCCCGCAAGTAAGAGGGACTTAATGTCATTATCTTTATTTTTAAGTGGTTTTTTGACCAATTGAAGCAACAATCTACTTAAAGAAAAATAATGACGTAACACGCCGTACACACTTGCCATCGCGAACGAGCGCTCTCTTTTATCTGCGAGTTTCAAGCGTATATCGCTCGAGGCCATGTCCAATGACTGATTCTTGTGCAAAATGCTCTCCAGAGACGAGGCAATTACCGCCCTTGTCAGAGCTGTCTTATTCTTCAGAGCAGTTTCCTGTATCCATTGAGAAAATCCTTTGCTGTGATGATTTTTTTTCCGGGTAATTGGAGTAAATCAATTTGGAGGTTTTTGGTGGTTGTGGCAACCGTCAGAGTGTTTTTGCTCGTTAAGTTTAACGTACCAGGCAGACCTGTGGATGTCTCTTCAGATATTTTAGCAGAAATTATTTTGACTAGGATTTTGCCAAGATAGGCGGTAGCGCCTGGTTGATTTGACAGGGCCCTAATCTTCAGGCTGATAACCTCAGCGGGGACAGTCCATGTAATTAATGATTCAGTTTTGCTTATTTTTTTGGCATAAAGAGCGTTTTCATCATTTTGAGCTTTCTCAGTGATAGTTCCTTGTGTGATGTTTAGAAGACATTCTTTCAGGGCGTCCGCTCCATCCTGCGCTAATTTTCTAGTCAATGTAGCGGTAGTATCGGTAGGTTCAATTTCACGCACTTTGATGTTTAATATAGGTCCAGCATCCAGCTTTTCTACTATTCGCATAATGGAAACTCCTGTTTGAAGGTCTCCATTCATGATTGCTCTTTGTATTGGTGCAGCTCCACGCCACCTAGGAAGCAAGGAAGCATGAACATTGATGCAGTAACGAGGAATTTCCAAAAAATCTCCTGGTATTATCAGTCCGTAGGCGGCTACTACAAAAAGCTCTGGTTTGAGAGTACGGAATGTTTTAAGTTCGACATCATCGCTAAGGCTATTTGGTTGGAAAATTGGAACATCAAAAGCACTCAGCGCCCGTTTAACCGCACTTCCCATAATTTTTTTCCCACGTCCTGCCGGTTTGTCGGGTTGAGTGTAAACGCCTACTAGTTCGAATTCATTCTGAAGCGCGATCGCCTCAACGCTAGGAATGGCAAAAGATGGGGTGCCTGCGAAAACAGTCCTTATTTTATTCACTTTTTAATCTGGCATTCAGGGTGGAGTCGATTGGAATCAACCTTAGTCGATCCGCTCTTTAAACTCTTAGCTTGCAGTGCTCTCCTTTAGTTCTATCTTGGATATTCTCTTTTTTAATCTATTCTGTTTGAGATTTGATAGGTAATCTACAAATAGTTTCCCATCTAAATGATCAATTTCGTGCTGTATGCAGATTGCCAAAAGCCCTTCGGCATCCATGCTAATATTTTCACCATTGACATTCTGAGCTCGAAAGGTAATGTGTTCTGCTCTTTCTATGTATTCGACCGTTTCTGGGACCGAGAGGCATCCTTCTTTTGAGTCTACCGTCCCTGATTTTTCCTCGATAACTGGGTTAACCAAGCACAATGGGTTGCTTCGGTCTCTGCTGACGTCAACCACCACTACACGCAAATGAATATCTATTTGAGTTGCTGCAAGACCAATTCCAGATGAGTGGTACATAGTTTCAAACATATCTCTAGTCAGAGTCTTCAACGGTTCGTCGAATTCTGAGACTATTTTAGCCACCTTTCTGAGTCTTGGATCAGGATAATTTAATATCTCTCGGAGCATTTGGTTTCTCTCAAATTCTTCCTAAAACTTAATAAATGAATGACATATATACTACTTTTTTATTTCAAAAGGTAATCAATGGGCTATTTTTTTCGTTTCTTGGATATTGACTTTTAACGGAACAGAAAGTATTAAACTACCCAGCCTGACCTTTTTTAAAGCCTTGATGGGATTTATCCGAGGTAATAGTGGAGGTAATTCGTTTGAATTTTTATTCTAACAAATTAGTTCGTGGGGTCTTTTGTTTGCTTTAGTTAGGGGATGAGATTTCACCCTGAATCAAAATACTTTGTCTTTGGAGCAATATTGCATGGCAGAAAACTTAGTTGTAGTTGAGTCTCCAGCAAAAGCTGAGACAATAAAGAGATATCTAGGAAAAAAATTTGAAGTTCTTGCGTCATATGGCCATGTGAGAGATTTGCCTTCAAAGGGAGGAAGCGCAGTAGATCCCCAATCCAACTTTGGGATGACCTATTCTATTTCTGAAAGAAGCACTAAACACGTTGATGCTATTGCCAAGGCATTGAAAAAGGCCAATGCTCTGTATTTAGCTACTGATTTAGACAGGGAAGGTGAAGCCATATCATGGCACCTAGTTGAGATTCTTAAACAAAAAAAGATTCTTGAAGGAAAAGCCATACATCGAGTGGTTTTTAATGAGATAACCGAAAGTGCAATTAAGCAGGCTATCTCTAGCCCCAGGGGGGTGTCCATGGATTTGGTAAATGCGCAGCAGGCCCGTCGCGCTCTTGATTATCTGGTTGGGTTTAATCTTTCCCCTTTGCTCTGGAAAAAAATTCAACCAAAATTATCGGCTGGGCGCGTTCAAAGCCCAGCGCTTCGCCTGATTTGTGAGAGGGAAGCCGAAATTGAAAAATTTGTTCCCAAGGAGTACTGGACAATAGAAACAGAACTATCTCGAGACGCCTCCGCTTTCAAGTCTAAATTATATGAATATGAAGGAGAAAAGATTAAGCAGTTCTCCATTACTGGTGAAAAAAAAGCTTTTGAAATAAGAGATAAACTTGTATCAGCTGGGTCCGGTGCGATGTCTGTTTCTCGAATCGAAAAGAAGCAAAGAAAAAGAAATCCCGCACCGCCTTTTATTACGTCAACGCTGCAGCAAGAGGCTGTAAGGCGGCTAGGATTTACTGCTCAAAGGACGATGAGAGTTGCTCAGCAACTATATGAAGGTATCTCAATCGATGAGGAAACAGTCGGTTTAATTACCTACATGAGAACAGACTCGGTGTCTTTGTCTGAGGATGCGGTCCGAGACCTTAGAGGCTTCGTGCGGGAAAAATACGGTGAAGATCAAGTGCCTGAGACTGTTAGAACTTTTAAAACCAAGTCCAAGAATGCTCAGGAAGCGCATGAAGCTATTCGACCAACATCTTTTTCCCGATCGCCAGAAAAATTGAAACCTTATCTTAATGAGGAACAAAATAAGCTTTATGAGCTCATTTGGAAAAGAGCAACAGCAAGTCAGATGATACACGCCACCATAGACAGTGTTACAGCAGAGTTTAATTGTGGGGAGGTGGGTGTTTTCAGAGCGACAGGTTCGAGTGTTAGAAACCCTGGATTCATGAGGGTTTATTCCAATGATGAGGAGACCACTCTGGATTCAGAACGTTTACCTTCCCTTGTGGAGGGTCAAAAAGTCGATTTCGAGACGATTGTGGCAGACCAGCACTTTACAGATCCTCCGCCTCGGTACGGTGAGGCTAGTTTAGTAAAGACACTTGAGGAATATGGAATTGGACGCCCCTCTACTTATGCAACTATCATAGCCACTCTTATTCAAAGAGACTACGTAGAGCTGGAAAGTAAGCGTTTTTTTCCGACGGATGTGGGAAAGTTGGTTTCAGGATTTCTATCAAACCATTTTTCTGACTACGTCGATTATGAATTTACTGCGCAATTAGAGGATGCTTTGGATGCTGTTTCAAGAGGTGAGAGAGACTGGATATCATTACTTGATGAATTTTGGGGGCCGTTTGAGGAAACTGTAAAGACTAAGGAAAACGTATCTCGCAAGGAAGTGCAGCAAGAAAGGTCTTTGGGCCTACATCCAACCAGTGGTAAACCAGTTTCTGTCAGAATGGGTCGCTATGGCCCCTATGTAATCATTGGAAGCGTCGAGGACGAGGAAAAGCCAAGCTTTCACGGATTACCTGCTGGCACGAAAATCGAAAAAGTAACTTTGGAGCAAGCTTTGGAAACGACAAAACTGCCCCGAATTCTAGGGGTGGAACAGGGGCTGGAGTATTCTGTGAATCGAGGCAGATTTGGTCCTTATGTAATGTACATAGAAAAATTAGAGGAATCGGATACAAAGAAAAAACAGAAAAAATCCAAGGTAAAAGGAAAATATGTTTCTCTCCCTGAAACGGACGATCCCCACACAGTTAGTTTAGAAAGAGCTATAGAGCTGGTTTCAGAAAAGAAAGCTGCTGATGCGGCCAAAAAAATCCTGACATTCGAAGCCCAAGGGATTGAAGTTCTAAATGGCCGCTATGGACCTTACGTGACAAATGGCGAAAAAAACGCGAAAGTGCCCAAAGATATAGAACCTAACACTCTCACCCTCGCTGCGTGTGAGGAGCTCTTAGCGGCTGCCCCTGTTAGGCGAGCTCGCAAGAAAAAAGCAAAGAAAAAATAAACCCTAGCGGTAGAAGGAAGAGTGAAATCTTTTGAAAGTGCTTGTGAGGCGCTTAAGAACGGTGGCGTAATAATCCATGCTACTGAGGCGGTATTCGGTTTAGCAGGGAGTATGTACGATTTTGGCGCCTTTAAAAAGCTATTGCGCCTCAAAAATAGACCGTTTACCAAAAAATTTATCATTTTGGTCTCGGATTTAAACGCTGCATCAGATTTAGTAGATATTAATGTCGAGACTAAGGCGGAGATCGTTTCATCTTGGCCAGGACCCAACACATGGATACTTCGTGCCAATGACACTACCCCTCGCTGGTTAGTTGATTCTAGTGGCTTACTGGCGGTAAGAGTGACCGCTCATAGCCAATGTCGTGAAATAATCGGCCAAGTAGGTCCTATTTTATCAACTAGTGCAAATCGTGCGGGTGATGCCCCGCCAAAAAGCTTAGAGGGAGCTCGTGGAATTTTTAAAAATGAGGTTGATTTTTATTTAGATGGCCCTCTAGGTGGGTTAGAAACAGTAACAGTGATAAAAAATGGTCTCACAGGTCAGATCCTGAGAAATTAGGGTATTGACTTTATAGCGATAAATTCAGAAAATTACGGGTTCCCTTTTTGGAGGGGTACCCAAGTGGTCAACGGGAGCAGACTGTAAATCTGCCGGCTCTGCCTTCGTAGGTTCGAATCCTACCCCCTCCACCAGGAAAAATCAGTGATTAGGTGGAGATTTTTAGGGGTTTATTTGATAACGGTTTGATGGATGTTGGGTTTTACGCGGCGGGTGTAGTTCAATGGTAGAACCTCAGCCTTCCAAGCTGATGATGTGGGTTCGATTCCCATCACCCGCTCCATCTAAGCGGTATGTCGGCAGGCTGAGTGTTATGGCCAGAAAATTAATGTGCCCATATAGCTCAGTGGTAGAGCACTTCCTTGGTAAGGAAGAGGTCACCGGTTCAAGTCCGGTTATGGGCTCCAGACATAATGATAACAAG
>CACJXQ010000020.1 GCA_902597385.1 uncultured Pseudomonadota bacterium | reverse complement strand
GAAGCAGTTAATCCCGTCATTTTTTTTATTTCTCTTTTTATTTGAATAGCGATCCCTGTGGCTGTGGGGATATCGTCCATTTCACCTGTCACATCCAAATAAGCTTCGTCTAGGGAAAGTCTTTCTACCTTGTTAGTGTAAGAATTAAAAATCGTATTTATTGTTTCAGATACTTCTTTATAGCGCTTGAAGTTTGGTGGTACTTGAATTAGAGAATCGCATCTTCGCTTGGCTTGATGAAATGGCATGGCGGATCTGATCCCGTATTTTCTAGCCTCATAAGAAGCAGCGCAAACTACCGATCTCGGGTTAATTGACGCTACCACGAGAGGACGGCCGAGGTACTCTGGTTGGTCGCGTTGTTCTACTGAGGCGTAAAACGCATCCATATCTACGTGGATTATTTTCCTGTTATCGAAGCTTCTATCCATTTCTGGTTCCTTAGGCGATATGACCTAAATAGTGGTGTAGAATATTAATTTTTAATTTAACCTATCGAGACATCTTATGTCATCTAAAAGTACCAATATAGTTTTTGATCGCCGGATTGAGGGTCGCCAATCTAGCGTTAAAATAAAGCATGAAAGAGGAAAGCTTCTACAAAAACTTAGAAGACAGATAGGCTCCGCAATAGCAGATTACAATATGATTGAGGAGGGGGACAGAGTATTAGTTTGTATGTCCGGAGGTAAGGATTCCTACACGTTGTTAGATATCCTGGAAAAACTCCGAAAGAAAGCCCCTGTCAACTTCGAACTCCTCGCTTTTCATTTAGATCAAAGGCAACCTGGTTATCCGGCGGGCGTAATGGATGATTACCTAAAATCACTTGGTGTGAACTATAAGATTCTGGATGTAGATACATTCTCAATTGTCCAAAAGAATATTCCCGACGGAAAAACAAAATGCGGTCTTTGCTCAAGACTTCGTAGAGGCATAATTTATAAGGTCGCGTCAGAACATAAAATAGATAAGATAGCCCTTGGTCATCACCGAGATGACATCGTGGAAACACTATTTCTTAACATGTTTTTTGGTTCTAAACTGAAAGCGATGCCGCCTAAATTGAGGAGTGACGATGGCGAGCATGTGGTGATTCGCCCCCTCTCGTATTGCAAAGAATCTGACTTACTTGAATATTCTAACCAGGTTGGTTTTCCTATCATTCCATGTAATTTGTGTGGTTCGCAGAAAAACTTACAAAGAGTGAAAATTAAAAGGATGCTAGCGGAGTGGGAATCTAGTTATCCTGGGAGAGTTGAGAATATATTTAAAAGTCTGAAATCAGTGATACCCTCTCATCTGGCGGATAAAAAAATATATGATTTTGAGGGTTTGAGTCAAGAAAGTTTATCCGTAAGTAGTCGATGGGTGCATCAAAAATGATACTTTATATTTTGCAAGCGAAGGGGGTTGTATGAAAGTAGGGGTTTTCTCAATTTTGCCTGATAAGGAAGCAGATCCAGCGATTGTCGCGAAACACGCTGAGGATTTAGGGTTCTCTTCTTATTGGGTGCCCGATCACATCATGCTTCCGGTCGAATATTCTACTCCTTATCCGGGTAATACTGGAGACGGTCCAGATCCAGATTATTTATGGCAGATGCCGGACCCATTAGTAGCGTTGACACGCGCTGCTACGGTGACGACGAGATTAGAGGTTGGCACGGCGGTGCTTCTGGTTCCTGAGAGACACCCAGTTCATCTGGCAAAAGAAATTGCGTCTTTAGATAGTTATTCTGGTGGACGGTTCCATTTTGGTATTGGCGCTGGCTGGAATAAAGAGGAGAGCGAAATTTTGGGTGGCGATTTTGATAGAAGATGGTCACAAGTGAAAGAGGCTGTTGCAGTCATGAGGGCTTGTTGGGAAGATGAGGAGTCAAGCCACTCAGGTAAGTACTATCAATTTCCTCCAATTAAATCTTTCCCGAAGCCTGCTCAAAAGCCATCTCCCCCTGTATATTTGCCGAGCATCATGTTTGAGGGGCAATGGTCAGCACGTGTGTTTAAACGAATTGTTGAATGGGGAGAGGGATGGTTACCTGTCGTAGAAAGCCCGGATCAGTTGAAGACAGGCCTTGATCGCCTCTCTGAGCTTTACCAACAAGCTGAAAAGCCAAACCGCTGTCGGGTAAGAGTGCTAGGAGCGGAGGGACAATGGCGACATCGAGGGGCGTTGGCCCGATTCGCGGACCTAGGGGTAGAGGAGGTCATTATTTGGCTAACCGAGAGGAAAACCTCTGAAATTCAAAAAGAATTAGATTTGTTGTCGAAGGATGCACTTTAGGCTTTTTTGCTAAGCAAAAAAAATTTATACTGTAACTTTAAATATTCAAAAGGAGGTGATCCAATGTCTAGTGATATGGATATTGTGTCGATTAACCGGAGTTTGAATTGCCAATTGAACAGAAAGGTTATATAGACTAGCGACGGTTTTTCGACAAAATCTATCGCGGAGGGGGCGGAAACGCCCCCTTTTTTTTATGGAGCAATCCTAAGGTAACGAAATTAAAAAAGAACAATGAATCATTTAGAAAAAGAGCCTTTTGAGGATATAAATGTAAATGGGGCAAGAATACGTTTGGTAGGGACTGCCCATGTCTCACAGGCCAGCACAGACTTCGTAATCGAACAGATAGAGAAAGGTTCTTATGATTGCGTGGCTGTAGAGTTATGTGCTTCAAGATGTCAGCAACTCATCGAACCTGAAGCGGTTGAAAACATGGATCTTTTCGAGATTATTAAGAAAAAGAAAGTTCTCGCTTTGGCCGTTATGCTTGCCATGAGTGCCTTTCAACAAAGAATAGCTCAAAAATTTCGTATTGAGCCTGGGTCTGAGCTAAAAGCCGCAATCCAATCTGCGGCTGAAAAAAATATACCGTTTGAGCTTATTGACCGGGATGTCGGTGTTACTTTTGGGAGATTTTTTGGGACCGTGTCGTGGTGGGAGAGATTGCAGATCTTTGGAGAAATTTGTGCTGGTATTGTTTCTAGAGATGACCCCTCTAAAGAGGAAATAGAATCTTTGAAGTCTGGAGACCTTCTCGAGCAAGTCATTTCAGGATTATCAAAAACTGCCCCACAAATTCATAACGTGTTGATATCAGAAAGAGATAGATACATGGCCTTGAAACTTTCTAAGATAGCTTGCCAGAAGAAAGAAATCATAGCGGTTGTAGGAGCAGGTCATCTATCAGGAATGATTGAAGCTTTTAAGGAACCTGTAGAAGATCCAGATAGACTGATTAGAGAATTAGAGAAAAAGCCTGAGTCAAAAAAATGGCCACGTCTGATACCCCTTTTTGTATTAGCACTAATATTCGGTGGTTTTTTTCTTGGATTTCAACGTAGTCCGGCTTTAGGGATGGCTATCTTAGGTGAATGGGTGTTGATAAATGGAGGATTATCTGCCTTGGGGGTTATTATTGCTTCGGGTCATCCTCTAACCGTTTTGACGGCTTTTTTTGCTGCTCCAATTACTTCCTTAAATCCTACTATTGGAGCGGGAATGGTAACGGGCCTAGTTGAAGCTTGGATTCGAAAACCAACTGTTGCAGATTTTGCCCAGTTAAAGCAAGACAGCGTCACTTTCTCGGGATGGCGAGGAAATAGAGTATCTAGAACGTTTCTTGTTTTTATCTTGAGTAGTTTTGGTTCCGCTGTGGGTACTTACGTCGCAGGCTTTAGGATTTTTGGAAAGCTGTTTTCCTGATGACTCACTAAATAATTTTTGGAGCCTGTTAATGACTGAGAGCCGAGTTTTTTTGAGCCTGTTACTGGAACCGCAGTTATTACTTCGTTCCTTGAAGCTTGCCATTGTGGTGGGAACCGTTTTGGTAGTTATAAACTACGGGGACTTAATCTTAAGAGGTGATACGGAAAAAATAGAGTGGTATAAAATTGCTTTGACTTACATTGTTCCTTATTGTGTTTCCTCCTACTCTGCGATTATGAACAGCGTCGGTAAGAAGTAAATTCTCGGAGTCTATACTAAGTGCCCTTATACAAATATTTATGTCCCGATAACGGAGCGCAAGTTGAAGTCAGTCATCCTTCTGATGTTAATCTGGTTAATTGGGGGCAGTTATGTTTTGTTGGGCAGGTGGAAATAGGTGAGACTCCTTTTGAAGCTTCTATCGAGAAGGTGCTGATGCCCGCCCAAATTGTTGTCCCTGACAGTAATTCTAAACTAAAAGAAAATGGTTTCACTAAATTAGTAAAAAGGGATGAGGGGGTATATGAGAATGTTACGGCTTTAGATGATGAAGAACGACTAATGGTTGCTGGAAGGTCGGAGACTCTGCCAAATATTCCTAAAAAAATAAAAGACTAGTCATAAAAAAGCCCCGATAAATCGGGGCTTTAATATTACAGGCTAATGCGATGGGTTTTTACATCATTCCTGGCATTCCACCCATTCCACCCATTCCACCCATTCCACCCATGTCAGGCATGGCAGGTGCAGCATCGTCACTCTTTGGAGCATCCGCAACCATGACTTCAGTGGTTAATAGGAGTGTAGCGACTGAAGCAGCGTTTTGAAGAGCTGTTCTTGCCACCTTGGTTGGGTCAATTATTCCCATGTCAACCATATCGCCAAATTCAGCGGTTTGAGCGTTGTATCCGTAGTTTCCTTTACCCTCTAAAACAGCGGCACAAACTACAGATGGCTCTTCACCGGTATTAGCTACAATTTGACGGATTGGTTCCTCTAGGGATCTAACTAGGATGTCTATTCCCATTTGCTGATCTTGGTTATCACCCTTAACGGCTTTCGCTTTGTCTTGAGCGCGCAGCATCGCTGTGCCTCCCCCGGGTACGACACCTTCTTCTACGGCAGCTCTTGTAGAGTGTAAGGCATCTTCTACTCGGGCTTTCTTCTCTTTCATCTCTACTTCAGTAGCCGCACCAACCTTGATAACTGCTACACCACCAGCAAGTTTTGCTACTCGTTCATGCAGTTTTTCTCGGTCGTAATCAGAGGTGGTTTCCTCAATTTGTGTTCTGATTTGGCCTACCCGACCTTCTATAGCCTTTTGCTCTCCAGCACCATCAATGATTGTGGTGTTCTCTTTGCTGATCTGCACTTTCTTACAGGTTCCTAAATCATCCAGGGAAGTTTTTTCCAGAGAGTGTCCGACTTCTTCTGAAATAACCGTTGCTCCTGTTAGGATGGCTAGATCCTCTAACATAGCTTTCCTACGATCACCGAATCCTGGCGCCTTCACAGCAGATACTTTTACGATTCCTCTCATGTTATTTACCACTAAGGTGGCGAGAGCTTCGCCCTCAACATCTTCAGCGATAATTAGTAATGATTTGCCGGCTTTTGCGACCGCCTCTAAACAGGGTAAGAGATCCCTTATATTTGAAATCTTCTTGTCATGGAGGAGAATTAGAGGATCTTCCAGTTCAGAATTCATCGTTTCTTGGTTGTTTATGAAGTAAGGAGATAGATAGCCCCTGTCAAATTGCATTCCCTCTACAATATCGAGTTCGTTCTCTAATCCTGAGCCTTCTTCCACGGTGATGACGCCTTCTTTTCCTACCTTGTCCATTGCTTCCGCAATGATATCACCTATCGCGTGGTCTGAGTTTGCAGAGATGGTCCCTACTTGGGCGATAGATTTTCCGTCAGTGCAAGGTGTTGAAAGGCCTTGTAAGCCACCAACAGCAGATGCCACTGCCTTATCTATTCCCCGTTTTAGATCCATTGGGTTGACGCCGGCAGCTACTGCTTTCAAACCTTCTCTTACAACTGCTTGAGCGAGAACTGTTGCCGTGGTGGTTCCATCACCCGCAACGTCAGATGTTTTGGAGGCGACTTCTTTTACCATTTGAGCGCCCATGTTTTCGAATTTGTCTGCGAGCTCTATCTCTTTTGCGACAGAGACACCGTCCTTGGTTACGGTTGGAGCGCCGAAGCTTTTTTCAAGAACTACATTCCTACCTTTGGGTCCTAAAGTTTGTTTGACCGCGTTGGCCAAAATATTGACGCCGTTCGCCATCTTTGAGCGCGCGTCATCTGAAAAACGGACTTCTTTTGCCATTTGCTTAATCCTCCGAGGATTCTTTACGTTTTATTGATTGTTTTTTTTAATTGGTTTTCTTAAATTAGCCTTCAAAGACCGCCATTACGTCGTCTTCTCGCATAACCAATAGCTCTTCATCGTCAACCTTTACCTCTGTTCCAGAATATTTTCCAAAAAGGATCTTGTCGCCCGCCTTTACATCAAGCGCGCGGACTTCACCATTTTCCAATATCTTGCCATTCCCAACAGATACAACCTCGCCTTTTGCGGGTTTTTCGGTGGCCGAATCAGGTATTATAATACCGCCGGTTGAGGTCTTTTCCTCGTCCCAGCGACGCACGATTAATCTATCGTGTAAGGGGCGAATCTTCATTATCAAATTTCTCCTCTTGAAAATTGTGACCCTTGAGGGTCTCGCGGTCCTCGCGTTATTCCGAAGAATTATGCTTAAACCAATGAAATTTATTGTTAGCACTCTACTAAGAGTAGTGCTAACAGTACCTAATAGCTGGGTCCGCTGTCAAGTGTTATTCTGGTTTAATTATTGTGGGCAAGTTTGCTTGATACAAAATCTTTCTTATATCGGACCTTATTATGATATCTGAATTTAGTAGATTATTGTTGCCATTAATTAAGTCTAAGGTGGTGCTATTTTCAGCCATCAGCTTATATTCCCTTGGGGTTGGGGCCAAGGTTCATGAATTTGGACCATATCTTATTGAAGTAGAATTAGCTAGAACTAGTATTTTATCAAAGCATGATTACTCTATAGCAATTGCCAAAGATGGGTTGGTTTTATCTAGATTAACCGTGGCAAGTGATTCTCCGCGTGTTTCAAGTTATGTAACCGATATGGATGAAAACGGAATGTTTGAGCTTTTTGTTGTCATTGGCACAAAGAAAGAGGGGCTCCACAGTTTTAGCTGGAATGGTGCTGAATTAGCGCATTTGAATATTCCTGAGAAGACTGCATCCGGCGTGCGGGTAGGTGTCCTGCCTGGTGTTTATTCCGTGAGAGCGAATAAGTTACGGAAGTTGTTGTCCAATGAAGGGAACCGGGCAACCGATACTAGCTCTGCAAAGCAGTACACTTACTCTGTAAAACAAGGGGAATGGATAGAAATTAGGTAGCAACTTAACCTATATATCTTTGATAGCTAAGAGCGCCTTCTTTGATTCCTCCTAGTCTTTGGTTGATTTCTTCGATTGCTTGGAAAACATAATTTACATCTGATGATTGGACCAGAAATCTAAAATGAGGCTTTGGTAATTCTGAGAGCGACAAAAAAACCTCAGCCGCGGCTAAATCACAAGGAAGGAAGTCGTCATATCCGATATCTGCCTCGTTTAAACCGGTGAGCTCTGCTATCACGGTACTACCTATTTCTCCGACTAGTGCAATTTCGGCCAAATCTGTTCTTAGACAAATAGCTTCTTCGTTGGTGCTTTCAGCCAGTTTTTTAAAAATTTCGCAAAATTCACCTGTTAGAGAATCTATCAAAAGGAATTGATTTTTTGCGATTCTTCCGATTTTTCCTTGATGACCCAAAATGTGACCGCAAAACATTTTGGGTGGAGAACAGTCAAGGAATTGGGGTATTAGTTTCTCAGCGCCGGCACCTGCCAGGACGAATTTAGGAAGATGACTGATATCGTAAATTGTATTTACATTTTGTTGGTTACTATGCGATTTCGCTGCTATTAACATACTGAATTTTGTGCAATATTCAAATTGTTTGGCGGGAAAATTAGTTAGGAGAGGGCTTCGTAGGGAGGCACTGGGCTTGCTTGAATGTGTGTTGTCAGTGTTCATACATTTTGTCTCTCGTTCTTAGGATCATAGAACGATGTGGTCGTAACATGCGCATTGATAGTGTTTCCCTTAGAACCTTTTATGGAAATTACTTCGCCTTCTCCAAGATCTTCCTCGAGCATCGCCAATCCGATTGTTTGGTCAAGTGTGGGGCTCTGTCCTACACTTGTAATTCTGCCCATTATTTGTGAGTTCTCTATGACTAAATGATTCTCAAGTAAGAAATTTGAGTCCGCTAGATCACACTTAAATCCCACTAGTTTCCGTTTAGTTACATCCTTTAAATACTTAAGACTATGTTTTCCATAAAATTGTTCTTTTTTTAAGTTTACTCCCCAACCTAGTCCGACTTCGAAGGGATTGGTATTGCCATCCGTGTCTTGTCCAAAAATCAGGTGGCCTTTTTCCAGCCTCAATAATCTCTGCGCTTCTACACCAAACGGATGAATTCCAAACTCTTGTCCTTTTTGGATGAGGGTCTCCCATACATCAGCCATAGAGTGATAGGGTAGGTGGATTTCGTAGCCCAATTCCCCGACGAAACCTACTCTCATCAAGCGGGCCTCCACTCCAGCTACTCTAGTTGTCCGGACTCCCAGGTAGGGAAAAGCATCTTGGTCTAATTCCGTCTCTGTGAATGTGCTAAGAAGTGCTTTGGACTTGGGTCCCGCTAGGTTGAAAGCTCCAATAGAATTGGTTCTATCTATAATTTCCACATTAAGTTTGAGCTGCTCGACGAATAAGTGCAACTGTCTGATTACGGTGTGTGAGTGAGTCGTCGTCGTCGTAAAATAGTAATGCTGTTCCGACAACTTTGCAGCCACACCGTCATCTACTAAGGTACCGCTCGCGTCCACCATGAAAATGTACCTAGTCATTCCAATTTTTAATTTATCAAACTTACAGGTATAGGCGTATTCAAGTAGTTTAGTAGCATCTGGTCCAAAAACCTCTATCTTTCCTAGAGTGGAGACATCGATAATTCCAACTTTTTCTCTAACCGCTTGGTATTCGAGTAGAATTTGTTCTTGTGAAGAGCTTGCATTGTATGCCATTGGCCTAACCCATGACCCAGTCTCTTTCATATCGGCGTTGTGATAGCGGTGATAATCATCTACCGGAGTTCTTTTCTGTTTTCTTATTCTCTGTCCTGCTAGGTGTCCAATAGGGACTGGATGAACAAATGGTCTCGGAGTAGTCGTTCCAACGGTGGCTACGGGTGTGCCCAAGAATTTAGCCATTATACGATTTCCGTTCACGCTAGATGTCTTACCTTGGCTTGGTCCCATCCCTAAAGTGGTAAAGCGTTTAAGAAGCTCAACTGAGTCAAAGCCTTCATTCAATGAGGTTTTGATATCTTTTATAGTGAGATCCTCGTCAAAGTCTACGAACTCCTTTCCCTTCGTGTGATGAAATATCGGATATGCGTGATTCTGGTTTTCGCCACTTAGTATGGGATTAAAAGTAGATGCGTTATGGTTTAAATATTTTAAACATTCGTCAGCTGAACTTTCTCCGTCTTTGATTCTTCCCTCGACGGAGTAAATGCCTCTGATCTTACCTGCAGTAAAGATTCCATCAGGATGTCGTGTGATTTCTAGCTGATTCACTTCGTCCGAGTACCTTGTATCCCCACCTGCTTGTTTTAGTAGGTTGATCGCCGGACTCCAGCCCACGCTCATTATGATTCCATCAGTGTTCAAACGAATTAATTTGTTAGATTCGCCGATTGAGAATTTTATCGCTTTTACTTTTCCTTCTCCTCCAATCGCCTCCAAATTGGTAATGTTTGAAAGTATATCTATGCCTAGCTTCTCTACTTTTTCACCTACTTTGCCTCTGCCATCGGCATTTTCTAAATCTAGGATAGCCTGTATTTTGAGGCCCCTAGCTGCTAGGTTCGCCGCCACTTCGTAGCCGTTTTGATTTCCGGCAATAATAACAGGATTGGAGAAAGGCATAACAGAGTAACGATTAACGAGGCGACTAACTGCTGAGCTTAGTATTACTCCGGGTAAATCATTATTTCGAAAAATTGCTGGTTGCTCATATGCTCCAGTAGCAAGTATTACTGATTTAGCATGTACTAACGTAATCCCAGCCATTCCAATTAGGGGTACGGTATTGTCATCATAGAAGCCTGCCGCGTAATGCCCACAGAGAATGTTAGTGGTGGATTTTTGAAGTTTCTGAACTTGTTCTTTTAATTTGATGTGCTCGGGAGAACCCACCCTTGTAGTAAAATCTCCACTGCCTCCTAGGTGGCGATTTTCATCTGCTAATACCACTTTTTTACCGGAATCCACCAAAGAGTTTGCAGCAGCGATGCCTGATGGTCCTCCTCCCACAACCAATATGTCGCAAAAGAGACTCCGGATTGGTTTTCTATAACGAGTATGGTTTTCGCTTATCTTTCCGAGTCCGGCAAGATTTCGGATTAACTTTTCCCAATAGGGAAATAGTATTCGAGGTTTGTAAAATGCTTTGTAATAAAAGCCAACAGGTAGAAAGGGTGCCAATTTTTCAATGATGTGCGCATAATCTAGAGTGAGTCTCCCAAAAGTATTCACTGCACGGTAATGAGCTCCTTTCATAGGGCTGGTAACATCTGCTCTTATATTTGTCTCCTCGTCAGTCTGAACTAAAATATTGGCATCATGATTGGCCAGGGAAAGTATCCCTCTTGAACGATGGTACTTAAAACTCCTGCCCATTTGCGAAAGTCCTGAAGCGGCCAGGGCGCTAGTTATCGTGTCTCCTTCAAAACACGATATTTCTTTTCCTTCAAAAATGAATTGCACTTTTGATTGTCTGTTAATCCATTCGTCTGATTGAGGTGCTAGTCGATAAGATTTCATGTTTCACTAATCAATTTTGTTTCATTTGTCTTGGTGTTGCGCTCTACCAGAAACCACTGTTTTGAGGATCTATGAAACCACCATTCTCGTCTTGTCATTGGACGACTGTCCTGTTCGAAGGCCCACCTTCCAGGAGGAATCTCTAGTACCTCGGGCTCGGGCTCTAAAACCCCGCCAAAGTCGAATTCGGTTATTGGTCTCTTACCTAAATGGGGACATTGGATAAACTTCATAATCGTAGTCTATAGACGGTTAGTGTCCAACGGCGGCAGCGCCTTTCTCTCCAACCAGCTGGAAGTTTTCGAACCTGTCCAGATTGAAGCTTTTTATTAAAGCATCGTCAGAATTCCTCGCAATGGTGTTAGCCATAGTTTTTCCACTAACAGGGGTTGCTTTAAAACCCCAAGTGCCCCATCCAGCATCTAGAAAAAAACCTTTGACGGGAGTGGTGCCCATGACTGGCGCGAAATCCGGCGTCATATCTGCCATGCCAGCCCATTGGCGATTTATTTTCAGAGAGCTTAGAAAGGGAAATAGATCGAGGATCTGATCGCTTAAATCGGATACAAATTCAAATGTTGACCTGTTGTTGTGCAATTCCATCGGATCGACGGAGGCGCCCATCACTAATTCTCCTCTAGCACTTTGGCTAATGTACAAATGTAAGCTTCCGGAGACTATTATTGTGTTTAACCACGGCTTTATGGGTTCGGTGACACAAGCTTGTAAAGGATAAATATCTATTGGTGACCGCAGACCAACTAAATTCAACAGTCTAGGGGTGTAACCAGCTACTGCAGAAAGTACTACATTAGTCTCTATTTCACCATTGGAGGTTTTTACCGCCTTAACCTCACCAGATTCAATCTTTACGTCTAGGGCTTCTGTATTTTGGTGTATTTCAACCCCCAGGGCGCTCGCATTTTTTGCGTATCCCCATGCCACAGCATCGTGTCTAGCAACTGCTCCTGGGGCATGAAACAAAGCTCCCTCAATGGCATGGTTACCTCCGCAGCTCAGGTCTATTTCAGGACAGGCTTTTTTTACTTCTTCAGGGCCAACGACCTCGCTTTTAACTGATAGGTGCTTATTTACTTCCGCTCTCCATCTCGCGGTTCGTAGAGTAGATTCACTATGTGCTAGAGTAAAGTGGCCTCTTTCGGAGTAGAAAATATTAGTTTCTAGCTCTTCGGATAAATTTTTGAAAAGCCTCAAGCTCTCATTGTAAAAACTCACTCCTTCGGGGGTTAAATAGTTCGAGCGTATGATAGTCGTGTTGCGTCCAGTATTGCCTGCACCGACATAATTTTTTTCTAGCACAGCTACATTAGTGATATTGTGTTCTTTAGCCAAGTAATAGGCACATGCTAAGCCATGCCCACCTCCGCCTATTATCACTACATCATATTTTTTTTTTAGTGATGTTGGGCGAGGGATCCACTTTTCTTCTGAATGGCCCTCTATAAAACCATATTTGAGGAGTCTAAGAGACATTATCTACTCAGTTAACTAATATGCGATTATATGAATTTCCCATAAGTTTTCCTCAGGTCCACCAGAGGATGTGTCTCTGACATCTGAAATTTTATGAGTAACTCTCGAGCTATCATGTCTCGGTCTTGCTGATTATCAGGCAAATCTATTTCGGGAGGTACGGTGACCCAACCATTGATGTTTCTATCAAAAACCGCGGCTCGGCCTTCCTCATACCCCATGTGCACGTCCTCTAACCAGTTCAGATCTTTCCATCCCATGAATTCCATATATTTTGCTAAAAAGGGAGTGAGTCGGTCATAGTCGGGTAGGAGATTTACGTCATATCGATATCCGATGGTCTGTCCGATCATTTTTTCTCTCTCGGAATCTACACCGTCCGATTTCAGATAATGATCGATATCTTTTAGATTTTTCTTTTCTGTCATTTATTTAAAATCCTGCTAAATCTGAGTTTCAAAATTATTCTATATCAAAACCTGTTCATGTCAGGTCTTCCTACAGTAACTTGGGTGCCTGCTAAAGGCACTTGAGCCATAGCTGAAGCTTCCATAGTGAGGGCAGCTAGGTCCTCAGGTTCCAAAGAGTGGATATTAGTTTTCCCACAGGCTCTAGCCATCATTTGGCATTCAATAGTAAGACAATGTAAGAAATTATAGACTCTTTCTGCGGCCTCATCAGGATCAAGCCGGGCCCGTAAAGCGGGGTCTTGAGTAGCTATTCCAACAGGACATCTGCCAGTGTGACAGTGATAACAGTTTCCGGCGCTTACTCCCATCTCTGCCTCGTAGTTCGCTTCTGGGATGTCTTTATTGCAGTTCAAGGCCATCATAGAAGAGTGTCCGATAGCTATGGCGTCTGCCCCTAGCGCTAAGGCTTTGGCTACATCTCCGCCATTCCTTATCCCACCAGCATAGATCAGGGTAATTTCCCCGCTTTTGCCTACGTCTTCGAGTGCTTTTCTAGCTTGTCTTATTGCTGCTATTCCTGGTACCCCGGTTTCTTCAGAGGCTAGATGAGGGCCTGCACCCGTGCCTCCTTCCATTCCATCTATATAAATAGAATCTGGGTCGGTCTTCGCGGCCATTCTAACGTCGTCGTAAACTCTGGCGGCACCAAGTTTCAACTGTATTGGTATCTCCCAATTGGTAGCCTCTCGAATTTCCTCAATTTTTAATGCTAAGTCGTCTGGACCTAACCAATCTGGGTGTCTAGCAGGACTACGTTGATCTATGCCTGCCGGTAAAGATCTCATCTCAGCTACCTGATCAGTGACCTTTTGACCCATTAAGTGCCCACCTAGGCCGACTTTGCACCCTTGACCAATAAAAAATTCACAAGCATCAGCTAATCGAAGGTGCTGTGGGTTGAATCCATATCTAGATTGAATGCATTGGTAAAACCATTTCTCAGAATAGCGTCTCTCGTCTGGGATCATGCCACCTTCCCCAGAGCAGGTAGCAGTTCCCGCGAGTGTAGCCCCTCTGGCGAGTGCGGTCTTTGCTTCGTAGGATAGTGCTCCAAAACTCATGCCTGTGATATAGACTGGAATGTCAAGTTCTAGCGGCCTTTTTGCCCGAGGACCTATGATTGTTTTGGTTTCACATTTCTCCCGATAGCCTTCTATAACAAACCTAGTTAACGTTCCGGGTAAGAATGTTAATTCATCCCAGCCGGGCACTTTCTTGAACATCGAAAAGCCCCGCATTCGGTATCTTCCCAATTCAGCTTTCACGTGGATGTCATTAATGACCTCCGGAGTAAAAATCGGGCTTTTACCTAATAGATATTTTTCATCATCATTTGACACTTTGATTTTCCTCTTCGGCTTTTTTATAAGACAAGCTTTTTCTCGCTAGGTTCTAAACTATCGTAATTCCAGAGTTGTTTTCCGGATACAATTTTCTTAATTTGATTCAGGTTAATTTGGGTCTCTAGTCCATAAAGTGAAAGTTTCCTATTTAGCCAGCTGACATCCTCTTTAGTGAGTTCTTCCTCTACAGCATCAACTCCGAGGCTCTCAATACTCCCGCCCACATAAATCGTGCCGTCATACATGGAGTCTCCTAAGTTTTGGCCGGAGTCCCCTAAGATAATCATTCTACCGCGCTGCATCATGAACCCGGAGAATGCCCCAGTTTTGCCGCCCACTATAATGGTCCCACCCTTCTGATCGATGCCTGTTCTGGACCCTACATCACCATGACATACCAAGTCTCCTCCGCGGAGTGCAGCGCCAAAGGTGGAGCCAGCATTTTTCTTAATAACCACCGTTCCAGCCATCATATTTTCTCCGCAAGACCATCCCACTCTGCCTTCGACCACTACATTAGGGCCATCAATTAAGCCAAGTCCAAAATAGCCTAGGCTACCTTCTATGGTAAGATTGAGCCGATTAAGAATGCCCACAGCCAAGCTGTGCTTCGCGCCTGGGTTTTTCAATCTTATTGAGCCCATCCCCTGCAACATTAATTCCCGGATTTTTTCATTGATTTCACGGGCTGATAAATTAGTCGCGTCGAGTTCAGCCTCAGACTCAAAATTGACAGGGTGCGCAAACGGTTGCTCAAGAGCCTCACCTTCTTCCGATGAAAAAAATCTTTGTTGTGTTCTTCCTTTCAGAAGCTCTGATCTCATTTCCTCTTTCAATGGTGTCTCCTTTACTAAGCCTGCCAAACTCTGACTTCCCCCTCGTAAGGGTCGGTTGTATCTATTTCACCCTCAAAAATTGTCCTGATTGCAACCTCTTCGGAAGCAAGTGCGACGATTTCATCGCTTTCGTACAAGACCATTGGCTTGGCCGCCATGGTGTCTTTAGCCATTCCCAATTGGTCAGAGGTTGCTATAAGGTAGGTAAAAACACCATCTAATTCGGTTAGAGATTCGTTCATAGACTGTTCAAGACTCTTACCTTGGTCGATTGAATCTGCTATGTAAACTGCTACTAGCTCGGAGTCGCAGTTTGACATAAATCTATGCCCCTTGCGTTCTAGTTCCCTTCGTTTCGTCCAATAGTTAGTTAGCTGACCGTTATGAACTACGGATACGTCCGAAAACGGATACGCCCAGTAGGGGTGAGCAGATCTTATATCTACATCCGATTCAGTAGCCATCCTAGTGTGTCCTATCGCGTGAGTACCAGAAAAGCCTCTGAGATTATAAGTGTCAGACACATTATCTGCATCTCCTAAATCCTTGATTAACTCAAGTCCTTTCCCGATAGATAAAATTTCAACGCCTTCCAGGTCCTCGATATAATTCGCCAATTTTCTAAGACTTCCGTCAAATTCGAATTCATACCGACAAGCGTAAATCGTGTCCTGTGATTTTTTTTCTACGACCGCCTTTAGCTCATCCAATCGAGCGTCTACCTTTTGAATTCTCTCTTGCATAATGCTCTGTATGTCGAAGCCAGATTGAGCTTCGCTTCCCTCTGCGACCTTAAAACGCATGACGAATTTATTCTTTGGCATTGACTCTTGATATAAAGCGAAACCGGTGGAATCCGGCCCTCTATGTTTCATGGCTTTTAACATCGTAGTCATCTCAGAACCGACGGTCGAAGTTTTCCCCCGGTGCATTACTCCTGCTATACCACACATAATTCTTTTCCTATAATAAAGTTAGGGTAGGCAATCAAGATACATTTCTTGATCCCAGTCTGTCACAGTGGCCATAAATTTTTCCCATTCGTCGTTTTTGTACCACTTATAAACCTTGTACATGTCCCCCGGTAGCGCGCTTTTTATTACCTCATCCTCTTCGAGCTTTTGAAGCGCATCACCTAAGGACATGGGAAGGCGTTTTACCAGTTTTCCAGCCTCCATTGCTTCGTAGATATTTCTATTCTCTGGCTCACCAGGATCTATATCATTTGATATTCCATCCTCGAAAGCTTTAAGCAGGGCCGAACCTAGAAGGTAAGGGTTAACCATCGAATCTACCGCTCTGTATTCAAAACGCCCCGGTGCAGATATTCTCAGTCCGGTGGTTCTGTTCTGGAATCCCCAATCTGCAAAAACTGGGGCCCAAAAACCAGTGTCCCAAAGTCTGCGGTAAGAATTAACAGTAGAGCAACCAATTGCCGTTAAGGCTCCCAAATGTTTGACTATGCCCCCCACGCACTGCAAACCAACTTTGCCGGGTTTTTGGATATCATCAGTATCTGGCATGAAAAGATTCTCTCCATTAACTCGGTAGGTAAAGACCTCGTCAAGACCTGGAAGGGGTTCGTTATGTAGTTTGTTGAGTTCATCTTTACCACCTTTCCAGAGTGAAATATTTGTGTGGCAACCGGAAGCAGAAACACCCATGAAAGGTTTAGACATAAAACATGCGATGAGATTATTTTCCCTAGCTACTTGAGCACAAATTTGCCTGTAGGTTGATAGTCGATCCGCATTTTTGACCACATCATCAAACATCCAATTTAGTTCTAGTTGCCCAGGGGCATCTTCATGATCCCCTTGAATCATATCCAACCCCATTGCTTGGGCGTACTCGATTACTTGCATGAAAACTGGTCTTAGGCTCTCGAATTGATCTATGTGGTAACAATAGGGTTCAGTTACCCCACCATCAGGTTTTCCATCTGGTCCTTTTTTTAACCACATCATCTCAGGCTCGGTACCGACCCTGAATTCAAGACCGAACTGTTCCTTAAAAATATTGTGAGCCCTTTTAAGATTGCCTCTGCAGTCTGATGTTAAAAAAGCACCTGCATTCTCTCGTTCCTCTCGATTTCTAAAGCAGACACAAAAAACCCTGGCCACTCTTTTATCCCAAGGCAATTGGCAAAAGGTGTCCGGGTCTGGTAGTCCGACCAGTTCCATTGCCTCGGGGCCGTATCCTATATATTCATCGTGCCGGTCAATAAAAAGATTTGCAGTAGAACCATAGACTAGTTGGAAGCCTCTATTTGCCGTGCGCTCCCAGTGGTCAGCAGGAATGCCCTTTCCAACAATTCTCCCAGTGACTGATATAAATTGGTAGTAGATGTACTTGATTCCCAGTTCATCGATTTTTTTTCTAACCTTTCGAATCAATTCTTCTCGCTCTGGGTTTTCAACGTAGTTTTCTAGATCAGTTTTTTTCACTTTTGGTGGCTCCGGTTGTTTAAAGTGAGTAGGAGTAGAGACTAAGGAAAGCTCAGCTAAACTAAGACCTTATTAACTCCAAGGGAAAGGACTATTCGAAATAGGGTGTAAGTCACCTTCGGCGTATCGCGAGAACCTGAAGGGTTGTAGAAGTTTAGAATTGGTTCCCATTATTTTGTTGGCAACTAGTTTCCCTACACCGATCATTTTGTATCCATGGTTAGAATCTGCTATTACGAAGCAATTGTCTTTGAAAACGTCGAAGATCGGGAAAGAATCAGGAGTAAAGCATCCTATGCCGCCGGAGGGTTCCTTTTTATACAACTCGTATTTTCCTTCGAACCTTTTCTGGCAATGCGCTAAGGCGGAGCACCACATATAGGCAAAGTCAGGGCCTACAACAAAATCGGGCGATGCAGGCCCGTACGGGTCCACCGATACCTTATCGGGGTGAGTTTTTACTACATAAGGAGCAGAGCCACCTTGTATGCCATTGAAGTGAAAATCAGGCTTGTAGTAAATTCCCCACATCTCCGTGGTGACCTCCTCACCATCCTCCCCCAAAAGAATCGCATCAGAATCAAGGTGTATTACGGGAGGCATTTTGCCATCATTGGTTTTTTGGAGGTTAGGATCCACTCCGAGAGTACCTTCTTGCAAGGACCAATAAACCCACATCGGTACAGTCTTAGTTGTTCCATCTTGGAGCTTAAGCGAAATGTCTTTTGGTAACCCAAGACTTTCCCAAAGACCCTTTATCCACGGTCCCGCGCTTATTACGGTGTAATCACATTCTATCGCCCCTCGGTCAGTTTCTATGCTTTTAATGCTGTCTGTCTGTTGTCCCAGTTCAAATCCTGTGACTGTGATTCCTGTCAGGATTCGAACTCCAAGTTCTTCGGCCTTGCCAGCAAGCCCATAAATGGATTTCGAATTGTTAGCATAACCGCCCCTTTTTTCATGCAAAACAGAGGTTATTCCTTCAGCTTGCCAGTCATCGAGCATGTTTTTCATATATTCGGTAGAGGGTTTTTTCCCCTCCACGAAAACAGATTCATAGCCTATATCTTTCTGTTGCGAGTGAATCTGAGCTACATCTTCTCTCATGCTTTCAGGAGAAATTTGAAGATAACCTACGGGGTGGTAACTAAAAGTTTCAGCATCGCTTTCCCACACCTCAACTGAATGTAGCATCAGTTCTCGCATCGCAGGTTGAAAATAATTATTTCTTATTACTCCACAAGCAATGCCAGAAGCTCCGGCCGCTATCCCTCCTTTATCAAGCACCAGAATATCTGACCCATCTCCTTTTCCTTTCGCCTTTAGCTCGAGAGCAAGATGATAGGCAGTGCTTAGGCCATGAATTCCAGCGCCTATGATGACGTATCGAGCGGATTTGTAATAATCCATGTTTTAGTCAATCCTTATTGTCACACCCTACTATAGTTAGTCAAATTACATTCCCTGTTATCTGAGTTCAAGTACTTATGACGATTTGAATGAATATTCTACGCGGACTCTTTGAACACTAGAGAAAGACCGTTGTTACACCAACGTTCATAAGTGGGGGCTGGGCCATCTTGGAAAACATGTCCCTGGTGGCCTCCGCATTTGTTGCAATGATACTCGGTTCTCGGAAAAAACAACCTAAAATCTTTTTTTGTGTCGAGGTGCTTCGGAATACAGGTAAAAAAGCTGGGCCAGCCTGTCTTGCTGTCGTATTTCATCTGTGAAGTAAACAAAGCTAGACCGCAAGCTCGGCAATGATAAAGCCCCCGTCTTTTTTCGTCATTTAGGGGACTAGAGAATCTTGGTTCTGTATCTTCTTCGAACAGTACTTTATATGCCGGTTCGGGCAACCTTTTTTTCCACTCAGCGCTTGATAGCGAAATTTTCGGGAACACCCCGATTGGTTCTCCACTCGAAGGGTTTAAAAAGCTTTTCCAATCAGTGTCAGGAGTGTCTTGGTCACTACTTTTCCCAAGGCTTCTTTGGGCCATTAAAAGAGTTAAACCTAGATAAATTATTACACTTCGTCTTTTCATTGTCGGACCTTCAATTCCAAATAAAGCATGACTCTGTTAGGTCGCAAGTAACCTCAGTTTTCGAGATAATGTTTTATGTATTCTTCCAAAGTTTCATCCCGAGCCTTTTCTAGTGATTTAATATCACTGAAGGAGTCGACTCCTAATTGTTGTAGCAAAGTTTCAGTTTCTATGGATAGATTTTGATTTTTTAAATCTTCCTTGTAATTAGTAGATAGCTCCAGGGCAAAGCTATGGAATTCTTGCTTTCTCTTCGTTAGTTCATCTAAGATTTTGGCCGATGGAAGTAAATCTGTGTCAACTACGGTTTCCCTCAATCGTTTGAGAGCCGATGAGTACAGTTTACTTTCTCCGTCTAATAATTCACAGATCGGCATCATTCTGTCAAATATTTCATTGGTCCAATCTCTCACAGGCTGCTTTTTTCCTGCCTGTTCATTGTTCAAAAGGAGATTAGGTTGGCGCCCGCGCAAAGCGACAGTTATTTCATTATATTCGATTGATCTGAGTTCTTTTTCGGAAATTAAAGGACTCCGCTCCAGCAAACAATAAATCAAAAAAGCTTCACAAAATAGTAAAGAGTCAAAATTGATGCCGTAAGGGTTTAGCATATCAACATCTAGGGCACGCATCTCCACATATTCCACGCCATTTAACCTTAAACCCGTTGAAGGTCTTTTCCCCGAAGAGTCGCTTCGCTTCGGCCTGATAGAGGAATAATATTCATTTTCAATTTGAAGAATATTCGTGCTTAATTGGATCCGGTTATGGCCGTCATACAACCCTATTGCTTCATATTCTGGATAAGGAGTGGTGATCGCTTTTTTTAAACTATATAAATAGGCATCTAAACTATCATAAGAAATTTCCAAGGCGCTTTGGTTCTTATTTTTGTAGCCTATGTCGCTCATTCTTAAGCTAGTCGCGTACGGTAGGTAATAGGTGCCCTTCAAAAATTTTTTAAATCTTGCCGTGTTTCCGGACAAGAAAGATTTGCATACTACAGGAGAATTTCCGAACAGCAGCGGAATAATCCAGCTCATGCGGCAGTAGTTTCTTATCAAACTGAAATATCCTTGATCCCTAAAGCTTTTGGTGTTGATTGCTTTCCGACTGTTTTTGGAGTCCCTAAGCAGGTCCCATAATTTATCGGGCACAGAATAATTGAAATGTACTCCGGCTATTGCTTGCATACGCCTACCATAACGGAAATCTAATCCTAGCCTATAAATATGCTTCATTTTTCCAACATTGGAACTCCCATATTTAGCAATCGGGATGGCTTTTTCGTTTGAAACCGCGCAGGGCATGCTAGCGCACCAAAGCATTTCATTTTCATTCATGTGTTGATAAAGAAAATGATGAAGTTTTTTAAGGAAGAAAACAGCATCTTCAGTATTTCTTGATGGTGGTGTAATCAACTCGGGAAGCGCTTCAGAATAATCCGTTGTAATAAAAGGGTGTGTTAATGACGCTCCCCAGGATTTCGGATGAGGTGTCTGTGCAATAGTGCCATCAGTGGTCACTCGTAGGCTTTCTTTCTCTAAACCCTTAAGGCCTCCAGCAAGCGCTTCTTTTGCGCCTGATTCAACCAGCTCTTTAATTCCGAATAGATCATGCATGAGCAGCTAATTCTCTTTTTTCTTCAAAGTTAAATTTTTACCAGCAAGCTCTACAGCTCTAAATATGGCTTTCCCCTTATTCATGGTTTCTTCCCACTCTTTTTCAGGTATTGAATCCGCCACAATTCCGCATCCTGCTTGAACATAGAGTCTGTTGTTTTGAACTATCGCAGTTCTTATTGCTATAGCGGTATCCATATCGCCCGTCCAAGACAGGTAGCCAACCGCGCCGCCATATATCCCTCTTTTGGATGGTTCTAGCTCATCTATTATCTCTATAGCTCTAATTTTAGGAGCTCCCGATAGGGTGCCTACTGGAAGGGTAGCTTTCAGGGCATCAAGAGGTCCAAGTGCTTTATTAAGTTTCCCTTCCACGGTGGAAGAAATGTGCATCACGTGAGAGTAACGTTCAACTACCATTTTTTGTATGACCTTAACTGAGCCGATTTCGCAAATTTTCCCAATATCGTTTCGGCCTAGATCGATTAACATTAGATGTTCTGCGAGTTCTTTGGGATCCGCAAGTAATTCCTTTTCGAGCAGCATATCTTCTTCATAAGTATTTCCACGCGGTCTTGTGCCCGCTAGAGGTCTCGTTGTAACTACGCCATTCTCTACTCGAACTAATATCTCGGGGGAAGACCCGATTATTTCTAGGTCTCCGAGGTTGAAGTAATATAAATAAGGAGAAGGGTTTAGATATCTTAGAGCCCTGTATATGTCGATGGTTTGGCATCTTAGCTCTGTTGAAAGACGTTGAGCTATGACCACCTGCATTACGTCTCCGGCAAGAATGTATTCCTTGATTTTCCTTATTGCTTCTAGGAATCGTTCTTTTTCAAATTCCGTCTGAAAATCATGTTTGAATAGTGCATCGGTTGGTTTTCTTTCTCTAATTTTTTGGCTAGAGGATAGTTGATTCTCCAGTTTGTCCAAATATTTTTCGGCCTCAGCTAATTGATAAGAATGCTCCTTTTCAACATACTTCACGAGACTTAGTTCGCCTCTCTGGGAGTCGAAAATCACAAAGGAGTCGACGAGTAGAAGGTATATATCGGGGTTTTTTAGGTTATCCTCTGGACAGCTGTCTCTCAATTTAGGTTCTACGTATCTGACACAATCAAAACCGAAAAAGCCAACTAAGCCACCCGAAAAACGAGGGAGGTGTGACGAATCTTCTATCGTATACCGATCTTGATACTCTCGAATAAATTCAAATGGATCTCTATCGGATATTTGTTCAACAAGTTCGCCATTTTCATAGACCTTTATGCATCGACCTGTTACCTCTATAGCTTTGCTTGCTGGCAAGCCGATTATGGAGTATCTACCCCATTTTTCTCCGCCTTCAATTGATTCGAGCAGGAAAGAATTTTTTTCATTGCTAATTTTCAGATATATGCTTAAGGGCGTTTCTAAGTCAGCTAGTACTTTTCTAGTTACTGGAACAAGATTATATTTTGGCATTTTAAATGATGAATTTAATTTTAATAGGTTGATTTTTATTCAAGCGCACGGTTATTGTTTTTTAAAGCGAAAGACCCCACTGTAGCTATTATTAGGTTTGGTACTACCGCTATGACCCCTGGATGAAAGCCAGCTATTTTTCCATTTTCTACAAAGTCAAAATTCCCAAAGGCTAGAACTAGGGCGGTAATGACCCCAACGCTTAACCCGGCTAAAACCGCATCTCCGCGAAGAAAATTCGCCCTGATGCCGAGAATAAATGCGGGCGATAACTGTATCAATAAATCAATTTTTCTGTCGAGCAACTGCACTAGCGAGGTTTTTTCTCTGAGGATAATAGCTAATCCCACCAAGAATAATACTAATCCCCAGGAGGTAAACTTGGCAATTTTAGTTAATGTAGCCTCCGTGAGGTTCGCGCCACCGTATTTTGACACTATGTCTTTGGTAAACATTGAAGAGACTGATAGTAGAGCGGAATCGGCTGTCGACATCATGGCGGCTAAAACAGCCGCTAAGGTGACTACCACTAGTCCATGTCCTAATGCAGAGTGCATTTGAATTTCTCTTAAAATGGTCCCGAAAGCGCTATCAGCGGTTGCTCCCTCCAATCCCGGAAAATAGGCAAGCGCCATAATTCCAGAGATCAGTGCGATGATCATTGTGGGAATAGGCATGAACGCCATCATAGCTAGGCTTTTTCTCAAAACAATCGCAGATTTTGCCGCGTATATACGCTGAATGGCTTGGGGATATAGGCTAACTCCGAAACCTACAGCGAGGATGTAACTAAGCCATGTTCTGCAAGCCTCGGCATCTGGTCGTGTGGTGAAAGTTGTACCTAGGATTGAATCTCTCTCCATCAAAATTCTAGTCGCGTTCTCCAATGGTCCGAATCTATCTACCATCAAAAAGATTAGAAACGTAAAGCCGAAAAGTAAGATAGTGCCTTGTAGGGCGTCCGTCCAGGCTATGGCTCTGATCCCACCTAAAGTGCCATATATAACCATAATAAGGGCTAATAGTACGACGCCGGATGAGTATGCAGTATCGCCGCCGGACGCTGAAAGTCCTTGCGCTGCTCGTCCCATAGCCATTAACTGCGCTAACGTGAAATTGCAAAGTACAATAATCATTATAATGCTGATTACTAAACTTAGGAGTTTGCAAGAATATCTATCGTCAATAAAATCAGCCGGAGTCAGATAATTTTTTTCTTTTGCTAAAGCATGAAGCTTCGGAGCAAAGATTAGATAAACTACAACTACAGCTGTCATGAAGTGTAAACTGAGAATCCAACCAAAACCGATTCGATAAGTAGCCCCTGTAAAGGCAAAGAAAGTATTGCCACTATATTGAGTTGCAAAAAAAGTGAGGAAAAGCACTAAGAAGCCGAAGCCGTTTCCCGCCAGATAAAAGTCCTTTAAAGTATTGCTTCTTTGTGCGCTTCTAGCCAGCCAACCAATAGCGAGTAAACTCAGTAGATATGTTGAGACAAACAACCAGGCGCCTAACCCTAAAGTCGGTAGATTATCCATCTTCCGCCTTAGATTTTTCATGCGCCCACGGTTTACGCAGTAGATAAGCAGTGAAGGCTGAACATAGAACAGACACCACTATAGCGCTTACCACCCATGCTGGAAGCCCAAAGATTAAAACAGAATTACCACTGGGCCAGAACCAAGGTATCCCCAAGGCGAGTAAGATCAAGAATACGATGGGACTAAGTAAATTCATAAATACCTACATTCTTAATGTTGAATCAAGGTCGAGAATTTTCTTAATTCAGACTGCGGTTTTAAGGACCTTCATTGCCCTTTCAAGGCCATCAACGGTAAGGGGAAACATCCTGTCGGTAACTAGTTCTTTCACCATCCCAATAGAAGGGATATTTCCCCAATATTGCTCCGGTTGAGGGTTGAGCCAAACGGCATAGGGAAAAATAGCAAGGAGTCTAGCGATCCAAGTCGCTCCAGCCTCTTCATTCCAATGCTCTACGCTTCCTCCCACCGCCATAATCTCATATGGGCTCATCGTAGCGTCCCCAACAAATACTAATTTATGGTCGGCTCCGTAGGTGTTCATTACTTGCTGGGTAGGTAGACGAACATTTGCTCTCATATTGTTATCTTTCCAAACTGATTCGTATAAGAAGTTGTGGAAATAGAAATGCTCTAGATGTTTAAATTCTGATCTGGCTGCTGAGAACAGCTGTTCGCATATTTTGACGTATGGGTCCATCGAGCCGCCGACATCGAGGAAAAGAAGCACCTTGGCTGCGTTCTTTCGTTCAGGCACCATTTTGACATCCAATATTCCTGCATTTTTTGCGGTTGAGGAGATAGTATCGGTAATATCCAACTCTTCTTCCGAGCCTTCCCGAGCAAACCTACGCAGTTGACGAAGTGCCACTTTTATATTTCTTGTACCTAATTCAACCTCATCATCTAAATTTCTGAACTGTCTCTTATCCCAAACTTTTACCGCTCTGCCCTCTCGCCCTTTATTTTGACCTATTCTTACTCCTTCGGGGTTATATCCTTCCGCTCCAAAGGGCGAGGTACCCCCGGTGCCAATCATTTTGCTACCACCCCGATGAGCTTTTTTTTGTTCCTCCAGGCGTTTTTTTAGGGTTTCCATCAGTTTATCCCATCCACCCATCGACTCTATTTGTTTTTTTTCCTCGTCAGAAAGGTTGAGCTGTTTTTGGGCCTGCAGCCATTCCAGCGGTATTTCCCCAATGACTTCTTCGAATAGCGCCTCCTGCCCTTTGAAATAATTCCCAAAAACGATGTCAAAACGGTCAAAAAACCGCTCGTCTTTTATCAGAGCACTTCGTGCTAGAAAATAAAAACTATCTATATTGAGCCCAGATATACCTTTTTCCATAGCGCTAAGTAGTGTCAGATACTCCGTGACAGACACAGGCACCTGAAATTCTCTTAGTTTGTAAAAGAGTTCAGCTAGCACCGTTTCTCCTTGACATAAAAACTAACCGCTCGAAGAGATGCATGTCTTGTTCGTTTTTTAACAGAGCACCATACAGCTTGGGAATAGCTTTTTGAGTATCCTTTTCTCGTAACGCGTCAGCGGGTATGTCCTCAGCTAGAAGGAGCTTTATCCAATCCAGCAATTCAGAAGTAGATGGGCGTTTTTTCAGTCCCGGTATTTCTCTGAGTTCAAAAAAGCATTCTAGCGCTTCTGCTAGTAATTTCTTTTTGATTTTTGGGTGGTGGACGCCGACAATCTCTTCCATCGTCTCTTTGTCCGGAAAAGCAATATAGTGGAAAAAACACCTTCTTAGAAAGGCATCAGGAAGCTCTTTCTCGTTATTGCTCGTGATAATAATTATAGGCCTGTGGGTTGCACGAACCATTTCTTTCGTTTCGTAAACGAAAAATTCCATCCTGTCGAGTTCCCTCAATAGATCGTTAGGAAATTCGATGTCTGCCTTGTCTATCTCATCGATAAGCAGGACGGGCTGACTTTCGGCTGTAAAAGCTTCCCATAATTTGCCCTTCACGATGTAGTTTGATATGTCGTGAACTTTAGAGTCCCCAAGTTGAGAGTCTCGGAGCCTGGCGACAGCATCATACTCGTATAATCCCTGGGCGGCTTTAGTGGTTGATTTTATGTGCCATTCAATGAGCGGTTTTCCGAGTGATCTAGCAACTTCTTCAGCTAACATGGTTTTCCCAGTACCAGGTTCTCCTTTCACGAGAAGCGGTCTCTCTAGAGTAACAGCAGCATTTACCGCCATCATTAAATCCTCCGTGGCAATGTAGCTTTCGGTCCCTTTAAAACTTTCAGTGGCCATGCACGTATCCTTATCCTAAATAAATGAAGCGTTGAACTTACATATGGTTCTCTCAATATCTACCCAACATTGTACCAGAAAATGGTTTTTTTAAACGCTTAGTGTCATTTTTTGCGAGGTTAAATTTTTCTAAGAAATTGTTCACTGCTTCGGATATCATCGAAGGTTCTAATTTGGCTATCTCGGATTATCAACTATCTGAAGTTCAGTCACCTAGCAATATGATTAATTGATTTGTCTGGTACACTTATCTCGGTCTGGAAAAGCTAAAGTCAACAAGTAGTTACATCAAGTGATGGCTCAGAGACAAAAAATCTCAAATGGATAGTTTTTTGCCTGCAAAGTCAACGCTCTAGACTAGGTAGTACCTGCGGCCTTATGATGTCTAGGTTATAATTGGTGTCGTAGTAAACTAAGGTTTCTAACATAGCTCAAGAGGTTTGAAATGGGTAGTTTTGAATTAATGTCTCAAAATAAACTTAAATCTGTTGGGGTTACGCTCTATGAATTTGAGCACTCCTCAACTGGGGCTAGGCATTTCCACCTTGAGAACTCCGATGAAAATAATGCTTTTATGGTCGCTTTCCCGACGAAGCCAACTAACTCTACTGGTGTGGCCCATATTTTGGAGCATACTGTTTTGTGTGGTAGTGAGCGTTATCCAGTGCGCGACCCATTCTTTATGATGTTGAGAAGGTCTCTCAACACCTATATGAACGCGTTTACAGCGGGAGACACGACTGCTTATCCGTTTGCAACCAGGAATAAAAAGGATTTTTATAATCTACTATCGGTATATCTTGATGCTGTCTTTTTCCCAAATTTAGATCGCTTGGATTTTGCTCAAGAGGGGTGGCGAATTGAAAATCAAGGAGATCAAAATGGTGGCGGCCTATCTTATCATGGGGTTGTCTACAATGAGATGAAGGGGGCAATGAGCTCTCCAATAGCTCAACTTTGGAACCACCTACACAAGGTTCTTTATCCCGACACAATCTATGCCAACAACAGCGGAGGAGAGCCAAGTGAGATTCCCAAGCTAGAATATTCTCAGTTGTGTGAGTTTCACAAACAGCATTACAATCCGACTAACGCTGTCTTCATGACATATGGCGACCTTCCTGCTCAGGATCATCAGGAGCAACTAGAAAAACTGGTTCTCGGGAATTTTCCGAATAGAAGTCCGGTCATTGAAATCGCTGAGCAAAAGCCTTTTTCTGAAAAGCAGAGCCTAGTCGTAGATTATCAAACTAGTTTAGATCCCGAAAGGTCGGCTCATGCCATTTGGGCGTGGGTTTTTGGAAAAAGTTCAGATGCCGATTCACTCATGGAGATGCATTTCTTGGCGTCGGTTCTCCTGGAGCACAGTGGTTCTCCACTTAGAAAGTTGCTTGAAACATTAAAGTGCGCTGATGCGCCTTCGGAGCTTTGTGGGATCGATGACTCCACAAGGCAAATAGCATTTATTTGCGGGGTCGAAGGGGCGAATAAAGAGAATTTGAAAGATGTAGAAAAAGAAATTTACGGCTGTTTCCAAAAATTGGCTGAAGACGGTTTGCCATCCGAAAGTATGGTTGCATCACTAGATAGGCTGGAGTTAGACCAACGAGACTGGGGTGGAGGAACCTACCCACATGGACTTAGTTTAATGGGGAGGATACTTTCCTCAACTATTTACCGAAAAGATGCTTTGCAAATGCTCGATTTAACACCAGCTCTAGACAAGTTAAGGAGTAGGCTGTCCGATCCCGGTTATATAAAGAATTTAGTAGCTCGTGTCTTTTTGGCTAATCCACATCACGCGTCGGTTACCATGTTGCCCACGAATAAGCCAGATCCTAGGATGGAGGCCCAATCTGCTGAGTTACGAGAACGGTTTGAGACTATGAGGTCTTCTGAGCTGGACCAAATTCGCGATGCAGCTGAAGCACTAAAAAAGCGGCAGTCAGAGACGGATGACGAGTCTATATTGCCAAAGGTTACTTTATCGGATATTCCCGAAGGGCGTGGTCTACTGAAGCCCGAGCAGTCCGCTCCCTCTTCATTTACATACGAAGTGGATTCCAATGGAGTGTTTCGACTTAGGTTGGCTTATCAACTGACTCGTTTTAGTGAAGAAGAATTGAAATTATTACCGCTTTTTTGCGGCTACTTGACGGAGTTTGGATGTGGTAATGACGATTATATAGCGACTATAGAGAAACGAGGTTCCGTGGGTGATTTTTCGGTTTCTTGTTTGGTAAAGCCCGATCTTGGCAACAAAAATAGAGAGGTTGGTTTTTTAATAATCAACGGTAAAGGTTTAGGAAAGAAGCGAAAACAGATAGCAGAGATTGCGGCCCAACTAATTGGCAAAGTGAGGTTCGACGAGAAAGGTAGATTATCTGATTTATTAAAGCAGACTAGGTCAGAATTTGAGCAGTCGCTGACTGCCAGAGGGCATCAACTAGCCATGACTGCAGCAAGTCGAAGCTTTTCTAAAAGAACTGCTCTTGATGAAATATGGGAGGGAGGCTCTGCAGTTAGCAGTATCAAGAATATTCTCTTATCAGAAAATGGCGACTATCTGCTTGAAAAAGTATTCTTACACTTTGAAAGCATTAGGATGAAGCTTGCGAACCAGCGCCCCAAAATAATGGTAATGGGAGAAGAAAAGCTACTAAAAGGCGCGTCTGAAGAATGTGAGGCTTTTTTTCCACTTGAGCACATTGACCCTCTCCCTTTTGATATATGCAATATTGCTGAACATTGTCCTGATGCCTGGCTTATCGATTCTCAAGTAAATTTTTGCGCTATGGCTTTTCCCGCAGTGGAGGAGACTTCTCCTGACGCTCCTGCGTTATTTGTCCTAGGCAAATACCTGCAAGACGGTTTTCTGCACGCCGAAATCAGAGAAAAGGGAGGTGCCTATGGTTCTGGTTCGGGCTATTTTCCAGATAGTGGAGCCTTCAAATTTTTCTCTTATCGAGATCCTAGATTGCTCGAGACCGTGACCGATTTCAGGAGGTCACTAGATTGGTTTGCTGAAAATCACTCAGAAAAAAGGCTGGAAGAGTCGATTTTGGGTTCTATTAGGTCCCTAGATCCTTCGAGAACCCCAGTCGCAGAGGCGGATCGCTCTTTTGTAAACGGGTTATTTGGAAGAGGTGACAGTCTGATAAAGTCTTTTAGAGCCGGGGTGATGTCTGTTTCCTGTGCGTCGATGTCACAAGCCTGTGATCGCTACTTAAGCTCGGCGGGCAAGATTGGTATCGTTGCTGGTAAAAATACAAAAGCTTCAATAGAGAGAGCGGGCTTAAATTTTAGTGAAATTTAAAGGTCGCCACCGGTTTAATGCCAAGTTTTGAGGCTTTACTAGGTGACTGCATAAAATGTTTACTCTATCTTAAATGGATAATTTGCGACAACAAAAACCAGAGGAGGATTTTGAGCAATTAGGCTCGGTTCTTGAGAGGTGGGATTTGCAGTTGGTTTCTTCTCAAGTGCTTGAGGGAGGTTTGATCAACAAAAGTTTTAAAGTTGACGTCTCCGACGGAAGAACCTTTGTTTTACAGAAAATAAGTGATCGATTTTCAGCAGAGGTTACTGGGAAAATAGACAGACTAACTCGTCATCTAGAATCTAGTGGGTTGAAGATTTTCCACGTTTTGAAGGGTAAAGCTGGCCAACTTATAGAAACCTACAAAGGAGAGTCTTGGCGATTATTTAGCTTTCTGGAAGGGTTTTCTCCATCTAGAGTGCAAACCAATCTGCAGGCGTCGGAGGCAGGGGCTTTGTTGGCGAGATTTCATCTGGCTTTGGAAGGATATGAAGACAATGACTTCAGGACGGCCTTGGGATCACACGACATTCATTTGCACCTGACTAAGCTCGAAAAGGCTTTAAAAAAAAACAAGGCAGGGCCCTTTGATTCTGAGGTAAAAAGCAGGGCAGAAATTCTTTTTGCAACTGTAGATAAGTTACCTCCGATGACAGGTTGTAATTTAAAGGTATTGCATGGAGATCCGAAAATAAGTAATTTTCTTTTTTCAGCAGATGAAAAAAAAGCTGAATGTATTCTGGATTTAGATACGGTGGGGCCTGCATCGTTGCCGCTTGAGTTAGGTGATGCTTTTAGATCATGGTGTAATCCCATGGGTGAAGATGAAGAAAACGGTGTCTTCGACTCCGACTTATTCAGGTCAGCTTTCGAGAGCTATGCTAACGAAGCAAGAGGCTTTCTTAGTCAACCCGAGAGAGAGGAATTGGTGTTGGCCACTCTATACGTTTATTTTGAGCTGTCTGCTAGATTTTTATTAGATGTCTTGGAGGAAAGGCATTTTGGCTGGGATTCGACCCGTTTCTCTTCATCAGCTGAGCATAATCTCATTCGCGCAAAGGGCCAATTTAATGCCGGCCAAGACTTGATTAAGCAATTTAATTATTTGTCTCGTTATGCGAGACAATATGAAGTCGGGCGGTAATTCGGATTGGTAGGATTTTAATGGTGCCGGGAGTGGGACTCGAACCCACACATGGTTTCCCATACCAGATTTTGAATCTGGCGCGTCTACCAATTTCGCCATCCCGGCACATTCCTAAGTATTATATACTACCGGGCTCAGATAGCTTAACTAAATCCAAATGGTTGACAAGTGTTACTCGAAGATTTTGATTTTGAATTGCCACAAAGCTTAATTGCTCAACGACCGTCATCCAATCGGGGGGACGCTAGACTTTTGGCTGTAAATATGAGCTCTAGAACCCTAGGTGATAATTACGTCCATGAGTTGCCCTCTTTCTTAAACGAGGGTGACTTATTGGTTCTGAATGATACTAAAGTAATTCCTGCCCGTCTTTATGCGAGAAAAAAGACGGGCGGTAATGTTGAAATCTTGGTGGAGAGAGTTTTGTCGAAAAACGATGTTTTAGTACGTTTGCGGGCTAATCGCGCTCCCAAAGTTAACGATCAGCTTAAGGTTATGCCGGTTGGAGAACTGACTATAAAACAAAAGAAAGACACCCTTTGTATACTTTCGAGCCGTGGTCCCGAAAGTTTGGAGGAAATCTTTCGGCGCTCGGGACATGTACCGCTTCCGCCTTATATCAAAAGAGCAGATTCACCGGTTGATAGCGATAGATACCAAACCATTTTTGCAAGCAAACCAGGTGCGGTAGCAGCCCCTACCGCTGGTTTGCACATAACTAATGACTTATTACAGGCTCTTGCAAAAAAAAGCATTGCCATAGGGTTTTTAACTCTTCACATAGGCTCTGGAACATACTTGCCCATTAAGAGCGGAAACTTAAATAATCACAACATGCATGAAGAGCGTATTGTTGTAAGCTCAAGGCTATGTAAGCAAATTAATTCAGTCAAGAAAGAGGGAGGTAGAATATTCGCCGTGGGGACAACGGTTTTGAGGGCTTTAGAAACCATCGCCAGGTCACCAGGGAGACTTAAACCATACTCTGGTGAAACGAGATTATTTATCCGGCCTGGCTTTCGTTTTAATGTCGTTGATTGTTTGTTGACGAATTTCCACATGCCAAAATCTACCCTTTTCGTATTGCTCAGTGCTTTTGGGGGCATGGGTTTGGTGCAGAAGGCATATGAACACGCCATAAAAGAGGAATACCTTTTTTATAGCTATGGTGATGCTATGTTAATCCCAAAAAGTGTCTCAAACTGAAATTTCTCTTAAATGATTGAACCAAAATTTAAACTGGAAGCTAAAGATGGTTTGGCTAGAGCTGGAAAGATTACGACAACACGTGGCGACATAAGCACTCCCATCTTTATGCCTGTAGGCACTTATGCGAGTGTTAAATCGGTTTCTCCCAAAGATTTAGAGGAATTAAATGCTCAGATAATCCTATCGAATACTTTCCATTTGATGTTAAGGCCGGGGGTGGAGGTTATAAAAAAGCACGGTAGTCTTCATCGTTTTATGAATTGGGATAAGCCTATTTTGACAGACTCAGGTGGTTTTCAAATCTATAGTTTGGGGGCAAACGGCAAGGTTGACGAAGAGGGAGTTCACTTCAAATCCCCAGTTAACGGTGACAAGGTGTTTTTGTCTCCCGAGCAATCTATCGAGGTGCAAAAAATTTTGGGGTCTGACCTGGCAATGTGTTTTGATGAGTGCACGCCTTATAGCCATGATGAAACTATGGTGAGACGATCTATGGAACTGTCGATGCGCTGGGCTTTGAGGAGCAAGGAAGCTTTCGGTGCAAATCCTGGCGCGTTATTCGGGATTGTGCAGGGCGGGATGTTTCCGGATATGCGTGAAGAATCGGCAAAGTTTCTTGTTAATCTGGATTTTTCAGGTTACGCAATCGGTGGCCTTTCAGTGGGCGAGTCTAAAGAAGAGATGGAGCTGATGACAAGGCATACGACGGCATATTTGCCAGAAGATAAGCCCCGTTATTTGATGGGAGTGGGTTCCCCATCAGACCTAGTACGCGCGGTTGATTCTGGTGTTGATATGTTCGATTGCGTTCTCCCCACACGCAATGCCCGGAACGGTCACCTGTTTACACATAACGGTGTAGTGAGAATTAGGAACGCTGTAAATAGATACAGCTTAAGCCCGATAGACGAGGATTGTAAGTGTTATACGTGCAAGCATTTTTCTAAGTCTTATTTGCATCACTTGGACCGATGTAATGAGATGTTAGGAGCACAACTCCAAACTATTCATAATTTGTATTTTTATCTGGAACTCATGCAAAAAATGAGAGCCAGCATTATCGCTGGTAGTTTCTTAGAATTTAAAAGCAAATTAATTTCTGCATACGGATAGTTACGTTGGGACATTGTTGTTAGAATAGTAGTTAATACCAGATAAGATCTAGAAATATTCTAACAGCCGAGGTACCAAGAAAAGTCATGGGTTATTTTATTCAAGATAGTGTAGCGCAAACAGCGCCTGCCGCTTCGCAGGGAGCGAGCCTTGCGTCATTTGTTCCGCTTATTATTCTTTTCGTCGTTTTCTATATTTTTCTTATAAGGCCACAGATGAAACGTCAAAAAGAACACACGAAGATGGTAAGGGAGCTCTCCGTCGCTGATGAGGCCGTTTCGAACGGGGGTTTACTTGGCAAAATTACTGAAGTAAACGAGCATTTCGTGAAGTTAGAAATAGCGAAAGGTGTTGAGGTTAATTTACAGAAAAACGCTGTTTCACAGGTAGTGCCGAAAGGCACCTACAAAGCGAATTCTTAACGATTATTTTGTAAAAGATCTGTTTAAACCATCGGACCTAAAAATAAAGTGAACTATTATCCTCTGTGGCGTTATCTTCTCCTATTCGTGGTCTTGTTAGTGGGCGGCATATACGCTCTGCCAAATATTTTCCCCCAAGATCCTGCCCTGCAGATTTCTGAAAGGAGAGGTAGTGCGGTAGATGTATCTATTGAGAAGCTCGTGGAAGCTACCATAGCTGAGAATAAGTTAAAGGTAAAAGAAGTAAAGAACTCTAAGAAGCAAATTGAAATTACTTTTCCAGAAAACTCTTCTAGACGTCAGGCTGCGGAAATTATAAGAGAAAAATTAGGAGATGATTATGTAGTGGCTTTTGGATTGGCACCAACAAGTCCTGACTGGTTGTCCTACATTGGCGCTAAGCCGATGTATATGGGGCTGGACCTTCGAGGAGGCGTCCACTTTTTGTTACAGGTAGACACCGCTTCCGTAGAAACACAAAATCTGGAGCGAGTCATCTCTGAATTGCGTGCTGCGTTTCGAGAAGAAAGCATAAGGTATCGTTCGATTCGTAGAGAATCCGGAAAGGTACAGGTGGTCTTTCTAGATTCAAGTATGAAAGAACTTGGTAAATCATTATTACAAACACAATTTAGGGACCTCACTTTAGACTCTGAAGAGGATGAATCAGTCGGTTTGGTTGTGAACGAAGAAGCTACGAAAGAAAGTATTGAGAACGCTTTACAACAAAATCTGACTACTCTCAGAAATCGGGTCAACGAGTTTGGGGTTTCTGAGCCGGTTATTCAACGACAGGGCGCCAGCAGAGTGGTTGTTCAATTGCCAGGTGTTGAGGATACTGCTCTAGCAAAAAAGATCCTCGGTGCTACAGCCACCTTGGAATTTCGGATGGTTTTTCTTGACGGGGACCCTAGACTTGCTGCACGAAGCGGACGTACTCCTATTGGTGCGAAACTATTAAAGGAACGTGACGGTTCTCCTGTGCTGGTCGAAAAACGTGTTCTTTTAACTGGCAAATATGTTATCGACGCCTCTTCGGGCCTGGAGCAACAAAGTGGCAGTCCAGCAGTTTTTGTGACTTTGGATGGCAAAGGCGCACGGATTTTCAGTAAGGCAACTAGGGAGCGTATTGGAAAACCTATGGCTGTTGTTTTTATCGAGCAACGTGATGGGCGCGCAATTGAGGAGGTGATAAACATTGCCACAATTCGTGATCAGCTCTCAAAGCGATTTCAAATCAGTGGACTTGAGTCAACAGATGAAGCGAGAACCCTGGCTCTTTTGTTGAGAGCAGGCTCTCTGGCTGCACCTATGGAAATAATTCAAGAAAGGACGATTGGACCAAGTCTAGGATCTGAAAATATAAGGATGGGAGTGCAGTCGACTGTTCTAGGAATGGTTCTGGTGCTGATTTTTATGGCGATTTACTACCGAGGCTTTGGGCTGATAGCAAACTTGGCTCTTCTCACGAATTTCATTTTGATTATAGCGCTACTTTCTATGCTACAAGCCACTCTCACACTACCTGGTATTGCTGGCATAGTCTTGACTGTTGGTATGGCTGTCGATGCAAATGTCCTGATTTTTCAGAGAGTGAGAGAAGAGCTAGCAAACGGCAATTCTCCCCAAATGAGTATTAGCGCAGGTTACAATAAAGCTTTTTCGACAATAGCAGACGCTAACGTTA
>CACJXQ010000019.1 GCA_902597385.1 uncultured Pseudomonadota bacterium | reverse complement strand
GGATGCCAGGTAATTCCTGGGGGATGTGAGTCTACGGAAAGTGCCACAGAAAAAATACCGCCTACTAAAATTTAGAAGGTAAGGGTGAAAAGGTGCGGTAAGAGCGCACCGCATTGGTGAAAGTCAATGGCAAGGTAAACCCCATCTGGAGCAAGACTAAATAGGGAAGCAAGCGTTTTTACGTGTAGTGTTGTCCGCACAAGTTTCCGGGTAAGTCGCTACAGGCGTACGGCGACGTGCGTCGCAGATGAATGATCACCATGTCCAATAGGGCAAGACAGAACCCGGCTTATAGGTCGACTTGCCTTAATTCATTGGAAAGTCAGAGTTTTTGCAGATTTTTCTTATTTTCTTAAGTTATTGTATGAAGACTATTACATATCATCATGATTTATCATGTTTTTTCATCTCTTTGAAGATTTTAATGTCCTTTCTTAAGTGGTCCTGAAGCGCCTAAGTATTTGTTGTAGATACAAAAATCTCCTTAAAAGCCGTTCTATTTCTTGACAGTTTTCTTCCAAAATCCGTATAGTTATGCCTATTGTGGTTTAAAGTGGAAAAAAGTGGGATTTATATGTTTTTTCGATCTTTTCATTATCGATTTTATTTGTCGTCTTAGTCAGGTCGAAAATTCTTATCTAATTATGTTCAGAGGCATCCATAAAGTTACAGTTGATTCGAAAGGTCGTTTTGCTGTGCCTACCAAAATCAGGGATCTCCTTAATAGAGAACAAGTCTTTGATTTAGTTCTAACTCTAAATCCTTGGGATAGAGCCCTTTGGATCTATCCGCTGCTAGAGTGGGAGAGAATTGAAGAGGTATTAACTTCCCTTAGTGACTTTGATAAACAAACTCGTCGAACTAAACAGATAATGAGGGGCTATGCTTCCGATTGTAACCTCGATCCTCAGGGAAGAATTTTGCTACCTCAAGAAATAAGGACTCTCATTTGTTTAGGAAAAGAGAGCGTATTGCTTGGTCAGGGAAATAAGCTTGAGATATGGGATTCTATAGTTTGGAAAGAAGAAAGGGACTCTTGGTTGGACTCCGTAGAAAATGCGGACTCCCTTAAGTCCAACGGTTTGGATTCTTTATCCTTATGAATTTTAGCAATCAACTACATTTGCCCGTTCTCTCTGGTGAGTTCGAGAACCTTTTGGATGTTAGACCTGGTGGTGTCTATATCGATGCAACTTTCGGTCGAGGAGGCCATAGTAAGATTGTCCTAAGTAGGCTCTCTTCCTCTGGTAGACTGCTCGTCTTTGACCGCGACGTCTGTGCTATATCTTGTGCAAAAGCTCTAGCGAATAATGATTCTAGGATTGAGATATTTCACTCCGAGTTTTCCGAAATTCCTTCGATTCTTTCTACCCTGCGAAAAAAAATAGATGGCATTTTCTTCGACTTAGGTGTGTCCAGTCCGCAGTTAGAGGACTCGTCTAGAGGGTTTAGTTTTAAATTTGATGGGCCGTTAGATATGAGAATGAACCAAGAGAAAGGTCGCACTGCAGAAGATTGGATAAATAGTGCCCCTGAAAAAGAGATAGCAGATGTCCTATGGAGGTTTGGTGAGGAGAGGTTCTCAAGAAAAATTGCAAAAAAAATAGTCAATTACAGAAAAGATAAAACTATTAAGACTACTGGCATTTTGGCAGATATTATTCGTTCTTCGATAAAGGGTAGCTATAAAATTGATCCAGCTACAAGATCATTTCAAGCGATTAGAATACTTATCAACGAGGAACTCTTAGAATTAGAGTCAATTTTAGCATCCGTTTTATGCATGTTGAAAAAAGGTGGTCGCCTTTTGGTGATCTCGTTTCATTCGATAGAAGATAGATTAGTAAAGCACCACTTCCGAGATCTTTCTAAGGTCGATACCGGTTTGTCTGGTAAAGGGTCGCCTAATTATCGGCTCCTCACGAAAAAGCCAATAAGGGCAACTAGAGAGGAAATACAGGCTAACCGAAGATCGCGTAGTGCAAGATTGCGAGCTCTAGAGTGCCTGGTATGAAGCAGATTATCCTCTTGGTCGCGCTGATTATATTGACCTTTGTTTCTGCAGTGGGGCTAGTGGAAACTCGGCATTCCATAAGATATGCACTAAATGATCTTTATGAGGTAAACGAGGAAATATTGGAGTTGCAATTAGAAAACAATAAGCTACTCCTGGAGTACACGCATCTTGCGAGTTCATATCGTATTGAAGATTTGGCAAAGTCAAAACTAAATATGTATATCCCTAAAGACATAGAAATCGTCAACATACGATGAGTTCTAAACAAGCAAAAAAGTTCTCTCTAAGGCATAGGCATGTTTTCGTAATAATGTTCTTTTTCATGTTGGCCATTACTTTGTTAGTACGTGTCGTGGACATTCAGATAAAGGATAGAGATTTTTTAATCAATAAAGGAAAGCAACAATATAATAAAGTTGAAAGCATTCCCTCTGTAAGAGGAAAAATATTAGATCGAGATGGTGGCCTTTTAGCAATAAGCGTGGAAAGTGAATCAATCTATGTTCGACCACAAGCGTTTCTTTCAGAAAAGAAACGTTGGGCCGAATTAGAGGAGGTAATTGGTCAAGAAGAGGGTTATCTCAATAGACGTATGGCTTCGCGAGAAAAAGCTAATTTTGTCTATCTTCAACCTAGGCTGATTTCTCCTGAAATTGCTAATCAGGTTAGAGAGCTAAAGTTTTCAGGTATTGGCTTCGAAAAGCAGCTAAGCCGTTTTTATCCTCATAAACAGGAAACTTCCCATCTTTTGGGCTTTACAGGGGACGATCACAATGGTTTGGAGGGGATGGAACTTCTTTACAATGACTATCTCGCCGGCTTACCGGGTAAACAGAGAATATTTCAAGACGCAAAGAAAAATATTATTAGAGAAGCAACCATAATTAATTATCCGCAACCAGGTAAAGATCTAGTACTAACTGTGGACCAAAGATTGCAATATATAGCATTCAAATATTTGAGTGAAGCGGTAGAAAAGCATAATGCAGAAGCAGGTTCCCTGATTATTTTAGAAGCGGATAGTGGGGAGGTTTTGGCAATAACAAACCAACCCTCGTTCAATCCAAATCGACGAAGTACTATGGAGCCTTATCGAGTCAGAAACAGGGCCGTTACTGATACTTTTGAACCTGGATCCACTATAAAGCCCTTTACGGCTGCTGCGGTTATTTCGAATGGACTTTACAATGCTGAGTCCGAAATTGACACATCTCCAGGGCGCTTTCAACTGGGAAACTATTGGGTAGGGGACGTGAAAAATTACGGTATTTTGACCGTAAGACAAATATTGGCTAAGTCAAGCAATGTGGGCGCAATAAAAATATCGCAAGACCTAGAAGCAGAATTGCTTTGGGGTATGTTAAACACTGTTGGCTTTGGAAATCCTACGGGATTAATGTTTCCCGGTGAATCCTTTGGTCGCCTTAAGGATTTTGCATTTTGGCATCCTACTGAGCGAGCCACCTTATCGTATGGGTACGGGATGGCTGTCACTGCTTGCCAATTGGCAAAAGCTTATAATGTAATTGCGAATGATGGTTTATCAATACCCCTTACTTTGGTGAAACAAAGATCTAGTAATGTTTCAAGAGAGCGTGTTTTAAAGAGCTCCGTGGCCGCTGAAATGCGGAATATGTTACTTACAGCGGTCGACACGGGAACTGGGAAGTTGGCAAAAATTCCCGGTTACTCGGTGGCGGGTAAGACAGGAACAGTAAGGAAGTCTACTAGAGGTGGGTATTTGGAGAACCAACATACAGCAATTTTCGCAGGAATATTTCCAGCTACTCGACCAAAATTGGTAGGCGTAGTAGTAATCGATAATCCATCAGAAGGCGGTGGTGGCTCAGTTTCAGCTCCCGTATTTGCATCAGTTATGAAAGAGGCAGCAAGGGTTCTAAGTATCATTCCCGATTTAGATATTGAGATGGTGCGAGACGCTAGCCTAGTAGCTGAATCGGGCGGTCTTTTAAATCAGGGAGATGGTTTAGGTCGATGAGCGGTTCCTTTCGAAATACTGGAAGTACCTTATCTAACTTATTAGCAGGGTTTTGTGAGGTGCCACCATATTTAGACCGTCATATTTCAGATATTACAATAGATAGTAGGGAGGCAATGAAAGGGAGCTGCTTTTTTGCTTTGAGTGGTTCGACAAGAAGAGGTTCGGATTTCATAAGCGATGCTGTTTGCAGGGGTGCCACTGCAGTTGTGAGCGAAACGCAGTTTCTTTTGAATCCGCCAAGCAAAGTTGCGTTCTTAGTGGTGCCAAAACTGAAGGATTTAATAGGGAAAATATCAAGTAGATTCTTTGGTGATCCATCTAAATTACTTAAAATTTATGCCGTAACAGGAACAAATGGTAAGACTACCGTTTCTTATTTGATATCCAGAATAATAGGGATTTTGGATGGAAGCTGTGGCTATCTTGGAACTTTAGGAATTGGCTTGGATAATTCTAGAGGAATGTTAGAAACTCCAAATACAACTCCAGATGTTATAACCATAAACCGTGCGTTGAGGAAATTCCTAATGGATGGGGCGACCTCGTGTTCTTTAGAGGCCTCTTCTATCGGGCTTTCTCAGGGTCGTCTTAACGGACTGGATATAGATACGGCCTTATATACAAATCTAGGACAAGATCACCTAGATTATCACGGGTCCCAGGATGCTTATAAGCTGGCTAAACTGAGTTTGTTTAAGCGTAAAGATGTGAGAAACGTCATATTGAATCTTGATGATGAATTTGGTCGAACTATATCTAAGGGGATCGATGCGGACAAAAATGTCCTCAGAGTGGCTGTAGGCTCTGATCTTCCTGGGGGAGCGCGCCCAGACATTTCAGTTTCTAACATTCGTTGCTCTCTTGGCTATTCTAAATTTTCGTTAGCCTACCAGGGTAAGATTCTAGATCTCAAGACGCAACTTCTAGGAGGGTTCAATGTTTCAAATGTCTCGCTGTCTGTAGGGGCATTATTGGCGGCTGGATACTCCTCCGAAGGTATAATGAGATTCTTGCCTGAAATAGGGTGTATCCCCGGGCGAATGCAATATTGTGGGCAGTCGTCGAGAGGCGCTTTTGTTTTTGTTGATTATGCACACACTCCCGAAGGCCTTGGGGCCGCTCTGTCTGCATTTAAGGCTCTCTCAAAAGAGAGGGTTATAGTAGTCTTTGGTTGTGGGGGTGACAGAGATAGAACCAAAAGATCCCAAATGGGTAGCGTAGCGAGTCTAGGTGCGGATCTGATTTTTCTAACAGGAGATAATTCACGTTCTGAAGCTACCGAGGATATTGTTGAGGAGATTCTTGAGGGGATTGAGGACCGTGAGCGCGTCCTAACAATATACGATAGATTCTCAGCTATTAAAGCGGCGATAAGTTCTGCAAAGATTGGCGATATTGTCTTGATTGCTGGTAAAGGCCATGAAATGTTCCAAGAGATCAATGGAAAAAAATCAGAGCATAATGACTTTTTAAGTGTCAGAAAAATATTATCAGAGGGAGGCTATGATTAGTTTAACACTCTCTGATGTTAGTAAGGCTGTTAATGGGAGTCTTTTAGGACAGGATGCTTCATTCAGTGGGGTGAGTTCCGATACCCGATCATTGTCTGTGGGCCAACTGTTCGTCGCGCTGATTGGAGCTAATTTTGATGGCCATGAAATGTTGGAAGACGCTAAGCGGAGGGGCGCAGTTGGAGCGATAGTCAGTAAAAAATCCTTAGTATGTGATTTACCCCAAATTCAAGTTTCTGATACGAGACTAGCTCTAGGTAACCTTGCGAGATTCTGGAGAAGAAAATTCTCCTGTCCAATAGTTGGGGTGACTGGTTCCGCCGGGAAGACAACTGTTAAGGATATGTTGGCTGAAATTTTACGTAGTTTGGGCAGCGTTCTCGCTACTCCAGCTAACATGAATAATGAAATAGGTCTCCCAATGACCCTTTTTAAACTTTCTTCCGAAACTCAAGCGGTTGTTTTAGAGATGGGAGCTGCTAGAAAGGGCGACATAAGCTATCTAGCCGAAATAGCGGAGCCTAATTACGGTGTGATTACTTTGTGCTCACCCGCTCATCTCACTGGCTTTGGAAGCATGGATGTTATAGCTGAGACGAAGGGGGAGTTGGTAAGCTGCCTACCTAAAGATGGGGTAGCGATTCTAAACGCAGATGACGATTATTTTGGCTATTGGTCTGACCTGGCGGGTGCTCGGAAAATTTGGACCTTTGGGTCAGGCGGAGATTTTTATTCTGAGAGAGAAGATCTAACTGGGGATCGTAGTAGTTTCTCTCTAGGATTATGTGGAAGAACCTGTGAGGTGACCACAAACTATTTAGGGATGCATAATATAAACAATGCTCTAGCGGCATCGGCCGCTGCTTATGCAGTTGGGGTTCCAATTTCAGATGTTGTCAGAAGCCTAGTTTCTTGCATGCCCACAAAAGGCAGGCTTTATCCCATTAAGGGAAAAAATGGAATCAGCATCCTTGATGATACTTATAATGCAAATCCTTCTGCACTACTTGCTGCATTGAATGTTTTGAGAAATAAGAATGGCGCCAAATGGGTCATCATGGGAGACATGAAAGAACTAGGCGAGTTGTCCAGTAGATACCATCGTGAGGCAGGTAAGGAGATGAAAAATGCTGGTGTAGATCGATTGTTTACGATTGGTGAAATGGGAGCTTACTTAGCTAACGGATTTGAAGGTTTGGCTGAGCACTTTTCGAACAAGGAGGAACTGATCAGCCGAATTTTGGAAGTTTCGGTTGAATCAGAAGTGGATATTAACTTGCTTGTGAAGGGCTCTCGCGCAATGCAGTTAGAGGTCGTAGTAAATGCACTTATCATTTCGGAGGAGAACCGATGATTTTGTGGCTTTCAACTTATCTGTCTGAATATCAGTCAGGTTTTAATGTATTTCAATATTTAACACTGAGAACCATTTTAGCGGTAATAACAGCACTAGCAATATCAATTTGTATTGGTCCTTATTTTATATCTTTGCTCCGAAAACTACAGATAGGCCAAAACATTAGAGCGGATGGTCCAAGCACCCACTTATCAAAAGCCGGTACTCCCACAATGGGAGGGTCCGTGATGTTAATATCTATTGGAATAAGCACCGCACTGTGGGCAGATGTATCGAATAGATTTATTATTATTGTTCTATTGTCAACCTTTCTGTTCGGGCTAATCGGCCTCGTAGATGATTTACTTAAGCTATCTAGACGAAATTCAGATGGACTCTCAGCTAAGATCAAGTTTCTCCTGCAGTGGATAGCCGCGCTACTCTTAGCCTTTCTACTCTTCTTTTATGCCGAGAGTAGCGCAGAGACAACGTTGATTTTTCCTTTCTTTAAAAATATCAATTACGAACTTGGCTTATTATATCTTTTTACCACAAGTTTAGTCATTGTGAGCACAAGTAATGCGGTTAATTTAAGTGATGGCTTAGATGGTTTAGCAATCATGCCAACAGTGATGATTGGTGGCGCTTTAATTATACTGGCATACGTAGCTGGCAACATCAATTTTTCTAATTATTTGGCATTACCCTATGTTAGGGGTGTTGGTGAAATATGTGTTTTTTGTGGGGCGTTGGTGGGTGCTGGGCTTGGATTTCTGTGGTTTAACAGTTATCCGGCAGAAATCTTTATGGGTGATGTTGGCTCTCTTTCTTTGGGGGCGGCCTTAGGCACAGCGGCTGTGATGGTGCGCCAGGAACTGCTTCTTCTGATTATGGGAGGCATCTTCGTTATAGAAGCCCTTTCTGTTATTTTTCAAGTTGCTAGTTATAAGCTTACGGGCCGGCGCCTATTCAAGATGGCCCCCATACACCATCATTTTGAATTGAAGGGTTGGCCGGAGCCAAAAATAATTGTTCGTTTTTGGATAGTTACCGCTCTTTTGGTTTTGTTTGCCCTAGCCACCCTAAAGGTTCGATGAGATTTCTATGGCCTTTCTTCAACGAAATACAAAAAATCAATTAAAATGCGATGCTGTAGTGATTGGTTGGGGTCTTACTGGGCAATCCGTAGCCAGATTTTTACTGAAAAAAGGCGTTAGACTGGTTGCTATGGATACGAGGGAAAAGCCACCTCAAAGTAAAGAGAATTGGGAACATATGGCTCCGCTCATAAAGGGTGAAATCGATCATGATTTTTTAGAAATCTGTCAGTACATAATTATTAGTCCTGGGGTAGGTAAAGCTGATTTGGGTTTCGATATTATTGCTCAATACGGTGCAAAGGTTATTGGTGATATTGAGCTATTTGCCCAGTTCGTTGAAGCACCTGTTATCGCTATTACCGGAACAAATGGTAAAACTACTGTCACCAATTTAGTTTGCAATATGTTGAAGGCTGGTGGGTTGAAAGTGTTAAAAGGAGGTAATATTGGGCGTCCAGCACTTGATCTATTATCAGAGCCGGTACCAGATTTCTACGTTCTGGAATTGTCGAGTTTTCAACTTGAAACTACTTATTCCCTGAAACCAACTGTGGCGGCAGTTGTTAATTTTGCAGAGGATCACTTGGACAGATATGGGTGTGTGCAAGACTATTTAAAGGCTAAATTAAAGATTTTGAAGAATGCACAGGTTGCAGTACTTAACAGTGATGATGATGTACTGAATTCCGTAGAGTTTTCTGGGCAAAAAGTTGGGTTCGGTCAACACGAGCCAACAAACGAAAATTATGGTCTCACGAGAGATTGTGAAGGACATTATCTCTCTAAAGGAAGCGTTAAGTATGCTGATATTAAATCACTTCAGATCCTTGGTGAGCACAATATTACAAATGCCTTAGCCTCCTTGGCTATCTGTGGTGTCGTTACAGAACTAAGTCCAAAAGTTATAAGAGGATTGCAAACTTTCAAGGGATTATCTCATAGGGTTGAATTGGTAGGAACATTTAAAGGCATTACTTTCATAGATGACTCGAAAGCTACCAATATATCAGCCGCCAAGGCAGGCATTAACGCTTGCCTATCAGAAAAAAAGGGAGTGTTAATTTTTGGAGGTATGTTTAAAGGAGGAAATGTGGAAGATTTAATTAAGACCATTGAGGCAAGAGTCCATACTGTGGTTTTAATCGGTCAATCTGCTGAATTCTTTTATCGTCTACTTCGGGGTAGGGTACCTAGTATACGTGCAAACTGTATGAATTCAGCAGTAGGTGTCGCTTCAGCTTTTGCTGCAGATGGGGAAGTGGTGTTATTATCGCCAGCTTGTAGTAGCTTAGATATGTTCTCAGGTTTCGAAGCTCGTGGTATAGCCTTTAAAAACGCTATTCAGAGTCGGGTCAAAGAGAATTGATTAATAAAGCTATAAGATCTCAAGCTACCCCCATCAGGGTCAGGCAAGGTAGTGATTCGAATTTGGATGTTCCTCTATTGGGAATCCTAGGCTTTCTAATTTTAGTCGGACTGGTAATGGTTTCGTCTACTTCCTTGCCACTATCAGAATCATATGCCCTACCTTCGTTATATTATTTTTGGAGGCAGCTTTTTGCCGTTGCCTTGGGATGCTTTCTTCTGTTTTCCGTTTTGATTATTCCTCTTAGGTACTTAGAGGCTACGAGTACTTTTTTACTTTTCTTGCACATTTTCCTTCTATTTTTGGTTGTAATTCCAGATATAGGACATGAAGTAAACGGGGCTCGACGGTGGTTAAGAATCTTTGGGGTTTCCTATCAACCGTCTGAGTGGATAAAATTAGTCACAATCCTTTATGTATCTAGCTACATCGTCAGGCATAAAACACAGGTTGCAAATGATTTTGTAGGGTTTGTAAAGCCTTTCCTTATCCTAGCAATAATTTGCTCTCTCCTCGTGCTCGAGCCAGACTTCGGAAGTACCGTAGTATTGTCGATGACGGTTTTGGGGATGCTTTTTTTAGCAGGAGTGCCTCTGAGAAGATTTATTGCATGGACTTTTGCCTTAAGTGCTTTACTTGCGACAGTTGCTCTTACAGCGCCCTATCGATTAACGAGATTAATGAGTTTTACCGATCCTTGGTCCGATCCTCTAAATAGCGGATGGCAGCTTACACAAGCCTTGATAGCGTTCGGCAACGGAAGTTGGTTAGGTGTGGGTTTGGGAAATAGTGTACAAAAATTATTTTATCTCCCAGAAGTCCATACTGATTTTATTTTTGCCATTTTAGGGGAAGAACTCGGTGTGGTTGGAGCAGCATTGATTATCGTTCTTTTTACTTTTTTAGTATGGCGTCTTTTTAAAATAGGGTGGGAAGCTTTAAACCAAGATAAGATATTTGCCGCATATACCTCATATGGGGTCGGTTTTTTGATTGGAATACAGGCTTTCATGAATATCGGAGTGAATCTGGGCTTGTTGCCTACTAAAGGCTTACCTTTGCCTTTTTTAAGTTATGCAAATAACAATTTATTAGTCAGTTGTTTAGCAGTAGGGATAGTGCTGAGAGTTGCGTATGAAAACAGGACTATTCCAAGTAATTCTAAAGTCAAGGAGACCTCCTGATGGATTCAGTTATTATTGCGGCTGGAGGAACTGGAGGTCATATATATCCTGGTATTGCTATTGGTACTGAGCTTAGAGATCTTGGCTTTAATGTGAACTGGGTGGGGGCAAAACTAGGGATGGAAGCTGAGATTGTAAAACGCCATAAATTCAACTTCTTACCCATAACTATAAAAGGCGTTAGAAGATCTGGGCTTGCTCGGTTATTATCCGCTCCAATCTTGATATTACTCGCTATTCTTCAGGCAGTCCTAGTAATTCAACGGGTTAAACCGAAGGTGGTAATAGGAATGGGTGGATATGTTAGTGGCCCCGTGGGGGTTGCGGCAAAGTTGTGTGGGAAAAAATTGGTTATCCATGAGCAAAATTCGGTCGCAGGCCTGACTAATAGGTTACTGAGCGTTTTAGCTGATAGAACTCTGCAAGCCTTCCCGGGAACTTTTAGAAAAGAGACTAAAGCAATAACTACCGGAAATCCAATAAGAAGTTCTATTTCTTTGTTACCGTCTCCAGAGGTTAGGGTTCAAGGTAGATCTCATCTAAGTTTGTTGATATTTGGGGGTAGCAGAGGAGCTAGAATCATAAATAAGATTGTTCCTCAGGGAGTTGTTCAGTGCGGCCTTAACAATCTATCTATTTTGCATCAAACGGGAAGCGGGAATGAATCATCCATTGGAGAAGGCTATGAGGGGCTTAATGATACCTGTTCCGTAAAAGTAATCGACTACATAGACGACATGAGTAGTGCTTACTACGAGGCTGATTTGGTGATAGCAAGGGCGGGTGCAGTTACGGTGTCTGAGCTGATGGCAGTCGGGGTAGCTTCTGTTCTAGTACCATTTGCGGGGGCTGTTGATAATCATCAATTGATTAATGCTACCCATCTTGAAAAAAGAGGCGCCTCTATGATCATAACAGAGCAAGAGTTGTCTATCTCAAAAATTGCAGCAACTCTTGGAAAACTTTTATCAGATAGAGAGCGCCTTCTGAGTATGGCTAGGTCGGCACATGTTGTCGGCTATAAAAATTCTCTTACCTTAGTTGTTAACAATTGTATTAGGTTCTAGAGATGGTTAGATTTGAGCACCAGAGCTTTGGTAGGGTAAGACACATCCACTGTATCGGAATCGGCGGATCTGGAATGAGTGGGATTGCGGAGGTTCTTTTGAGCTTAGGTTATAAAGTTAGTGGTTCCGATCTTACAAGATCTAAAGTTACCGAAAAGCTGTGTCTGTTAGGAATTGTGATAAATGAAAAACACTCTGAGGAAAATATAGTAGGCGCTGATGTTGTGGTCTTTTCTAGCGCTATTGATGAAGGAAACCCGGAGTTGCTGGCGGCCCGGAAAAAAAGAATCCCGGCGATACCAAGAGCAGAAATGTTAGCAGAAATAATGCGTTTCAGGTTTGGAATAGCTGTTGCAGGAACTCATGGTAAGACGACGACGACGAGTCTCATTTCAACTGTTTTAGCAGATGCTGGTGAAGATCCCACATTTATCATTGGGGGTTTGGTTAAGGGGGCAAAAACAAGTGCAAAATTGGGGACTGGTAAGTTTTTGGTGGCTGAAGCAGATGAAAGTGATGGTTCTTTTCTGTTTTTACATCCATTGTTGGCTGTTTTGACTAATGTTGATCGAGATCATCTAGTGAATTACGCGGGCGACTTCGAGGTGCTGAAAAAAACTTTTGGAAGCTTTTTGAGGCGTTTACCGTTTTATGGCGTTGCCTATGTCTGTGCAGACGATTCGGAGGCACTTGATCTTATAGGCGATATTAAAGCAAATGTGGTTACCTATGGTTTAAGTGAGGGTGCCGATTATAGGGCATTGAACATAAAGCATGATAATGGTAGGGAATTTTTTGATCTTTCGATTTTTGGAGGTTCGGAGCTCCTTCCCTTCATGCTGAACATGTCAGGCAAGCATAATGTCCAAAATGCCTTAGCCGCCATTGCCGTCGCTGTTGATCTAGGAGTAGAAACAAACGCTATAAAAAGAAGTTTAGAACTTTTCGCTGGTATTGATAGGAGGTTTCAGGTTTATGAGAAAGTGAAGCTTTCCTCTTCCCTCGTTACGGTTGTAGATGATTACAGTCATCATCCTACAGAAATTAAAGCTGTCATAAAAACAGTGAGGCGTAGATGGCCGAATAATAGGCTAGTGATCCTTTTTCAACCGCATAGATTTTCTAGGACGAAGGAGTTATTTGAAGATTTCGTTAATGTCTTGTCTGAGTCAGATATGGTTATCCTTTTCGAAGTATACAGCGCAGGGGAAAAAGCAATTGCCGGGGCGGATGGAAGAAGCTTGGCACGGTCGCTAAGGAATCGAGGAAACTTTGATCCAGTTTTCCTTGATCATTTTGTCAGTTTAGATGTGGCAGTTTCGGCGGTGGTAAAGAATGAAGACGTTATTGCAGTTATCGGAGCTGGAAGTATAGGTCGTCTCGTTGATGATTTTTTGGCGGCATAGATTATGAGCAATCGGGCGCAAAAATATAAAAGTAATATGCGGCAGTTTGAGCCGATGAGTCGACATTCGAGTTGGAGATGTGGTGGCATTGCCGAATTTTTCTTTCAGCCTAAAAGAGTAGATGAGTTATCTTCTTTCCTCCGAGAAAAAACCGATTGCGTTGACATAATCTGGCTTGGTATGGGCAGTAATCTTCTTGTGAGGGACGGAGGCTTCAAAGGCTTTGTAGTATCGACTACAAAAGCGCTTAGAGAGATAAATTGGGGAGATGAAAATAAATCACTATATGTTCAATCGGGGGTTTCGTGTGCAAAAGTGGCCAGAGAAGCTGCCGCAAAAAATCGTAAGGGCCTAGAATTCTTAGTAGGCATTCCCGGCACTATTGGTGGGGCCTTGAGAATGAATGCAGGGGCTCTGGGATTTGAGATTTGGGATTTTGTTGAAGAAGTTGAAACGATTGATACATTGGGCAACATTAAGGTGCAAAAAAAGACCGAGTTCACGCCATGTTACAGAGATGTTAGGGGGCCTGCCAGCTGGTTTGTTGGGGCTAAACTCCGAATGGAAGAGAATTTCTTGGGAGATAGTTTTGAGAAATTACAAGCATTACTTCAGAAACGTCGCGCCACTCAACCTATTGGAAAGTTAAGTTGTGGTTCTGTATTTACCAACCCATCAGGAGATTTCGCAGGTCGCTTGATAGAAACCTCTGGTCTTAAAGGTTGTCGAATAGGTGGGGCGGTGGTTTCTGAAAAACATGCAAATTTTATCCTAAACGAGGACAATGCCTCTGCAACTGATATAGAGCGTCTGATACTTCACATACAAGACATCGTAAAATGTAAGACAGGAGTGATTTTAGAAACAGAAGTTAAAATCGTCGGCAATTCGGTGTCTAGCGCCTTGGAGACGAGATAATGAAGGTAGAGTCTAGTGAAATGACTCGGATTATTCAGCGGGTTGGAAAAATAGCCGTTTTAATGGGTGGGGCGGCTGCTGAGAGAGAGATATCGCTTAAAAGTGGCAGAGCTATTTGGCAAGCCTTAGATCGATCTGGCTTTGATGCAGAACCTGTAGTTTGGGATGGAAAGTCATTGAATATCTTTGATGAAGAGCGATTTCAGTTCTTTTTCATAGCGGTCCATGGAAAAGGAGGGGAGGATGGGAGTATTCAAGCTGTATTAGATATAAAAGGGGTTCCTTACACCGGTTCTGGTATTTTATCTAGCGCCCTAGGGATGGATAAGCGCAAATCAAAAATCATCTGGCGCCATATGGGATTGCGTACACCGGATTTTGTGTCTGTTGGTAAAGGTGCGACAGTTGAGGAGGTAGAACATATTGGATTTCCTCTCGTGGTGAAACCCCCATGCCAGGGATCCAGTATTGGTGTTTCTTTAGTTAGGAGTAAATTAGAGTTTCGAAGTGCCTTAGAAGTAGCTAATCATTATGGTTCAGAAATTATGGTTGAAAAATATATTTCTGGGTTTGAGTACACTGTTCCGGTGCTTGGAAAAAAAGTTCTACCGGTAGTTAAAATCGAGACAGAACGCGACTTTTACGATTTCTCTGCAAAGTATGACTCGAATACAACACGTTACATTTGCCCAAGCGACTTGACTTTCGAGAAGGAAAAGGAGATTTCAGGTTTGGCAATGCAATCTTATTTATCTCTTGGATGTGGTGGTTGGGGAAGAGTGGATTTCATACAAGACAATGATGGTGAATTCCATGTTATAGAAATAAACACGGTGCCTGGGATGACAAGTCATTCTCTCGTCCCCATGTCTGCGAAAAGAGCAGGCTTTAGTTTCGAACAATTAGTCGTCGAAATTTTACGACTAGCGATTGAAGAGGGTACCAGCTAGTGATAAACATCTATTCTTCTGAAAGGCCCAGCAAGGGTGCGTTTCCGATTACCCGCTTATTATTTTTTCTTGTAGCGACTACCGTAATAATCTCATTTTTAATATGGTGCCTGTATCTTTTGGATAAGGACACGATGCCTATTACGTCCGTTTATATAGTGGGAGATCTAAAATACACGAATGTTTCTCATTTAAAGTCTGAAGTTGAAAAGAGTATTGACGCCGGCCTCTTGTATCTAAATACCCGACAGATAAGGAATGTCTTATTAGCTGAACCTTGGATTGAGGACGCTTTTGTTCGAAAGGTTTGGCCTCCAGGTTTGAGTGTAAAAATAATAGAAAAAGTACCGGTCGCTAAATGGGGAACGCACGCGCTTCTGTCCTCTAGCGGAGCTGTGTTCGAACCCAGAGAACTGGAGGGGGTTAACAATTTAGTGACTCTTTTCAGTCTTCGGGATAGTCCAAAAAATGTGATAGAGAATTTTCTTGTAGTAAAAGAAGTGTTTGAACATTGTGGTGTGTTGATTAAACATTTTGGTGCTACTGACAGAGGAGAATGGTTGGTATTAACAACAGATGAGAAAAGAATTAACTTGGGTCGAGGCGATATTAAGGAGAAATTGTCTCGTTTTCAGTTTGCCTACGAGAGAGATATTAATGCCTATTGGCCTTCGGTTACCAGGATTGATCTCAGGTATTCAAATGGTTTAACCGTGAATAAAAGGCAAATAAAAGAAATGAGAGGAACACTTTAAATGGCAAAGAGGGAAGAAAAGAAGCTCATAGTGGGTTTGGATATAGGGACTTCAAAAGTTGTTGCCATCATTGGAGAAGTATCTGATGGCGAAAAAATAAAAGTTATCGGGTTAGGCTGGCATCCTTCTCGTGGATTAAAAAGAGGGGTCGTCGTAAATATAGATTCTACTATTCAATCTATTCGAAGGGCCATTGAGGAAGCTGAAAAAATGGCAGAGTGTGAGGCAGTTGGGGTCTTTGCAGGAATATCGGGTAGCCATATTAGAAGTCTTAATTCAAATGGCACGGTTGCAATAAAGGACTACGAAGTAACAGCTGGGGACGTTTCCAGGGTACTTGAAGTAGCCAAGGCGGTTCCCATTTCAGCAGATCAAAAGCTTCTTCATACTGTTGCCCAAGAATATATTATAGATGGTCAGGAAGGCATAAGAGAGCCGGTTGGAATGTCTGGTGTCAGGCTAGAGGCTAGGGTGCATATGGTGACCGGTGCCGTTTCAGCCGCGCAAAACATCGAAAAATGCATAAAAAGATGCGGGCTCGAGGTCGATTCTATCATCCTACAGCAGCTGGCGTCCTCATATGCAGTCCTAACTGAAGATGAAAGGGATTTAGGTGTTTGTCTTTGTGATATTGGTGGCGGAACCACTGATATTGCAGTTTTTATTAACGGCTCAATCCAGCATTCTGCGGTCATCCCAATCGCTGGTGATCAGGTAACCAACGATATAGCTATAGCGTTGAGGACGCCAACTAAAGATGCGGAAGACTTGAAGATAAGATTTGCATGTGCTTTGACCCAGCTTGCCAATGCTGAGGAGGCAATCGAGGTTCCAAGCGTGGGGGATAGGCCTGCGCGACGTTTAACCCGACAAACCTTGGCGGAGGTTGTTGAGCCTCGTTACGAAGAACTTTTTAGCATGGTGAACGATGAATTGGCGAGAAGTGGCCATTTAGAGAAAGTAGGAGCGGGAGTAGTGCTTACTGGTGGCGGTTCTAAGCTCCAGGGCGTTATTGAACTAGCTGAAGAGGTTTTTAATATGCCAGTCAGAGTCGCCACACCCCAATATGTTTCAGGCCTCATTGATGTTATTAGAAATCCTATTTATTCGACAGGTGTAGGACTTCTGATTTTTGGGAATAAGCATAGCGATACAGAGCAAAATGTTGGTCGTTTTGAGTTAGATGGCTCTGTTTACGAAAAAATGAAGAATTGGTTTCATAGGTCTTTCTGAATTAGAGAGAGTAACGGAGTGGTTAAAGTAATAAATTGCTGTATACGGAGAAAATATAATGCCTCAATTTGAAATTTTAGAGTGTAGTAATAAAGCGGTAATAAAAGTTCTGGGCGTTGGCGGCGGGGGTAATAATGCCGTAGAGCACATGTTGACTTCTCAGCTGGAAGGAGTGGAATTTATTTGTGCAAATACTGATGCTCAAGTTTTAAGAGATTCGGAGGTAAAAACGACCTTGCAGTTTGGTGATGAAGTGACCAACGGTTTGGGTGCTGGAGCGGATCCTGTCATTGGACGGCAAGCGGCGGTCGAGGATAGGGAAAGGATTCGGACGGCTGTTAAAGGCGCGGATATGGTTTTCATAACAGCTGGAATGGGTGGCGGTACTGGTACCGGAGCAGCGCCAATCATTGCAGAGATCGCAAAAGAAGAAGGTATTCTCGTGGTGGCCGTAGTAACGCGACCTTTTTCTCATGAGGGAAAAGCTAGGGCAAAAGTAGCAGAATTAGGAATTCAAGAACTTCAAAATCATGTCGACTCTTTAATAACTATTCCTAATGATAAATTAATAAGTGTGTTAGGCGAGGAAGCTAGTTTGATGGATGCCTTTAGCGCGGCGAACAATGTATTGCTAAATGCCGTGAAAGGCATCTCTGAAATAATTAATTGTCGCGGCCTGATAAATGTCGACTTTGCAGATGTGCGCACTGTCATGTCGGAAATGGGAATGGCTATGATGGGCTCTGGGTTGGCTAGTGGCGAAAATCGCGCAAAAAAGGCAGCACAAGCTGCAGTGCATAGCCCTCTGATGGAAGATGTCGATTTAAATGGTGCAAAAGGTGTGTTAGTGAATGTAACTGCGGGATCTAACTTAAAATTGCAAGAGTTTCACGAAGTTGGAAACACGGTACAAGAATTTGCTTCTGAGCATGCTAATGTCGTCCTAGGGACTGTTATAGACGATGCAATTGATGACGAAATCCGGGTTACTGTCGTGGCGACCGGCTTAGAAACTGACCAACTTGGTGAGGGTAATATCGAAAATCGGCCAACAGAATCTAAAGACGCCGAATCTCACTCCCGCTCAAAAATATCTAATGCCAACACCCCCACTGTTATTCAAGGAAGTGGTGAGTTGGAGCCTGAGCAAGGTGTTCTGGACATACCAGCTTTCCTTAGGAGGCAAGCAGATTGATTTGCAGTTAAAAATGAGTATGTTGAGGGTTTTCCAAATTTGATCTAAGAGGAGAGCATTACGCACTCTTGTGTTACACTGAGCCTGGATATATGCTAAGTAACCATCATTAAGCCCCAGTGATAACTCAAAGAACATTAAAAAATTCAATTAAAGCCACAGGCGTAGGGCTTCACACAGGGAAACAAATTTTTCTGACCCTGAGAGCTGCCCCAGTTAATACTGGGATTGTTTTCAGAAGAACAGACCTATCGTCCGATGTGGATATTAAGGCGAGCATCGAAAATGTGGGAGATACAAGTCTATCTACTAGTTTGACAAAGGAAGGTATTCAGATATCTACAGTCGAGCATTTATTGTCTGCCTTTGCTGGTCTAGGCGTAGATAATGCTTATGTTGAATTAAGTGCACCGGAAGTTCCGATTATGGACGGGAGCGCCAGCCCCTTTGTTTTTTTAATTCAATCAGCCGGTTTGGCAGAACAGAAAATACCAAAAAAATTCATAAAAGTAAAAAAAGAGGTTTCTGTTAGTCAGGGTGACAAATACGCAAAATTCTCTCCTTTTTCAGGTTTTAAAGTATCTTTCTGTATTGAGTTTGATCACCCTTTTTTCTACAAGAAAACTAATACTGCGGTAGTAGATTTTTCTACGACATCATTCGTCAAAGAAATATCTCGAGCTCGAACTTTCGGATTCATGAAAGATGTTGAAAAATTAAGAGAACAAAGTTTAATTTTGGGCGGGAGCATTGAGAACGCTGTAGTAGTAGATGAAAAAAGAGTCCTTAACGAGGATGGCCTTCGTTACGAAGACGAATTTGTAAAACATAAGATACTAGATGCTATTGGTGATCTGTATCTGATGGGCCACAGCTTAATTGGAGCGTTTCACGGTCACAAGTCTGGGCATCAACTCAATAATGAACTTTTAAAGAAAGTGTTACGTGATGAAGACGCGTGGGAACTGGTATCCTTTGATAACTTGTCGGATGCGCCGATTAGATTTGGAGGTCCAAGCTCTGTATGAAAATTCTAAATTGCCAAAGTGACGGTTATTCGCGGTTCAAGTCTAATTTGTTCAAGGAGATTTTTATTTCAATTCCTTGGATATCGTGGTTTGGTGCTCTATTCTGAGCTTCTCTAAGTATTTCGGGACTTAAAAATCGAACCTTTGTCGCGACTACTGAACTACTTACCAGGAGCGTGATTGTTTTATCCTCAAAGTGTCCAAAACATACATCTTCTTCTATTTCAGGTGGAATCGTTCCAGACAAAATTTGTTCTAATTCATAATTTGTTTTGGCGATCTTAGCGAGAGAGTCGATGCCTGCTAAGTTCTTTAAAATACTTTTAATTTTTTCTGGGCCAGCCATTGCGATTTGCGTTAATATTACCTGATGGATAATTATATCATTTTGCCACATTTTGAAGGATCCTAAGTTGGATCTCCTTATTGTTTCCCAGTCAGCTGGATTGAAAAATCAAATAAGGCTTCATCGCGGTTGGTTTGGTGCTGTCTTTGTATTTTTTGTTTCTGTTCTCGGTTTGTCAGGATATTGGGGGTATAATTTAGGACTCCACCACGGTTTTGCGCAGGAACCGGGGGTCCTTCGACTTGAGATTCAGCAGCAGCGAGACTTCCTAAATGAGTTGAAGAAAGATATGGATGCTGATTTGGTAGCTTTTTCGGCATCTGCCGCCCGTTTGCACGGTTATTTGAGTCGACTTGATGCTGTAGCGGAGCGCGTTGCGCAATCTAGCCGCCTTGATCCAGCTGAATTTTCTTTTGGAGATCCTACCCCAAGCGGTGGTCCAATTGAGGGTACTGTCGATCGACTAGAGTGGGCCGGTCTACTAGCTGATATTACAGCCTTAGAAGAAGAAATTGATTTAAGGCACGGTAAACTTACTTTACTTGAATCATTTTTGGCCGAGAAACAACTTCAGGAGGCAGTAGAACCTATCGGGAAGCCAGTAAGAAACGGGTGGATTTCCTCTACTTATGGTTATAGGATTCACCCGATAAGCGGAAGACGAGAATTCCATAATGGAATCGATTTTGCTGGAAAGGCTAATACTTTCGTCAGGGCGGTTGCATCAGGGGTGGTTACATGGTCTGGAAGCAGGTGGGGATACGGTAATATGGTGGAAATAAATCATGGAAGCGGTTACCTCACTCGCTACGCTCATAATAAGGAAAACTTGGCTGCTCTGGGGCAAAAAGTAACTAAGGGCGAAGCCATTGCCTTGCTTGGTTCGACCGGAATGTCGACAGGACCACATGTTCATTTTGAAGTGATTTACAAAGATAAACCAGTCGATCCGAAGAAATTCATAGAAAAGCATAACTAAGGCTCTTTATGATTGCGAAGATTTTCTTCCCAAATCGTTTTGCCATTTTAACAATGGCTTAATAAGAACTAACCAAGGATTTATCAATATCCATAAGATGAGAAAGTTTTTATCAAATAATCCCCTAGGATTTTTGAAATCCGTATTTGGCAGTCGGAATGAGCGTTTGCTCAAAAATTACCTGAAATCAGTAGAGGATATCAATTCTCTAGAAAAAGGCTTCTCGCACCTTGATGAACTTGCTGTGAAGCAAAAAACGTCAGAATTCAAAGAGCGTTATGCAGGTGGGGAGACCTTAGATGATTTGCTGCCAGAATCCTTTGCCTTGGTTAGAGAAGTGAGTAGAAGAGTCCTTGGGATGCGGCATTTTGATGTTCAATTAGTGGGTGGCATTGTTTTGCATCAAGGGAAAATAGCAGAGATGAAAACTGGTGAAGGTAAGACGCTAGTAGCTACTTTGCCGGCCTATCTAAATAGCCTGAGTGGAAATCCTGTCCACGTTATTACTGTGAATGATTATTTGGCACGTCGAGATTCAGAATGGATGGGAGCGATCTTTGAAGCGTTGGGTATTTCAGTGGGTGTCTTATTGAATGACATGGATCCTTCTGATCGTCAAAAAGCATACGGTTGTGATATTACCTATGGGACTAATAATGAATTTGGGTTTGATTATCTAAGGGATAATATGGCTTTCTCTGCCGAACAAAGGGTGCAAAGGGACTTAGCTTTCGCAATTGTCGATGAAGTGGATTCTATATTAATCGATGAGGCGAGAACGCCCTTGATAATTTCGGGCCCAGCTGATGATAAAAGCGAGATCTATCGGGCCGTGAATAAAATAATACCTTTCCTAAGTTCCCAGGAATCAGAGGAAGGAGAGGGTGATTATTCTGTCGATGAAAAAGCCAAACAAGTGAACCTCACCGAAGATGGGCATGAAAGTGTTGAGAAGTTATTAGTCAAGGAAAAACTACTTGTTGATGGTGAAAGTCTGTATAGCGCCAACAATGTTTCTCTAATGCAATACGTTAATGCTGCAATTAGAGCGAATAAATTATTCAAAAAAAATACGGATTATGTGGTTAAGGGCGGAAGTATTGTGATTGTAGATGAGTTTACCGGACGCACTATGCCTGGTCGTCGTTGGTCAGAAGGTTTGCATCAAGCTATAGAGGCAAAAGAAGGATTAAAGATTCAAGCAGAAAACCAAACACTCGCCACCATTACGTATCAAAATTATTTTCGACAATACACCAAATTATCTGGAATGACAGGAACTGCAGATACAGAAGCCTATGAATTCCAGGAAATATATGGTCTTGAGGTTGTAGTAATACCAACCCATCGGCCTATGCTTAGGATTGATCATGGAGATTTGATTTACTTATCAACTAAAGAGAAATTTGATGCAATAATCGAAGACGTGAAAGATTGCTCAGAGCGGGGGCAGCCTGTCTTAGTGGGTACAACTTCAATTGAGACCTCGGAATATCTTAGTAAGTTACTTAAGAATAAAGGGATTAAACATTCAGTCTTAAATGCCAAATTTCACGAAAAGGAGGCCAATATCATAGCAAATGCTGGTCGTCCTGGAGCGATAACTGTCGCCACTAACATGGCTGGCAGAGGTACGGATATTGTTCTAGGAGGAAGTAATGAATCTGAGGTTGTAACAGATAAAAATGTGCATTCAGATAATAAGCTGTCTGATTGGGAGAGAAGAAATAAAGAAGTAATTAAAAATGGCGGTCTTCATATAATCGGTACTGAACGTCATGAATCTAGAAGAATCGACAATCAGTTGCGTGGACGGTCGGGTAGACAAGGCGATCCCGGGTCTAGTCGCTTTTTTCTCTCCCTAGAGGATAATCTAATCAGAATTTTCGCTTCTGAAAAGATGGTGAAATACATGCAGATAGCTGGAATGAAAGAGGGGGAAGCAATCGAGCACCCTTGGGTTACCAAAGCAATTGAGAATGCGCAAAGAAAAGTAGAGGGTAGGAACTTCGATATTAGAAAGCAATTATTAGAATATGATGATGTGGCCAATGATCAACGACAGCATATTTATGAGCAGCGCCGAGAGCTTATGGAAGCTTTAGATGTTTCAAGTAACATTGCCGAAATTCGGGGTGACGTTGTGGCAGAAGTGCTAGACCATTATATACCACCTGAAAGTTTCGAGGAAGATTGGGATGTTCCTGGATTGGAACGACATCTTCGGAATGAATTTGGACTCTCCTTCAGTTTAGTGGCGTGGGTGGAGGAGCATGAGGATGCTGATGAAAACACTATTAAGCAACATACCAAGAGTCTCTTAGACTCAAAATACGCTCAAAAGGAATCTTTGGCCGGTTCTAACATTATGCGGACATTTGAGAAAAACGTCATGCTACAGGTATTGGATTCCCATTGGAAAGATCACCTGGCGGCTATGGACTATCTCAGGCAAGGAATCCACCTGCGTGGATTTGCCCAAAAAAATCCAAAGCAAGAGTATAAGAGAGAGGCTTTTGAGTATTTCTCTGAGATGTTATCTAAAATTATGCGGGACGTTGTTGGTATATTACTAAGGGTAGAAATAACGAAGGAAACTGACGTTCCAAAGGCGCCAGAACCATCCTCAAGAGCCCTGGCTAAAAAGGCGTCTAGTTTGGATAGCTCGACCAAGAATAAAAGAAAAGAGCAAAGGAAAAAGCGTAAAAAGAATAAGTAATTACGTGGCAGTACACTTTTGCGAAGAGGATGATGTTCTGAAAAAATATAAAGTAAAAGTAGATGAAAAACGAGATCTTATCTTCCCGATAGAAGGTGTGCAGGTTGGAACCGCTGCCACCGGTTTGCGATATAAGGAGCGGAAGGATCTAGCAATTTTTGCCATAAGTCCGGGTAGTAACACTAGTTGTTTTTTCACTAAAAATAAGTTTGCTGCTGCCCCCATTGAAATCGCAAAGCGAAATAGAGAAAAGAATGAGGCTCTTTACTTAATTATTAATTCTGGTAACGCCAATGCAGGTACAGGTGAAAATGGCTTGACAGCCGCTAGTAGGATTTGCGAGTCATTAGCTGCTGAGGCTGGCTGCGAATTCGAAAATGTATTGCCATTTTCGACAGGGGTGATAGGTGAAGAGCTAGACTATAGTTTGATAGTAAAGCACATTCCAAAAGCTCTCTACGGCGTGACTGATGAGGGATGGATAGAGGCAGCCGAAGCCATAATGACTACTGATACATTTCCAAAGGTTCGTTCTAAGAAATTCACATTGGGGAACGACATTCATACGGTTACCGGCATATGTAAGGGGAGCGGAATGATTAGGCCGGATATGGCTACGATGTTAGCCTACATAGCGACAGATGCTAGTGTTTCTGAATCTCTTTTAAAAAAGATTGGTCAAACCGTCTTGCGGTCAAGCTTTAACCGAATAACTGTAGATGGGGAAACCTCCACGAATGATGCAGTCGTTTTTATTGCTACAGGCAGAACTGGATCCGACAAAATAACCACCGAAGGCGACCCTAGGTATTTACCGCTACTACTAGGTATTGATGAGATTTGCTCCGAGCTTGCAAAAGATATTGTCAGAGATGGTGAAGGCGCTAGTAAATTGGTATCGGTGGAGGTTGCCGGAGCTAAGACCGATGATGAGGCTGCTTTGGTGGCTTATTCAGTCGCAGAGTCTTCATTGGTGAAAACAGCCCTATTTGCGGAGGATCCTAATTGGGGTCGAATTCTGTCTGCTGTCGGTGCTTCTGGAGTTCAGGAATTAGATTTTAACAAAGTGGATTTATTTGTTGGTGAACATAAGGTGGCAAGTAGGGGTGCTCTCGATGCTCATTATCAAGAAGAAAAAGTGGCTTCAGTTATGAAGAACAAAGAGTTCTCCATCCGAGTTGATCTGAATAATGGAGAATGTGATACGACAGTATGGACTTGTGATTTGTCGTACGACTACGTTCGTATTAATTCGGAGTATCGAAGTTGAAGTTTTTACTTAGTCAGACCAACTTGCTCTTGAGGGGAAATACGATTTGTCAGCAGTTTTAGGTGTATTGGTAAAAGAGGATATGGTCCTTATCTCGCGAAGAAAACGACGGGATGGCCTAGGAGGGGAGTGGGAGCTCCCCGGAGGTAAAAACGAGCCTGGAGAGACTAACTTTGATACATTAAGGAGGGAGCTAAAAGAAGAAATCGGAATATCAGTTATTTCTGCACGTCCTCTAATTAACGTTACCAAAAAATTAGAGGAAGGTCTTCTGAGTTTAGATGTTTTCGAGGTATTAAATTGGTCCGGTTTCCCTGAAGGGAAAGAGGGGCAGGAAACTAAATGGATAAGTAAGGATGCAATCTTTGGTTATTCCTTTCCTCTTTACAACACCTCTATAAATATTGCGATTACACTGCCAACTCTAGCATTTGTGACTCCTCCGCTACTAAACGGTGTTGATGAATATATCGAAGGAATCCTGAGGATTGCTAGAAGTGGAGTTAAGTTGATTCAGCTTCGCCCTCACATAGCTGACTATAACAAGATAGAGCAAATTGCAGTCAGAATGGATGCTCAATTGAGAGCACTGGGAGTGATTCTTATGCTTAACGGTAAGGTTTCCTATTTTAATTCATCCCTTTTTCAAGGACTCCACTTGAGTCAATCAGAAGCTGCTAAATACACTGATCGGCCAATTTCCAAAAGCGATCTTCTCAGCACCTCATGCCACGATGTCGCGGAATTGGAACATGCCTTGCGGATTGGCGTCGATTTTGTTTATTTGTCTCCAATCAAACGTACAAGAACTCATCCAGATAGAGCACCTTTAGGCTGGAGTAGGCTTCATGAAATGGTGGAAAGAAGTTCTGTGCCCGTCTTTGCTTTAGGAGGTCTCTCTTGCTTAGATGTTGTTTCCGCGAGGCAAATTGGTTGCCAAGGTATTGCTGTCCAAAGCTCTCTATGGCACTGTGAAGATCGTGCAGATTATCTTCGGGAGGTCGACAGATCTCTTCCCTATCTCGATTACATTTGAAATTGGTGCTACAGGGTTATCAAAAATAATTGAAACATAATCGATTTCGTGGCTTGCAGTGGCTTTAACTGAGTGCTTTTTTCTTCTAAAAACCGAATTAAAAATTTGTGCTTATTTCCAGTAATCTCTGGAAATTCCTGCAGATTTGGATGGACCTTAATTTGTATCAAATCCAGGTTAGTTTGTTTTTCGTTCACATATTGATAAAAACCGTATTCGGCTGTACAAATATTTTTTTGCCCGCTTTTTCTAGATATTCGTAATATCAGCTCTGCAGTTTTTACAATGGGGATTAAATCCTCTAGCCAAAATTCTATTCTATCTAGCTGAAGTTCCGTTTCTTTATGGCCCCAGTAATTTAGATGAGGAAGCTCGAAGTCGTAGAGAGGCCCCTTAATATTATATTTGCACTTTACTAACTGAATAAAATGATCTTTTTGAAGGTTATTCCCTGGCGGAACCTCGAGATATCGCAGGCGTTTGTCTGCTTCCTCCAGCTCTTCGAGAGTCTTTTCCAGAATTTCGTAATTGACTTCAGGATTGGATGTGAGACTCACTAGAAAGTTCCTTTTTTTATTTAGAACCTTCTGTATATCTATTCGGTTCTCCTGTCCGCTTACTAGTGTCTCTAATTCGATTATAAGAAATATTATATTTGCAAACACATGTTGCTTTCGTGATTTTATTAGACTTTCTATTTTTGAATAAGTTACCTCAATTTTTTTCAGCCACTTGGCATGCTCCGTTATCGGATGCTCGTATATTACTGTCATCGCTTTTCACTCAAAGCTGAATACAGCTTATGTAATGCTACGATGTTCTCTTTCAACTCTGTTAGAGTTCCTTGATTGTTAATAATATCGTCGGCTAAGGTAAGCCGTTGCTTTCGATTGGCCTGAGATGATATGACTCGTTCAATATCCTCTTTGTTAAGATTGTCTCTAGCCATGGCTCTTTGGATTTGAATATGTTCCTCACAGTCGATCACTAGAATTCTTTTTATCCGCGAATCTTGAGTTTTGCTGTACAGTAGGGGAATGCCGAGTAGGCAATACTTACCCTTTATTTTTCGAATTTTTAAATCGACAAGTCTTCTCACTTCTGGATGTATAATGTTTTCTAACTTCTGTTTAAGAGAGTTATCTTTGAATATAATTTTTCTCATCAAGGGGCGATTGAGATTGTTCGTATTGTCGATTACCTTTTTTCCAAATACAGAAATAATTTCCTCTAGACATTTGCTTCCTGGAGCAACCGCTTCTTTTGAAAGTGTATCTGTGTCTATAGTTTCGATGTTAAAAATATTATAGAACAATTCGCAGACACTCGTTTTGCCACTGGCGATTCCGCCTGTTACTGCAACCACAAAAGGATCGCCCATTGGTTCGTTTTCTTTATCCATTTAGTAAGTTTCTTCCAAAGGTGACATTAAAAATTCTTAAATGCTTAGGTTGGTATGTATTAGAATAAAACCGGATAGAATCAGGAAAGGACCAAAAGGCATCGCTTCATCACGTTTAAGTTTTCCTGTTATAAGTAGAGCCCCGCCAAAAAAAGCACCTGTCAAAGACGCAATTAGAAGAAGTATGGCTAAAGACTCGACACCTATCCATGTACAAATCGCAGCTGTTAACTTGAAGTCACCATAACCCATGCCTTCTTTATTGGTGAAAAATTTATATGTCTTATAAATTAGCCACAAGCTAGAGTAGCCAAAAATCGCCCCAAGGACAGCGCTTTCTAGAGCTAAACCGGTTGTGGATGTGAGGCTTAAAACTATGCCCAACCACATCAGGCTCAAGGTAAGTAAATCTGGTAATGTTTGTGTTCTTATATCAATGATTAAAAGAGCAATGCATATCCAGAAGAAAATACAAAATGCGGCTGTCTTCATCAGTAGATGAATGTCTAGGTTTTCAGTAACCGGAACGTAAAGCCGCGTTGAAATATAGAGGGCTCCTGCAGCAGAAATAAACTCTACAAGTGGATATGTTTTGCCTATGGGGGTTTTACACGTTTTACAGTGACCTTTTAGTATGAGAAAAGAAATAATTGGAATATTCTCTGTCCAACTCAAAGTTCTTAAGCAGTTTGGGCAATGGGATCTGGGAGTTGAAAGGCTGTAGGCGTCGTCATTATGGTGAACACCAAAGTGAGTTTTTATTTTTTGAAATTTTCTTTTCTGATTAAAGCTTCCTTTGATTTTTTTAAACCTAAAAAAATTTTCTATATATTCGGCACATATTAATCTATATTGAATGTCCGATATCTGTGGGAGTCTGTGAATAATTACGTTAAGAAAACTTCCGATCATAAGGCCCAATAACGTGAAACCGTAATAAACAAGAATCTTCGGGAGGGGTAGAAATTCTATTTTTGAAGCTCCGATGGTGTTTCTGACAGTGATGCCTTTTGTTGTTAGACGACTTCACCCATTTTAAAGATGGGGAGGTACATTGCGATCACAAGGCCGCCTATTACTACTCCTAATATTGACATTATTAGTGGTTCTAAGAGGCTTGTTAGCGACTCTACTGCATCGTCCACCTCTTGCTCATACCATTCGGCGACTTTGTTTAACATGTCATCAATCGCGCCAGATTCTTCTCCAATGGCAACCATTTGAACAACCATATTAGGAAATACTCCAGTGTTTTTCATTGAAGTATGCATTTGGGATCCGGTACTCACTTCGTCTCTTATCTTCATGGTTGCTTCGTAGTAAACAATATTACCAGAGGCTCCGGCAACAGATGTCATAGCTTCCACTAAGGGGGTCCCAGCAGCAAACATCGTAGCGAGAGTGCGAGAAAATCTGGCTACGCAGGACTTGTTAATTATGTCTCCAATCACGGGAAGCCTGAGAAGTGCTCTATCGACACTGTTTGCGAATGCTTCAGATCTTTTCAATGCTTGGGCAAAGCTTATGATTATTAATATAACCATGCCCAGCATGAGATACCAACTGTTGACTACAAAGGAAGACATATTTATCACTATTCTGGTTAAGGCTGGCAGATCAGCACCGAAACCTTGAAAAAGACTCTCGAACTGTGGAATCACAAAAATCATTAAAATCATTGTAATTACTACTGCTACAACAACTACAGCTATTGGATAGCCCAAGGCAGATTTAACTTTGGATTTTAATGCTTCGAATTTTTCGAGATAGGTGGAGACTTTGTGAAGAATGTCTTCTAATATCCCAGCTTGTTCGCCCGCTCTCACTAAATTTACATATAAGTCACTGAAATGATCGGGATGTTTGCCTAGTGCTTCGGTTAGCGAACCACCTGCCTCGACGTCTCCTTTTACGGATAAGATTAACTTCTGCATCGCTGGATTGTCATGTCCTCTACCAACTATTTCAAATGATTGAACAAGTGGTACCCCTGCGGACATCATAGTGGCAAGTTGCCGACTAAACACGGTTATGTCTTTAGTCTCTATTTTCCCTTTTGCTCCGAATATGGGTTTGGGTTTTTTCTTTAGTTTGGTCGGATTTATTCCTTGTTTTCTAAGTGCTGTCTTAGCTGCCGCTTCACTTGGTGCAGTAATCTCCCCCGTCACTTTCTTAGTCCTTTTGTCAAGACCTTCCCAAATAAAAGAAACTTCCTCATTTTTATCTGACACAGACTTTACTCCACAGTTACTCGGTTGACTTCAGCGAGGCTGGTGATCCCAGCTCTAACTTTGGCTAGTCCAGAAAGACGAATATCCCACACTCCGTCTTTCTTCGATTGATCTGCTAGTTGAACAGCATTAGCGCCCTCAATAATAAGTCGCCTTATCGCATCTGAGATTGGCATAACTTGATAAATTCCAGCTCTCCCTTTATAACCGCTTGGGCAGTCATCATTTTCTAGTCCGGGACCAAAGACGCTAAACTCGTTCTCTAACCACTCTGCAGGAAAACCTTCTTTTACCAAAACGTCTTTGGGCAAATTTTCAGCTAATTTATAGTCCGGATGAAGTCTTCTGCAGAGTCTTTGGGCTGTTATAAGATTTATAGTTGTAGCAACAGCAAAAGGTTGAATTCCCATGTCTTGCAGTCTAGTTAGTGTTTGTGGCCCATCGTTAGTGTGAAGAGTGGACATGACCATATGCCCGGTTTGGGCTGCTTTGACAGCTATAGAGCCTGTTTCGAAATCGCGGATTTCTCCCACTAAAATTATATCAGGATCTTGACGTAGAAATGCACGAAGTGCTTTAGGGAAAGTCATTCCGGTTCTTTCTTCTACTTGCACCTGATTCACGCCCTGCAGATTTATTTCAACAGGATCCTCTGCTGTAGAAATATTTACGTCGCTCTTGTTCAGAATATTGATACCTGTATAAAGGGAAACGGTTTTCCCACTGCCCGTGGGTCCAGTCACAAGAAACATTCCGTAAGGTTTCTCAATGTTCTTTAGGAATAAGTCTTTCTGGAAATCTTCATAGCCTAGTTGGTCGATGTCCAATTTAGCTGCGTCGGAATCTAGAATTCTCAAACAAGCCTTTTCGCCGTACATAGTCGGGCAAGTGCTAACTCGTAAATCGATAGCTTTATTTTTTGAAATCTTAAGCTTTATTCTTCCATCTTGTGGAACTCGCCTTTCGGAGACATCTAATCTAGACATTACCTTTATCCGAGAGGCAATTTTCCCAGCTAGACTCTGGGGGGGCTTAGTGATTTCTTCTAACATCCCATCAATCCTGAATCGCACTCTATAGGATTTTTCGTAGGGTTCAAAATGCAAATCCGAAGCGCCCTTTCGAATCGCATCTAAAAGACATTTTGTAACAAATTTAACAACTGGAGCATCGTCCACATCTGATTCGTCGGCCATTTCTTCTTCTATCTCGCCAACTTCCACCTCATCGAAATCATCTAGCTCGGTATCATCCAAATCACCAAAAGGCGTATCTGTATCACTAACGACTTTATCTATAGCTTTGGATAATTTGTCCCACTCTACAATGATTGGCTCTACCGTACCTTCCCCCAAGTTGAATTGTAATTCATCGAGTCCGTGTAGATTTGTGGGATCTGCAACAGCAACAAAAACTCTTTTACCATGCTTATACACTGGAAGTGCTGCATTTCTCTCGATTAAGTTAGAGCTAACTAATTGGGTAAAATCTGACGGGATAGTCAATGTGCTTAAATCTAGCAAAGGCAATCCAAATTGTTCAGAAATAAGCTTCGCTAGCGTTCGTGAATCGACCAAATTATGCTCAATTAGGTATCTTACTAACGGTAGATTTTTATCTTCAGCATCCGCAGTGGCAGCAGATATTATTTCCTCGCTCAAGATATTTGAACTTAAGAGTTTGCCGGCTAGACCGCCTAGCGGTGTTTTTTTTGCTGCTATTGCCATAAGTGTGGACGCTCAAAAATTTCCATTCATGCTAAATGTTAGAGGATGTTGAGGATAATAGCTACAGTTCAATATAAACTAAAATTCTTTCGGTGAGGTTGTTAGCTGGAATTTAGTTGTTTTAGGTTTTATTCCCTAAGTCGTTGAGGTCTTATGCTGATTTTTCCTTCTTCAACGACAGCCTTTAAAAAAGTGTCATCTGTCAACTCTTGGTCTAAAATAATTTCTGCTATTGGAGCTGCTAGCAGTTTTTCTAAAGATTTTTTTACTGGCCGAGCACCGTATTTCGAATCAAAACTATTCTTCGCGAGAAAGCCTATTACTTCATCGCAAACTTCCAGATGGATTCCGTTCTCATTTAGACGAGATTCAAGTTTTCTAAGTTGTAATTTGGTTATGCTTTGTATATTTTCTAAACTTAAATTTCTGAAAACGACTATTTCATCTAAGCGATTAATGAACTCTGGCTTAAAGTAGGATTGGACTGCCTTCTCCAGTATATCCGGGCTCTGGTCCTCCATATATTCTGATGATGTTGTGCCCAAGTTTGATGTCATTACAATTATAGTGTTTCTAAAGTCAACCGTATGACCCTGGCTATCTGTTAACCGGCCGTCGTCAAGCACTTGCAACAGAATATTGAAAACGTCAGGATGCGCTTTTTCAATTTCATCAAGAAGGATGACAGAGTAAGGGTTGCGTCTTATAGTCTCCGTTAAGTGACCTCCTTCTTCATATCCAACATATCCTGGCGGTGCTCCAACGAGCCTCGCAACAGCGTGTTTTTCCATATACTCCGACATGTCTATCCTTACGATAGCTTTGCTGGAATCAAAAAGAAACTCTGCCAGTGACTTGCAAAGTTCGGTCTTTCCTACTCCGGTGCTACCGATCATAAGGAAAGAACCATTGGGACGGCCTGGATCTGATAAGCCGGTTCTAGCGCGTCTTATTGACTCAGAGATGGTGTTAACTGCAGCTTCTTGCCCGATTACTCTAGATCTCAGAGACGCCTCCATCTCCTTTAGTTTTTCGCGCTCCTTCTTGAGTAGCTTGGTTACGGGAATATTTGTCCAGGCAGAAACGACTTCTGAAATTTCTTCTGAATCAACTTTGTTTCTTAAAAGGTTAATCGAGTTTTTTTGAAAGCCTAATAACGCAGAATGTCTCTTCTCCAATTCAGGAATCTTACCATACTGTAATTCTGACATTAAAGTAAGATCGCTTTCTCGCTTGGCTTTCTCTAGTGACCTTCGGTGGCTCTCTAGATTTTCCTTGACCTCTTTTACTTCGTTCAACCAGGCTTTTTCCTTGCTCCATATTTTTTCTAAATCTCGGTACTCCGATTCAGTAGAGGTAAGGTTTTCTTCCAACTCCAGAAGTCTATCTTTTGATCGAGAGTCTTGCTCCTTCTTGAGGGCTTCTATTTCTATTTTTAACTGTATGGTTTTTCTCGAAAGCCTGTCCATAGATTCGGGCTTTGAATCTAACTCTATGCTGATTCTGCTTGCTGCTTCGTCTATTAGATCTATCGCTTTGTCTGGTAAATTACGTTCAGTAATATATCTTGCTGAGAGTTTCGCCGCGCTAATTATTGCTGAGTCAGTTATATCTACACCGTGATGAAGGGCGTATTTATCCTTGACGCCTCTTAAAATTCCTATCGTGGCTTCAATGGTAGGTTCAGGAACAATTACTTTTTGGAAGCGTCGCTCTAGGGCTGAATCTTTTTCAATATACCTCCGGTACTCGTCTAGAGTCGTGGCGCCGATGCAATGAATTTCTCCCCTCGCGAGAGCAGGTTTTAACATATTGCCAGCATCCATTGAGCCTTCAACTTTACCTGCGCCAACTAGAGTATGTAATTCATCTATAAAGAGTATATTTTCGCCAGCGGCTTCGGTTAGATTCTTGATAACGCCTTTCAGTCTTTCTTCAAATTCACCCCTGTATTTGGCGCCAGCGATTAATGAGGCCAAATCTAGAGACAAGACTTTTTTATTTTTTAGCATCTCAGGTACCTCGCCATTCACTATTCGCTGCGCAAGACCTTCCGCGATCGCCGTCTTACCCACACCCGGTTCGCCAATTAATACTGGGTTATTCTTAGTTCTACGTTGCAATACTTGCATCGTGCGTCTAATTTCCTCATCACGCCCGATAATAGGATCAAGTCTGCCCTTCTTAGCAATTTCGGTAAGGTCTACTGTAAAACGCTGTAGTGCCATTCTCTGTTCCTCATCATCTGCGCTATACATTGGCTTTCCTCCGTTGACTGCATTTATTGCCAGGGTTAATTTTTTTTCATTGATACCGTTTTCAACCAAAATTTCTGATGCCTCATTTGGGTTGCGGCTCATTGCTACCAGAAATATTTCAGTTGGGATAAAACTATCTCCGCTTTGCTCGCGGATGATTTCACAATCTTCCAAGATTCTTATTAGCTCCTGACTTGGAAGAATATCGGTTTCAAAACCGGTTACTTGCGGCATCTTAATTAAATAACTTGATAAACTATTTTTCAGTTGATTTGTATCACAACCAGTAATTTCTAGGATTTTTAAGAAGGCGATATTTTCCTCATTAATCATCGAGAAAAGAAGATGAACAGGCCTCAAAAATTGATGATTACTCCTCTTAGCGAGTGCCGTTGCTTTTAATATGTCGCTTTTAAATTTGTTAGTGAAGTTCTTGCCATCCATACGAATATATTCCTGCTCTTACTGATATAGATGGGTGCTTTAGATTTTTTTTCAAGTGAACGCCTCAGTGTTTTTTATAAAAGGCCTGGTTAACTAGGGGCCGTCACTTATCCAGATAATTCCAATCATCCTGTCTGCAGTGTTTTCTCGGCGAAAAGAAAAAAAACTCTCGCTTTCCTGATATACACACCTTGAAGTTTGGTAAATATTGGAAATTCCGTTTGTTCCTAGGGTGTAGTTCACCGCTCCTCTTAGATCAAAGTATATTTTGTTTTTTACTTCCACGAAAAAATTTCCGTAATAAGGATTTCTTTGGCAAAAGGATTTGCGTAAATCGCTTCCCACTGAGTAAACGCTTTTTGAGATGGCCGGTCCAATCCAAGCTTTTATTTTGGAAGCAGGTGTGGTTAGGGATTCAGTCGTATTTTCAATTACTCCAGCAAGCAATCCTCTCCATCCGGCATGAATCGCCGCGATTTCTTTTCCATTTTCGCTACATAGTAATACTGGCACACAATCGGCAACTTCTATAGAGCAAGGAATATTTATTGCATTAGTAACAAGGGCATCACCAAGGAGGCCTTGAACTTTTTTCTCGACTCTATGAACAATAGCGCTATGCCTTTGATGTAATCTAACTGGATTAATTGCTCTTTTGAAATCCGCAGCTTCAGGTAGGTACTGTGCTAATGTCTGAGTCGCGTATGGGTCTTGCAATTTCGTTGTAAATAAGGATTTTATTCGTGCAGGAGCAGACCAGTTCGGTAGGATAATGGGAGTGTGGGGGTATAGTGCCGTTCGTTTTTTTTTCATGACCTTGATAGATCCCTTCTCAATTGGATAAGTAGCTTTTGAAAGTCGCCGGGTGTTTCAGAGTGTAGTTCTATTAACTTTTCACTTTCAGGATCGAGGAAGGAAAGTTTTTTCGCATGCAGCGCCTGTCTTGGGAATGAATCTATTAATCCTTTGAGTTTTGGATCAGGATTTTGGGGTGAAATAGGTCTCCAGCCATAAAGCTTGTCCCCCACTATCGGGTAACCCTTCCAGGCTAAATGAACCCTTATTTGATGTGTCCTGCCTGTTTCGAGTTTCAGCTCTAAAAGGGAATGCTTTCTGAATTTTTCCTTTACTCTATAGTGCGTAATAGCCTCTTTTCCTCTACGATTCACCTGCATCTTAATCCTTTTAATCTGATGACGGCCTATAGGCTGATTTATTGTGCCTCCTGCAATCAGAACTCCATTTACGATTGCTTGATAAGTTCTGCCGATTTGCCTATTTTGCATCTGCTGATTGAGGCAATGGTAGGCCTCTGCCGTCCTGGCAGCTAGCAATAAGCCAGAGGTATCTTTGTCGATTCTATGAATAAGCCCAGCTCTGGGAAGGACAGATAGTTCGGGAAATTTTGAAATTAGTCCGTTTACTAGGGTCATGTCTCTATTCCCTGGAGCAGGATGAACAACGACGCCAGCGGGTTTGTCCAAAACAATATAGCTTTCAGAAGTATCTATTAATTTGAATTCTACTTGTTGAGGTCGCAGGCTTTTATCTTTCTCTAATATGGTTTCCAGCGTGATTATATCTCCCTCTGATACTTTAGAATTCGGTTTTGCTAGTGCCCCATTTAATAGTCCATTGCCTTTTTCTATCCATTTCTTTATTGAAGATCGTGAATATTTCTTGAGTGATTCAGTGAGCGCTTGATCAAATCGCTTACCGCTTTGCTCGTGGGAGATCCTAATAGTGTGGTATTCTTCTGATGTATTTTTCATAAAATGATATGCTGTAATCTCAAATTTTTAACCAACGCAATTTATGCAAACTATAATCTTCGGAAAACACCGGCAAAAAATAGGCGATAACCAATTTTTATTATGAAAAATAGAGCATTTGCTAATATTATATATTTCTCAACTCTTTTCCTAATGTTGATTGGTTTGGGAGGATGTGGTTATTTTCAGAGTGAAGCGTCTCGGGACAGAGAAGAGATGGATTGGCCTGAGCAAAGGCTATACAAGATGGCGAAAGATAGATTGGATTCCGGCTCCTGTACTGGTGCCATCGAGTATTACGAAAAGCTACAAAATAGATTTCCATTTGGTGACTACACCCAGCAAGCGCAAATAGAGTTGGCATATTGCTATTTTAGGACGGATGATCCAGCTCTTGCGATTGATACGATAGACCGATTTATTAAACTATATCCATCTCATAACAATATTGCTTACGCTTACTATTTGAGAGGGCTTGTTAATTTTGGAAGAGGTTGGGGTATCACGGAGAGATTTTTCCGAAAAGATGAATCGCAGCGCGATCCGGGCGCTTCCTTAGAATCTTTTAACGACTTTAGTGTTGTGGTGAAGCGGTATGCTGATAGTGTGTATTTTGAGGACGCTAGGCTGCGAATGGTTTATCTCCGTAACATGCTAGCTAGACATGAAGTTAATGTGGCTAACTATTACATGCGAAGAGGAGCTTTCGTGGCGGCATCTAATCGGGCAAGGTATGTCGTAGAAAAGTACCAACAGGCACCGGCGATGCCCGAAGCTCTTGTTATATTGGCTAAGTCTTATCGAGTGCTGGAGATGGAAGATTTGGCTGAGGACGTATTGTCAGTGCTTGAGCTAAATTATCCCGAGCACCCAGGGCTTAGAGAGGTCGGGGCTATTCAAGTCAAAGAATGATATCTTAGATTTTCTCACTCTTTAGTTCAGAGTACCTTGAAGTTATTGGAAATCTTCTGTCTCGGCCAAAAGCTCTTTTAGTAATTCGTACCCCTGGGGCGGCTTGCCTCCTTTTGTATTCATTCCTGTCAACTAATTTGGAAACTTCTGTGACAGTATTTAAGTCAAAACCAGCTTCAGATATCTCAA
>CACJXQ010000018.1 GCA_902597385.1 uncultured Pseudomonadota bacterium | reverse complement strand
TCAAAATTTGGCCGACTAGATCTAGCGTTTAATAATGCCGGTGTTGGCGGTAATTTTATAAAAACTGACGAATGCGATCTGGAGGAATGGACTAAAGTTATAAGCGTCAATCTGACTGGCGTCTGGCTATGTATGAAACACGAGATTCAAATCATGTTAAAAACTGGCGGAGGAAACATCGTTAATACTGCGTCTGTAGCTGGATTAGTTGGGATGGGATATGCTCCAGCCTACACAGCATCCAAACATGGCGTCATTGGACTAACAAAAAACGCAGCCTTAGAATACGCGAAAAAAAATATTCGTATTAATGCTATCTGCCCAGGAGTTGTAGAAACTAATATGACCAAAACCGCTGACAACCAACGACCAGGTTGGCTGGAGGCAACCGCTAAATTAGAGCCTATTGGAAGGGTTGCACAGCCTGAAGAAATGGCTAGCGCTGTCGTATGGCTTTGCTCTGACGGAGCCTCTTACGTCACTGGGCACTCTATGGTCGTCGACGGCGGCTTTGTTGCTCGTTAAGAAAGTCGTAGGTTTCAGTCTCTAGTAGGGGTCAAGAGAAAGGGTAACGGAATCATCACAAAAAAAATGAATGAAATAAAATAGAAGACATCGTTAAAGGCGGCTAATTGGATGTGCCTCGTCAATTCTTCCACAAGTCTCGCATACGTATTGGCTTCCGTGACATCCATTCCCACATGATCAAACCACTGGGAAAGCTCCGGATTAGAAAGACGTATGTGTTGACCTAAGTGATTCCAGTGCACTTGCTCTCGTCTCACCAACAAAGTACTGGTAATAGCGATACCGACGGATCCCCCCATGACTCGCATCACGTTAAAAAGACCCGCGGCTTCAGATGATTTGCTAGTGGAAATCGTCTGAAAAGTAGCAACAGACAACTGAGACCAGACAAGAGCCATCCCAATCCCCATAATGATTCCAGGGAAAATAAAACCCCACATATCCAGCATCAAAGGGAATCTAGCCATCAAGTAAGAAGAAAAAAAGGAAAGTATAAGACCCGAAACCATCAACAATCTGCCATCCACTCTAGGTGCTACATAAGTTCCAACTACGATCATTAAAACTGCACTCACGGCCCCTCTAGGCGTTAAAATCCAACCTGCTGTATCTGCTGGATATCCCAAAACTTCTTGTACCTGCAATGGAAGCAAGACTATCGTTGAATACATAGCCATTCCGTAGCCCGCCATCAACAAATTACCTACTAAAAAATTTTTATCTCCGAATAGCCTAATATCGACAATACTTTCCCTTGTCTGCAAAGCATGGAGGATAAATAAGGCGAATCCAGTGGCAGTAAGCCAACACAAGAACCAGATAAAGGCAGAGTCAAACCAATCTCTAGTATGCCCTTGGTCTAAAACCATCTGTAAAGCACCTAGAGTTACAGATAGCATAATTAGCCCAAACCAGTCAGTGCTGACATTTTTTTTATCAACGTTTGGCTCTAATTTACCTGATATCAACAGAAGCGCTATCAATCCTAGTGGAATGTTGATAAAAAAAATCCATGGCCAACTCCAATTTTCCGTTATCCATCCACCCGTAACAGGCCCAACCAAAGGGCCAACCATCAAAGCAATTCCCCAGAAAGACATCGCTTGGCTCCTTTTGTCTTCAGGAAAAGCCCTAAACATTATCGACTGCGAAATTGGTACTACAACAGCCCCTAAGCCTCCCTGAAGAAATCGAAAAAAGACCATCGCTTCTAAACTGGTGGAGAGCCCGCAGGCAAAAGAAGCAAAAATGAAACCCAGAACTCCAAAATTCAATACCTCCCGCTGCCCAAATTTTTTTACTAGATAGCCTGTTAAAGGCATTACTATTGCTGTCGAAACTAAATAGGCGGTGATCATCCAAGTTATCTGATCGGAGGTCGCAGCAAAACTACCTTTCATGTGCGGCAAAGCCACATTTACTACAGTGGTATCGAGGGCCTCCAAAAAAACCATTAACATCACCCCGACCACTAATGGCCAACTCGGCTGAATATCCCGCTCCCTAAGAGCGCTATCTATCTTCACGGTTTTATAACTACGGTAACGGTTGCACTCGACCCCACCCTCAATGGTTTATCCTTAGAGTTAGTCCCTGCCCAATCGACCATTTTTATGCGAACAGGAAATCTTTGAGTAATTTTTACCCAATTTCCAGTAGCATTTTCAGGAGGCAACAAGGAGAAAACAGCACCCGACCCTGCACCTAGACTTTCCACCTCCCCCAGTAAGGTTAGGTCAGGATACATATCTATTTTTATTGTGGCGGAATTGCCCACTTTGATATGGGTTATATCGGTTTCTTTAAAATTGGCCTCGACCCACCAGTTCTCACTCTCTACAATAGAAAACTGAGGCTTCTCTGCAATTACCATCGCCCCCTCTCGTAGATTTTTATTCGAAACCCAACCATCGCTAGGAGATACTATTTTCGTGAAAGATAATTCTAATTTAGCAAGGCGTAAGAGAGCCGCAGCCTGCTGCAATCTGGCATTATAGTTTCCATCTTTTCCAAATTCGCTCTCTGCTCGCTTTAAGTCCGCACGCGCGCTCGACACAGCAGCACTCGCCTCGGCATGACGCGCCTGAGCATTCTCGTACACTGCATTAGCTACCAAACTTTCCTCAAACAATGACTCCGTACGGCTCAAATGTCTCTTAGCCTTCACTAAAATAACTTCCCGTTCCTCCAACTTAGATAATGCAACTCCAACCGATGCTCCCCTTGCACCCATCATTTGAACCGCCATCTCATATCCCGCCTTCGCAGCCATCACATTTGCCTCAAACACAGAGGGCTCTATATCGAAAAGGGGTGCCCCGGCTTTCACGAATTCATTCTCTCTGACATGAATCTTCTGTATTGGACCTGTGACACGGGATGTTATTTGCACAATGTTAGCCTGCACATAAGCATCCTCGGTGCTCGGATGCAATAAGCTATACCTCCACACAAAAATCAGGGACAAACCTAACAAAAAAGAGCTGATTGTGATGAAGATGAAGCGTTTGGACCTCATAAATAAACATAACCTCTTGAATCAATTTAGACTAATCTGAGTTCCCGTCATATCATATGCCTAGTGACGTCCATCCTTTGGGCAAAATTTATAGTCGAGAACTGTTAAAGGGTTTTCGTGGAAAAAAATAACTCTTCCAATAGGATACAGAAATTGTTATGAGAGAGCATCTGTCCACTAGTTATAAACATATTTTAGAACCATTAACTATCGGTGAAGTTGAGATAAAACATCGAATAATGGTAACTGGTCATACTCAACTTTATGGTAATAATGGAACGCTCAGTCAGAGACACATTGATTACTATCGGGAAAGAGCTAAAGGTGGGGTGGCGTTAATGGTATTAGAACAGCAGGCGGCCCATCCATCGGGCAAGAACTACTCCGCAGGCTGTGAGGCATGGAGCAAGAAGTCAGTGCCTTGGTACGAGAGACTCGCAGAAGCCGTACACGAGCATGGTTGCAAACAATTCGTTCAGCTTTTTTGCTGTGGGGCTCAAGGAAATGGAACTCAGTACTTTGATGATTGGCGCCCTTTATGGGCTGCCTCTCGAATTCCTTCAGCGATTAGCGGGGAAATGCCGGTAGCCATGGAGAAGAAAGATATAGATGACCTAGTAGAACATTTCGCCCGCTCAGCTCTAAATGTCAGACAATCTGGGTTGGACGGAATCGAGATCCACGCAGCACATAGCCAGCTACTTGGAGAATTTCTGAGTCCGGCATTTAACAAAAGGGAAGATGAATATGGAGGCAGTATAGAAAATCGATGCCGAGTTATTCTGGAGATAAGTTCTGCTATTCGGAAAGCTGTAGGAAGAGATTTTCCATTAGGACTACGCTTGTCGTTTGACGAGTACCTAGGAGATGCTGGAATCACGGGTGACCAAAGCGAGAAACAAATTCGAATTTTCTCCGAATCCAAACTCTTTGACTTCTATGATATTTCTGGTGGAGGTTATCATAATCTACACATTGCAGTAGCACCAATGGGAACAGTAACTGAAGGCTTTTTAGCTTCGAGTGCAGCAAGAGTAAAAACAATTGTCAGGGAGAACGAAAAGGTCTTTGTTGTCGGGAAGTTTCTTGATTTAGACCACGCTGAAAAAGTATTAGCAGATGGCCATGCCGATGTCGTCGCCATGACTAGAGCGCATATGGCGGATCCATTTTTAGTCTCCAAAAGCTTTAATGGAAAACAGTCTGAAATCACTAAGTGCATTGGTGCCAATGTTTGTGTAAAAAGATTAATTGAGGACAGAGAAGTAACCTGTTTTCAAAACCCGGCTATGGGACGAGAAGAAAAATTTGGTTCTGGAACCATTTCAAAAGTTAAGGCCAAGAATCGTAAAGCAATATCTGTAATAGGAGGTGGTCCAGCAGGTCTAAGATTCTCTGGAACTGCAGCCGAGGCAGGACACAAGGTTCGGCTATTTGAAACTGAAGAAAAGTTGGGTGGACATTTAAATGTGCTTAAATTATTGCCTACTCGCACAGCATGGCAAACAGGAATAGACAATCTCGTTAGCAGAATCGAAAAAAATAAAGTAGAGATTGTTACTGAGTGGGTTCCAGACATAAACTTGCTCTCCGACGATCTGGTAGTAATAGCCACAGGTTCCTATTGGAGCACGAAGGGTTATAGCCCTTATAGGCCTGAGAGAGACAGCATCCCAAAACAAGGAAGCACTAATGTTTTGGATATATCCTCCGCGATTTTAACCGTCGACCGAAATCCTGAAGCTTTGGGAAAGAAAATAGTCATTGTCGATGAAACAGGTGATTATTTGCCACTTGGTCTAGCCGAAATTCTGTCCAAAAATGGTGTGGATGTGAACCTAATTTCTCCTAAGCCATTCATAGGTGCGGAAACCCAAAGGACCTTAGATATGCCGCACGTAATGCCACGATTGAAGAAGGCTGGTGTAAAATTTATAGCCCTTAATTTTGTAGAAAAAATAGAAAATGATATTGTTCACATATACGATATATGGGGAGGAGATTCTCGGCAGATTGGAAATGTAGACGCTGTAGTTTTAGCCATAAGCAGACTTCCAAATGAAAAATTCTACATAGAACACTCTCCAGAATTTTCCTTCATGAAACGAATTGGAGATGTTGTTGCTCCAAGAAAGCTAGAGGCTATCGTTTTCGAGGCTGAAAAAACCGCGAGAGAAATATAATTAAGATGACAAGCAGTACAAAGATATTTGTGGATGGAGAAGAGGGAACCACTGGACTCGAAATTTCTGATCGCTTAAAAAGACTACCAAATATTGAATTATTACAAATCGAATCAAGCCTAAGGAAAGACCCTGAGGCTAGAAAGGTTTTACTAAATAATGCTGATATTGCTATCCTTTGCCTCCCAGATAAAGCTGCCGAAGAAGCAGTTTCATTGATAGATAACTCGCACACCAAGATCATCGACGCTTCCACCCGCCATCGCGTGAGTGATGGCTGGATCTATGGCTTTCCTGAATATAAAAAAGGTCATGAAGAAAATATCAGGACCAGCCGTTTCATAAGTAACCCAGGGTGTTATGCAATTGGTGCGGTAGCGATTCTATACCCTTTGATAGAAAAGAATATACTCCCGCCAAATTGGCCTATCACAATAACCGGATTGTCCGGATATTCAGGAGGCGGAAAATCCCTAATCAAGAGATTCGCTGATAGGCCTGCTAATCTAAACGCGTACGACTATGCTTTAAACTTAGAGCATAAGCATTTACCTGAAATAACAAAATGGGGGAATTTGGATAGTCCGCCTATCTTCCTCCCCTGTGTTGGGAATTTTTACCGAGGTATGCTGGTTCGAATCCCTATCCCTTTAAACGCGATTCCTTCCAGACCCTCAGGAAAAGACCTGATAGAGTGTTATAAAAAACACTATGAAAACCGAAATCATATTGAAGTTAAAGAGGGTTCTGCCCATAAAGAAATTAATCCAGAAAGTCTGAATGGGACAAGTGCTTTAAGAATATACACTTTGTGTGACTCGGAACAAAATAATGCTATCATCATTGCTCAGCTCGATAACTTGGGAAAAGGCGCCTCAGGACAAGTAGTCGAAACTATTAAAATATTGACTGCATAGACCACATAATGAAGGTTAAAGAACCTTTAATGCTATCCGTCCGAAATAAAATAGTCAGGCAGCCTCTTTAGAATATTCTTCCACAAGTTCGGTACATACTGTCGATCCTATCTCAAAAGATTCTATACGTGCTCTATGATCAAATATTTGAGCTGTTAAAATCAGCTCATCTGCGGACGTTATATTCAAAAATTCTTTAGTTTTGCTTAGCACTGTCTCATAGGAACCAACAGCAGAATATTTTAAGGCACGCTCCAGAGCAGCTATTTCTGACGACGAAACATAGTCATGTATGTTATCTAAGGGCGGCTGTAACCTCCCGGGGGCACCACGAAAAAGATTAGCGAACTGAATCTGCAAAGAGGTGAATAGTTTCTTCGCTTTCTCATCAGATTCTGCTGCAAAGAAATTCAAACCTGCAATCACATAAGGTTCTGACAGAGTTTCGGAAGGACAAAAATTTTGTCGGTAAACGGTTAAAGCCTCTACTAGCAATTCGGGAGCAAAATGAGACGCAAAAGCATAAGGCAAACCCATTGATGCCGCTACCTGTGCTCCAAACAAACTAGAGCCAAGGATCCAAACTGGCACATTCGTACCAACGCCAGGGAAAGCCTGCACCCGTTGGTTTGATTGTGGATAGGAAAGAAACGTCAACAACTCCCCTAAATCACTTAGAAAGTTATCTGGCGGTTGGTTCATCCCTCTCCTAATAGCTCTTGCGGTTAAACCATCGCTACCAGGTGCTCTACCTACTCCCAAGTCGACTCTACCAGGAAAGAGCGCTTCAAGGGTGCCAAATTGTTCAGCTATTATTAGAGGCGAATGATTGGATAGCATGACACCTCCTGCGCCAACACGTATTGACTGTGTAGCATTCGCAACCTGACCAATGACTACAGAAGTAGCGGCGCTGGCTATGCCAGCCATATTATGATGCTCAGCCAACCAAATTCGATTATATCCAAACTGTTCTACATTCTTTGCAAGGTCGACGCAATTCTCAAACGCTTCTCCTACGCTATTCCCCTCACACACCGGACATAGGTCAAGAATAGAGAATTTTTTCATTGAATCGCTTACTCCTGCTTTATTTATTGATTATCACGATAATATCCTAATCTCATTCAAAGAAGAAATCATCATTTAGCTTTATCAACCGAACCAAGATATCTTGTAATTTCTCTATGTTACGGACTCCCTAATTATAGTTGCCGATCAATCTTTGGCAAGTTTGCAAATCTGGGTAGATATCACTAAGGTAAAGGTATTAGTATCACACTTATTAAAATTTATATGGAGATGAAATAAATGGAACTCTACGATTGCCAGATGGCTCCAAATCCTCGAAGGGCACGCATCTTTATAGCCGAAAAAAATTTAGATATAAAAACAAATGAAATCAGCATCATCGAGGGTGAGAACCTAAAAGAGGATTATTTAAAGATTAACCCCTGGGGGCTTCTTCCCAGTCTTGTAGTGGACGAGAACACTGTAATCTCCGAGGTTCCCAGTATTTTTTTGTATTTAGAGTCTATGCATCCCGAGCCAAACCTTCTTGGTACTGATCTTTTGGAAACTGTGAACATACAATCTTGGGAAAGATTTTCTGAGATGAATGGAATGCAAGCCGTAGGCGAGTTTTTCAGGAACCAAGCTGAACCTTTAGCTAACAGAGGTATGCCTGGCTTCTCTGGCGTAGCTCAAGTGCCCGAATTAGTCGGAAGGGGTAAAAAACGAGCCGAATGGTATTACTCTCAATTGAATGATAGGTTGAGTAATTCAGTATACGTCGCGGGAAAACGCTACACTGCAGCTGACATAACTGCACTCTGTGTGGTCGATTTTGGTAAGGCTGTAGGACTACCATTTGAAGAAGGGTGCACAAACATTAGTCGTTGGTATGATGAAGTCTCGAAAAGACCATCCTCGAAAATGTAACTAATTTTCCTCTAAGTTTATTGGTTAAATAGAGTTAGGTTTTTAACCGAATACCTTTAGCAACTAATCGGGGAAGGACTTCATCGCCAAAAAAAGGCAGTTCTGTGAGATAGTCCACAAATGCTAACGAAGCTCCTGAAAACCCACTAGCGGCTATCTTTTCTATCTCTCCGCAGATGAAGTCGGGATCCCCTACAAGAGGATAGACACCGTGACCCGCAGCAAATTGTAATTTAAGGCTTTCTATTTCATCTCTGGGAAAAGAATGAGCATGCATACCCATTAAGGACATTAATCTGTCCACCGCCTCGCTATCAGCGTTCTCTGAAGCGTAATAGTGATGATAGTCTCGAGCCTCTTTCATAGTAGACCTACAAACAACGTAAGTAGTTGTAAAAAGATCGATATTCCGCTTATACGCACATCGGGCAATATCTTTTACGTTTTTCACCATTTGCTTTCCAGACTCTAAATCTAAGAGAACGGTAAATAAAAAATCGCAATTTTCGGCCGCAAATTTCTGGCCTTGAGGCGAAGATCCCGCGCTCATAACTGGAGGCAAAGTATCACCATATAAACCAGGAGAACAAACTGCGTCTTGCACTTTAAAATACTTATCATCCCAAGAAAAAGGAAACTTCTCTTCCCAGGCTTTCTTGATCAAGTTATACCAGCTTTTTCCATATTCGTATCGCTCATCGTGAGAATCTGACAATTGAATACCAAACATATCGTATTCTGGTTTATTCCAGCCGCATACAACATTTAAACCAAACCGACCTCTTCCAATTTGAGTCATGGTCGCAAATTGCTTTGCTGCCACTAAAGGATGAAAAAAAGCACTATGGGCCGTGGCAAAAATATTTATCCGATTTGTCCTTGATAATAAACCGGTGGCCCATGTAATTGTTTCCAGCGAGTCACCTTGAAAATCGGTTTTACCTCCGTAACCCACCCATCGAGCAATCGGAAGCAAAAATTCTAAACCCAAATCGTCAGCTAAGACCCCGAGTTCTAAGTTATTATCCCAAGTAGCCTTCCAACGTTCGTCCACGTTAGTAATAGCCATCCCGCCCGAGCAATTTGGAGAAAAAAGTCCCAGTTTAAAATGTCCTGGACGAATCATGGAATGTGAAGATATCATTTCGACTCCATACTTTTAAAGCCAGCTTTGTCCTGAATTTTTGAAGTCTATCATGTAAAGATGTAAGTTAGGATAGTTAATCAAGTATGCGTAAAAAATACCAAACATTGGAAATCTGATGCAACAAAAAATTGAAAAGACCAAAATAGTAGATCAACCTACCCTTAGCTCCATTGTAAGCCCTAAGCCGAAGGGGAAAGGGCCGGGACTACTTTTAGTTGACGATAACTATCACGAAGGGTACCTTCGCAAAACCACACAAAACTTTTCTGAGGAGGGCTATTGTGTATCCTCACTAGCGCTACCCTCTTCAACCAATAAAGAGCTCCTCCAAGAATTGCTTCTGAGTAACATAGAAGAGCTGAAAAACCATCAAGATCAAGCTGGTAAAGTCGGGGCAATCTTTTATATCAATTCTTTATGCTCAGAACTTTTGGAAGTCTCAGCTAAATTTTGCGAATGCACGATTATTTATAGCCAATCTGTTCCTATTGGTAGTAGTTCCCTAGACCTTCAACCAGATTCCACGATTTGCCACCAAACCACAGAGAGTAAAGGTCATAGCTCTATAACAAACTTTGTCTATGCTGATCAAAAGACACGATTTTTCGATTACAACTCAGACAGTTTTGACAAACCGTCGGCATCAATCGCTTATTCTCGTACACTTGGCTTTCTTAAAAGAAAATTAGGTCCTATCTATGATCTCCAAGAATTATGGGAGCAACACACTATCTTCGAATTCTCCGAACGCAACGTGGATAAGACGATGGACACAATGGTCTCGGAACCTTACGTAAATCACATCCCTACTATGACCGGCGGTGTGGGCTACGAAGGGCTTCACCACTTTTACACAAATCATTTTGTAAACAGCAACCCCCCTGATACTAAATTAATACCTGTTTCGCGAACGGTCGGCGTTGATCGTTTGGTGGATGAAATGATTTTTTGTTTCACGCACACCTGTGAAATTCCATGGATGCTTCCTGGTGTTAAACCTACAAATCGGTATGTAGAGGTTCCTTTAGTAGCCATAGTTAACTTTAGAGGAAACAAGCTTTATCACGAGCATATTTACTGGGATCAAGCTTCCGTTTTAGTCCAAATTGGGAAAATCGATCCCGCTTTACTACCTGTTGTGGGAATAGACAGCGCTAGGAAACTCTTGAATGAGAATCTACCCTCAAACGAACTAATAAATAAGTAAAAAAAAACCGCCTCCTAGGAGGCGGTTTTACTGTCCTGCAACGTTTTATGATGAGTTAAAGCCTCTACCTACCCTCTGTAAGGTAGTTAACATCCAATACACGTTTAGCTACTTTAAATGTTGTATCTTCGGCTTCTGCACCCCGACAAGGTACTAACGTTCCTCTATTATTCTGAAGATCAATAACATTGATGCTTTGAAATAGTTGGAAATTAGTTCCTGGCTTCGTTTTAGCAACATCGCCACCAGCCCATTTACGAGCATAAGGTGTTCCCGATTGAACCCACTCATCTTCAGAATAGACTTTGGTCAACTGCCATACTTTCCAGAGCTCTCCAGCTTTATCAAAGGCATTAGCATAGTAAGACTCACCCGTCACTCGGTCAGTGTGAATGAATTTATGAGAATAAGGATGCGCATCACTCTTCGGAATTTGCTTCATGACATCCGTTAAGCGTAGAGCGTAATCGTCTTTAACAGCCCAACCGTTAGGTCCATAATAGACTGTGTCTCGATTCCTTGACCGCGCAACTACTAGAATATTTGCACTCCCCACATATTCCCAATTGTGCTCCATTGGACGACCATTAAATCCGTAGAAGTCTTCCAAAGTGTGGTCTGTACCCAATAAAGAGTCAGACTTTACTTCTACAGAAATACGACGTACCCGACGGAGACTTGGAATATATGCCCAAGAGTCATCCGCCTTTCTCGGATCATCATAACGTAGAATCAAAAAGGCAGTACCCGCAATGTCAAAAGGTGCCACGAATCCGGTATACTCACGGAATTCTGTATTCTTAGCGAAACCTTTTCCACTGTTTACTTTATATTCTGTATCCGCATAGTTCACATTATGAGCCATTAGAAAACGCTTATAAGGACCTTTCAGAGACCGTTCAAATGCTCCGCCACCTTCGTAGTATTGAGCATACTTGCCGCCATCGATACTCATGATTTCATGATCATCGTGTGAGCCGCCACGTCTTACCCAGACCCAGTCAACTTCACCAACTGATAATCCGTCATTTTGCCAGCGGTAGTTCCAGTTCCAAACCATTTTCCACCCACTGTCAGCACCTGGGGTAAACTCCGCGGGATCAAATGGTCTTCCTGCTATGTAGTTTTCGATGGCGCCATCAGATGCGATGGACGCTGTGCCAGCATGCTTAGCAGTCGCGTCTAAATAACGCTGTGCTGGCTTCATTTCCGCCGCCGCTGAACTGTTTATTGTCATTTCCATACCATCGAAAATCCATTCATCCTGGAATTCCGCTGGTACAAATGGGCGTATAAGATCAGCTTTATCGACAGTAATTACATCACCGTCAACAAACTGAGGGGACGCCCCTTGATTTTCATTGAACCACTTCATGTAGTCAGCTTCAGTAAAAGACATTGCCGAGATCGGCGCCAAAACCAAAGCTAGACTAAGTAGGTTCACTATATGATTTCTCATAAAACCTCCTCCATTTTTACTTACGTTGCTTGGCATCGTCATACTTTATTTGCAGTACGCACAATATGACTTTGCCCCAAACAGCCATTAAAGATTACGCCTAAATTCGTGAAGAAACCGTGAAATTCACGACTCTGGAGGCCTAAAAACCTACAACTATTTAGTATCGAAGAGTTACCCTATAAATAACAACAACTTGAAAGTTCTTTTCAAATCAACAATTCACTTCAGTTTTGCTGTCCTTAAGGTTTTCTTAGGATGCATTAGCCAGAAAAATACCTCTAACAGGACGCTCATAGCCCTCTATAGTTACGCTGGTATCCATCTGATCAAGTCCGTCAGTCAAAGAGTGATATGGCATCATCTCAGTGCTTCTTTGCTCTGCCACTGTAGTAGTCGATATATCAATGCAGTGTGGATCATTAAACCCCGATTCAGATAACCAGTCTAGAACCATCTGCTTAGACGGCACACTCCAGACATTACGCATTGAAGCATATCGGCCGGAAGGCACCAAGATAGAAGGCCTATCAGCTGAATCAATTAATGTATCTAAAACTAATTGTCCACCCAAACGAAGGTAGCGCCTTAGATCCTCGAGATGGTTCTTCGGTTCTCGGTTATGGTACAAAACCCCCATGGAAAAGACGGTATCAAACATTCTCTTTTCAAATCTAACATGCTCACTTCTCAAAGGTAACATTTCGACCGGTTTATCCAATAGAAAATGTTTACAAAAACGAAATTGAACAAAACTCTGGAGGCTTGGTTCAAGGCACAATACGGCTCTAGCTCCCTCAAGCATCATACGGAAAGCAAAATAACCATTTCCGCTTCCAACATCGAGCACTAGTCTCTCCCGTAAATCTTCGATTCGACTAGCTAGTCGATGCCATTTCACTGCTGAATTCCACTCTGTATCAACCTCGCAACCAAAAAATTTAAATGGTCCTTTACGCCATGGAATCAACCTTAAAACGCTATTTTTTATCTTCTTTAGGTTTTCATCATCAATAACTTTAGCCGACAGTTCGAGATTAATCCGTCCATTCTCTGATATTTCTACTCCATCAAGTTCCGGCAACTCATTTAATAACGTAACATAGGTCGACAAATTTCCTTTCTTAAACAAACTGGCCTCAGCTTTTTGCAATAACCTGTCGCGGTTGGTAATAGGTAGCTCGAGCAAATAATTATCAAAAAAATCTGGGAGCATCCCCAAAAGAGCTTCTTCCTTTGACCTTAGTAATCCGTTCAAAATTTCTTCCTAACTTATTTACTATTAACTAATCTCACTAGTCATGAGATTATACTATCTGAGACGACTTTAGGAGAGATAAGATGCCGGATGTAGGCGATATTATAAAGGCTGAAAATGCTAGGTGGCATTTTTCAAAAGTAGATTCAGAGAAGTTTTCCAAACATATTGAGAAGTCGATTCCTGGCTATAATGAAGGTCATCGACTGATCGAAGAAATATCTGACTTTTTTATAAAGAAGAACGATAGAATCTATGATTTGGGATGCTCTGTAGGGAATCTTACTCATAGAATAGCCGTCCGACATGCAGATCAGAAAGTCAAAGTGATAGGTGTTGAACGCGAGCGCTCTCTTATTGAAGCTGCCAGGTTAAATGTTAAAAACTCACCGGAACTTAACTTAGTGTATAAAAAGGAAGATATAAAGGATCTCAAGTTAGAACCAGCCAACCTAATTATTGCTTACTATACTTTGCAATTTTTATCACTTGAAGATAGGAAGACCATCCTTAAACGTATCTGGCAATGTTTAAACCCAGGTGGAGCATTCCTGATTTTTGAAAAAGTACGAGAGCCTAATTCAAGACTGCAGGAACTCGCTATGCTGCTGTACAATGATTTCAAACTGGAAAAGGGATATTCAGGAGACGAAATTATCGCGAAATCGCGTAGCTTAAAGGGTGTGTTAGAGCCACTATCCTCAAGAGAAAATCTGAAATTTTTAAAGGAATCTGGTTTTAAAGAAACTGGTAGAATATTCAAACGACTTTGTTTCGAAGGCTTTATAGCCATAAAGAAATAGAACTCCCTATACAAAGGAAATCATAGTTAGCATCATGGAAATCAGCACGTTTGCCAGCTTTTATCAATTCTCAGAAGTGACACGACTGGAGTATTTTAAAGACTCACTAACTGAGCAATGTGAGTTAGCAGGGATAATGGGAACAATAATTTTATCCGGCGAGGGAATAAACGGGTCCGTTGTAGGATCAGATAATGCCATTTCCTCTCTGCTTGATTTTTTATCAAAAAAACCCCCGTTTAGCGATCTTCTAGTTAACCGATCTCATACCATAGCTAAGCCCTTTGATAGACTTGTTGTTCGCATTAAGGACGAAATAGTTACAAGTGGATTTAAACAAAAAACTCTTAGTAGCGACTATGTCGAACCAGAAGAGTGGGATGCCTTCATTAAGCAGAAAGACGTTATAGCTATCGACGTAAGAAACTTCTATGAACATAGCATTGGCTCCTTTACTGGTGCCATTCGCCCTGACATTAGGAATTTTCGACAATTTCCAGAATTTGTTTCTAAGGTACTTGAGAAAAATAAGGATAAAAAATTAGCAATTTTTTGCACCGGTGGAATTAGATGTGAAAAGGCTTCCCACTTTTTGAAGGGTTCTGGCTTTGATAAGGTCTATCAACTGAAGGGGGGGATTTTCAACTACTTCGTAAAAAAAGGAGAAAAAAAGAATGACCTTTGGTGTGGCGACTGCTTCGTTTTTGATAAGCGATTAGCGATCGATAGGAATTTCGATACCATTAATTATCAGCAATGCCCCAACTGTAAGGGAATGATTTCGCGTAGAGACGAACCTGTCGATGATATCGAGTGGGCAGTTTGTGAAGCATGCACACAAAATTAAATATGGAAAACCAAAAAACTCAAACTATCATATTAGAATTAAAAGAAGAGGCGAAACAATCTCTAGAACGCCCGCTGTTCGAATACTTTATGGAGGAGCCTAGAAGAGTGGAAACAATGAGTGTTTCCGCACCATTCATTTATGCTGATTTCTCCAAAAATCTTCTCAGTTCGAAAACTTTTCAAAAACTTTGTCTAATACCCCTTACTCTCCAAATTGATGAAAAAATAAAAAAGATGTTTGGGGGCGACGATATAAATACTACTGAGATTCGACCCGCCTTACATACTCTTCTAAGAAGAATAGAAACACCTTCCTCTCCTGCATTGGTCAGCAAGCACGCTCTATGCGTAAAGGCTCTGCGACAACTGGAGAGCATTACTCGGGAAATTGTTGAGGGTAAGAAAAAAAGCGCTTTCGGGGAACGCATAACTGATGTAGTGAGCATAGGTATCGGAGGCTCCCATCTTGGGCCAAAATTGGTATTAGATGCTCTAAGAAAAAAAACTAGCGAACTAAATATTCACTTTCTAGAAAATGCTGACCAAAATGAGATAGCTAGAGTCCTGAATGTTCTAGAACCTAGAAATACACTCTTTCTCGTGGCCAGTAAATCCTTTTCGACAGGAGAAACATTACTAAATGCAAATGAAGCTAAAAAGTGGCTTTCTCAGTCTCACCCTTGTCCCAAAGAATTGAATCAAAGTTTTATAGGCATCACCAACAATTCATTGGCTGCCAATGCCTTTGGGATTAGTAACGAAAACATTTTACCGTTGTGGGATTGGGTCGGTGGCCGCTTCTCGGTTTGGTCTGCCATAGGGTTACCAATCGCTCTGGGCCGAGGAATGACAACCTTCTACGAGTTTTTGGCTGGAGCGGAGGAGATGGACGATCATTTTCTCAATTCACCCGTTAACAATAACCTTCCGATAATATTGGCATTATTAAGTTTCTGGAACCATAATTGCCTAGGAGCAGAATCTTACGCTGTCGTCCCTTATTGCGATAATTTACGTTTCTTGCCTAGCTATTTGCAACAATTGGAAATGGAAAGTAACGGAAAATCAATTACCATCGATGGTAACGAGGCATCCTATAATACGGCACCTATCACTTGGGGCGGAGTAGGAACTGCCTCGCAGCATGCTTTTTTTCAATTACTTCATCAAGGAACAAGAATGATTCCAGTTGACTTCATTCTTCCCCTTCAAACAGGAGATTTTGATCAAGAGCTGGAGCACTATCGAGTGGCAAACTGCCTCGCTCAATCTGAAACACTGATGTTGGGAAATAAAAGGAAAAATACAAAACCGGAAAAAAGGCTCACTGGGAGTAGACCTAGTACAACTTTAATGATGGACAATCTAAGCCCTCGAGCTTTGGGCGCACTTCTTAGTCTTTATGAACATAAAACTGAAACACTTGGTTTCCTTTGGAATATAAACAGTTTCGACCAGTGGGGTGTGGAAAATGGAAAGAACGCCGCCACCCGAATTATGCAAGGCCTCAATTCAAAAGACTACTCCGGCCACGACCAGTCAACTTCTTCGTTAATGAGAAAATATGTTGAGAGAATAGTAAAAGATGAAAAAGAATAAGCAAACCCTAAACAAACGCCGAGTGTTTCTTCCGCTATTTGTTGCTTCTTTTGGATTAGGCCTGGGCATATTATTCTCCGAATTTACGAAGAACGACTTAGACGTCTTCAAAGCCGAAGGGATTCTATGGCCATCGCCTCCGAAGCTAAATGAGTTCTTTCTTATAGATAAAGATAACCTCCCCTTTACCTTAGATAATCTGAAAGGAAGGTGGTCTATCATATTCTTCGGCTTCGCTAATTGCCCCGATATTTGCCCATCAACATTAATAGAAATGAGTAAAGCCGAGAGAAAACTACGAGCGATGCCCGAATTTGGCAATTCTGGACAACTAATCTTTGTATCCGTAGATCCCGAGCGCGATTCACCTACTGTACTCAAAACCTATGTATCTCATTTTTCTTCCAATCTACAGGCTGCCTCTGGCAGCCAAGAGGAGTTGCGAATACTCGCCAAATCGGTTGGCGCGATTTTTTTAAAGGTCGACTCACATGATGATGATCATAATCACAGCTACAGCGTGGACCATTCGGCTGGAATTTTTTTTGTCAGTCCGGACGCAACACTTTTAAGCGTCTTAACCCCACCAATAGTAGACACTACAATTTTGGATAGGATGACTAATGTTCTCAAGGCTTACCAAGCATTTAAACCCTGATATCGTACTCTTCACTACAATGTTTAAAAGGTAGGCTAATGAAATTATTTGACCTTTTTTTTCTGTTTTTTCAAAAAGCATTACCAAAGAAGTTACTTACTAAAATTTTTGGTGAAGTCGCCTCGAGCAGGGGTTGGCCGTCTTATCTACTCAAACAAACTTTTAAATTCGTCTATAAAATCAATATGGTTGAGGCGACTTACAAAGAATTAAAGCTATATCCTGACCTCAATGGGCTATTCACTAGGCGACTTGCTCCTCAGTACAGACCGCAACCAATCGATTCTTCTATTTTCTCCAGTCCTGCCGATGGCAGACTTGCCCAACTAGGTAAAATAGAGAATAGCAGTCTCATCCAAGCGAAAGGTATCGACTATAACCTCACGAATTTGATGGCAGGCGACCTGGATCTTGTCAAACCTTTTGAACAAGAGGGCAACTTCTCATGTATTTACCTAGCACCACACAACTACCACAGGGTCCACATGCCTTTCGACGGAACACTCGTGGGTGCACGCTATATTTCAGGTGAATTATTTTCTGTAAACAAGCGCACAACGGCGAGCATAAAAAATTTGTACTGTGTAAATGAAAGAGTAGTGTTACTTTTCCAAAACAAAACCCGATATTTTTCTTTAATATTTGTGGGAGCCTGTCTGGTAGGAGGCATTGCTGTGATTCTTCCGTCGCTACAGGGCGACACCCAAACGCATGTCCCCGGTCTCGAATGGAAAACCGAATTCCAACCTCAATTAGCGACATCGGAAATAGCTCGAGGATCTGAAATAGGATACTTCTATTTCGGATCAACCGTTATCTTGCTAACTTCTAGGGATTGTCCATATTGGCTACCAACTCTAGAGAAAGATAGTCTAGTCCGAGTTGGTGATCCCTTGGCTGGACCGGCGATTAGCCGATAAAGCCAAGGAATTCAAACTGAAGTTACCTTACCCTGCCATGCGCGGCGAAGAGTTTCTAACGACGATTGGGTCGATCGCCTCGAGGTCTCGCTTCATTAACACGCAATTCTCTGCCACTCACTTCCTTGCCATTCAAAGATTGAATGGCCTTTTCAGCGTCTTCATTATCATCCATCTCGACGAAACCGAAACCCTTTGACTTACCAGAGCTTCTATCCATTATAACATTAGCGCTTTTTACAGCTCCGAAATCACTGAAGAGATCAGATAATTCATCATCCCTTATAGAATACGGTAAGTTTCCAACATATATATTCACAATTATTAGCCTTCTCTATTTAAAAAAACACATCGGGGGCATAGCTTACTTTACTATGCCCCAAAAATACACTATTCATTATAAGAAACATTCAAGAAAAACCTTAATACCTCATCGTTCTAACTAAATGTCTATTTATCTATTATTTTTCCCAAACTTTAAACAATACTGGAAAGCACCGCTTTTAGGCACTCAGACATTAATATTCCAGGGAAAAAACCTAGAAATAAAATAGCTACAGCATTAACAGTAAAAACTGTTCCAACGCTCCTGCTCCAACATATAGAGCTATTGGCCCCATCATCGGAGTCAAAATACATATATTTTATTATTCTCAGATAATAATAGGCCCCTATCAAAGAAAAAATAACAGCGATGACGGCAAGCCAAAGCATCCCAGAGGCCACTAATTCCTTTAACACAAACCATTTTGCCCAAAAACCAGCGAAAGGTGGGATACCTGCTAGGGACAACATCAAAATCAAGAACATCAAAGATGCAGCTGGATTAGTTAGCGACAGCCCCTTAAAACGAGTAATTTTTTCATCCGAGTTGTTTGGGCTTACAACCAATAACAAGGCAGCAAATGCCCCCATACCCATTATTGAATAAACCACCACATAAAACATAGAGGCTGCATATCCTCCTGGGCTCGTGGCTATGAAGCCCAGTAGTAAAAACCCCATATGAGCAATAGTAGAATACGCAAGCATTCTCTTAAAGTTCGATTGAGCTATTGCTGCTATGTTCCCCACCCCCATCGAAAGCACAGCCATAAATGTGAGCATCTGCGACCATTCTGCGGAAAGGCCTACCAATCCCTCCCCAAGCACCCTAAGCGCCATAGCATAGGCAGCAATTTTTGGGGCCGAACTCAGGAAAAGCGTAACGGGAGTCCTGGAGCCTTCGTAGACATCCGGTATCCACATATGAAATGGAACTACTCCAAGTTTAAACCCGATACCCACCAACACAAACACTAAACCAAAGACTAGTAGTAAATCACTATCCTTAGCCATTCCTTGAGTCTTTAACTCTATTAAATCCAAAGTTCCGGCGGCACCATAGAGCATAGATATTCCGTACAACAAAATACCTGAGGCCAAGGCTCCGAGCACAAAGTATTTCATAGCGGCTTCCGCAGCAAACTTTGAATCTCTATCCATCGCCACCATTGCGTAAAGACTCAAAGATAATAGTTCTAGTCCTAAATAAACCGTCAACAAACTGTGTGCGGACGCCAAGACCAGCATGCCTAAAATTGAAAATATAGCTAAAGAATAGAATTCTGATTGTTTAAGATTAAATTTTTCAAAATAGTAGTTGGCATAAAAAAAAGCTCCAAGTCCAGTTATAAGAATAAAGATTTTAAGTAAGCTGGACACTTGATCTAACTTAAAGGTTGAACCAAAAACATACACCGGTTGATCAGGTCTCCAAACTACCACGAGCAGGCAAACAACTACTAACGATAGGCTTGCAGTCCAAAAAGTGAGATTGGATTCCTCCCTTTTAAAAACATCTACTAGGAGAACAAGGCAACCTAGCCCTGCCAAAGTCATTTCCGGTGTTATTACCTGTAATTCATTCATCATCTTAACTTTGAGTTTGCTATATGTTCTATTAAATTCTGAATGGTTGGCTGCATCAGCTCTAGTAGTGGTGCCGGCCAGATGCCCACCACCAAAACGGCGACGGCTAAAGTGGATAAAATTATTGTTTCGGTTTTATTCACATCACACAAACTCGATACATTATCATTTAATACCGCCCCAAAAATCACTCTCTTATACATCCAGAGCGTGTAGGCTGCCCCCAAGATAAGTGTTGTTCCAGCCAGAAAAGCCACCCAAAAACTAGCTTTGAAAGCAGTCATTATAACCAGAAATTCGCCAACGAAACCGGAAGTTCCGGGGAGACCAGCATTTGCCATCGCAAACAGCATCATAAAAGCAGCGAACACAGGCATGGGATTCGCCACCCCGCCGTAATCCTTAATCTGCCTGCTGTGAACCCTTTCATATAAGACTCCTACACAGAGAAAGAGAGCGCCACTTATAAAACCATGAGATATCATTTGGACCATAGCTCCCTCAACCCCCATCGTAGCGTCGTTCCAATCTCCTGTCTCTGCGGCAACAGTAAACACCACGAATAACCCTAGAGTTACAAATCCCATATGGGAGATCGAGGAATAGGCTATTAGCTTTTTCATATCCTCCTGCACCAAGGCAACCAAACCGATATAGACAACAGCTACCAGAGACAATGCAATCATTAAAGAGTCGAGTGAGGCTGCCGCATCAGGGGCAACAGGGAGACTAAAACGTAAGAAACCATACCCTCCCATCTTCAACATGACAGCAGCCAAAATGACAGATCCTCCAGTTGGTGCCTCCACATGGGCATCCGGCAGCCAAGTATGCACAGGCCACATGGGTACTTTTACAGCAAAAGCCATCAAAAATGCGAGGAAAAGAAGCTGCTGTTCCAGGAGATTTAAAGGGGCAGACTGCATGGACTCTATAGCAAAAGTTCCCGTTACATAATACAGATAAAGCAAAGCCACCAACATCAATAAAGATCCGAGCAAAGTGTAAAGGAAAAATTTTATTGTTGCATAGACTCGATTAGAGCCACCCCAAATACCTATAATTAGAAACATTGGGATCAACATTGCCTCCCAGAAAACATAAAATAGTACAGCGTCCAAGGCAGCGAACACGCCTACCATCACACCTTCCAAGATGAGGAAAGCGCCTAAATAAAATCCCAAACGGTCACCGATAGATTTTCCGGCAGCAAGAATGACCAAAATTGTTATAAAGGTAGTAAGCAGCACTAGCGGCAAGGAAATTCCGTCTAATCCCAAGAAATATTCGATTCCAAATACAGGTATCCAGGAAACCCTTTCTATGAATTGCATCTCAGCAGTTGAAGAATCGAAGTTGTAAAGTAAAACTAGCGACAATATAAAAGTAACGATAGAAAAAATTAACGCCTCCGCCTTAACGGAATCGCTTCTACTTCCACGAAAAACCATCCATAATCCTCCTAAGATAGGAAGCCATATAGTTAAGCTTAAGAGTGGGAAGTTATTAAACATGTTTGATAATCAATTTAGCTGTTTAGAAAGTATTGTTAATATACGAAAATAAGTAAAAATATAAGAAGTCCTGCTATTAGTCCAAATGCATAATGATAAAGGTAACCGGATTGAACTTTTCGGACCATAAATGCCGCAGCTTCCGTTAATTTGGCAGAGCCGTTCACCAAGACCCCGTCTATAAAGAAAATATCGGCTCTTTTCCAGAGCAAACCTCCAAGCCCTCGAGCCCCTCCTGAAAAAAACCAGCTATTAAATCGGTCGAAACCGTATTTCTGATTTAAAACGTTATGAATGATGGAGAAATTCGAAGCGATCGTAGATGGTAAATTCGGCGCTTTTAAATATAAATACCAGGCCACGATAATTCCGCTGATTGCCGCCCAGAAGGGTAAAGTCACAAACCCATGGGTCATCATTGCTAGAGAACCCTGAAAGTTTTCTCCTAGCAAGTCCAAGTAATTCCTGTCTTCGCCTACGCGGATACTCTCATTGAAAAAGTCTCCGAACAAAGCTGATTCAACAAAAATTGCACCTATCAGTACAGAGGGAACGGCGAGTGCCATTAAGGGAATCGTTACTACATAGGGTGATTCTGATAAGTGGGACCGAGTTTCTTCATTAAACCGCTCTTCACCATGAAAAACTAGGAATAACAGTCTAAAAGAATACAGGGCGGTAACGAACACCCCAAATAATAAGGCCCAATATATAATTCCTGAAAGCGGAGTTCCAACCGCGTAAACTACCTCAATGATCATATCTTTAGAATAAAAACCAGAAAAGCCGGGAAATCCAATCAACGCTAGGGTACCTATTAGACAGGTCCAGTAAGTTACAGGCAGAAATTTCTTAAGCCCCCCCATATGCCTCATGTCTTGCACGTGATGCATACCTATTATCACCGAACCTGCGCCTAAAAACAGTAATGCTTTGAAGAAAGCATGAGTGAACAAGTGGAAAATAGCAGCAGCATAAGCAGATGCCCCTAAAGCCACAGTCATATAGCCTAATTGAGACAAGGTGGAGTAGGCCACCACTCGTTTGATATCGTTTTGTACTAAACCCAGCAACCCCATAAAGAAGGCCGTTAGGGCGCCGATCACCATGATGAATTCTAAAGCGGTAGGCGACATCTCGTAAAGTGGCGACATTCTAGCAACCATAAAAATGCCAGCAGTCACCATAGTAGCTGCATGGATTAGAGCAGATATTGGGGTTGGTCCTTCCATTGAATCTGGAAGCCAAACGTGTAAGGGAACTTGAGCAGATTTTCCCATTGCACCTATAAACAACAAAATACATAAAACGGTTGCCGATTCCCATACCAAGCCAGGTAGGATTGAAAACGTCTCCCCCTCCAAAAGACCCGACATTTCGAAGACTGTCGCATAGTCTAAGGAACCAAAATACATAAGAATGCCTGCTATACCTAGCAAAAACCCGAAATCGCCCACCCGATTTACCAAAAAGGCCTTAAGATTGGCGTAGATAGCACTCTCTTTTTTAAACCAAAATCCTATCAGCAGATAAGACACTAGACCCACAGCTTCCCATCCGAAAAATAGTTGAAGGAAATTATTTGACATAACAAGCATCAACATGCTGAAGGTAAACAGTGAGATGTACGAGAAAAATCTTTGGTATCCAGAATCTTCGGACATATAGCCTATGGTGTAGATATGCACCATCCACGAAACAAAAGTTACCACAACCATCATTAGAGCTGTAAGAGTGTCTATCAGGAATCCTATGTGGAAGGACACCCCACCCGCTTCTAACCAAGTATAAATATTTTCATTGAAAGCAGGCTCTGCGCCAGTCGCAATTTGATACAGAACTACAGTGCTAAGGAAGAAACTTAGCGCAACTCCAATATTGGCAATCCAATGAGAGCATTTCCTGCCAAGAATTTTACCAGCTAGCCCTATTAAAATAGCAGCGAAAAGAGGGCCTAAAACGATTACAGAACATAGGATAAGCATCGTAAATCTAACCTTTCAACAAATCTAAGTCCTGCACATCTATAGAACGATGATTTCTGAACAGCACCACAAGAATAGCTAAACCAATTGCAGCTTCGGCCGCAGCCACCGTAAGTATGAAAAAAACAAAAATTTGACCTGAAAGGTCGTTCAAAAAATACGAAAACGCTATAAAGTTTGTATTCACCGCTAGCAGCATCAGTTCTATGCACATGAGCAATACGATAACGTTCTTTCGATTTATAATTATTCCAGCCACACTCAAACAAAAAAGGACCGCACCAAGTATCAAATAGTCAGTCAAACCTAAAGTAATTTCCATTTTATTCCGCCCCCATGTCAACTAGCCGTATTCGTTTATCCCGTTCCACACTTAACTGCTGTTCAACATTTGGGTTCTTAAGCTGTCTCGTAGTTCTGAGAGTTAGCGCTATAGCGGCCACTATGGCTACCAATAATATCACCGCAGCTATTTCAAATGGCCACACATACTTAGTAAACAGTTCTTTTCCAATCTCATAAGTATTGTTGTGACCGGCTACTTGCTTCACTGCCGCACTGTACCTCGGCATGTCAAAATAACTGGAACTGGCCACAGTACCAATGATCAGAATCATAGGCGCTACTACTACCAGAGCTAAGGCTAAATATTTCAGGAAACCTTTCCTAATCTCAGCTAGGTTGATATCAAGCATCATAACCACAAACATAAAAAGAACCATTACTGCACCGACGTACACTAACACCAGTACGATTGCCAGAAATTCCGCCTCTAAAAGCAGCCACAACCCAGCGCTAGAAAAAAAACAAAGTATCAGAGAAAGCGCTGCATGTACTGGATTCCTCACAACTATCACCAAAAAAGCCGAGGTTAAAGTCAGTCCAGCAAATAGATAGAATACTATTACCTCGAAACTCATCGATAGTCCGATTCTTGTTGCCTATCTCTGGCGATTTGAGCTTCCATCCTGTCTCCCACAGCCAATAGATCATCTTTTGTCATCAATAAATCTCCCCTCTTCTCGCCATGATACTCGAAATGTCTAGTTTCAACTATAGAGTCAACCGGACAAGACTCTTCGCAAAATCCGCAAAAGATACATTTGGTGAGATCAATCTCATATTTTGTTGTTCTTCTTGTTCCGTCTTCTCTCTGTTCCGATTCTATTGAGATAGCTAGAGCTGGGCATACCGCTTCACATAGCTTACAAGCGATACAGCGTTCTTCACCGTTCGGGTATCTTCTTAAAGCATGAAGCCCTCTAAAACGAGAGGATTGAGGTGTTTTTTCCTCTGGGTACTGAACAGTCACCTTCCGAGAAAAAAGATAGCTGCTTGTGAGCCTCAGCCCTTTTAGGAGCTCCCATAAAGTCAACCCTTTCAGGTATTCAAAAATTTTACTCATACTAATCCTTCTAACCCTTTCAAATTGCGGAGTTCGCGAACCAGGGAGGAACCTTCCAAACCACCATGGCAGAGATAACAACAATCCATACAATAGTAATTGGCAGAAAAATCTTCCATCCTAACCTCATAATCTGATCATACCTATAACGAGGAAAGGTAGCCCTGAACCATAAAAATAAGAACAGAAAAAAAGAAATTTTTATCAATAACCAGTGTATTCCATCTGGAATCCATTCGACAGGCGACAACCATCCACCAAGAAACAAAACCGCGGTCAAAGCGGATACCAAGATCATATTGGCATATTCTGCAAGAAAAAATAACGCGAAAGCCATTCCCGCATATTCCACGTGAAACCCAGCTACAATTTCCGACTCACCTTCACTCACATCGAAAGGAGCTCTATTTGTTTCAGCGACGCCAGAAATAAAATAAATAATAAATACTGGAAAAAGTGGGGCCCAAAACCAACCAAACATTCCTAGCTCAGAATCTTGGGCACGAATGATAGCCCCGAGGTTTAGACTGCCAGCCGCTATTAGCACGCCTACTAACGCAAAACCCATGGCTATTTCATAAGAGACAATTTGGGCGGCTGATCGCATAGAACCTAAGAAAGCATATTTTGAATTCGAGGCCCAACCAGCGACAATAATCCCGTATACCCCAAGAGACGTGAGAGCCAACACGTACAACAATCCCGCATTTATGTCACTTAGTACTAAGGTAGAGTCGAAGGGGATTACTGCCCATGCAGCTAAAGAAGGCGCTAATGCAAGTATAGGGGCCGTAAGAAACAAGAGCTTATTCGCACCAGTAGGAATCACGATTTCCTTACACAGTAGCTTCAAAGCATCGGCTATTGGTTGAAGCCAGCCACGCGGTCCCACCCTATTTGGACCTACTCGAGCCTGAATGTAACCAATAATTTTCCTTTCAGCAAAAGTAAGGTAGGCAACCGACAGCATCAATGGCACACAAATTGCCATGATTTTCACTGTGGTCCATAACGTTAAAGATAACTCCAGCGGCAGCCACGAAGTAAGCTCAAAAAAATAGTCTTTAATAGTCATGCCACCGACTCCCCCTGCATACTAAAAATCCTAAGAGCAGAACTATTTCGAGCAACATCAAGTAAAATTCTGCGACCACCAGCAATTAAGCAGGTGTCTAGGGGCAATCTATTGTCAATCCGAAGCTGCCCTATCGCTCTACCGGCATCCGATTCTAGACCAACACGGTCACCGTCCCGCAGATGAAGGTCTGCCGCCGTTTTTGCCGATATTCGAATGTAATCGTCTCCAGCTTGAGGCATCCTCTGAAGTGAATCAGCGTGCCTAACCAAAATGTCTACGGAATAGGGAGGAATTTCTACCACTACTTCCAAAATCCCCTTAGCTACATTGACCAGAGGAGGGCTCTCTTTCTCCGCATCTTCTATTTTTTCTAGCGGCATCTCCGATGGTAAGTCTTTGGCAATATCGGAACAGGTAACCGCATGAAAACCCTCTAGACCCATATCAGAACCTATCTTCCTCAAGATCTTCCAAGCTCGACGGACATCACCGGGCGGTTTCACTGCGGCCTCAAATTCTTGTCGCCGCCCTAGGCCATTAATAAATGTGCCTTCATTTTCAGCAAAAAGCGCCATCGGCAAGAGAAGATCGGCAGTTTGATCTAGTGATTCCGTTTCAAAAGGTGTTAAGGCAACCACAAAATCCGCAGACTTTAGCTTTTCTACCAATCCATGATTTACGGCACAGTCAAGAGATGGATCGATACCCAGTAGAATGTAGTATTTACCAGCCTTAGCGAATACATTTTCCTGCTCTGCATCAAACTCCAACCCCACACCCCCCTCTCCGACATGAGGAACCACTCCAGCAAGCCAAGCTCCCAGAGTGTTACATCCCCCTGTTATCGGTAGGAAAGTAGTTTTGTGCCGTCTAACTATCTTTCCAAGAGAAGATAACAATTCACTTCGATAACCATGCTGCTCAACCCCCGCACCAGTAATCACTAACACTTTTTCCGAGGAGGATAGCAACTTCCTGATCGCCTTCTGTTGTTCATCAGCAGCAGCTTCATCGGATAGAAGCTGCACTAAAAAACCAGATAAATGAGAAGGACTTACAGCCTTTTGAACTGCTACCGGATAATTAGTATCTTTGTCTATGCTGTCTACTATTACTACATTAGTGCCAGCCAGTGCAGCCTCTCGAATCCTAAGATTCAAAAGTGGGGCCTCGCTCCGCGGGTCGGCGCCAACGACCAATATAAGGTCGAACCCGAGTATTTCATCAAGCTCCTTCAAATCCGAAGCCAATGGACGCTCGCTAGTGCGTCGAAAATCTATTTGTCTTAGACGATGTTCAAGATTGTTACTGCCTAGACCCCTAATAAGGCGCTGAAAAAGCGTCAGCTCTTCAACTGTAGAAGATGCGGATCCTAACCCTATGATATCGTCGCCTCTTTCAGCTTGCCTCAATTGTTGTGCCACGATTTTCAGCGCTGGCTCCCAACCTATTTTCTCCCACCGACCATCTTTTTTGATTTTAGGTTCAAGAAGCCTTTTTTCACTGTTTATACCTTCATAACTGAATCTGTCACGATCTGAAAGCCAAACCCTGTTTATTTCTGTGTTTTCCCTCGGGACTACTCTTTTTACTTTCTGTCCCTTTGCATGCAAAGAAACATGAGATCCGAGCATGTCATGCGGGGCTATACTTTTTGCTTCTCTCATTTCCCAAGTTCTAGCGCTATATCTGTACGGCTTATTAGTTAGAGCGCCGACGGGGCACACATCTATCACGTTGCCAGACAATTCTGAAACAACAGTTTTCTCGATATATGTTCCTATCTCCATATTTTCCCCGCGCCCGGTGGCCCCTAACTCTTTTAAACCGGCGACTTCCTCCCCGAAGCGAACACACCTCGTACAGTGAATACAACGAGTCATATCCGTCTTTATTAACGGGCCCAAGTTCTTATCTCGAACTACTCTTTTGCCTTCTGTATATTGCGAAATACCTGAGCCATACCCCATTGCAAGATCTTGCAACTCGCACTCCCCCCCTTGGTCGCAAATGGGGCAATCTAATGGATGATTTATCAAAAGAAATTCCATTGTACCTTGTTGCGCGTTGATAGCCTTCTCAGATTTAGTAAAAACCTTCATTCCCTCGGAGACGGGCGTGGCACATGCCGGCAATGGTTTAGGGGCTCCCTCTACCTCGACTAAACACATCCTGCAATTTGCTGCAATGCTTAGCTCCTTGTGATAACAGAATCTCGGTATGTATATATCTGCTCTATCAGTAGCCTGTATTAGCATGGATCCTGCAGGGGCCGTTAACTCCTCACCGTCGACTTCTATTGCTACTTCACTTTCTTTATTCATTAGAGGACGTTCCGTATTTTGTTATCACGCTACTTTTTCCTGGTTTTTTTCAATGTAAGCGACGAATTCATCACGAAAATGCTGCAAGAAACTTTGCACGGGCATGACAGCAGCGTCTCCTAAAGCACAGATCGTCGTCCCTCCTATCTTTGACGCTACATCGTCGAGCCTTCTCAGGTCGTCAATGTGGCCGTTGCCTTCCACTATCCTCGTGAGCATCCGATAAAGCCAACCGGTTCCCTCCCTGCATGGTGTGCACTGACCACACGATTCTGCATAATAAAATCTAGAGATCCTTTGGAGCACCTTAACCATATCGGCGGTCTCATCCATCACTATAACCGCGCCTGAACCCAACATAGAGCCAGCTTTGCTAATAGAGTCGTAGTCCATATCTACGGACATCATCGCCTCCCCTTTGATAACGGGAACTGATGAGCCTCCAGGTATCACTGCCTTCAGTTTTCGCCCTCCCGCAACTCCTCCAGCCAGTTCGAGAAGCTCGGAGAAAGGAGTGCCTAAAGGGATTTCAAAATTCCCAGGGTTATTGACATGACCACTGACCGAGAAAATTTTAGTGCCGGAATTATTTGGCTTCCCAATGCTTGCAAACCAGTCCTCCCCTTTAGTTAAAATCATAGGAACCGATGCTAAGGATTCGGTATTGTTGATAGTAGTAGGTTTCCCATAAAGACCAAAGCTAGCAGGGAAGGGAGGCTTGAACCGTGGCAACCCCTTTTTCCCCTCTAGAGATTCTAAGAGTGCAGTCTCTTCCCCACAAATATAAGCACCCGCCCCAACATGTTCGAACAATTCAAAATCAATCCCCGAGTCTTTCAGATTTTTTCCCAAAAACCCCTCCTTTCGCGCTTCTATTAGGGCCGCCCGAAACCTTTTGACCGGTTCATCTAAAAATTCTCCCCTAATATAGTTATACCCTGTCTTTGCCCCTATCGCGTAACCCGCTATAGCCATCCCTTCAACAAGGGCATGAGGATTAAAACGAAGTATATCGCGGTCTTTGCAAGTTCCGGGCTCAGATTCATCTGAATTACACACTATGTACTTTACATCTTCAGTCTTTGGCATGAAACTCCATTTGAGCCCAGAGGGAAAGCCAGCACCCCCCCGACCACGAAGTCCAGACGCTTTTATACGCTCTACTACAGATTCTGGAGACGGCCTTTCAGCCAAGATAGCCTCCCACGCGGAGTAACCACCAACTTCTCGATAAGTTTTTAACGACCAAGGCCGTTCTTTTCCCAGAGTGGCATAGCAAGTTTGATTAAGTTCGTTCTCTGTCATTTAAGTTTACTCAGTATTTCATCAACTTTTTCAATATCAAGATTCTCGTGATAAACATGATTCACCTGCATCACAGGCGCGGCGCAACAAGCAGCAAGGCACTCTTCCTCTTTTTTCAAAAAGATTTTTCCATCTTGGGTAGACTCTCCAAGCTTGATACCCAGTTTCTTTTCCAAGTGCTCTACAATCTTATCGCTTCCCCGTAACATACAAGAAACATTGGTGCACACCGCAATGTTATTTCTGCCACAGGGCTCAGTTTGAAACATAGAATAAAAACTTGCCACTTCGTAAACAGATACCTTTGGCATTCCTAAGAGCTCCGCAACCTCATCCATTAAGCCCTCTGTTAGATAACCCTCATTCTCATGCTGCACCTCCATTAAAGCAGCCAAAACAGCTGATTGTTTTCTATCCTTTGGATAATTACTGATAGTTTGCTCGATCACCTCCAAAGCGTGTTTAGATATCAATTTGCTTGTCACCGATCTATTTCTCCAAAAACAATGTCCATCGTTCCGATCACAGCGACCACATCAGCTAACATATGTCCGCGGACCATCTCGTCCATTGCACTGAGATGGGCAAAACCAGCTGCCCGCACCTTCAATCGATATGGCTTATTAGCACCATCAGAAACTAGATATATGCCAAACTCACCCTTTGGATGTTCCACTGCGGAATAAACCTCTCCTTCAGGAACGCAATATCCCTCAGTAAATAATTTAAAGTGGTGAATCAGTGCTTCCATATCTCCCTTCATGTCTGCGCGTTTTGGCGGAGTAAGCTTTGGATCTTCCAAATTCACTGGGCCAGGATTCTTTCTGAGCCAATCAATGCATTGGCGTATTATTTTGTTCGACTGCCGCAGCTCTTCCATCCTCACAAGATACCGGTCGTAACAGTCTCCGTTTATACCAATGGGTATTTCGAATTTTAACTTGTCATAAACTTCGTATGGCTGCTTCCTCCGAAGATCCCACTCTACCCCGGAACCTCTCAACATAGGTCCTGTAAACCCCAAGGCCTCGGCCCGTTCTGGACTCACCACGCCAATTCCTACAGTCCTCTGCTTCCAAATGCGATTGTCCGTAAGTAACGTCTCGTATTCGTCAATACAGGCTGGGAATCTATCCACGAAATTTTCAAGAAAATCCAGAAGTGAGCCAGACCTGCTATTATTCATGATTTCTGTCTTTTTGCTATTTCGCCATTTTGTAACTTCGTATTGAGGCATTTCTTTCGGCAAGTCCCTATAGACTCCGCCTGGCCTATAATAAGTAGCATGCATGCGGGTTCCCGAAACCGCCTCGTAACAGTCCATCAAATCTTCCCGCTCCCTGAAGCAATAAAGGAACATGGTCATCGCCCCTATATCCAATCCGTGCGCACCCAACCACATAAGATGATTCAAAATACGGGTGATTTCATCGAACATCACGCGGATATACTGTGCTCTTAGAGGCGGCGCTATCCCAAGTAATTTCTCTATTGCTAAGACATAGGCGTGTTCATTACACATCATAGACACATAGTCCAACCGGTCCATGTATCCAATGCTTTGGTTAAAAGGTTTGTTTTCCGCTAACTTTTCAGTGGCACGATGTAGGAGCCCAATATGAGGGTCTGCTCGCTCTATCACTTCCCCATCCATCTCTAAGATCAGACGGAGGACGCCATGGGCTGCTGGATGTTGGGGCCCGAAGTTCATCGTTAGGTTCTTTATCTCAGGCATCGTCTTTATCCTTTGGCTTTGAGGAATGCAACCAATCTTCTTCGCGAATAACTTTCGGGACTAAGGTTCTAGGTTCAATCGAAACGGGTTCGCTCACAACGCGTTTTTGATCCGGGTCGTACCTTACCTCCACCTTCCCTTCAAGAGGAAAATCCTTACGGAAGGGATGGCCTACGAATCCATAATCAGTCAGGATTCTTCGAAGATCGGGGTGGCCCTCGAACATTACCCCAAAAAGATCAAACGCCTCTCTTTCAAACCAATTTGCTGCCGGCCATATCGGAGAGACGGTAGGTAACTTTGGCGGCTCCGATTGAATGTAGACTTTCACTCTCAAACGCCAGTTATAACGAATCGACAACAGATGGTAGACCACGGCAAATCTCTTAGAAAAATCTAGCTGATCAGCTTTCCCTCGTGAGACAGCTCTGCTGAAGCCGGCTCTGCTTGTCTTTTTGGTTTCCCAATCAGAAACCCCATACTTCAGGTAATCGACCACGGCGAGGTCAGAGAATTGAGTTAGCGCAAGGTCTTGATCGTCTTTTAATATATTCATTGTTTCCACAAGACTGGTTGGCTCGACTTCTATCGTTAGCTCCTCACGTTCGATCCTTGAACTAGCGTCAGGAAGGTTGCACCGAGAGTTCACCAGATTAGCAAGTCGCTTGAGTTTTTCTTGTGGCATGGGACTGATGCCTATTTAGCTTCTGTTAAACGTAGAAGAACGTTTGATCTTTTTTTGAAGCTGCATTATGCCAAAGAGGAGGGCCTCTGCTGTTGGCGGACAACCAGGAACGTATATATCCACTGGGACTATACGATCGCACCCTCTTGTCACAGAATAAGAATAATGATAATACCCTCCACCATTTGCGCAAGAACCCATGGAAATCACCCACTTGGGCTCTGTCATTTGGTCGTACACTTTCCTGAGAGCAGGCGCCATTTTGTTAACAAGAGTACCAGCGACGATCATTACATCTGACTGCCGAGGGCTTGGTCTAAACACAACCCCAAATCGATCTAAATCATACCTGGCTGCACCTGCGTGCATCATCTCTACAGCACAGCATGCCAACCCAAAGGTCATCGGCCACATTGAGCCGGTTCGCGCCCAATTAACTACAGCGTCAACCGTGGTTGTGACAAAGCCTTGGTTTTGAATTTCGCTTATTCCCATTCAAGTGCTCCCTTTCGCCATTCGTAAATAAAACCTACTACCAATATCCCTAAAAATACCATCATTGCCCAAAATGTAGATGCCCCCAGGTCAGAAAGAACTACCGCCCACGGAAAAAAGAAGGCTATTTCAAGATCAAAAATTATGAATAATATGGCTACTAAATAATACCTCACATCAAATTTCATCCTAGCATCCTCGAATGCCTCGAAGCCGCACTCGAACGGTGAAGATTTTTCAGAATCGGGGCGCCTCGTCTTTAAAATTTCGCTAATACCAAAACTAGCAAACAGAGCCGCGCCACCAATCAACACACCGACTAAAACAAACAAAAAAATAGGAAAGTAAAGCTCTAACATTTTTTCGACCCTTGGATAAGCAAACCGCGTGAAAATTCGCAGTTAATATAGCTTATTTTTGATTGTCCTGTTACTGATATACGATTGTAACTCAAAACAGCTCAGAACCGATAACGATAGGTGTAAAAAATGTTAGCTCAAAATCTCAATAACTCTACCATTTTGAATTACTAAAAAAATGGTGCCGATGGCCGGAGTCGAACCGGCACGCCTTGCGGCACTGCCCCCTCAAGACAGCGTGTCTACCAATTCCACCACATCGGCATAAAAAAGGCGCCCAAGCTAACTAACAACCAAGGATTGCGCCCGACATAATTAAAAGCGCAGTATATGAAGAGCTCTCGAGTAGATTTTCTTTTAAACGGCCAAATTTAATCCTGAAAACTTGGCACATCATTCGGCAGCCCCTCGGTATTTTCATTCTTCTGCTCTTCTGCTACTTCTGATCCAGTTAGATTCTCATCCAAAACGCTTGATTCTTCTCCAGCATGTCCGTAAAAGTAGGCCAGTGCCATACTATTCAGAAGAAAAAGCGTAGCAGCGATAGAAGTGGTCCGACTCAAAAAAGAAGCAGAACCTCTGGAACCAAAGACAGTCGAAGAGGCGCCTGCTCCAAAAGAAGCTCCTGCGGTAGCCCCTTTACCTTGTTGCAATAAGATAATGACCACCAAGAATACGGCCAGTACCACTTGAAAAGTCAACATAAGACCAAATCCTAATGACATCGTTCTTCTCTCCTCAAAATCATACTAACCCCCCGCTGCAAGCTTTCTAATTTCATTGAAACTATTAGGTTTAAGAGAGGATCCGCCAATAAGAGCCCCACCTATTTCACCTTTTTCAAAGAAACTACCAGCGTTCTTCTCGTTAACACTTCCACCGTAAAGTATTTTAATAGTTTCAGCTACTCCTGCATTGTGTTGTGCCACTCTGTCCCTTATCATGATGTGCGTTTCGGAGGCCAAATCGGGTGAGGCGGATTCTCCAGTACCTATCGCCCAAACCGGTTCATAAGCTATCAGAAATTCTGGCTTTGCCTTGCTGTTAGAGGCTCCTAGCGCAGAAAATAAACTATCGATCTGACGATTAATAGCCTCCCGTGTTAGCCCCTTACTTCGCTCTTCTCCAGTTTCGCCAACACAACAAATTGGTATCAAACCAGCCTCCATCGCGTTTACAAACTTTTTTCCTACCACCTCATTAGTTTCAGAGTAAAGCTGCCTGCGTTCAGAGTGCCCGATTATAACGTATGTGCAACCAACATTCCCAAGCATCTCAGGAGATATTTCACCAGTGAAAGCGCCCGATTTCTCAGTAGAGCAATTTTGTCCTCCCAGAAAAACCTCTCCGGAGCCTATTGTTTCAGCAACTAACTTCAGAAAAATCGCCGGCGGACAGAGGACCGACCTTACCCCGGGGGCACTAAAACCGGCAATTGCCGGAACTATATTTACCACCATTTCAGCCGAACCATTCATCTTCCAGTTAGCTATTATAATTCGATTATCCATCGACCTTTTCCATTCCTGCTAGTATGAATAACTCTCTCACCAAGCCAGCTCCTAACTCCACGGCCGAGCCGGGTCGTAAATCGACAGGCAGAAGGACGTTACCAAAACGCACTCTAATCAGCCTACTAACTTTTACCCCTTGCGATTCCCAAATTTTCCTAACTTCTCTATTTTTTCCGGACTGCACGACACACGTATACCATCGGTTGACACCCTCACCATTGCCCTGAACCAGATCGCTAAATCTCAGCTTTTCCCCATCCATCAAAACTCCATTTTTTAGGTTTTGGAGTTTCTCTTGAGACATTTCTCCGAAAACCCTGACCGCGTACTCTCTATCAAGTTTTCGCGAGGGGTGCATCAGACGGCTTGCTAAATCCCCATCGTCAGTAAATAGCATCAAGCCAGACGTATTTACGTCGAGCCGACCAATGGACACCCACCTGAATCCAATCTCTTTTGGAAGCCCTTCGTATATTGTTGACCACCTTTGATTTCCCGTCCGGCTGCTAACTACCCCGACGGGTTTATTGTAGGCCAGAACTCTTGATTTAGCTCGCCTTAGTTTAACTCGGTGGTATCTACCATCATTGATAGCGATTTTGTCTCGGTCTTTAACAGTGTCTCCAAGTTGCGCCACTTTTCCGTTTATGTTGATCCGCCCCTCTTTAAGAAGGGTCTCCATCGCTCTTCTAGAACCGAACCCAACACTACTGAGATATTTTTGGACTCGAGAAAAAGATTTCTTCCTTCCTGAAACATTCTCGTACTTCTCGACGTCAGGCCGACTCATTGCTTAGGCTCCAAGTAGCAAAAAGTGTCAACCCAACCAAACAAGTTAAACTTCATAACCGCTTTTGCGCCCCTTCCTCACCACCAGGGAATCCCTCAATCTTTTCAACATTTTTCGACTCTTCCTCAAGAACGGGGAGTTCATTGAGCGAGCGAAGACCAAAGTAATCTAGAAACGCGTTCGTTGTACCGTAGAGGGTTGGCCTTCCTGGGACTTCTTTACGACCAACCGCCCTGATCCAATCTCGGTCTAAAAGTTGGCGCACCAAAGCTGAGCTTGCTGCTACACCCCTTATTTCTTCTATATCGCCTCTCGTTACCGGCTGCCTGTACGCGATGATTGCCATAGTCTCCAGAAAAGCTCTAGTGTATTTGGGTCTTCTTCCGTCCCAAAGGCCCCTTAAATTTTCCGTATAATCTTCCCTTGTTTTAAAACTAAACCCGCTAGCCGTCTCTATTAATTCGATCCCCCTCTCAGCATAATCAGATTTCAAGTTTTCGATAATCCCTTTAAGCTCGGACGATTTTACATCACATTGGTCCATTAACATATTACTGATGCGACTTAGGGTAAGCGGCTCCTCAGAGGCAAAAATCATTGCTTCAATCACATTCTTTATATTTGTGTCTCTCATTTAGCGTTTCCAATGCGCTCTCTTTGTTTTAAGTAGATCTTTTCTTGCCCTTCATTTTGCAAGATAGATACCATTTGATTCTTTGCCAATTCTAGAACTGCCACCAGAGATACAACCAAACCAGCTCGACCCTCACCTTTAGCAATTAATTGTTCAAAAGAAAACATTTTTCTTAGTTTAAAAAAACCAAGAGCTTTATTCATTCTGTCGCTAACAGAAAACTTTTCACGCCCAATAAGATGGGCCTTTGCAAGCCTGAGCCTGGAGGTAACCGCCAAGATCGCATTTTTCAAATCCACAACGCTAGCCGTTGGCAAAGGAATGACGGGCCTGGCCGACGAAACTACAGTATCAAACCAGTCTCTTTCCATTCTGGGAACCTCATCCAGCTGCTCTGAGGCGATCTTAAATTGCTCATAAACCTTTAACCTCCTTATCAATTCAGCTCTGGGGTCGTCCTCATCAACGTCATTATCCAGGACAGGCAAAATAAACTTTGATTTAATTTGCGCCAAAACCGCGGCCATAACGAGATACTCCGCTGCCAGATTTACATCCAGTTCATCCATCGTCGTGAGGAAACTCATATATTGTTCTGTAATAGGCGCAATGGCCAGCTCAGATATGTCTAAGTTTTCTTTCCTAATCAGGTACAGGAGCAGGTCTAATGGCCCTTCAAATTCATCTAACGCCACTTTCATGGCGTCATGCGGAATATACAGATCGCTTGGTATTTCAGAAAGTTTACGACCACCTACGATCGCTATAGGCTCTTGATCTATCATCATTTCTGTGCCGATCATAACCTCCCTCTACGAATTTTAAAAGCTTCAAATATCATCGATGATTTAATCCCATAGCGTCTTTTACCTCCTCTAAAGTATCTCTAGCAACTTCTCTAGCTCGTTCACTCCCCTCGTCGATTACCGCCTGAACAGATTCAGGATTATTCAGATATTCTAGAGCACGCTCCCTGACCGGTTGCTGCTCCTTGAGGACAGAATCGATTAGAGGACCCTTACAGTCTACACAACCTATGCTCGCGCTTTTACAACCCTTAATGGCCCAACTTTTTACGTCATCACTAGAATAAACATTATGTAACTTCCAAACCGGACATCTCGAGGGGTTCCCTGGATCGGACCGTCGGACTCTAGCGGGGTCTGTTGGCATCGTTTTCAACTTTTGTTCGACCGATTCCGGCTCCTCTCGTAATCCAATCGTGTTATTGTACGACTTGGACATTTTTTCCCCATCTAAACCCGGCATTTTGGAGTCTTGGGTGAGTAAAGACTGAGGTTCTGGCAAAATCACCTTGCCCCCACCTTCTATGTATCCAAGCAATCTATCTCTCTGGCTGGCAAGTCGCCGCCGATGCAAACACCTCTCAAACCATGTATCCCGACCAATCTCTTTATGCTGTTAACTCTGTGCCGACGATTGTTTCACGGATCAACAATGCCTTCACTCGCGCTGATCAAATTCAATGGCAGAAAGGGGAAGGAGACATTGATTACTTTGCACCTATAGTTGCTGATGCTGAAGCAGG
>CACJXQ010000017.1 GCA_902597385.1 uncultured Pseudomonadota bacterium | reverse complement strand
AGGAACGAGTTCTGTAGTTTCTGGCAAGTCGATGAAAGCTACCTGTCTGTAGAAGGATGATCTGAAATGTCTGATGATTTTGAAATTGATATTAATTTGGTTAGGCAGCTTGTTGATGGAAAAATTGACGATGATAATGCTGAGAGACTGTTAAAACTGCCGCGTAAGGACATAGGACGCTTTTTACAGTACAACCAAGTTCTGCAAGAACGAGTAGCCTGGAATGATCGAATCCTAATTCGCCTATCCGATAAACTGTATGTAGTCGGCAAACCGGGAGGAAAACGGGAGACGCAATGCGAATGCGGCTATTCTTTTGGAGATTATCGTCAAAATTGGAAGCTCAAGAGCAAGATACGAACGCGAAAAACCCTGGAGGAAATGGGCCAAGTATATTCCCCCTCTCCAGCCATTCCGGAGCCTGGCTGGCAAGAAGTCAGGGAGTTCTTTTGTCCAGAATGTGGAACACAGCACGGCGTAGAAGTCGTGGCTCCGGGTTACCCTATCGTTTTTGAAATGTTGCCTGATTTGGATAAATTTTATAGAGATTACTTGGGCCAGCCTTTACCAGATGAATCTCCTGATTGGTATGAGGACCACACGGCTAAAGTCACGGCATCCTGGACCTAAAAACTCTCAGACAACTCTGTATAAATAATTAGGAAAATCATCTCATGAGTACCACAAAAGATGTGGTCGGCGAGCAAGACCTTATTCTTGCGCTTGACGCCGGCGGAACTATGACCGACGCCATCCTGGTAAAACCTGACGGAACTTTCACGGTGGGAAAGTCGATCAGTCGACGTGAGAACCAGGCCCAAAGCTACACTGATTCAGTGAAAGATGCGGCCGAAAGTATCGGACTGTCAAGCGAAGAGGTTCACAAGCGATGCTCAGCCGATATCTATTGTGGAACTGGAATGCTCAATACCATCTTGACCGGCGATGGTAAGCGGGTTGGCCTATTAGTGACCCGTGGGTTCGACGATATGACCATCATGGAAGGCGGGCTAACTTATCTGGGTCAAAGTCAGGAGGAAGGCTTACATCAGCAGTTACACAAACACCCTCGAGCTTTGGTCGATCCAAAAAATGTGTTGAGTATTAGCGAACGAATGGGTGGTGGATGCTACCAAGGCGATGTTCATTTACCTGCAGGCCATACCCTGATACCGGTCAATAAAAAACAGGTAATAGATGCCACAAATCAACTTCTCGATCAGGGTTGTGAGATTATTGGTATTATCTTTATTTATTCTTTTGTGGACCCAAAACATGAACACGAGGCTAGGGATATAGCAAAAGAGGTCATAGAAAACAGAAACCTAGAAGTGCCTGTAATTTGCTCAGCTGATGTAGCTCCGGTTTCAAAAGAAAATAGCAGAATGAAAAGTCTGATATTCCAATGTTTTGCGGCTGAACAAACCAGGGAATCTCTGATGGGAGTCGAAAAAGCTGCTCAAACACTGGGATTTAATGGGCGACTTTTAACCCTGCTCTCTTATGGTGGCGCGGTCAACATGGATTATCCAAGACTTTACGAGACCATGATTTCTGGACCCATAGGTGGCCTTATCGGTGCGCACTTCATTGGACAAAAGCTGAACCTTGGTAATCTCGTGACAGCTGACATGGGGGGCACAAGTTTTGATGTTGGGCTTCTAGTAGACGGGCGTATCGGGATCACGAAAAGCGCCGATATTGCGGGACATAGGCTCGCCTTGCCCATGGTTGAACTGGATTCGACTGGACAGGGTGCAGGATCTGTTGTTTGGGTTGATGAATACAAAAGATTACACGTTGGCCCGGAGTCTGCAGGTGCAAAAGTTGGTATTTGCTTCAAGTATGACCGGCTCACGGTCACAGATATTAATGTTGCTTTAGGTTATGTGGATGCCGACTACTTTCTCGGGGGACAAGTCAAATTAGATCGAGAAGCCGCGTTAAAGGCTTTGAGAGAAACTGTTGCCGATCCCTTAGGTCTGGATGTATACGAGGCGGGTGCCGGGGTGCTACAGATAATAAACGGTGAAATGAATGATTTGCTTCGAACTATGGTCGCCTCCAAGGGTTATGATACCCATGACTTTACGATGCTCTATTACGGTGGCGCTGGTCCCGTTCACATGTACGGGTTTGCTGAAGACATAGAGTTTCAAGATATTATTACTTTGCCTTGGGCAGCAGGTTTCTCAGCCTTCGGTGCAGCCTGTTCTGAGTACATGCATCGTTATAATAAGGGCGTCCGACTCATGATATCCCCCAACCCTACAGAATCGGAGCTACAAGATATCGCAGGTCAAATTAGTCAGTCATGGGAAGCTCTGCGCAATGATGCCATAGCCGAACTTGAGGCTGAAGGAATTTCGAAGGACGATGTGAAATTTCGTTACGGGGTATCGGCTCGTTACACTGGGCAAATTGAGAGTTTTGACACTGATTTACCCAATGGAAACATGGGGGGAGGTGAAGACGTCCGTAATATGATCAACGCCTTTGAAGCAATGTACTCCAAAGTCTATCCGGAAGGGGCTAAGTTCTCGGGTGCAGGCTATTCTTTGACTGAAGTTAACCTAGAAGCAATAGCTAGCAAACCGTTACCAATACTTCTCAAACATGAATTAAGAGATGAGCAACCGGAATCCGACGCATATGTCGGTGAAAGAGATGTTTATCATAAGGACAGTTGGTGTAAATTCAAAGTCTGGGAAATGTCGAAACTCACCTCGGGTAATAAAATTCTCGGCCCCGCCATTATTAGAGATCCTATGACTACAGTTGTAATCCCTCCTGAACACGAAATGTCACTCGACGAATATTTAGTGCTTCATTACACCAAATCTTCTTAAAAAAAATAAAAAAGGTTAGAAATGAAATTAGCAAGTTTCCTGTCAGGAAAAGGTTCCACACGAATTGGTCGCGTAGAAGGCGAAGAAATAGTTGATTTACATGATGCTCCGATTGTTAAAGAAATGATTGATTTACTCCCCGACCTTGAGAAAAATAAGAAACTTTTGGAAGACTATGATGGAAAGCGATTGCCCTTAAAAGAGGTGACCTTATGTCAACCGGTTTTAAGACCGCCAAAAATTTTAGCGATAGGTTTGAACTATAAAGACCATATCGAGGAAACTGGCTTTGATACTCCTGACTTCCCGATGTTTTTCAATAAACAAGCAACTTCCTCTAACGGTCCCTACTCCCCAATACACCTTCCCAGAGTGTCCGACAAACTAGATTATGAAGGAGAAATGGGCTTCATCATTGGGAAACGATGCAGACACGTGCCTAAGGAGCGGGCGCACGAGGTCATAGCTGGGTTTGTCGTATGCAATGACGTTAGCGTACGCGATTGGCAGATGAGAGCTCAAACTTTTACGCTGGGAAAATCATTCGATACCCACAGCCCTTTCGGGCCTTGGATAGTGACTGCGGACGAAATCGCTGATCCGCACAATCTTGCGATCAAAACCTGGGTAAACGGCGAGATAAGACAAGATTCTAATACGAAACATTTGGTTTTTGATTGTTACGATCAGATAGAGACTTTAACTGCAGCTTTCACATTAGAACCTGGAGATTTAATAGTGACCGGTACTCCTAGTGGGGTGGGAATAGGTTTCGATCCAAAAATCTACTTAGGAGAAGGTGATGTGGTACGAGTTGAAGTGGAAAACCTTGGGTTTATTGAAAATAGGGTTATTAGCGAGCCCGACAGTACTACTCTGATTTAAGTCTTTAAGTGCAAAGGATCCTTAATTGAAAGCGTGGCAATTTCGAACCTATGGTCCATATAGTGAAGTGCTTGAATGGTCCGAACGAGCATTACCTAGCCCTCAAATCGGACAGTGTTTGGTAAAAACATCCGCTGTTTCCTTGAACTTCCCTGACCTATTAGTCTGTCAAGGTAAATACCAAGAAAAAACACCTTTGCCTGCTGTACCAGGAATGGAGGGTGTTGGTACTGTTTACCAAGCCGGTCAGGATTCTAAGTTTAAAATCGGAGACAGGGTTGTAGGCTTTTGTCACGGAGGAGGAACTTTATCAGAGTACTTCATCTCAAATGACGATAGCACTTGGTTAGTTCCAAATCACGTAACTGATATTCAAGCTGCAGCTCTTAGCGTCACCTATGGAACATCCTACTTTGGGTTATTTCACCGTGGAAATTTAAAAGCTAATGAAACTTTACTTATTTTGGGAGGAGCCGGGGGCGTAGGAAGTGCTGCTATCCAACTTGGAAAATACGCGGGGAGTAAAGTCATTGCTGCTGCCGGAAATGAAGCCAAATTAGCGATTTGTAAAAAACTTGGCGCCGATCACTTAATCAATTATACCAACGACGACATGGTTAGCGCTGTAAAAAATTTTACGAATGGAGCAGGTGCTGATGTAATATATGACCCTGTCGGCGGTGAGCTTTTCGAAAAAACTAAGCGTTGTGCAGCGTGGGATAGCAGGTTGGTGATCATTGGTTTTACAGCGGGTTCTATTCCAAAAATGGAAACAAATCGGGTGCTGCTAAAAAACATGTCGCTTATAGGCCTTGCCTGGGGTCAGTATATGAAGAGACGGCCAAAAATGGTCGAGCGCTGTCAAGAAAAATTATACGGTCTGCTTCGGGAAGGACTTATCGACCCCTTAATTTTCGATACCCTTCCTTTCCCTAGAGCTATAGAAGGCCTAAAAATGATAGAACAGCGAGAAGTCTACGGTAAGGTTGTCCTTACTATCTAGGTTCACTTGACTAATTTTCAACTCGGGGTATTACTTCCTCAACAATATACTGGGTTTGCTTCACCATGTCTTTCCAGCTATCGACAATAGGGAACATAACAAATTTAGTCGCACCAATTTTAATGTACTCTCGCAATCTGCCTACCAGCTCATCCGTTGTTCCAATGGCAATCAGCGGATTTATATCTAAATCTTCCCCTATACCGGTCCTTTTAACAAAAGGAGAATTGACAACAGCATTATCATCAAGAGTTCCCACTCGAAAGGCCAAAGAAGCTCCGTAGTGATCGCTATCTATACTACGACCACACTTAGCAGCTTCACTTTTTATACCCTCTATAACCCTCTTAACCTCTGAAGGACCGGCTATACCACCTATCCATCCAGATCCCAAACGAGCTGTTCTTTTGATAGCCGCATTGCTACTTCCTCCAATCCAGAGGGGCAACGGTTGTTGAACAGGCCGAGGCGCAATTGTCGCATTTTTATACTGGTAATATTTTCCTTCGAAAGTGACAGATTCTTCACTCCACAAGCGAGACATAAGCTCAAACATTTCATTCGCTTTAGAACCCCTGTGGTCCGAGCTTCTTCCAGTTGCCTCCCATTCGACAGCTTTAGGATACCCTACCCCAAACATGGGTAACAATCGGCCGCCACTTAGAAAATCTATAGTTGCGCATTGTTTAGCAAGTACAAGCGGGTCTCGAAGAGGCGCCACAATCGCATTCATACCAAACTTTAGTTTTTCTGTACAGCCCGCCAAGGTTGCTAACGCAGTTAAGGATTCTAGATACGGATCAGTTGACACCAGTCTGTCGGATTGCCATAGAGAGTCTACTCCACCAGCCTCCAACATCTCCACCCATTTAAAGAATTGACTTCCTTCATCAAAAGGATAATTCAATAATCCAAATCCTAAACGTACTTTATCTACCACTTCTTATTCCTCATATCTTCATACTTTCTAAAATCTTATATTTAATTTACAGCTCCATCGGAACTTTGAAGTACTCTTTCATAATAAAATCTCTATGCTCGATGAGTACCGGATCAATTGCCGAACGAACCTCTTCCGAAACATTCTCAAACATTGGCCTAATAGTGGAATCCAAGGGACATAGTTCGGCTGGCATAATGGAACACAAATTACTAAAAGCTGTCCAATAAAAATCTACGGCAGTAACTTGCTCCCCAATAAAAAAACGACTTCCATCATGATTCTGTTTTCTTAGTATATCGGCTAACATTTCGAGAGTCTTACACACCCGCCTATCTGCTTTGGCCACATCCTCGCTGTTATAGCCATATTTATCCGCCATATTTTGGACGCCCGTAGGTGCCTCTCCAGAGTCTAAAATAGGCTTAAACATACTCAGCCTCCTATTCCACCCAAGACCCAACTCACCACAGATAATGTGAGAAAGGCCCAAACAATGAGCCCTATCTTTCTGCGGTTCCGGTAACAATCCTTTTCTGGGAGCAAGACGCTCTAATAAAAATAATATATCCTCCCAGCGATTGATCGGAGCTAAGGCATCCCACGCCACAACAGGGCCACTATTCACTCCCGACCATTCGAGTAATTCGGTATTTTCTTCCCCAGCTAGTTGTGGCGCCACCCTGTACAGCAACCCTTTGTATTCAATCATGGCCTTCGCTGCCTGGCCCCAAGGACTAGGAAAACCTTGAACCAATACAATTCTTAAACCATCGCTTTTTATTATTGTTTCTAAGGCTTCGTATTTCATATTAAAATTATGGAATTCTCTCTCTAGCGGAGATTTACTGAAACTCTGGCATCACTTCTTTAGCCATTAATTCGATATGCTCATCAGACCAGCTAGGATGCATGCCGGGTGGCACTGCCCAGGTGTAAAATCGATTACTACCGGTAGCCTCCACATATTTTTTTATCATCTCAACAGCTTGTTCGGGATTAACTATATAACAATCATTTTTCTCTATCGACTCCTTGTCAGCGGTAACGGGCTTAATAAAATCCATCCCCGCCGCGCCAAACCATTTTCCGTACTCATTTTGCTGATAAGCTAAATGTTCGACTGCTTCCTTCCAGCGAGCTTCGGGATTCTCCGAGACGTGCAACCAAGCATAGCCCGCAGCGACTTGATGATCATCCGGATTTCTCCCCTGCTTCGCGAGCTCCTCCCTGTAGACTTGAGTAAAAGGTCCTATTGGGCCAACCGCAATGTATCCAGCGCCAACTCGGGCCGCTCGCTTGACGGCCACATTACTAAATCCTGCAATCCACAGCCTTGGATTCTTTTGCACTGGGAGAGGTCGTAATTGTATATCCTCATAATTGTGGTATTTACCATGAAAACTAAAACGTTCGCCCGCAAACAGCCGTTGAATGATTTCTATCCCTTCTTCCATTCTCTTACCTCGAGACTTGGGCTCGACCCCCCAAGCTTTGAGCTCTTCAACTTTATATCCGACACCGAGACCCAGCTCCAAGCGACCACCTGAAATCACGTCCAAAGTAGCCGCATCTTCTGCAACACGCACCGGATCATGTAGAGGAAGGAGCAGCACACTAGTCCCTATTCTCACTCTCTTAGTCTTTACAGCTATCGCGCATCCAATAGCCAGCATAGAGGGTGAATAACAGTCCTCTAAAAAATGGTGCTCGGACAACCAGATATCATCGAAACCTGCCTCTTCAGCCCGCACTATTTGATCAAAACAAGCATGATACAACTCCGTGTTATCGCGCTTCCACTGCGGTGGATTTCTAAAGTCATACCAAAGCCCAAATTTTAGATTTTTCGTCGTCATCGATCCTTCCCTTTTATTTTAATAACTATCCAGCCGAAGCTTGCTTACTGTCTAACTTGCTATTCACTCTAGGCATAACTTCCTCTGCAAACATAGTCATTGACTTCTTCATGGCACCTACATCTTGCCAATCATGAGCAGCATAAAGCACGGTACCAAAATCGCCTATTCTTTTTCTAAGCTCCAATATTTTATTGGCCACCGTTTCCGGGCTTCCATAAATGGTGCAGGCATCCCGGATGCCCTGTGGAGTTAATTTTGCGGGATCGTCATTTCGATTCGCTACAAAGGGTGCCTTGTAATCACTACGTTCAAAGATCTGAAACAAGTATTCATAATAATAGTCGTAAGCACCGCCAGGAGATTTTACAAATTCCTCAGCCTCTTGATCAGTATCGGCGACATAAATACTACGAGCCACTCGCCACTTTTCGGGGTTCGGAGTAATTCCCCCTGCTTTCGCACCTTCACAATAAGCAGGCCAATGCGTTTCTACGGACCAAGTAGCCACGAAATTCGCACTCACCGGAATATATCCTTTGCTACCAGCGAATTTTAATGATCCTGAATGGGGACTCATCGCGGAAATAGCCACAGGTGGATAAGGATCTTGATAGGGCTTAGGCACATAGCCAAGTTTTATATCATGGTGGGTCCATTCCTTCATATCGATGGTCCAATGCTTACCATGCATCTTGTAGGGAGGCTCCGTGGTCCAGAGTTCTATCATCATTTCCAGGGCCTCTTCCATCATTTCCATGCGGTCTTTATCCATGACTCCGAAAAGTTCAAAATCTGACGCTAAGCCACCTGGACCTACGCCCATGATAAAGCGACCTTTGGAAAGATGATCGAACATTGCAGCCTGTCCTGCCTGCACCGCTGGATGATATTGCGGTAGACACATTACTCCAGTAGCAAATTTAATTTGTTTAGTTCTAGCAATAAGATTGGCATGAAACATAAGTGGAGATGTGATTTGTTCCACTGCAGAAGAATAATGTTCTCCAACCCAAGCCTCACTATATCCAAGCTCATCAGCTAGGACTATGGCTTCCATATCCTCTTCTAAGGATAAATGATAATCCTTCTCAGTATGATGGAGTGGCATCATGAAATATCCGTGTTCCATAAAATTGTCCTCGATGTTTTAGCTAATACGACTACACTTATCTTAAAAAAATCCGACCCTGTGTGTATATTATATACAGATAAAAAAATTTGGTGCGAGATTAAGAGATTCCTTTGTTACTTATCTCCTTCATCAGATATGATGTTAGCTAAATCCCGTGCTTTGTAGGGAAGGGGCCGAATTAATCAGGAGCGTTATAGAGAACTTTTTAAATGACATATCAATATCTTAAAATAGAAAACAAAAGTAATATCTCGATAGTAACCTTAAGCCGGCCTGAACGACGAAATGCCTTGAACTATGATTTTTTAGAAGAGATTGAGCATTGCGCCCTATCCTTTCGAGAACAAGCCGAGGTTTATGCCGTGGTCTTTCGAGGAGAAGGCGTCCACTTTTCTGCCGGAGCTGATTTAACTGAGATGGAGAATTATCCGGAAATGTCGATGGTTCAGAAAAGGCGACGTTGGCGAATCGGAGAAAGAGCGATCCGAGCAATAAGACAAATTGACCAAATCACCTTTGCCGCTTGGAACGGAGGCGCTCTTGGCGGCGGAGCTTGTCTGGTTTCCGCCTTAGATTTCCGAGTTGGTGATAAAAATTGCTTCCTTCAATATCCCGAAATAGACATTGGTTTAAATTTAATGTGGCAAAGTGTCCCACATACCGTAAATCTTTACGGTCAAACAAACGCGAAAAGATTATTAATTGGGGGTGAGAGAATCGAAAGTCTGGAGCTACTCAATTGGGGTGCCATCGAAAAAGTTGCTGAACCCGACAAATTACTTCAGGAAACACTAGAATTAGCAAAAAAATATGCTACGAAGTCTCCAATCGCCGCTCAGATGATAAAACGAAGTATTAACCAAACATCAGATGCTCTCGACCAAGCATTTATGCATATGGATGCCGATCAGAACCTATTTACCTTCACTACAACTGATCAAAAAGAAGCAATGACTAACTACCGAGCGGGAAAGGCCGCACATTTCAAAGGAGATTGACAGCTGTGGCGAATTTCCTCGGACACCCCAAGGCTTTATCTACGCTTTTTTTTACCGAATTATGGGAGAGATTTAGTTACTACGGAATGCGTGCCATTCTTATTCTATTCATGGTTTCCCCTTCGGAAATGGGTGGTTTAAATTTCCCGATAGCCAAAGCCGCCATTATTTATGCTATCTACACCGGTTCAGTTTATTTGGCCTGTTTACCAGGCGGTTGGCTTGCTGATTATTTCTTCGGCCTAAGACGCACAACTTTTTTCGGTGGTATTGTCATCATGGCCGGACATATTTGTTTAGCTTTATTCTCAGGCTTCGGATTTTTCATAGGACTTTTTCTAATCGCGGTTGGCACGGGTCTCCTGAAACCCAATATTAGTGCTTTAGTAGGAACGCTCTATCGCGATAATCAGGATAAAAGAGACTCTGGATACTCAATCTATTACATGGGAATTAATATCGGGGCCTTTACTGCTCCCTTGCTATGTGGCTGGCTTGCTCAAAGCGAAGGGTTTCGATCTGCTCTTTCTACCCACAATATCGACCCCGCTAATTCTTGGCATTTCGCGTTCGCTGCTGCCGCAGTCGGCATGGGCATAGGTCTAATTGCTTATGTTAGAGGTTCTCGGCTCTTAAAAACTTTTGAGGAACAACCGGTTTTAACAGAAACCGCACGACAGATGGCTTTTCAAAAGTTAATAAGTTATGGTTTTTCGGGGCTAATCTTAGTAGCCTTTATCTTGTTCTTATTTCAAACCAAAGTGTTGGAGCTATCAACAGAAATTATAGGCAACGGGTTCGGATTATTATTACTGTTTATAACGGCTACGTTTTTTTTTAAAATATTTTCTGAAAAAAACTGGACACAAAAGGAGCGGAAGAATCTTTACTTAATCACTATCTTATTTCTAGGAGCGACAGTTTTTTGGTCTCTCTTCGAACAGGCCGGTTCAACCCTTAATATTTTCGCTGAGAAAAATACTAATAATCAAGTTTCAGATTTTGTTTTTCCCTCGAGTTGGTTTCAGTCATTAAACCCAATATACATAATTTGCCTAGCACCAATGTTTGCCCTGTTCTGGAGCCAGATAGGTGAAAGAAAAATTTCAAATATCGTTAAATTTGCAATTGGTCTCCTTTTTATGGCCTTTGGTTGGGCCATAATGATATTTGCGGCTCTTGAGGCGCAAGAGGGTGTCTTAGTGAGTCCAGCTTGGCTAGCTGCTATGTACTTTCTGCATGCGATCGGTGAGATGTTCGTTAGCCCAGTGGGATTAAGTGCAATTAGTAGACTGGCTCCTGCAAAAATAACGGGGTTGACCATGGGCATATGGTTCTTGGCAAGCTCCATAGGTTCATACGCTGGAGGAAGAGTTGCCGGTTTTTACGACACTTTCAGTATCGCCGATATTTTCTCTACATTGACCATTATAGCGGTTGTTGCAAGTTGCCTACTAGGATTCACTGCGACTAAATTCACTCGCTCCGAGTAGGCCAAATTTGTAGTAAATTTCTCTAAGTGTTGCTATTCGAAAAAATGGTATTTTCAGCTTTAAAAAATTCTATCTCTTCACTACTATATCCGACGTCTCTCAGAACTTTCTCGTTGTGCTCTCCTAAGTGAGCAGCAACAAGCTCTTGGTTATGCTCAAAAGACGAAAATCGAAGCGGCATGCCCGGCATCTCTACCTCCCCTACCTTGGGATCTTGCACTTTTCGGATAGTACCCCTCTCAACTAAGTGAGGATGGTTAACGACCTCGGCTATATTTAAAACTGGGGCGCATGGAACCCGCTCCTTTTCAAGGGCACGAATTACTGTTTCGTCATCAGGCTGAGAATCAATCCAATCTTGGATGATATCTATCAATGTAGCGGCATTCTCTACGCGTTTGTCGTTGTCGGCAAATCGGACATCATTTTCCAGCTCCTGTCTTTCGAGAACCTTACAGAGACTAGCCCATTGCATTTGCAAAGCGATAATACAGATGTATTTATTTTTCCCTTTAAAAAGACCTAGCGGACATACTGCATAGTGATGACTACCTGAACGAGTCGGTATAGTTTTTGGTTCAGACATACTATAGACGGCCACGTTGATTTCGTGGCAATGTGTATAGCAATCTAATAAAGAAACATCAATAAATTGACCTTCCCCAGTTTTTTCTCTATGAAGTAACGCGTAACCTATTGCTCCAAAAGCATGGACTCCAGTCATCACATCCCCTATACCAGCCATCGGAAAAGACGGGGCGCCTTCTTTTTCTCCGATCATTCCCATAATGCCACTATAAGCTTGAGCTATATAATCGAAACCAGGTAAAGCAGATAATTCACCCTCTTGGCCAAAGGCCGACAAGGAACACATAACTATACTTGGATTTATTTCCTTAACTACATCCCATGAAAAACCCAACCGTCCGATTACACCTGGCGCAAAATTTTCAATTAGCACGTCAGCTGACTTAATTAATTTAGTTAGAATCTTTTTACCTTCGGAGGATTTTATATTTAAAGATAAGCTCAACTTACCCCTATTTTGTTGAACGTAATAAGCACTCCTGCCATTTTTTAGTGTGGGCAGAAGTCGCGCTATATCCCCGGTAGGCGGAAATTCGACTTTTATCACTTCTGCATCCATTTCAGCCATTAATCGAGTAGCGCTCGGTCCGGCTAAGACATGCGTTAAATCGATAATTCGGTATCCGTTCAGAATATGTTTTGGCATCAATTTAGATATTTTTAAACATTGGCAGAAGACCGAATCAGCTTTCTTCTATCACGTCGTTCATATTTTTTTGCAGGACTATTTATAATTTCTGATAGCTCTCCAGCCTCCAGAGCTGTATCTAATCTATCACTACTTAGGTCCTTATAAATTGTTGTTCTTGGCCTAGGGATTCTATTCGCGTCACTAATCATCTCTAGCATCACACTGGGGTTTGTCTCTTGTCCGTGGGCTGCTCCCGCTGCTCGTGTGATACTCTCGTTCATCAGGGTTCCACCCAGGTCATTTGCACCTGCATCTAGACAAGCAATTACTCCCTTATGGCCCATTTTTACCCAAGAAGTCTGGATATTAGAAATGTAACGATGGAAAACGATTCTCGCGACAGCATGCATCAAAACCGCCTCTCTAAAGCTTGGTCCCCGACGAGCTCTTCCCTTCAGGTAAACAGGGGATTCGGATGCAACAAAAGGTAAGGGTACAAATTCTGTGAAACCTCCTGTCTCAATTTGTAAATCTCTGACTCTAATTAAGTGCCGCGCCCAATTTACGGGCTGCTCTACATGTCCATACATGATGGTCGCAGTCGTCGAAAAACCTACCTGATGGGCTGCGCGCATTACAGACAACCACTGCGAAGTGTTAATTTTATCTGGACATATGACCGCACGAACCTCATCGTCAAGAACCTCTGCAGCTGTGCCAGGCAGAGTATCCAATCCAGCCTTCTTCAGATCCTGAAGAAACTCTTCTAAGGTAATACCGAGGGTTTCAGCGCCTTGCCAAATTTCTAAAGGCGAAAATGCGTGCACATGCATTTCCGGCACTTCATCCTTCACTGTCTTGACGATATCTATGTAAGTTTGTCCAGTGTACTGAGGATGAATTCCGCCTTGCATACAAACTTCAGTTGCTCCTCTCTGCCAAGCTTCTGCAACCCTACGTCCTATTTCATCGTGCTCCAAATCGTAAGGTTTACCTCTCAGGTTTTCGCTGAGTTTTCCTTTGGAAAAAGCACAGAATTGGCACTTGAAGTAGCATACATTCGTATAGTTGATGTTGCGATTAATGACAAAGCTCACCTCCTCACCGTTTACTGTCTTTCTCAATTCATTAGCTTTATCACATACCGCCGAAAAGTTGCTTCCCCTTGCCTCGAAAAGCGACACTACCTCATGTTCGTTCAGTAATTGACCTTCGTCTACTTTTTCGAAAATATCTTTTATATTCTGACTAAGAGGAGAAGCTCTATCTTTTATCTGTTGTAAGACCGAAAAAGGTGGTTCAACTATTTCTCCGGGTGTCCAACTATCCATTTTGGGTAAATACTCAGCGTCTACCAGCTCAAGGATTGGCGTTATAAATTTCGAGTCAACCCAGTCCCCTTCCCGAATATAATCTGGATAAATGGTTAAACGCTCAGCTAAAGTTTTTCCAGCCTTTTCTGTGTCTTTTGATAATTTATCAAGATGGGGCCAAGGAGCCTCTGGATTAACGTGATCGGGAGTCAAGGGAGACACACCGCCCCAATCATTTATTCCTGCTTCCAGTAAAGGACTAATATTCCCTGGACTAAGGTTAGGTGGAACTTGAACACTCATTTTAGGTCCAAACACCAACCTCGCGACTGATAAGGTCCAAAGCAAATCATCTAGTGAGGGTTCTGGAGCGTCTTTCATTTTCGTACCAAGTTTAGCCCTGAAATTCTGTATTATGATTTCCTGGATATGCCCATATTCCTCGTGAATATCGCGAATCTTTAATAATGATTCTATTCTTTCCTGCCTTGTTTCACCGATACCTATCAAAATTCCTGTTGTAAAAGGAATCCTCTGCCTTCCCGTCTCTCTTAATGTTTCAAGTCTAACCGAGGGCTTTTTATCCGGAGAACCAAAATGTGGCATCCCTTTTTCACATAATCTGTCACTCGCAGACTCCAACATCATCCCCATGCTAGGTGCGACTTCTCTTAGTGACACACACTCCTCTAAAGAAAGTGTTCCTGGATTCATATGTGGCAACAGGCCCGTTTCATCAAAAACAAGTCGAGCGGCTTCATTTAAATATTCTATGGTACTGTTAAAGCCGTTAGCTTTTAGAAACTCCCGAGCAGTTTTGTATCTTAGTTCAGGCCTCTCGCCTAAAGTAAACAGTGCTTCTTTACAACCCATCTTCTTGCCTTGCTGGGCCAAAGAGACAATTTCCTCAAAGCTCATATACGCCTTTTCTACTTTTTTTGGAGCTTTAGCGAAAGTACAATAATGGCATACATCTCGGCAGAGATTTGTTAACGGAATAAAAATCTTTTTTGAATAGGTGACTACATTTCCGAAATGACTATCGCGTAATAAAGTAGCTGTCGCCATGAGTCGATTGAGATCATTATAGTCTACTAGGCTCAACGCCTGCGAAGACTCTAAGTAATCACCTTCTCCCACTTTCTCTAAAAGAACATCTATTTTTTTCATCTTACATCAACCTTGATGCTGCCATTATTTCACTTTTTATATTGTTAGACTCGAATACACCAGCCAATCTTTTTATTACCCCGTTGTCGGCCAAGTAATCAAGGCTCTCTGTCTCCCCGTCATGAGATAATAAATGAGTAAGATCGAGGGGGCTATCAATATCTAAACTGATTCCATCTGCATGTGATATTTGAGGCTCAATGCTGGCCCTTCTACACGCATTAATGTGTTTGGCAAAACTACCTTGCCCAAAGCAAAATGGAATCGCATCGGTAGGAGAAACTATCAAGCCATTCGTTCCTTCTTGCTTTCTATCAGGAACCAAGGTTACTCCTACGCTTCCCGAGTGCCCTCCAGCCAACAGATCAATCTCACCACTATTCACCAGGGGAATATCACTAGGTAACATCATGAAACACCTTTGCCCGTGATTTTTCAACCACTCGCTGGCTTTCACGATAGCCTGCGACACACCCAATTCTTCTTCCAGCAGGAATAGCCCCCCCGCCCTCTCTGCGGCATATCTAGCCCTCGGTTCATTTGAAACTACCAAAATCCCCGATACTAGACGTGACTTTGATATTGCCCCCAAAACGTCGTTCAACATAACCTGAGCCAGAGACTCACGCTCCGCTGGGGTCAGCACCTCAGATAATCGGGTCTTTGCGTTCGAAAATCTTTTGACTGGAACAACTATCCACATAGTAGTAAATGAGATATCAATATAAATTTAGATGAATGAATTTTTGATAAATTTTATAACATTGTCTGCCAGTTCAGTCTTGTCGTCCAGAGTTTTCATCAATGTGTTGCACACTAACACACTTAGACCCAACTTTTCGATCTCCGAACATAGGTTCACATCCTCATTATCTAATACAAAATGAGTGATTAGGTTATCATAGTGCTCAGCAACCCCCAAGGCACTCTGAGTAAAGCCCAACTCGCCCATTATTTTATCTGTAGGTCCCTTCACAGCACTTCCATATATAATTGGTGATACGGCTACAACGGGCACATCTAGACTTAACAAAGCAGATTTAATAGTTTCGAGGCTTAATATAGGATCGATACTAAGAAAAGGATTTGAGGGGCAAATAACCACCCCTGATAAATCGGGATCTCTAAGCTTTTCTAAAACGGCTGGTACCGGTTTAGCGTGTTTCGAACCGTGATACACGATTTTTTCTATCTTTGGCTCACATTTCTCTTTTACAAAATACTTTTGGAAAGATTTCAGTTCACCTTGGCTCTGAATCTTCGTCGAAACTTGCTCATTGGTCATGGGGAGCACAGCATGAGAAATCCCGAAACGCTGGTAGAGTTCACTTGTCACTTCAGCTAGTGTAAGACCTTCTCGAAGTAACTGTTTACGCATAACGTGAATAGCTAAATCCCTGTCGCCTAGTTGAAACCAGTTTTCACCCCCAAGTTCAGCAAAGCTTCTCAAGAAATTCCAAGTCTCACCTTTTCTACCCCATCCCAATTCCTCATTGTTTTCAGCGCTTAGAGCGTACATTAAACTATCTAAATCGGGGCAAATGGGAAAATCTAGGTGAGTAAAATCATCGCCAGTGTTCACCACGAAAGCAATCTCAAAAGCACTTAGAATTTTCGATAGGCCAACACACAGCTTGGCTCCGCCAACTCCTCCTGTAAAAGCCAGATACTTATTCTTACCATTAGTTTTCAATTAAATAAATCATCCTCTATGGGACGCATTATCTCAGCGGCTCCGCCACCCTCTCCCAAACCCTGCTCCCAACCGGAAATAATTGCAAGCGGTGTCTTTTCCGTAGTCTCACCCATGGCAAGCGTCGCAAAAGCCGCGATAGCGTCGGCTCTGTTAATTAAGGTAACCTTTAATTCTCTCCCAAATAAATCTGTCTCGCCCCTCCTATCGTCTAAGACCATGATTCCGGCACAGCCTATTGCCTCACCGACAGTCCCCAGCCTCCAGGGACGATTCATACTGTCAGCGATTATTATACCGATGTCGATATCCAACCTCTTATCAATAGACTTTTTAAGTAGCTTGGCAGATTCATCGGGATTTTCAGGTAGCAATAGAGCACTTTCTCCCTCCCCCTGTTCAATATTGGATTGATCAATACCTGCATTTGCCCCAACGTGACCGAGTTTGTGACGAACAATAATGACTCCGGGTTTAGAACGCATAACTTCAGCAGATTCATTTAAAATCAACTGAACTAGACGAGGATCTTTCTCCGTCTGGTGAGCTAATGTTTCCGCTTCCTGGCCAGGTTGCACAGTATCTAAAGCTATTAATCTGCCCTCGGCTTTAGAGACGATTTTTTGAGCGATAACCAAAATATCACCTGAAACTAATTGGCAACCATTTGTCTCGAGAGATTCTAGTATAATTTCCACGAGATCATCCCCGTTTTTAATCATAGGAAAATTTGGAATAACACGTAATTTAAGCTCTTTCATCGCAGCCTTCTCTCAATTAGGATTAGATGGTCTCGACACAACACTTTTCGGCCAAATGGCGCTTCTGCAAATAGTTAAAGTAACTATTAAGTTTATCTCCAAAGGATCTTTAGAACTTTTAACACAGCCTTCTTTTAGAATCCTTATTTAACAGCCTACTCTTTATCGAGTAGTATTGAACCACAAGTTTGGGTAGAGCGTGATTTTTTATTCAACCTCTAGTCTAAACTGATGGTATAAAATCGTTGCCTTTACCAGTTAGAAAAGTCTAAGGCTGAAAATAGCATAATTACCGCGGGGAGATGAAGAGAAATGGGAATTTTAGATGGGAAGGTAGTATTAGTAACCGGTGCAGGCAGAGGGATTGGTAGGGATTTTTCTCTGGCAATGGCAAAAGCCGGCGCCAAAGTTGTTGTCAATGATCTAGGCTCCAGCACCGATGGCAGTGACGTGGAAGGGACTCCAGCTGCTGATGTGGTCAGAGAAATTACAGAAGGAGGAGGCGAAGCTGTAGCAAACTATGGTAGCGTGGCAAATTTCGATCATGCCAAAGATATGGTTTCGGAAGCAATAGAGCATTTCGGCCAGTTGGACGCTGTGGTAAATAATGCTGGCATCCTTAGGGACAGAATGTTTCACAAAATGTCCCTCGAAGAATGGCACGCAGTAATAGATGTACATCTCAACGGTAGTTTTTACGTCAGCAGGGCGGCTGCCGATATTTTCCGAGAGCGAGAAACCGGAGCCTATGTTCATATGACATCCACATCTGGCCTCATAGGAAACTTTGGACAGGCTAACTATGCGGCGGCCAAACTTGGAATAGCTGCTCTGTCTAAAAGTATAGCTCTCGATCTCGGACGCTACAATGTGAGATCAAATTGCATCGCTCCTTTTGCCTGGACACGAATGATAGGAACCATTCCAATCACGGATGAGGCTCAAAAGCAGCGAATAGAGCGCCTAAAGGCCATGACACCAGCCAAAATTGCTCCAATGGCGGTTTACTTGTGCTCAGACGTTGCTAAGGAGGTTTCGGGCCAAATTTTCGCAGTTCGAAATAATGAAATTTTCCTGATGGGTCAAAATCGACCTTTAAGGTCCATACACCGAGGAGAAGGCTGGTCTCCCGAGACGATCGCTGAACACGCTATACCCGCGTTTAAACCTAATTTTTACTCATTGGACCGATCGCAAGATATTTGGCCCTGGGATCCAGTATAAAGGGGACGTTAGATGAAAGATCATTCTAGTTTGATTGGTAAAGTGGTAGATGAGCAGGATACCGAACTTACCTTTAAAGATACAATCCTTTACGCATTGTCACTCGGTTTTAGCTCGAACCCGAAAGACGACAAACAACTTAAGTTCACCTATGAAGAAAACTTGCAGAGCCTTCCTGGGCTATCTATGGTTCTGGCGTATCCCGGTTTTTGGATAGCTGAGCCGGAGTACGGTTTCGATTGGAAAAAAGTATTACACGCGGAGGAGTTCTTCGAAATCCATAAACCTATACCACCTGAGGGTAAATTATTTGGACGGACAACTGTTGAATCTGTCGTTGACAGAGGTGCAGATAAAGGGTGTTTTATCTATTCTAAAAAAGAGCTTTTTTTGTCAGATAGAAAAACGTTATTAGCGACGGTTGTCTCCAATACGTTAGCCCGAGGAGACGGTGGCTTTTCAACCGGTGCGGCGAATCAAAAATCCGGCAATTCCCCTGCAAAGATTCCCGCCCGAGAACCAGATCTAGTCTGCGATCTCGACACCCTTCCCCAATCAGCCTTGTTTTATCGGCTGTGCGGAGATTTGAATCCACTCCATGCCGATCCAAAGGTTGCTCAAACTGCCGGGTTCGAGGCTCCTATCCTACATGGAAGATGCACCATGGGAGTAGCAATGCGCGCCTTAATAAAAAGTTATTGCGACTACGACGCCTCTAAATTGAAATCAATGCAGGTACGTTTCTCTGCGCCATTCATGCCTGGTGAAACACTGAGGACTGAAATGTGGAAAGAGAATAACAATATCTTTTTCAATGCCACCGCCCTGGAGCGCAATATCCGGGTCCTAAGTAATGGCTTAGCGATCCTAAATTGAATTTAAAATAAATCAGGAAAAAAATGCAAAATATTTTACAAGGGTTAAGGATAGTTGAAGGTTCTGCTTTTATCGCCGCTCCAATGTGTGGAACCACACTTGGTCAGTTAGGCGCAGATGTAATCCGCTTTGATCAGCTAGGAGGCGGATTAGATTTCAAAAGGTGGCCAGTCACCAAAAATAATAACAGCATTTACTGGGCAGAAATGAATAAAGGCAAGCGGTCAATTTGCGTCAATTTAAGATCCGAAGAGGGGCGAGAATTAGTTGTGGAGCTAATAACAGCCCCCGGAGAGAATGCGGGGATTTTTTCGACCAACCTTCCCGCTAAAGGCTGGTTATCATATGAAAGTCTCTCAAAAAGAAGAGAGGATCTCATTCAGCATGAAATAATAGGAAATAGAGACGGCAAAACGGCTTTAGACTACACAGTAAATGCAAAAGTTGGATTCCCCTACTTGACTGGGCCAAGCGACTCACCGGAACCCGTCAATCACGTACTACCTGCTTGGGATATAGCAACCGCTTATCATGCCGCAGTGAATATATTGGCTGCCGATAGATATAGAATAAAAAATGGAAAAGGCCAAAGAATACAACTGGCGCTAGCGGATGTTGCCCTATCTGCCGTAAGCAATTTGGGATTAATCGGCGAAGTTCTAATCAATGAAGAAGAGAGAGAGAAACATGGAAATTATCTCTATGGTGCTTTAGGAAGAGATTTTGTAACCAAAGACCAAGAAAGGGTAATGATAATTGCTGTAAGCCCAAAACAATGGAAAAACTTATTAGTTGCAACTGACTTGGAGTCAAGTGTAGCTGATCTCGAGCATAAACTGCAGCTCGACTTTGCTAAAGAAGGAGATAGATTTCACGCAAGGGTAGAGTTGGCCGAGCTTTTAGAAAGGTGGATAGAGCAAAAAACTCTGAACGAACTAACACCTGTTTTTGATGACAGCGGTATTTGTTGGGATAAATATCAAACCGTGGGCCAGTTAGTACAAAATGATCCAGATTGTTCGACAGACAATCCTATTTTTTCTGAGATCACGCATCCGGGCATCGGTAGTTATCCAGTTTGTAGTGGGCCGGCATATTTTTCAGCCGAAGCTAGACAGAATCCTGGATCTGGCCCTCTCCTAGGACAAAACACCGACGAAATACTCTCTGATATTCTGGGGTTAAGCAGCGGTCAAATTGGTAAATTGCACGATGAAGGAATTGTAGGATAGTGAATCAACAGAATGAACGGCAAGATAAGTTCAGTGGTACCAAGGAAGTTCAGGACCATCTCAAGCTAGACGAACGGGCCCTAATTTCTTGGATGAACGAGAACGTTCCAGACTTCGAAGGACCTTTGAGTCTGTCAGAGTTCAAGGGAGGTCAATCGAACCCCACATACAGAATACAGACGAAGAATGCGTCTTATGTCTTAAGAAGAAAACCTCCAGGAGAGTTATTACCCTCTGCCCACGCTGTTGATAGGGAGTTTCGGGTAATTGATGCACTACACCGTCAAAATTTCCCTGTGCCAAAGCCCTATGCGCTTTGTACAGATCCCGATGTTTTAGGAACTATGTTTTACGTGATGGAAAAGGTTGAGGGCCGTATTTTTTGGGAACTGTCTCTGCCTGAATTAAATCCGAAGGAAAGATCCGCAATATATGACTCTCAATTGAAGGCCCTAACAGACCTACAAGCTATAGATTTCGAGAAAGCGGGATTACAAGGCTTTGGAAAGACAGATGACTACATGGCCAGACAGATTCATAGGTGGACTAAAATTTATATCGCTTCCGAGACCTCAAAGATTGATGCAATGGAGAAACTTAATGTCTGGTTACCTAATAACTTGCCCTCCTCCACGGGAACTTGCATTATCCATGGCGATTATAGGCTCGACAACATCATTATAGATCCAAAAGAGTCTAAAGTTTCTGCAGTACTAGACTGGGAATTATCCACACTGGGCGATCCCTTAGCTGATTTCGTATACCATTTAGCGCCTTGGTTTTTACCAGTTACTAAAGAAGTCTCCAGTTTGAAAGGTCTTCACCTCAATGACTTGGGAATACCCGAGGAAGAGGACTATATAAATCGTTATTGCGAACTAACCGGCCGTGATAGTATCGACAATCTGGAGTTCTATAAGGCTTATACCTTATGGAGAATAGCGGCTATCTATCAAGGTATTATTAAGAGAGCCTTAGATGGCACAGCAGCCAGCGAGGATGCCATTCAAGACACTGATATCGTTGAAATTTTTGCAAATAGAGCTTGGGAATTTGCCCAGTCCTGTTAAAAACATTTGGAGATAATTGACCTAGAATGATTACATCAATAACTGATCAAATCCGCTTCCAGACTGCGGATCTCCCACCAAAAGCAGAATCTATTAGAACTGAGGTGAGAGATTTTCTAGAATTAGAATTGTCTAAAATATCGCCAGTTAAAAGAAGTCACAGTTGGGAGGCCTACGACCCAGATTTTAGTGCCAAACTAGGAGAGAAAGGCTTTATTGGGATGACCTTGCCCACCAAATACGGGGGACATGGAAAGACATTTTTAGAGCGCTATGTAGTCGTTGAGGAATGCCTAGTTGCTGGCGCGCCTACAGCATTTCACTGGGTCGCCGATAGGCAAAGTGGACAGCTGCTAGTCAAGTATGGAACCGAAGAACAAAAAAAAGAAATCATTCCCAAGATCACCGCTGGTAAAGCATGCTTCGCCATAGGCATGAGCGAACCCAATTCTGGTTCTGACCTAGCATCATTACGTTGTAAGGCCGAAAAAACCTCCAATGGTTGGTTAATTAATGGCACAAAAATCTGGACCAGTAATGCCCATAGAGCAGATTATATGATAGCGCTATTCAGAACAGACCCCGATTTAAACAAAAAACACGGTGGCCTCTCGCAATTTTTGATAGACCTGAAGGCCGCAAATGGCATTACTCCTAGGCCCATAAAAAATCTCGCTGGGGGAGAAAATTTTAATGAGGTGTCATTCGTAGATGTTGAAATACCTGAGGAGTCACTCATAGGCCCTGAGGGAAATGGCTGGAAACAGTGCACAGAAGAGTTGGCCCTGGAAAGAAGCGGCCCTGAGCGATATTTATCATGTTTCTATTTGTTAAGAAAGCTGATTGCAAACCTGAAAAAAGACTGTGATCCTAGTGTGAAGGCTAGGCTTGGAAAACAAATCGCTTCGGCGATTACCCTGAGAAACATGTCTCTGAGCATTGCTGCTCAGCTTGAAGATGGACAGTCCCCCACGCTCCCAGCATCTATTGTCAAAGATCTCGGTTGTCAATTTGAGCAAGAGCTACCTGGTCTGGCGCAAGAACTTTGCGAGTTAGAACCGACCATGGAAGGTATTGGAAACGAGTATCAGCAAGTGCTCGGCAATTTAATACAAGTTGCTCCATCTTTTTCTTTGAGAGGCGGCACGCCTGAAATAATGAGAGGAATAATCGCCAAAGGGATTGGAATTAGATGAGCGAACTAACAGACATATTACAAGACAGTGTAAATAAAGTTCTCCACGAAAAACTGACTTGGGATTCATTAAAATCAATCGAGGAAAATGCTTGGTCAGAAGATTTATGGAGTGAATTAAAGGATTTGGGATTACCGACTTTATTCCTGACCGAGGAACAGGGCGGTATGAATGCCAGTTGGCAAGACGCCTATGTGGTACTCAGAGCTTGCGGGAGATTCGCGGTACCGATCCCGATCCCTGAAGCAATTATAGCGAATTGGTATGCTAGGGAAGCAAATATCCAACTACCGGATAATTGCTGGGCTTTAGTAGATGAAAAGTCTATTGATGTTTCAGCAAAAGACGTGTCTTTTAATGATGTAGGCGTTCCATGGGGACGTTTAGCCAATTACTTACTCATTATTGGTGATAATAATTTAAGAGTCGCTGAAGTTAAGAATAAATCCGTGAAAAAACAGGAAAATATTGGAAGAGATCCTCGCGATTTGATCACTGGGGAAGCGAAAATTTTAGAGGAGGCTAGCATTGATTTGTGTTCAAACTCTCTTTTATATCTCGGGGCACTACAAAGAAGTGCACAAATCGCTGGCGCAGCCTCTATGGCTTTCGACTTGGCCGTTAAATATTCTGGAGAAAGAGAACAGTTCGGCCGTTCTCTAAGTAAATTTCAAGCCATACAACACTACCTTTCTGACCTAGCTGGACTAGTAGCTTCTGTGGATGCTATAAGCTTGGCTGCTTGTAATACTTTGGATAGTCAGGGTTTGAGAAAGAATTCCCATAACTCCTTGAAGGCTATAGCCGCAGCAAAATGTCAATCTAGTGATTCAGTGGAAAAAATCTCCCGATTAGCCCATCAGGTACATGGAGCTATAGGATTTACCTATGAATACGGGTTACATTACGTAACAAGAAGGCTTTGGGCATGGCGATCAGAATTTGGCTCATCAAATTATTGGGGCGAATTTTTGGGCGATCTAGCATTAGATGCAGGAGAGAACGGCGTTTGGCCCCTCATAACGAAATAGGAAGACTAAAATAATGGATGAAGATTTAAAACTTGAGTTGCAGGATAACATTGCGATCTTAACCATAAATAGACCGGACACCCGAAACCCATTGGGTCATGAAGGAGATGGGGAACTCTTCGCCGATGCCGCTCAAAAAATTAATTCTGAGAAAAATCTTAGGTGTGTTGTGATGACTGGCGCTGGCAAAGCATTCTCGGCTGGTGGCGATTTAAAATCCATGAAAGAAAGGTCAGGACATTTCGGAGGGAATGCTCTGCAACTGCGCGATCATTATAGAGACAGCATTCACGGTATAATCCGGTCACTCTGGAATATAGAGGTGCCGATGGTAGGCGCAATAAATGGCCCAGCTATAGGACTGGGTAACGACGTGGCTTCTTTGTGTGATATTCGTATTGCTGGAGAGAGCGCAAAATTTGGGGCTACCTTCTTGAAACTTGGATTACTACCGGGGGATGGAGGTGCGTGGCTACTACCGAGGCATATAGGTTGGTCAAGAGCCTCACAATTGTTTTATACCGGTGACGTGATTGACGCATCTACCGCGCTCGAATGGGATTTAGTGTCTGAAGTAGTCCCAAACTCCCAGTTGATGGCTCGAGCAATGGAGTTAGCCGAAAGTATTGCCAAACAACCCCCCCAAGCATTGCGGATGACGAAAAAACTAATGCGCGATGGCTCGATGAACAATTTTGAAGCCATTATGGAAATGTCAGCAGCCCTTCAGGTTACCCTACAAAGAACCGAAGACCATTTTGAAGCAGTCGATGCTTTTTTCGAAAAAAGACAACCGATTTTTAAGGGGAAATAGAGAAATTAGCAATTAAGCAATGTAATTATTATATTTTTACCAAAATATAACGCTTAATAAGCTTAGCGAATCAATGATTCTGATTACAATCGCGAAAATTTTTTACGAGGATCTCCACTAAGGTGAAGTATGTCTATCGGAATTACCTCCTGCCTGCGGCCGTCTTCCAGGGAGTTATAATAGGCGGGGGTTATGCAACCGGTCGAGAGATAATCGAATTTATCACAATAAACGGTCCCCTTGGCGGCCTAATCTCTTGCCTCACTATAGCCCTTGGCTTCGCCATAGTACTCTCGCTGAGTTTCGCATTTGCGAAAACTTTTGGCACGTCAAACTATAGAACCTTCTTGACATCATTATTGGGTAAAGGCTGGGTTCTGTATGAAATACTCTTTATTCTCCTACTAGTGTTAATCATTGCGATCGTCTCAGCTGCAGCTACTGACACAGCGAAATCGGCACTGAGTTTAACTGAATCATATTCTTTCGTGATAATTTTTACTCTCATCGTGGGGTGTAACTATTTCGGAAAAATACTCATTCAAAATCTACTAGCTGCTTGGACGTTTCTCTTAATGATCAGCCTACTTTTTTATACTGTAGCTTGTTTAACACAACTAGACGCCGGCTCATTCACTGATAAATCGCTTTATACCAATACTATTGACTCGGTAAGCAGCGGATTTAAATTTGCTGTCTACAACAGTGCTTTGGTTCCAGTGCTAATATACTGTACAACCCAAATAGAGGGTAAAAAGGCAGCTTTCAAGGCTGGGATTTTTGCTGGGATTGTGGGTGCGGTACCGGCGCTCTTACTGCACTTAGCCTTTGTCACCCGTTATCCTGAGGTAATAGAGCAAGGTGTACCAACCTTTTGGCTTCTGAGGAATTCAGACTTTTCTCAATTCGAGCCCCTTTATCTAATTATACTGTTCGGAACCATCATTTTAACCGCTGTTGGGCTGCTCCATGGAGTCAACGAAAGAATTAACGGTTGGTTAGGTGAATATCACAAGCACGAGCTAGGTAAAAAAAGCCAAGCCGCTATTTCGGCTGGGCTCGTGTTGATTAGTGTTTTATTTTCAAAGATTGGTATTATCTCGCTAGTAGCAAAGGGTTACGGATGGATTGCATGGGGATTTTTTTTCGCTTTTACGCTGCCCCTTCTTATCATAGGCACATCAAAGTTAATCAAAAGGAGCTTTTTAAATGCATCATGAAATTATAGGAACGCCTCTGCAATTGCCAAATGGTAATACATTACCCCTGTCCAGAGCCGTCAAAGCCGGTGACTTCCTATTCTTATCTGGCCAGCTTGGTGTAGACGATAACTTTAATTTGGCCGACGGTATTTTTGAACAAACGCGTCTATGTATTAACAATATGTTGGGTATTCTCGAAGCTGCGAATATGAATTTGAATAACGTAATCAAAACAACAGTATGGTTAACAGATGCAAACTATTTCGCCGATTTTAACCAAGTATACGCCGAACTCTTCCCACGAAACACACCACCTGCACGCTCCACAGTGTGTTCTGCTCTTGCTATCTCCGGTGCCTTGGTAGAGATAGAAGCTATTGCGTTTTCAAAGGATTAGACAGGATTGCGTTGAATCAGCTGACGAGCTATTAAAACTCTCTGGATTTCATTGGTGCCCTCACCAATACACATCAACGGGGCGTCCCTATAGTAACGCTCTACGTCAAATTCTTTGGAGTATCCATAACCTCCGTGAACGCGCATGGCTTCTGTAGCATTCTCGAGCGCAGCTTCCGAGGCAAACAACTTTGCCATACCGGCTTCCATATCACACCGCTCCCCCCGATCATATTTAGCTGCGGCTTGTTCCACAAGTAAGCGTGCGGCCTCCACCTTTGTAGCCATATCGGCTAGTTTGATTTGGATCGACTGGTGATCGCAAATGGGCTTTCCAAACGTTTTTCTCTGTTGAGAGTAGGAGACAGCGTCATCCATTGCTGCTTTGGCCACCCCTACGCCTCTAGCGGCAACATTGATTCTCCCTAATTCTAGACCCCCAACGGCATGCTTAAAGCCAAATCCTTCTTCTCCTCCGAGAATTCTATCAGCGGAGATTTTAAAATCATCAAAGCTCAGGGCTACGCTCTCTAGCCCTCGATAACCTAGTTTTCTAATTTTACCATCCACATTAAATCCTTCACCCCTCTCCGCTAGAAACATGGTCATTCCCTTGTGGGCAGGTGAAGCATTCAGATCGGTTTTCGTAAGTACTGCATACAGAGACCCATGAAGCCCATTGGTTATCCACATCTTGGATCCATTCAAAGTATAATGATCACCGTGATTTTTAGCATGCGTCTTAATGCCCTGCAGATCAGTTCCCGCATCTGGCTCGGTCAGACACAAAACGCCGTGCAGCTCAGCGGCAGCCAATTTGTACATGAACTGTTCTTTTTGGGAATCCGTACCGAAACGGCCAATTAACTGACCTAACATCATATGCGTGTTTATAATGCCTGCCAGGCTCATCCACGTCTCGCTCAGCTTGGTAATAACTTTTGCGTAGGAGGAGGCATTCATGCCCAATCCACCATACTCTACAGGATACATAAGAGAAAAAAGTCCTAACTCTTTCATTTGTTTGACTATTTCTTCGGGATAGATATCCCCCTGCTCCAACTCCCTAACCTGAGGTTTAACACCTTCTAGCCAACTTCCAATTGCATCCAGGATTTGATCGTCATCGTCAGAACTCAACGTATCTACGGCTGCTACCATTTTAATCATCCTTTATAAAACGAATTTCTCTATAATTTGCCAAATTTCAATGATTCACTTCTAGACCACAAAAAAAATACATAAAATAACAGGCATATGGATCACAAATATTTTGCATACGGCTCTAATTTAATAATCGAGAGAATCACGGAACGGCTGGGGAAAGTCAAGTTCTTAGGCACTACTTTGATGGAGAATTGGTGCTTACGCTTTAATAAGCTAGGAAAAGACGGTTCTGGGAAGTGCAACATTATCGAATCTGAAGGTGAGTTCGTATACGGCGTACTCTATCAGATTTCGCTGCGACAGAAGGAAAAGCTGGATGCGTTTGAGACAGGTTATAAGACAATATGCCTTCAAATACCAAACGTGGGAAAATGTGTTTCTTACACAGCCATCGAGATTGCAGATGATAGTGTTTACGCCCCCTATGATTGGTATAGGGAATTAGTCCTGATAGGAGCCAACAGATATGGATTTCCGCCCACATATATCGCTATGTTAGAGAAACAAAAAATAGTAGAAGATCCCGATGGCACTCGGAGAACTAAAAATCTGAAAATCTTAAAGCCATGAGACTATTTGAATATTTTAACGCTATGAAATAAGTTTTTGTTGTAGAATATATCCTTTATTTTTACGCTTAACGCCAGCTATTAGAGGGGATTTGGATGCTAGTAATGATGACAGCCGATATAGCGAAACCGGAAGGTTGCTCGAATAAAGAATTCTTTGAAGTGTGGAGGAAAGAGTCGGTAGCCGCTCAGGCCGCTGCGGCCGAAGGGGGTCCTATCAAAGGTATTTGGAAAGTCGCCGGGCAGTACCAGATCATTGCCGTTATGGAAATTGCCGACGGAGAAACAATTGACGAAATAGTCCACGACCTACCAATTTGGAGCGAAGGTTTCGCTCACATCGTAACTAATATAACATGGAAGCCGCTTAGTCCATACAGTGCCTGGGCGGAAAAACTAGAGGAGCTGGCGAGAAGTTAGCAAAAAAATCATAGAAATAGACGAATGGCCAATTGTGATAAAATCCTCAAATGCCTTGGGGATACTTGGATGATAGGTGGAAACGCTAAATTTAGGAGGTAATAAATGTTTGAAACTAATTGGATGGAAAAATGGCAAGGGGCCGTAAATAGTAATGGCCCTATGTCCTGGATCGGGAAACATTTCACCGCAGATTTCCTTTTTGGTTTTGGAGATACTCAATATCAAGTATCTTTTCGAGAAGGGAAACTAGTTAGCTTTTCTGATGAGATTGGACCTGAAACTTGTTACGGCTTAGCCATCCGCGGACCAGCCGAAACTTGGACCAAGTTTTGTCAGGAGGTGCCTCCTCCCATGTACAATGATTTATGGGCGATGGCCCATCCGCTCCACGGTCGACTTACCTTAGAGGGCGATCAAATGCTGCTTTGGCAAAATATGCGTGCTTTGATGTGGGCACTCGACAGAATGCGTGAAATTTAACGCTTAGTAAATTTAGGAGATATAAAAAATGGCAAAAATCGAACCGATAACTGGGCGTTACGTTTGGGTTCCTTACGAGGGAGAAGAATATCGAATCTTTTTTGAAGAAGCTGGAGAAGGCATTCCAATGGTTTGTCTCCATACGGCTGGCACGGACTCTAGAGAGTGGAGGCATCAACTGTGTGATGCTGCGATTAATAAGAATTTTCGCGTAATTGCTTTAGATATACCGCGGCATGGAAAATCCATCCCTCCATACGATTGGTACAAAGAGGAAGAGGAATACAAACTAACGGCTAAATTCTACAGTGGAATACTAATGGCATTTTGCGATGCTCTGGAACTTGATAAGCCCGTGATTATGGGGAGTTCCATGGGCGGAAATATATGTCTTCACTTAGCCAAAAATTATTCAGAAAAAGTACGGTCGCTGATAGCTATAGAGGCATGTGAATATTCTCCAGGGTGGCACTTAGATTGGCTTCGTCACTCTCATATTCATGGAGGAGAAACATCAGCTACTTCAGTATTCGGCTTAATGGCTCCGCAAAGTCCCGATAAATACCGATGGGAAACATGGTGGTATTATGCTCAGGGTGGACCTGGAGTGTTCAAAGGCGATCTATACTTTTATAGTAAGGACCATGATTTTCGTGAAGAAACTGAAAAACTTCCGGGAGACGTACCGATATACTACATGACTGGAGTCTACGATTTCGCATGTACTCCTGAGATGACAGAGGATACCGCCAAGAAAACCAAGAACTCGGAGTGTATAATAATGGAAGAGATCGGGCATTTTCCGATGAGCGAAAATCCGGAGCTTTTTAATAGTTATTTGTATCCCGTTCTAGACAAAATCCTAGCTCAAAGCTAGAACAACCACTGTGAACCCGGCGACGGGTGTTAACGTATACAATTCGTCGCCGGGTGTCTAATCAAATATCGAATGGATTATCTTAATTAGATGAGGAAAATTGATGTTAATGAAAGCTGAGCAGGTAGAAGTGGTTTCTCAGATAAGAGACACCGTTAAAAAAGTTTGCGAAGAATACGGAGGGGAATATTGGCGAGAAAAGGATAGAAACCGACAATACCCTACCGAATTTGTTAAAAGTTTAACAGAATTAGGCCTACTCGCTTCTCTTATCCCGGAAGAGTATGGAGGCAGTGGACTTCCCATCTCCGTTGGTTCCGAAATTCTAAAAGCAATCCATGAATTTGGAGCAAATGCTGGCGCCTGTCATGCCCAAATGTACACGATGGGAACTGTTCTGCGCCACGGTAGTGAACAGCAAAAGCAAGAGTATCTGCCAAGAATAGCTTCGGGAGAATTAAGACTACAAGCTTTTGGTGTGACAGAACCGACGGCTGGTACAGATACTACAAGCATATCCACGGTCGCTGAAAGAAAGGGGGATCAATACATCGTCAACGGGCAAAAGGTGTGGACGTCCAGAGCTGAGCATTCCGATCTGATGGTCCTTCTTGCTCGCACTACTCCCAAGGAATCTGTAGAAAAGAAATCTCAAGGTTTATCGGTGTTTTTGATAGACATGCGGGATGCACTAAAAAATGGCATGACAATAAAACCTATTAGAACCATGCTTAACCACTCAACCACTGAAATTTTCTTTGACAATGTACCGATTCCCGCCTCATCTTTAATCGGAGAGGAAGGAAAAGGGTTTAAATACATTCTTTCTGGAATGAATGCGGAGAGAATTTTAATCGCAGCTGAATGTATCGGAGATGCGCGATGGTTCATAAAAAAAGCCAGTGATTATGCGAATGAAAGAGTGGTATTCGGCAGGCCTATAGGGAAGAATCAAGGTATACAATTTCCAATCGCGCGAGCATTTTCCCAAACTGAGGCCGCTGAAGCTATACTCGACAAAGCCTGCGCTTTATACGAAGAAGGCGATACCAGTGGTACTTACGCAAATATGGCCAAACTGCTAGCTTCAGAAGCGTCCTGGGCCTCAGCAGAGATCTGCATGCAAACCCACGGTGGATTTGCCGTCGCTGAAGAATACGATATAGAGAGAAAGTTTCGCGAGGCAAGGTTGTATCAAATAGCACCTATATCCACCAACTTGATTTTGTCTTATCTTGCGGAACACGAGCTGGGTCTCCCCCGGTCTTATTAGCCTGATTTAGGACTTTGTCCGATGGCAATACTTGATGGAATCCTGGTGGTCGCGCTCGAGCAGGCCGTGGCAGCTCCTTATTGCACAAGATTACTAGCTGAAAGCGGAGCCAGGGTAATCAAACTAGAACGTGAAGAAGGTGACTTCGCACGCGCCTACGACAGTGTCGTAAATGGCGAGAGTGCCTACTTCATATGGCTCAACAGTGGTAAAGAATCCTTACGGATTGATATCAAAAATTCGTCGGATCGAGCCCTGCTCAATAAAATATTGTTGAAAGCTGACGTTTTTATTCAGAATTTAAAGCCAGGGGCAACCGACAAGCTTGGATTAGACTACAATACTTTAGCTAACCTTAATGAGAGAATAATAGTTTGTAATATTTCAGGCTATGGTCATCACGGACCCTACGCCAAAATGAAAGCCTATGACGCTTTAGTGCAAGCTGAGACCGCCCTATGCTCAGTGACAGGCCCCCCTGGTGTTCCGTCAAAAGTAGGAGCTTCCATTTGTGATATATCAACAGGATTGACGGCGTATTCCGAGATTCTGAAAGCTCTATACAACAGAGAGAAAAGACAGTCCGGTAGTAATATTGATGTGTCTCTGTTTGGAGTCCTCTCAGAATGGATGTCCGTGCCACTATCCTACTTCGAATATTCTGGCAAATTACTTCAGGGAACCGGGCTAGACCATGCGCAATTAGCGCCCTACGGTTCCTTCGAGAGTGCCGACGGCCCGGTATTCATAGTAATCCAGAACGGTAGAGAATGGGTGAGATTTTGTGAGTCAGTATTGGAAAGACCAGCAGTAGCAACAGATCCCAGATTCTGCACTAACGCTAATCGGGTAGAAAACTTGGAAGAGCTCAAGAAGCTTATTAATGAGTCTTTTCATTCCGTCCCTAGAGAGACATTAATAGCTAAGCTCCAAGCAGCCGAAATAGCCTGTGGAAATATCAACAACATAGCTGACCTTTCTAAGCACCCCGCTTTAGTTCGTTGTGAAGTTACATCAGATGGTAAAACTTTTCGCACTGTTAAACATGTGGGTTCAACGATCTCCGGCCTATCAGTTCCCAAACTGGGTGAGCACGACGAATTAATCCGAAAAGAATTTTCTGAATAAAGAAACCTTTATTTAAATTTGGAGAGGAAATGGTAAAACACGTAATTAGAGGACCCTACTTCGAAGAATTTTATAATGGGCAAATATTTGGTGCTCCTGCTATCACTGTTACCAGCGGCCTTGCAGCCCACTATCAGGCGATCATTGGCGATCGGCTGCGGCTCCCCCTGTCAAATCATTTATGCCATAAGACCACAGGTGATAAGAGAGGATTGGTTCATCCTATGCTTACGATAAACATCGTAAACGGTCAAACTACTTTCGCTTCCCAGAATGTAAAGGGAAACCTGTTCTATAGAGGACTCATTCTTAAACAACCCGTTTTCGTTGGGGACACTCTGTCGACAACAACTAAAGTAGTCGCCTTACGGCAAAACCGCCTTAAACCGGGGCGCGATGCCACTGGCATGGTAGCTTTAGAGATCGAAACTAAAAACCAGGAAGAAGAAGTGGTCTTAAAATATTGGAGGTGCCCGATGATCGCTTGCAAGGACCCCAAAGTTGAAACGAGTCACGATGATTCCTTTGATTGGATTCCTGAGCGGTTGACCGATGAAGAGCTCTTAAACTCTCTTCCCGAATGGGAGATTAATACCCTCTCGAACGAGAAAATTAATTTGCCTACTTTAGAATACCAAGAAGGAGATGAGATAAGTTTAATACCGCAAGATTCAGTAACTTCTGCACCGGAGTTAGTTCGCATCACAGGCAATATAGCGTATGCGCATACCGATTCCACAAAAAGTTACCTAGGAGAGAGGCTCGTATACGGTGGGCATACCATATCACTGGCCTTCGCCCAAATATTAAGAGCATTTCCAGATTCTATAACTCTCGTTGCGTGGCAAAAGTGCGATCACCTAGCTCCAGTGCTAGAAGAAGATATTATAAGCAGTGAAATAAAAATTATCAGGAAAATACCCACAGATAAGGGCGGGTTTCTATATGAACTTCAGGTCATAAGTAAGGCTTCAAGAGAGCAACAAGGTACGATTACTCAGCAAGACGTTTTAAAGTGGGAACTAGTTTTATGGTCCCTTTAAAGCCCCGCAGAGTGCCCACCGTCCACGGTTAACACATTTCCATTCATAAACCTAGATGCTGAAGAGGCTAGAAACAAAATCGCCCCATCGAGATCGTCGGGTTGTCCAAACCGGCCTGCTGGGATCCTTTCTCGTAGTTTCAAGCCAGCTTCAGTCTTGAGCCACTCTCTATTCATCTCGGTTTCGTAATAACCTGGAGCGAGTGCATTGATGCGAATGTTTTTAGCGGCAAGATCAACGCATAAATCTCTTCCCAAATTTATTAGACCCGCTTTTGAAGCGGCGTAAGGTGGTATGTGGCCTAATGGGCGGATCCCGAGAACCGAGGCAATATTTACAACGCTGCACTCTCTCTCGTCAGCCAAGCGCTTTTGTATTACCGCTTGAGCCAAAGTCCACGGGCCTCGAAGATTTGTTTCGTAGACTGCATCCCAGTCTTCGTCTGAATAACGCTCTGGTGACTTCACTATAGCTATACCAGCATTATTGACCACTACGTCTATCGGACTGTCTTCTTCACATCTTTCTACACATTCCCTGATGGCACTTCTATCTCGCATGTCGAGAGGCTCAACAACACATAGCCCACCAAAATCGTTGATTGCTTCGCCAAGTTTTTCTAATCTCGACTTAGTTCTAGCAGTAACCACTACTTTTGCTCCAGCCTTCGCCAACGTCCAGGCAAACCTATACCCCAACCCCATTGAGGCACCGGTAACAAAAGCGGTTTTTCCCGACAAATCAAACAGACTTTTAGGGTCATAACCTTTTGAGTAAACGTCCATATTGCTTCCTCTAAAAAAACAAGAGCCAGCATGCTGGCTCTTAAGATAAAACGAACTTCGATTAGATTCGTTTAAAGACCTAGTTTTGGCTTAACCCATTTTGCTAATTTGGTGATAGCCTCGTCTGCCTCAGGAGCCTCACCTGCCATAAAGTGGAATACGTGCTGCATCTCCGGAAAAATTTCCACTTGGCAATCAACACCTGCCTTTTTCGCCAATTTTCCAAAACGCACAGAATCGTCTAGTAGCGTTTCGTCTCCACCTGCTTGGATGTACATCGGCGGAAGCCCCGTTAAATCAGCTTCTAGAAGATTTGCTAAAGGATCTTTCGGAGAAGCGTCACCCAAGAATGTAGCCGCCATGTTGAGAAGTACTTCTTTTTGGACAAGGACGTCCTTTTCAGCATTGGACTGTATACTATCTCCGGTGCCCTCAGGGTCATACCACGGAGAGAGAGGGACGGCTCCGACCGGAAGCGACAATCCCTTATTTCTTATCCCTAGTAGTACTGAGGTTGCCAAAGCGCCTCCAGCGGAGTCACCTGTCGTAAATATATGCTCTGACTTATAGCCCTCTTTAAGAAGCCATTCATAGGCAGTTACCGCATCATTCACCTGAGCTGGATGAGTATGCTCAGGAGCCCTTCTGTAATGAAGGATCAAGGCCTTGCACCCGACCTCTTTCGCGATATGACCGAAAAGTTTACGATGAGTGTACATAGACCCTGTCACATACCCGCCACCATGAGTACATAGAGCCACCCTATCCTCAGCGCAGCCTTTAGGTATCGCCCACATGGCTTCCACGCCGCCAGCGTCGACCTCTACATAGTCAACCTGACCAGGCTCGCCAGTTATATCCCCCCAATGTTCAAACAAGGCTCTTATCTCATCAAGTTCCATATCTGGCTTGTCCGTCATTGCGGCTAACCAGCTGCCGTATAACTTCTTTATTGACTCTGACTGTACACTTGCCATTTGCATTTCCTCCCAAAGAATTTAGCGGACTCCGAATGAAGCCTCGCAGTAACTACAGTCTATAACGAATATAGCTAGAATTAAAACTTTTTACCTAGCCCCTACATTTAAAGCTGAAGGCTCGAAATCCCGCTTCTTCATTTTTTTGAGATTCGCTAAAGTTACCATTTGCAGGGTAGTACAGTGCATATTTTGAATATCAATCACCGCAGCGGAATCGAGCATAGGAACGCCGCTCCCCGCGTTCTGCTTCAGGTGATGATCTGGATGGGCGATGCCACCAAGTAAGAACTTCCAAAGAACTCCAGCTCTGTCATAGACCTTTCCAAACACTGGGAACATGGTTTGAGAATCAATATAGAAAAATCTCTTTGATAATGGGTGATCTTCTCTCTTAGGAACACCTTCCAAAACATGCACCTTTCGGAGTTGCCAAGTAATATTCGGAAAACACCCCGAATGACCATGAAAGTCAACAAATTTGTATTTGTAAGACCTAGCCTTACGATTGGCGTGGGGAACCTTATCATGCCGATACATGGGCAGTAAAATATACCGGTCTCCACCGTAAGTCCAATCCATGTCTTTTACTCTCCCGGTATATCCGAGAAAATCCTCTATCATTATATCGCTTCCTAGAAAACTATCAGTTCGCATGGTGGTAGCGACCCTTCTTACCCTTCTCAAAAGGGGAACATACATCCAACCCTGCTCCTCGGCCAAATCGTCGCTATTGTAAAACAGCAACAGCTTCGTATTTGCGACATCGCCTGGCTCAAGTGCTGTCAGAGTGATTGCGTTGTAAACCTTGTAGGGGTTGTCTTTGAGCGAAGGAGTGGGTTCCACAACATGCCGATGCATAAAACGCATCGCTTCGGCTTCGAATTCCAATTCTCTTTCCATAGTCTGACTTCGCATATCCCTATACTGCCAATACATCTCTGGAATTTTACCCCCATCGCCGGCATACCCGTAGCGCATATTCCACATCAGTTTGGTGCCTGCCTGCGGATCATCCATTGATAATTCACCAGAAAAAGGTCGACCTGCTATGTAATCTTTCAAAACACCAGGCTCAGACCCTAGTGAAGTTTTGCCAGCGTGTGTTCTGGTAGCGTCCACATAATTCAGGTGCGGCTTGAAAGATATAGTTTCGCCTGTTTTTACTGTGACCCAACCCTTTCTCACCAAGTCAGCGAATTCTGGATCAATTAGTTGTTCATATTGTTCGATATTATCCAAACCTATGACGCTTCCCGGAGGTGGGGCCATTTCCCCCAAAACCTCCAAGTCTAGTTCGAATTCGCTGGCAGTTATCGCTCCGCTTACCATCAGAAGTAACCCAAAAAGAAGAATTTGTTTGCCACCTGATCCAAAAAACTCGCGCGAAATAGTCACAAAAATACTCCTTTCAAATGATATCAGTTTCCTAAAAGCCATAGGGAACCTTGAATCTACAGTACTGCTTTTGTTCAACAAAGATAAACACACCCAATGAGCCTATATAGCTTTATACGGTCGAAAAATTACAACCGATCTGCAAACCATCATGCTTTTTTAGCCTAATTATTGCTGTAATAGCATTACGGTTGACCACGCCGCCATGCCTCTAATCCCGGGATCACTGTCATCCATAGCACGGACTACGTCCGAGAGAAACTCATGGGCTCCGGTTTGTCCCACTAGCCAAATTCCTTGAAGTTTTATATCGGGATTCTCATTTTCCAGACCCCATCTGTAAATGTGAGCAGGAACTTCGGACATATTAGACCACGCCTCCAGAATTCTAGTTCCCACATCTGAGGACACCTTACAACACGCAATTAACTCCTTCGTCACTGATTCTGAAACCCTTACAGGCATCCTCCTCAGGCTTGCTGCTGCGACGGACGGATCCAATCCCTTACCAGCACTCATTATCTCTATCAAACGCTCCTTGGCATCTGGAATACCATAACCCACTTCGCTAGCTAATGCGGCCATAGAAACCTTTGGGTATTTACTATTCCTCAGAATTCTAAGTGTTTGTCGACTCTCCTTTGAATCTACTCTACCCAAAGCTACCGCTGCAGCCTCTTGGGCTGATGAGTCACCATCTTTGGCCATTATAATTAACCGTTTAACATCCTCAGCGGTGGAATCTGAAGTAATTAAAGCCATGGATGCATAGGCTCTTACAATGGGATCGCTTTTATTTGATTCAACCAACCTATTCAGAATTTCTTGCTTTCCATCAAAATCAATAAAATCTATGGCTTGCATTGCATACTTCTTTACCCACTGATCATCCACTTCTAACAGGTCTACAAGAAACTCACCCATATCGTCTCGAGCTTTAAAGGAGAGTGATTCTGTTAAAAATTTCAGAAAAACAGTTTCTTTGATCGTTTCTGCCGCTTTGTAGATCACGTCCACGCCTGAGGGGTGACGGACACTGATTAAAGTGTCTATTGCTGATCTCATTAACACCCAATCCGTATGGTTCAAATTATCAGCAATGAATTGTAATGCTTCCTTGTCGCCAAATTCGACCAAGGTGCCTGCTCCAGCTATCTGATCGTAGTAGTTCTCGGATTCCTTTAGTTCTGTCGCTACTAACTTTGCTTTATTCAAGTGCGCTACCCGCTCTGTGTTCAGTTCGCTATGCACCATGTTGCTGGTAATCAGAGTACAAAGAAATATTAGAACCTTGAGCAATCTCTGGAAACGAATGTATATCAAATGTGCTTCCTTTAGTAATTTCCTAGACTGGTTATTTATTTACGAGTGTAACACTTCTTCGGCACAGCAAAAAAAAGGGAGGCCTAAGCCTCCCTTTAAACCAATATGGGTATCGGTTAATTAGAACTGGTATTTCAGCTCGAAGAAAACTTCGTCATAGTTCCTTAGAGCACCAATTCCTTGTCTACCTGGGCCGAACACTGAAGTTACAAACGGATACTGGTTAGCGTGACCCGCACCTAAGCCAGTAGGTCCATTGGTAATGAAGTTCGCATAGGGTCCAACGTCATGAGTTGTGTTGTTGTCCCCTTCCCAAATTAAGTGGAATCCACCTTTCACTGACCAGTGGTTGTTCAACAGCCATTCGACATTGAAACCAGCTACGTGAGAGTTAGAAGCCTCTTCCCAAACGTAGAAACCAATAGGCTTAACCGTATCCCGCTTATAGTTACCTATAAAGAAGAAAGTGGTAATCCAGTTATGTTCATCAACAAAGTAACCTGTGTTCTTATCACCTTCATGATCCCAATACCATGTATCGAAAATCTGCAGAGACAAGAAGAAGGTTCTGTCTTTGTTCAAGAATGGGATAAATGTTGGTCGGTCGAAGCCCAGCGAGAATCTCATGATGTCACTGTGATCAACCCAGTCAACGCTTCTTGTGTTATTGACGATTTCGTCGAAGGTCCAAGAAGATTCAACCCGCATGACCACCCCTGACCAAGACTCAAAATAGTCCATGGACAGTCCTACAGTGTGAGACTGCTTGTACTCTACAGAGGTTTGACCGCCAGCCAATGGGCTACAGAAGTTTCTAGTCGTATCTGCCACGCCACAACCGGCTACATCTAGACCGTTCCATAGGTTAGCGAAATCTCCAGAGTTGAAGGCATTAACAGCACTTTGCTGGTGCCTTCCTGGGTTACCAAAAGACCGTAACAGCTCTGCGGCGTCCTGAGGAGTAGTTCTCAAGACTGGATCCACGAAACCTGTGAGTCCGCCAAACGGAGTTGCATTACCGTTAGCAATTGCGTTATTTGAGA